>CAZXLD010000041.1:0-45589 GCA_964641965.1 uncultured Saprospiraceae bacterium | reverse complement strand
TGGGTGGAAAATTCAATGAATTTTCCGGGTTAACGTAGAGTAGACGAAAAAGGAGTCGTTTAAATGCGTCATTTTAATTTTAAAATAGTTTTAGATCAAAAAAGAAAAAGGAGCCCCGGTAAGGACTCCTCTTTCCTTTCGACAATTCATGTTTTGGGAGCGCATTTCCAGAGCTCATTTGGCTCGAGTGCTCTTTCCCAGAAAGAAACTGGATTTAATTGGCGATCAAATCCTCGTTAAGAATAAACCAGCTACCCCCTACCCCTTGTCCGGTAAGCTCTCCTCGATTAACATCCTGGGCAAAATAATAGAGTGGGCGTGCATCAAATGTGGCCTGGTTTTGGCCGGAATTACCTACAATCGTACCAAATTTTGAGGCATCAATAGCAGAGGGTGCCTTATCAATTTCAAATCCCACAGGAGGCCAGTTATCCAGGCAACCGCCTTCACAATTGCTTTGATTAGGATCATCGACAGTAAAGAAATAAATCGATCTACCTTTGGAATTAACCAGGTATTTTTCTTCGTTTCCATCTACTTCTTTCGCAGCAATCATGACATCGTAATCCGGTTTGGCGACAAACCAAACATTGCCAAGTCCTTCGCCATTGATATCGCCAACTTGACTGTCACCAATAAAGTAGTAGAGCGGCCATCCTTTGAAAGTATTCTGTTGGGAACCATCCGGACGGGTAATTACGCCGAGATCGCCCTGGTTCAGGCCATTTCCAGCCTCGAGGCTCGGTTTGTAGAATACCGGCCAATTATCCAGACACCCCCCTTCACAGGTAGAGTTACCATCGATGTCGCGGGCAAAGAAATACAGCGTGCTACCACCTTCGTCAGCTAGAATGTTCCCAAAGGTCACATCTTGC
Source organism: uncultured Saprospiraceae bacterium (assembly GCA_964641965.1). Lineage (GTDB taxonomy): Bacteria > Bacteroidota > Bacteroidia > Chitinophagales > Saprospiraceae > JAJDFU01. Next base: position 44,714 of record CAZXLD010000041.1, on the reverse strand, counting down.
CGAATTTGAATCTGATCCTGCTCCGGTTCCGAGCCGTAGGAGCTTTCATTTTCTTCATCGCAAGCTGATAATAGCATCAACAACCCAGCTAAGCCGGTGTACAGGAATTGATTTAGTCCGATTTTCATGTGTAATCGTATTTAATTAGATCTGTTTAAAAGCAGGGATTTTTCCCTTTGTCAGGATAAAGATGCAGGTAGCAATAGCCGATTCGCCTCGCCTTTTACAAGGGTTTACGGAAATTCCCCTAAAAGGGGGACAAGAAATAAGTGGGTTTTAAAAGACCAATAAAACGCCATTGTGACACATGTTAAACATGAAGAATTTGGATTTTCCATACTAAACCGCCAAAATGTCACCCTATTTCAAATGGTATGCTATTTGCACATAAAGAGTTGATAATCAGCCAACCTGATTGATAGATTTGATTTACTAATTTTTTAAATGGATGGATTATGCTTCCTGTAAAGTCTTTTTTCGAACCTAACGTAAAGCGTTTTTTTGAAGAGGATTGGAACAATCTATTCGACTGGCCCAACCTCAACTTTTCGGAAACCCGTTCAACCTTGCCAGCTGTCAATATTATGGAGACACCGGAAAAATATGTGGTGGAAATGGCAGCTCCTGGATTGGACAAATCCGACTTCCAGATCGAGTTGCACGATGATGTACTGACCATCTCCAGTGAAGCCCGGAAAAGCAATGCATTGGAAAATGGCGAACGGTTTGCTCGCAGAGAATTCAGTTACCTGTCCTTTCGACGTACTTTCAACTTAAATAAGAGAGTAGTTGACGAAGGGGCTATTGAAGCTACCTATCAAAATGGGATCCTCAAGCTGAATTTACCCAAGCGAGAAGAAGCCAAGGAAAAACCCGTGCGGGTGATTGAGATATCTTAACAGAACTTTATAAAACGAGTGCGCAGCCCTTGATCCGGCTGAGTACTCTTTGTTTTAGCCGGAATCGGAAGTCACCTTCAGTTCAATTTGATTCCGGCACCATTTGAAAACACAAAAATTTCTTCTGACACAACATGAATCGAACAGTTCTTTATTCCGGCCTAATGGCCTTAATAGTGAGTTTGACCTGTATTGGAATCTTTTCGCTGGTCAACCAACAGCGTCCATCTGTGACTATAGAACACGTGAATCGTTTGCCTGCTTCCGCTGCCGGCTTCATTCCTTCAGCAGATGGTACCCCTCTCGACTTTACACAAACAGCTGCCATGGTCGTTGATGCGGTGGTTCATATCAAGTCCACCCAAACGCAAACCACTGCCAGTAATTCAAGAGAAGAACGTGCTATTCCCGACCCATTTCGGGAATTCTTTCGCGACCGAGATCCAAGAGGGAATGGCAGACCTCGTGTGGGTACCGGATCAGGTGTTATTATTAACGCAGACGGCTATATCGTTACGAACAATCATGTAGTCGGTGATGCTGACGACATTGAAGTGACCTTGTACGACAATCGAACTTACAAGGCCACGGTTATCGGTACAGACCCCACTACCGACCTTGCCGTTATTCAAATCAAAGAAAAAGACCTGCCCTACCTATCTTTCATTGATTCTGATGCGGTCCAGGTAGGTGAGTGGGTTTTGGCAGTAGGGAATCCCTTTAGCCTGAACTCAACGGTTACAGCCGGTATTGTGAGTGCAAAAGGCAGAAGTATCAACATTCTTCGGGAGCGATTTGCAGTTGAAAGTTTTATTCAGACCGATGCTGCGATCAATCCGGGTAACAGTGGAGGAGCTTTGGTAAATCTGGCTGGAGGCTTGGTAGGAATCAATACTGCAATCGCCAGCCCCACTGGTTCCTATAGTGGTTATGGATTTGCTGTACCGAGTAACATCGTCAATAAGGTAGTTACTGATTTACTGGAGTTTGGAGAAGTGCAACGAGGTGTATTGGGCATCATGATCCGCTCTGTTGACGGAAACCTGGCTCGTCAGGAATCCCTGAAAGTAAATGATGGCGTATATGTAGATAGCCTCTTGGATAATAGTGCCGCCGGCACTGCAGGCGTGTTACCCGGCGATGTCATTATTGCGATTGAAGGATCAGCGGTGAAAACGGTTTCTCAATTGCAGGAAGCAATTGCTTTACGCCGACCAGGAGACCAGGTAAAGGTATTAGTTGATCGTAATGGCACTGAAAAAGAAGTGACTATTACCCTGAACAGTCGAATAGGCAAACCAGTGGTAGCTAGCCGCGAAGTAGTAGACGTTGAAACTCGTTTGGGAGTAGAGTTTGAACCGGTAAAACAGGAACTGGCTAATGAGCTTGAGATCCAGGGAGGCGTACAGGTTGCCAAATTGAAGTCCGGAAAATTACGCCGGGAAACTCAAATCCGGGAAGGATTTATCATCACCAAGGTAAATGGTAAATCCGTTAATTCGGTAGATGAACTCGAGTCTGTTTTAAGCAGGCAAAAAGGAGGAATCATGTTGGAAGGCGTTTATGCCGATCAGCCTGGCACGCACTATTATGCCTTCGGTAACTAACAAATATCTTTCAGCAGGATAAGGGCAGGGATATAATGCCCTTCAAGCGCTATTTGCATGGATTGCAAATAGCGCTTTTTTATGTAGGTACATCTAAAATCGATCCCATAGAAACCAATCAAGACGAGCAATTTATAAAATCATAAAACTGCAAGCTTTACATTCCCATCTTGGATGCTTAACATTGTAGAGGCCCTGACCCGCATCTTTAAACAAACCCACAAATGATACACATACCACGCATGGAAATAACAGATGTATTCACCCTCGTCAAAGAGAAACTCGGCAAACCATACGAAGACCTGGAATTTCTCTTGTATGCCCTCCAGGAAATACTCATCGAAAATGGAGAGCCGGAAATGGCGCGTCAGATTCCCTGGATCAACGAGTTGGACCTTCGCATTGAAGACCTTTCCACTCAGCATATCCAATTGTACTCTTTGGTGTTTCAGTTATTAAACGCAGCAGAGATCAACGCCGCTGTCCAGGAGCGAAGGGCACAAGAGGAAGAGGCTTACGACTCCGTCAACGGACTTTGGGCTTCCAACTTAACCAAGCTCATTGAATCCAATATATCCAGAGGTGAGATCCTGCGTGGCTTGCGCGAGATCTACATAGAACCCGTCCTGACAGCGCACCCGACCGAAGCCAAACGAACAACTGTGCTGGAACATCAGCGGGACCTCTACATTTTGATGGTTCAGCGAGAAAACTCCATGTTTACTTCCGCCGAACAATCTAATATCCGGAACAACATTAAACAAGCCATCTACCGACTTTGGAAAACCGGGGAAATCTACCTGGAAAAACCCGATGTGACCGATGAATTACGGAATGTAATGCACTATCTCGTGAATGTTTTCCCGGAAGTGCTTCCCATTGTAGATCGCAGACTGGAGCAGGCTGCCCTTCAGGTAGGTTGGCCGGCCTATCTCATCTCCAGCCAACGCGCCTTTCCTCAGATCACCTTCGGAGATTGGGTTGGGGGCGACCGGGATGGGCACCCTTTCGTTTCTGGTGCCGTAACAGCAGACACTTTGTTATTGCTTCGGCTGAATGCCTTTGTAATCATACGCAGAAAACTAATCTTCCTACTCAAACGGCTAAGCTTTGCCTGTGAAATCGAACAAATCACTCCCGAAGCACGCACTCGAATCATGGAAATGGTCGATGAATTGGGCGAGGCCGGCGAGGAAGCGATAAACCGGAATAAAGGAGAAGCTTTTCGTCAATTCACCAACCTGATGGTTTCCAAACTTCCTGTCGATACAGCGCGGGGACATGCAACTCGATTAGCGGAGACCAAAGGAGCATATGTACATAGCCGCCGGTTGATTGCAGATCTGGATTTATTACAGGAGGCGCTTCTGGATTACGGAGCCAAATCGACTGCCTATGATGGCGTGCTCGTAGCCAGAAGGACTGTTGAAGCCTTTGGCTTTCACCTCGCAGCCCTGGACATTCGGCAAAACAGTGCTTTCCATGACAAAGCCATCGAACAGCTTTTGAAAGCCTCTAGTCAATCCGAGACTAATTTCAGTGAATGGCCGGAAGAAAAGAGGGTGGCTTTTTTAAACAACGAACTGGCATCTGCCCGTCCATTTACTCAACCGAAAGCCGAGCTGGAACATCATGCTGCTACTGTGATGGATTGCCTTCGGCATGTGGAGCGGCATACTTCCAAATATGGTACGAATTGCATTGGGTCTTTTATCGTAAGTATGACTCGCTCTTTGTCCGATCTGCTTGCGGTTTATCTATTGGCCCGAGAGGCTGGCCTTGCCAAAATGACCCCGGAAGGATTAATTTGCGATATTCCAGTAGTGCCATTGCTGGAGACCATACAGGACCTGGAAAATGGGCCTGAAATACTAAAATCTTTTCTAGATCACCCCATTACCCAACGCACTATAAAAGCGCAACAACAAAACGCCGGAACCACCTACCCGATCCAACAAGTCATGGTCGGCTATTCGGATAGCAATAAAGATGGTGGGATCATGTCTAGCCAGTGGAACCTCCATAAAGCTCAATTTCACTTGGCGGAGGTGGGTCGTAATGTGGGGGTCAGTATTCAGTTCTTCCACGGTAAAGGAGGGTCTATCAGCCGAGGAGCAGGACCTACTCACTATTTTCTGCAAGCCTTGCCTTGGGGGTCACCTGCGGGTTCAATCCGTTTAACGGAACAGGGAGAAACCATTGAGCAGAAGTATGCCAATCGGGTTAATGCAGCTTTTAACCTGGAACTGTTGGCTGCAAATACATTAAGTAAAACGCTGCTGGATCGACATAAAGACCGAAAATTTCACCCGTTAGCCGACATCCTGGAACCCTTGGCAGTCAATAGTAAGAAAGTGTATTCCGAACTCATGCATATCGATGGGTTTATTCCCTTCTTTCGGCAAGCCACCCCTATTGATGCCATTGAGAAAAGTCGGATCGGATCCAGGCCTTCGAAAAGAACAGGAGCCAATACGCTCGCCGACCTTAGGGCCATTCCCTGGGTTTTTTCGTGGAGCCAATCCCGGTACAACATGTCAAGCTGGTACGGCTTAGGTAGTGCATTGGATCAGTTGGAGTCTGATTTTCCAGAAGGCTATTCTCAACTTAGCGATGCCATGAAAACCGATTCCTTTATCCGCTATGTATTCACTAATGTGGATACGAGTTTGGCAGCCACCGATGAGGCTATCATGACGGCTTATGCAGATATGGTGGAAGACTCGGAGATCAGAGATCGCTTTTTATCCTTGTTTTTGGATGAATTGGCCAAAGTCCGCAGCCACATGGAAAAACTGCTCAAACGGGAACTTGTTGAGCGCCGCGAACACCACTACTATTCCAATCAATTGCGGGCGTCTTTATTGAGTCCTCTGCACTACAAACAAATAGAACTACTGCAGAAGTGGCGCAAGGAGACCCAAACAGATTCCAAACAGGCAGAATACACCCAAACGGAGCTGTTGTATACCGTCAATGCGATTGCAGGCGCTCTCCGAAATACCGGTTGATCGACATTCATCAAATTGCAAGAAGCGATCGCCCTATCAGTAACTCAGTTTTAACCTGAGAAAAACAGACTGGACTGGACTTGGATAGCCTCCTTTCTCCAGATCTCGATTAAACGAAATCTGGCCTACCAAATCCAGGTCCCAAGCGGATGCAATGGAATAGGTCAACGTAGGATTCAAGAATAGGGCATGCACCTTTACCGGACTGTAAATAGTGGCAATGCCTCCTGACAGCAGAGGAGTGAATGGATAATTCCATTGGAAAAAGATGGAGTGCCGATAGGGATATAGATTTTGGGCATCCAATTGAAAGCCGAACAAACGGGCGGAATTAATATCCAGCAGCCCAAGGCTGTTGTACAGGTAACCCAGGTTGATGTAAAAGCTATTTCGAAAGGAATAATCAATACCTAATGAAGCTGCCAGGCTGTTTTCGGTGTCTTCTGGCAAGCCTGTATTCGGGTTGGAAACCTGATCGCGAGTAGCCAAAAAATAACTCAATTCGCCCTTAAACCCGGCATTGCGGATATTGCCTGCATATCCAAAGCCGGTAACTACGTATGTTCTCCAGTACCCGGCTAAAATCTGAAAATCATATTGCCACTTATTAAACTTGCCCAGAAAAGCAAAGGTGGAAGATTCGATATCATCTACTATCCGAACCCCGAATTCTATACTGGAAGCAAATCCAAAATACCGTTTTACCAGCAAGGCATCGCTCCCTGGGCGCTCCTCGTAGTCGAAATCCGTAAAGTCGAAAGCATTCCAAATGTCATTGGGGTTCCAAACCGTAGTAATCCCCCAATTGATCCGCTGCCGCCCTAGGGTGACTTCCCAATTTCCATTTACATACTGTAAATAAAGCCGATCTAGCATGGTATGAAGAACCGCAGATCGGGAACGCATTAATACTAGCGAGAGGTCAAAGAAATCATTGTTGACATTATCCACTACCCTATCAAAGTTGGGCGTAGCAGCGACCAATTGACCAAAAAACAGACGCGTTCTCAAGTCAGCCCTAAAGGTGAAAGCATCACTTATGTACCACCTGAAATTCAGCCGATTATGTAATAAGTTATCCTGCAGGAAGGTATCGACAAAGGTTACATTGGGGATTTCGCCCTCCGGCCAGGAATCATTGAATACAAAAAACGAGTTGAGCACCTTCTGATAGCCTGTCAGTTCCCACCTTTTTGGTTTTTCTTCCTGAGTGTATGCTGCAGGATTCAGTGCCAGCATGGCCCATAGCCCCCAGGCAATGTACCAAAACCCTTTTTTCCGTAGCATTACAAGAAATTAAGCATAATCAGGGAATTAAGAAAAGTCTTCGCTAGGACTACCCTACGGCAACAACCATTATTCACGCAGGGGCATATCCCGTACTTCATCGTGAACAACAATACCGTCATCAATGGTCACTACCCGCCGGGCACGATCAATTACACGCTGGTCGTGGGTACTGAATACGAAGGTCATGCCCTCCGTTCGATTGAGCTCAGCCATTATATCCAGCAAATTAGCTGTGGATTTAGAGTCCAGGCTAGCAGTGGGTTCGTCTGCCAAGACAAAATTCGGCTTTGGGGCAAGCGCGCGAGCGACTGAAACGCGTTGCTGCTGCCCACCTGATAATTCCGAAGGACGTTTATTTATCTTTTCTTCCAATCCAACATGCCTCAGAAGTTCTGTGACCCGCTGCTCCCGCTCTGCTTTTGGCCGCCCCTGGAGCAACATCACAAATTCTGCATTCTCCTTTGCCGTTAGTACTGGAATTAGATTAAAATACTGGAAAACGAACCCAATATTATCCTTCCTAAATTCAATGAGTTGATTGTCATTGAGATGGGAAATATCCTGCCCACTGATTTCAATCGTGCCCTGAGAAGGGCGGTCCAAGCCTCCAATAATATTAAGGAGGGTGGTTTTACCGGATCCGGAGGGCCCCACTATGGCGGTGAACTCACCTTTATTGATTTCAAGGTCTACTCCATTCAAGGCGTGAACCGGAATTTTATCCGGATTATACACCTTGGTCACGCCTTTTATTCGAATCACATTCATGTTACAAAAATTAAGAAGGTGAAAGATTAGCGGAGCGAAACTGAAGGTGGCTTTCTCGGTTTAATAACCAGGCTACCAGCTTCAAGCTTTCTATTTCAGTTACCTCTTTTCGCTGAAACCCATTATTGAGGAGGACCCCATGGGAAGCCAAATTATCAAACAAGGTCAGCGCCTCCATACTATGAAGCCTTGTATCTTTAAAAGCCCAACCGGCAAGTCCTGCCAAAGCCTCCGTGGCATACCCCTGCTGCTGGTACCGATCATCAATTACATAGCCTACGACGACCTTTCCGTTCTCATCCGGAAAACCATTGAGGCCGATCCCGCCAATAGATCGATTTTCGTGAACCAAGATAACCTCCCAGTTCGTACCCCATTGATATTCCACCGGATGAAGGCGAACAAATTTTTTCCACTGTCGGAGGGCATCCCGCATCTCTTTTTGAATCCGTCCGGAACGCTCCGATCCCGATGGTTTCAAACCCAGATAGTTATCCAGTTGCCCCCTACCAACCGATAATTGACGCAGGGCTTCTTCATTTAACGGATATAAGCGCAGTCGTTTGGTTTCTATAAAATCCATCGCTTCCAATTCACCGATCTCAAATAATTAATCTTCCATCTACCTTTCTCCACCTCTTCCTAGGCTCAGACTTTCCGAATAGCTTCCACAGGTCGCAGGCGGATAGCCTTAAAGGCCGGATACAAGGATGCCAGGATAGAGGTTATACCCATGGCAATGGGGTAGATCCAATACAAGCTTGGATCAACCTGGAAATAAACCATTTCAGACATCCCGTATTGCTTGAGTGTGTCTGCATACATGGATAGGCTAAGGCCATATGTATTGAAGTAGCTCACAGTAAGGTGCCCCAGGAAAAGACCAATCGGAAGGCCAGCCATACTAAGCAAAATCGTTTCCAGCACGATCATAAAAAATACCTTAACCCGATTCATCCCAATCGCCATTAGCATCCCCAGTTCCCTTACACGTTCCAGCACCGCCATCAACATCGTATTGATTATTCCAAAAATTAATGCCAGCAAAATGATAACCAGATAAATGGCATTGATCACCTGGAATTGGGATTCATACAGCCTGAGGTCTGGAGATATTTCCTGGTAGGTTTCCACCAAGAGATTGGGGTTTTCATGCTGTATGGAAGCTTTCGCCTCTTCGATGGTCTCCGGGTCGTTTAAACGCACCGCAATTTCATGCGTGATAAGGCCATGGTCGCTATTTGCCTGTGACATTGGCGAATAATCCGGACTTTGATCTTCAGAGACAGGCACCAACAAATTGTCCAGGTCTTTTCGAAGAACAAAGAGAGTGGATTCATCAAACGGACTATTACCCGTATCAAATAATCCAACAACTCTAAAAGCACCGGCAGTAATATCTTGGTTGAGGTCCTGGAAGGTAAGTACCAGTTTAGAGCGAAGCTTCAATTTCATTTTATCCGCCAAGCGCTTTCCAATCAATACTTGATTTTTACGGTCTTTTACAAAGTAGGACCCGTCCACTATTTTGCTTTCCAATTGTGTGACCCGGTTTTCCATCTTTGGGTCGATCCCCTTAATTTGTATTCCTCTGGAACTTTGAGGAGAAGAAACCATCCCGTTTACAACAGCTCTTGTGGTGACAGCTTCCACATGAGGCACTCGCTCGATCCGTTCCGCTACCCTGTTGCCATCGGGTATAAAATAACGAACCTCATAATCTGTTTTGAAGCTCGGCTGATGTACCTGCACATGGGAAATGATATAATCGACTGCATTGCCGATATACGATCGAATCATCCCCGAAGCAAAACCGGACATGAAAAAAGCAGCCCATATCCCAACTGCTATTGCGGCTATCACCACCAGACTTCGGGTCGGGTTTCTCCAAATATTTCGCCAGGCCAATTGAACTAACATGATCTGGAATTTTAAAGGTTTGAATCAGGATGACCGCATAGCCGTGATCGGGTCTAAGCGCATAATCCGTATCACCGGATAGACTGCCAAAACGATGGTGATCACGAATACTACCAATGCTTGATTTAAAAAGATATCCATCGCCCATTTGGTGGGGAAAATGGGCTCAAAGCCAAATCGTTCCATGCTTACCGCATAGTCTCCGCTAAATTCCACTGGATTGATGTGGAAATAATAAACCAATGGGGCGCTTACCAGTATACCGGCAATAGATCCCAAGACGCCCAGCAGCAAAATTTCTAAGGAAACGGTAGTTGCCAATTGCCTTCGGTGCATGCCGATACTAGTCAGAATTCCAAATTCGTACTGACGCTCATTGGTCATCATAAGTATGGTCCCGAAAATCCCGAAAGCAATGATCAGATAAAGAATGATGTAGACGATCACATTCCCGGCTGTATCCAGCGTTCTTGCTTCCAGCAGATCGGGCATAAGTTCTTTCCAGTCCATAACCTCGTAGTCTGCCAACTCCAGTTGGCTGCGAAGCTCCTTGACCGCCAAAGCCGTACTCTTTTGGTCCTTTAAATGCAGTGCAAGGGTAGTAACCCTGCCTTCAGCACCGTAAAACCATTGTGCTGTCGGAAGAGGTAGATAAACCATTTGCTTATTCAATTCCGGAGATGGAAAACTGAGTAATCCTGCAACGGGATATTTGCCAGCTGCATTTACACCGTGGAACCCCTGGCTGATCAGCACTAAAGTATCTCCCACACCCAGTTTTAATCGTTCGGCCACCCCTTTTCCAACTAAAACAGCTTCAGTTCCCTTCCCCAGGTACCTGCCCTCAACCAACCGATCCTTCAATCGAGTCATCCGATTTTCCGCCTCCGGGTCAATACCCGTTACCAACACCCCGGTGGTAGACGATCCGTAGGAAGCCAATGCAAAGGATTCGATCCGCGGTACCATTCCCTTGATTTCATCAATCCCACCAACCACCCGGTCGAGGGTATCGACATATTCAAAAGCCCGGTCTATACTTTGGTCCTCCCAGAACCCTTGCTGATGAACTTGGGCATAACCATAATAGTAGTTGACCACATTATTGATCATTTGATCCCATGCGCCCTCCTGAAAAGCACTCAAAAAGGATGAAAACAGGACGGCGAATAAAATCGAGGAGACCGTGATCAACGTTCTACGAGTATTCCTCCAGATATTGCGCCAAGCCATTGTAAAAAGCATGGACCGGTTATTTTATGCGTTAGACCTTTCCCTCTTGACTATCGGAAGCATTTACCGTATGCGCTTCATATTTTGAATAGAAAAGAAGCTTTCCTGAATAGGAACATCGAATTTCAGCTGTATGTATTCAATGACCGTTTTTTGCCCTTCCTCGTCCGCCGGAATCATCTCCATGCGCCCGGGAAGGATCTTTCCGCCCAATTCCTTGACATCCATGCCCAACATGGTATTCACTAAATACCCATCCTCATCGTAAAACTCCGTTTTCATTTGCATGAACTCTGCTTTGTCTATCCACGAAATCACCTTTCCCCAAACTACCGGAGCATCTTCCTTAGGAGTAAGGATGATCTTGTGGCATTCTCGTCCATCAACCATTTCAACCCCATCCAACGCGTGGGTATAATCCTTGACAATAGAAGATTCACGAATTAGGTCATCGTTGGTGAAATCGGATCCCATCCAGGATTGCATCATCATACTGGGCGGCATTTTAATAATACGGTCAATGGTGGGTTGCCAATTCCATAATTCTTTTTGCCGCTTCAGAAAAGCGTTCCCCTTGTCACGGGCCGGAGCCGTAATCAGGATGAGGGAAAATTCATCTGTCAAACTCCAGGATTTCAATTGAATTTCTCGTTCCCAGGTTGGCCGAACTATGGTCATTTTCATTTCAGCCTGACTTGAATTTCCGCGCAGCTTTCGATCTGCTTTTTGGATAATCGCCGTAGCCTCCGGATCATTTGGAGGTATGTTCCACGGAACCGTAAAATGGGCCAGGTGCAGCAATACGACTATTGGAATAAGATTCATTTTTTTGGGTATTTGGGTACTGTACAATATCGTTCTACCAGGTAGGCTTCCATGTCGTCCAACGGAAACCGATCCCCCATTTGAAGCAATTGAATGACTATGCCGTCAAGTAAAGCAGAACAGGCAATGCCCTCCCGTCTGGCATCCGGATGACCCATTTGTTCAAACAATTGTATCATCCCTTCCTGGGATTCAATTTGCTTTTCCCGCAACTTGGGAACGTGTTCTTCCAAGACTTCCGTCTGAAAAGCCACTGCTGTAAGCAGTTTCCAATAATGCAAGTCTCCACGTAAAAACTGGAAACTGGTGCGAATAATAGCTTCCAGGATTTCCCTTGGCTCAGTATGGGTCGTTAATACTTCTTCTAAAATCCGATCCCCTATCGCAGCAGCATCCATCAGAATTTCTTCCAGTAAAGCCTCCTTACTTTCGAAATAATTATAGAGCAACCCCTTGGACACCCCTGCCTCACGAGCAATTCGACTAATGGAAGTCGAGTGATAGCCCAAATGGCCAAACAACTCCAATGCAGCTTCCTTAATGGCTTTTTTGCTTCGCTGCCGGATCTCCTCAAATTGTTCCTTTGATCTTGGCGACATTTTTTTGGTTGAACGGTCAGTCAATATAAGAGTTGCTCCTTAAATAATCAAGGGCTATAGTCATCCTTAAATAATTTAGCTCATCGAATATGCCAGAAACTCAACTCTGATCCAGTAATGACAATAGATTATCCCGGGTATTCGTAGTTTTGATGTTCGTAAGATGTACTTGCAATCAGGCAACGAACACCTATGAAAGTCACAGAATATTTCGAAAAAGCGGATGATCAGACTTTGATTTCTTTTGAGGTACTTCCTCCTTTGAAGGGGGGAAGCATGAAAGCTATTTTTGATGCTCTGGACCCACTAATGGAGTTCAAGCCCCCATTTATAGATGTGACCTACCATCGGGAAGAGTTTATCTATAAACGGAAAGACAGTGGTTACTTTGAGAAAATAGCCATACGGAAACGCCCTGGAACCGTTGGGATTTGCGCAGCCATCATGCATCGATACGGCGTGGATGCCGTTCCCCACCTTATCTGTGGTGGATTTACCAAAGAGGATACAGAAAACGTACTGATTGACCTCAACTTTTTGAATATCAATAACATCTTGGCGATTCGTGGAGATGCCCGGAAATTTGATGGAAAATTTATTCCGGAGCCTGACGGGCATCCTTACGCTATTGACCTGGTTCGACAGGTAGAGGATATGAACCAAGGCAAATATCTGGATCAGGATATTGCGAATGGGGAGAAAACCGATTTTTGCATTGGTGTTGCCGGTTATCCGGAAAAGCATTTTGAGTCGCCCAATCAGGAGTTGGATCTCTGCCACACCAAAACCAAAGTAGAAGCGGGGGCTGATTACATCGTAACCCAAATGTTCTTTAACAACCAGGCCTACTTCGATTATGTCAAGCAATGCAGGGCTATAGGAATTAATGTTCCCATTGTTCCAGGGCTTAAACCTATCACCAAAAAATACCAGCTAACCGCAATTCCCCGCATTTTTCATGTGGACCTTCCCAGTGATTTCGTAAAAGAGTTCGAAGCAGCTAAAAATGCAGAAGCCCGACGCCAGGTAGGTATCGAATGGTGCATTGCGCAATCGCAAGAATTGAAAAAAGCGGGCGTTCCCTGCCTGCATTACTATACCATGGGTGACTCCGATACAATCGGGCAAATTGCCGAGGCTGTATATTAAAATCACCAGGTTGGCATTTACTCTTATTGCTCAATTTCTTGTAGGTAAGGTATCCGGCTTGAAACAACCGTCCTTCAATCAAGAGGCAGCGGTATTTACACAGAATTGCAAGAGTATAGTCCTATAGCTACCGGACTTTAGTTCCCTTTCCTATATTTAGCTTCTTGTAATCAATACAAAGCTAATGCCAAATCGAATTCACTGCTTAACCTTAGCCCTATTTACATTTTTACTGCCCTTCCAATTTTCTTTTGCACAGCTCCAGTCTCCGGATACATTTCTACCGCACCAACTTGGGGAAGCCTTTACACCCCACTTCATGCTTGCAGACTATGTAGCGCATGTGGCTGCCAGTAGCAATCGAGTACAAATGGTCCAATATGGCACTACAAACGAAGGACGCCCGCTACAACTATGCTTTATTTCTACGCCGGAGAATCTGGCTCAATTGGAAGAAATAAGAACCAATAACCTTCGCAGGACAGGCCACTTGGAAGGAACTGTCGATGAAAACCTAGATCGCGCCATTGTATGGTTAAGCTACAGTGTGCATGGCAATGAGGCAGCAGGCTCAGAAGCATCAAAAGAAGTTCTGTACCAACTGGCCAATCCTCAAAATGCCAGTACCTCTTCATGGCTTGAGAATACAATCGTTATCCTGGATCCTTGTCTAAATCCCGATGGATACGATCGCTATACCAGCTGGCATCGTCGGGTATCAACGACAAAGCTAGATCCATCTACCAGAACCCGGGAGCATAACGAACCCTGGCCTGGTGGAAGAAGCAACCACTACCACTTTGATCTCAATCGGGATTGGGCTTGGCAGACCCAGATAGAAAGCCAGGCTAGAATTAAGATTTATCGAGATTGGATGCCGCATATTCATGCCGATCTGCATGAAATGGGTGTAAACTCCCCCTACTATTTTGCTCCGGCAGCAAGACCTTTCCATGATTATGTGACTGATTTCCAGGAAGAGTTCCAGCAATTCATTGGAGAGAACCACGCTCGGTATTTTGATGCCAATGGGTGGCTTTATTTTACCCGAGAAGTGTTTGATCTGTTGTATCCAAGCTATGGGGATACCTGGCCTACTTTTAATGGAGCCATTGGTATGACCTATGAGCAAGGCGGGTCTGGACAGGCTGGACGAGCGGTACTTATGGAAAATGGGGATACACTCAGCTTGAAAGATCGCATTGACCACCATGTTACAACCTCTCTTTCGACAGTGGAAGTTGGATCACAACGCATGGAACAACTCCTCGATGGATTTGAGGACTTTTACCGGCAAAGTCGAAACAACCCTAAGGGAACCTATACCAGTTTTGTCATTAAGGCCGGGGAATCACCTTATCGATTGATGGCACTAGCAAACCTTTTAGAAAAAAATGGGATTCAATACGGCCAAGCCAATAAAAGCGGCACCTTGAATGGCTGGAATTATTTCGATGGTGAAGAAGCTGATTTCGAGATAGAAGAAGGAGATCTCGTTGTCACTGCTCGGCAACCAAACGGGCTCCTGGCCCAGGTATTACTCAACCCTGAAACCCAACTTGAGGACTCATTGACCTATGATATTACTGCTTGGTCCTTACCCCTGGCCTATGGGCTGGAAGCAGCAGCTTTCGAACAGGATTTATCCGGATGGCAAACGGAGTTTCAAAAAACAGAATACCGCTCAAATCCAAAGGTATCTGCTCCGCCGGTCGGCTGGGTTTTGTCCTGGCATTCAGCCGAACACGCCAAGTTGTTAGCTGCCTTGTTACAATCCCAGATCCAGGTTCGCGTCGCCAATCGGGCTTTTGAATTGGAAGGACGTACTTATCCGGCCGGTACTTTGGTGATCAACCGGGCCGACAATAAAAAGGTAGGTAAGCTCAACCAAACTATGGCGGCCTTTCAAGAGGAGTATTCCATTGAAATTACCCCGGTGAATACTGGTTTAACCAGTAAAGGCCCGGATCTGGGCTCGGGAGCATTCCGATTGATCAAGCTTCCCAGAATAGGTGTATTAAGCGATGAAGGCGTTTCGCCTTACTCTTTTGGGCAAATATGGCACTACTTTGAAAGCACTCTTGAGATGCCTTTACACATTTTTGCTACTAATAATATCGGTAATATTGACCTGGATCAATTGGATATCCTGATTTTACCAGAAGGAAGATATGGCATCAATGGAAATACGGGCGACCAATTAGACCAATGGATCCAGCAAGGTGGTCAACTGATCGCAATTGGGTATGCTAATCAGAGTCTGATTGGACTTAAGGGTGTTGATTTGCTACTCCAGGAAAATATGTCGGTCGATGCGGCAAATGAGGAAGCTATGCCAAATGCCTATGCGGAATCCGACCGGCAATCGATCACCTACCAAATACCGGGAGCCATTTTCCGGCTTGAGATGGATGGCTCTCATCCCTTGACCTACGGTTTGCCAGATCCTTACTTTAGTCTTAAGACCTCCAGTATGGCAGCTCGACCTTTGAGTAACCAATGGAATGTAGGTATCATAAGTAAAGATCCTTACTACCAAGGATTTGCAGGGGCCCAGGCGTTAAAAAAGATTGAAAACACCCTCGTTTATGGTGTCCAGGATAAAGGCAGAGGCAATATCATCTATCTGCTTGACAATCCTTTGTACCGAGGGTTTTGGGAAGTTGGGAAACTTTTGTTTGCTAATGCGCTGTTCATGGTTGACTAATTGTACCAATCGGAACCTGCAAAGTGTTCACCTAAACCAGATTTACCTAAATGAGCCCAGCCAACAATCCTGAATTGACTTCATGGGTGCCCGTACCGGAGGGAAGTGATTTTCCTATTCAAAACCTTCCTTTCGGGCTTTTCCGCAAACCAAATTTAGCTCCTCGAATTTGTACTGCAGTAGGTGATCAGGTCGTAGATATTCAAGTTTTGGCCGAGCATGGGTTTTTCGATGACTTACCTATCGACCGCTCTGTTTTTGAAGCAAGCACCCTGAATTCATTTATTGGATTGGGACGAACGCTGACGGGAAAGGTTAGAAACCGATTAAGCCAAATTCTGGATCAAGACCTGGAAGAATGGGACGCCAGTGAATTGGCAGACTACATCCTGCATCCCCAGGATCAGGTAGAAATGCTGCTACCCATTGCAGTTGGCGATTATACCGATTTCTATTCCAGCATGGAACATGCAATCAATGTTGGCACCATGTTTCGCGGTCGCGACAATGCCCTGATGCCCAACTGGAAACACCTCCCCGTTGGCTACCATGGAAGAGCATCTACGATTGTTGTTTCCGGAACTCCGATACGCCGCCCTAAGGGACAAACCAAGCCGGAGAACGCTGAATTTCCACAATTCGGTCCATCTCGATTAATGGACTTTGAATTGGAAATGGGCTTCGTCACTTGTAAAAATACGAAGCTAGGCGAAGCTATCTCCATCGAGGATGCAGAGGATGCCATTTTCGGTTTAGTACTTTTTAATGACTGGTCTGCACGGGATATCCAGAAATGGGAATACGTACCCTTAGGGCCTTTCCTTGGAAAAAGTTTTGCAAGTACTATTTCACCCTGGATTATTACGCTGGATGCCTTAGAACCCTTTCGGGTAGACGGTCCCATCCAGGACGAACCCATCCTCCCCTACCTTAAGACCTCCGGACCGAAAACTTTTGATATCAAGCTCGAAGTAGATTTAATTCCAGAAACGGGACAGCCGCATACTATCAGCAGGTCTAATTTCCGTTACCTATACTGGAATATGTCGCAGCAATTAGCCCATCAAACAGTTAATGGTTGTAGTATCCGTGTTGGAGATCTTTATGCTTCGGGTACGATTAGCGGTCCAACACCGGATTCTTATGGGTCGCTATTGGAACTGACCTGGAGAGGGTCAAAACCAATTCAACTGCCGGATGGAAGTACGAGAAAATTCCTCGAAGACGGTGATAGGCTCAGATTGAAGGGATTTTGTGAGAACAACGGGGTTCGGGTCGGCTTTGGCGAAGCAAGTGGTCAAATATTGCCCGCTCTGCCCTAGTACTGGACAGCTATCGCACACCAATAATAATTCCATGATACTTAACACCTTCATTTTACCTATCCTATTAAGCATTGGGGCACTACCAGCACATCTTAATCCAGCTCCTAGCTATCAATCCATTGTTGACCAATTTGTTAACAGTGAATCACTTAAAGATGCAGAAGTTAGTGTTAGCATTATCACCATTTCAGACAACAAACTCCTGGCGGACCACCAACCAGACCGTCAACTTATCCCAGCCTCATCCCTCAAAACAGTGACTACCGCTTCTGCATTGGCTCTTTTGGGACCAGGGTATCGGTATACGACCTCACTTTGGATAGAAGGGACCGTCTCGGAAGGCGTACTTAAAGGGGATCTTATTCTATTGGGTTCTGGCGATCCGTCATTTACGTCAAAGCTCCTAAAAGAAGGGCCAGACCTGGCTACTTTTCTGCAACAAGTTCAGATAACCCTTCAAAACAAGGGGATTCGGCAGATTGATGGTCGCATTATTGTGGATGAAATGGCATTTAACCCACAAGATGCAGTTGCACCGTCCTGGGAAGAACGAGATATGGGTAATTATTACGCATCCGGAGCTTGGGGTCTCAATATTCACGACAACTTATATCATTTGCATTTTAGGCAACAGATGCGCGTAGGAGGAAAACCGATCTATGACGGGGTTACTCCGGAAGTTCCAGGGTTAAAGCTGGATAATCAGGTCACATTAGCCGGAAGAAATACAGGCGATAATGCTTACATATACGGAAAGCCCCTCCAATTTAATCGCAAGATAACCGGTACTATTCCAGCGGGAAGTGGTCGCTTCACGATTAAGGGTTCTCTTCCGGACCCTCCGGCATTTGCGGCTTATCATCTAAAAAAGCAATTGACTCAGGCGGGTATTTCGGTTACCGGGGAGGCAACTACTCGCCGGGTATTAGGTGCAAATTCAGCCCAGTCGAACCGGCAAAAGACCAAGTTGAAAGAATGGAAAAGTCCACCACTGGCCAAGTTAGTCGCTTTAGCCAACGTGTACAGCGACAATCTCTATTGTGAAGCATTCTTGCGCTCCATAGGATTAGCTCAACAAGGAAGAGGTACGCGTACGGCAGGCCTACAAGCAATCAACCAACTCTGGCAAAGTAGGGGCCTGAGCATGGCCGAAGCTGAGTTCGTTGACGGAAGCGGCCTGTCCATAGAAAATAAAGTCAGTTCAAAGTTTTTAGCATCCGTCCTTCGAAAAGCCTATGTGGATAAAAAGATCAGCCCTGCCTATCTTGCAGCGCTACCTCATGCCGGCAATTCAACCTATTACAGTAAGTTGTACCAAGGAACGGCCGCTCAAAACCGTTTATATGCCAAAAGCGGAAGTATGCAGACCGTTAGGACCTATTCAGGTTTGTTCAAGGACAAAACGGGCAACTGGCATTCCTTTAGTATCCTGGTTAATAACATTAGCCAGAGGGAAGGGCAGATCAAGCAGCAAATAGAAAAACTCATGCTTGACCTTTGTAGTTAACCGAATTCAAAAAAGGTATTAGGCCTGGATTCATACTGGAAAGTCCATGTTCCTGGAGCTAATTAACCGGCAAAGCCTTAAGCGCTTCGGTTTGCGGCTAGTCTGCTTATATTTCAGGCTAGCTGCCCTAACTTTTCGGTCCGAATGCTCCAATTTCCCAATTCCTGGGGAACCAAACTATTATTAAATAGCTTCTATACCTGAAATTCATATGGAAATTTACCTTTGAGGAAATACACGACTACCGGTATGAATCCCCCGAAACCTGTTCTCTCCTTTCTTATTGCTGTGATTGCCATGTGCAGTGCTTGTGGGGACCGTGGCCCTGTTGGGGAGGAAAATCCATTTGATGCTATGGACGTATCCTTACCTCCACTATCGGACACGGTCAGCCATGATGAAGGGTTTTACGACAACTATGAGCATACGGATCGCCTGATCTGGCAAAAACCGGACATGGTAATTGATCTATTGGGAGCGGTAAAGAATAAAACCATAGCCGATATCGGAGCCGGAGCCGGATTCTTTTCCCTCCGCCTATCTACCAAAGCCAAGAAAGTAATTGCGATTGATATTGATCCCAGGTATGTACGCTATCTCGATAGTATAAAGCAACTGGAGGTACCCACCAGGTTTCAAGACCGTCTCGAGACCCGTCTAGGTTTAGAGAACGATCCAAAACTGAAACCTAACGAGGCAGATATTGTGATGATCGTGAATACCTACATGTATCTGGAAGACCGGGTCAGATATATGAACAACCTGCGGGAAGTGCTTCCCGAAGATGGCAAAGTACTGATCATCGATTTCAAAAAGAAACGGACAAGCATTGGTCCTCCACAGGCGATCCGACTGCCTTTGTTTGAGGCGGAAGAAGAGCTCTACGAAGCCGGTTTTCGCAAGGTGTCTACGAATGATACCTCTCTGGATTACCAATACATTATTCTGGCGGAAAAGTAAATTGGAAGCGTACCAGAAACGCTCCCACTCTAAATGAATCTTTAATCGACTATCAATACACTGGTTTGTCCCAGTTGCTTACCATCCGTAACGATTAGACGATAAACGCCCTGTTTCAATTGATCGATTGAAAACGGAATCCGATCATCCCCCGATGTAGCAAATGCACGCCATTCTTTTACGGTTTGTCCAAGCTGATTCACCAGCTGAATGGATAGGTTCCCCTTCCATTGCCCATCCAACATCAACCAAGTCCAATCCTTTACCGGATTAGGAGCAATCTTCAAGCCGGATCGTACCAATACTCGTTCCCGGGTGGAGGTTATCAGAGCAGGGGCGATTTTACCCTCGTTTTCAGGTAGGGCGCAGATGGGATTGAATGTGCAAGTCCAGGCAATATTATTGGAAATACCATTGCCCTGCGGATAATCATGCACCTCATCGGGCAGATTGTTCTTTGGGTCGATCAGGGCTACCACTTTGGTATCTGGCCCTGCATTTTGGGGTACACTCCAACTCACTTCCACGATTTCACGATCAAGGCCGTCCAACCTCCCTTGTATCGCTGCATTAATGGTCTGACAGCCAATTTCTTCAAGCGTATCGGTCCCGTCCGGGTCCAAATAATAGAAACACACCTCTACCCCTTCTCCTACTGGAGTCCCCAAAAATCCATAATTGTGAATGCGGGCCCGAACAGTCGTAGTCGCTCCTGCTTCCGGGCGTTCAGAAAACAGGATTTCCCGTGTTCGGTAGCGATCTGCATTATTATAGGTATCCGGATTCTCGAATCCTTTCTCTGGTTTGAATGGGTCAAGAAGCAAAAATGCCGGATCATAACTGTTGTAAAAGGCGCCCCAAAATTCTGTATTACTCAGGCTTACGGTATAATCTAACACCAAAGACCCGTTCTGGTCCCAATAGGTGACAGGAGTTACTGTATACGGGTAATTCCCAGGAATAGAGCCTTGCTCGCCTTGACCAAAAAAACCTCTCATCGACACATCCTGCTGGTACCTGGATGTACGCGTCTCTACTTCGGAAGTTCTATAAGTCCCCTCAACAGAAGCGCTTAAACCAAAGCCTTTAAACGCCCCTCCTACATTGGCCCCAACTGTAGTTTCAGTAGTAGCTTCCTCTTCTACTCCACTGGAAGTAGCATCAGTCCAGTTGATCGCAAAATCAGACTCAAAACCCGAGTTTTTACTAATCTCTTGCCCTGAAAAGCTGTAGATCCCACCCACAGACGGGTCAAGCTCGTTCACTGCTGTAGGGTAGGAAAACAGATTTCCATGTTGATGATCTACGATATATTGGATGGTTGGGCTTCGGGCTCCGATAAACGTTTTCTGGATGGTTCCTGGGACAACCACTAATACATTAGTAATGACTTCACTTTCGCCCAAACGAAATACCGGATACTCGAAAATGTCATAATTGACCAAATAAGCCAGCAACTCATCGTCTAACAAGGCTGTACGTCGTTCCTTGATGGATATGGTTTGGGAACTCCCTTCCACCTGGGAAAATCGTTCTCCATAGGTTTTAGAAAACTTGGCTCCCAATTCAAATCCACCAAATGAAAACCCGGCGCTAACACTGGTGGAGACTGCCCAGTCGGAAGTAAACTGGGTTTGGAAAGTAGACTCATCAGTTGTTATTTCTTCGTATTCCGAATTGAAGTGATTGATATTGGGTGGAGGCGCATTACTACCGTATAGATTGGAAACATCATAGGAGGTACTCCCAAATACATCAAAATGGGTAGGAGGCGCATTCAGAATCAGCAATGGGTTCAATACCGCTGAGAGAGTGGTACGCGTCGGTGTTCCTAACTGAAATCCACCACCATTCAGATCGACCATACCTATTGAAAACCGACGAATATCAATATTTCCCTGCTTTGGAAAAATATCCTCCAACGAAGCAACCAGTTGAGGATTACTAAAATCTACCCCACCGGCATTGCCGGTTTCCGGATAGCGATAGATATCCAAATTGAATTCTTGGCGATCCAGTGATCCGAAATCATCGTCTATTTCTGACTGATTACCTACGAAGATTTCGGCCCGAAAATCATTTCCAAAATCATTTTCCAGTCTGTCGACGTTACCGACGGCTACAAAATTGTCCAGCTCCGCTCCCTTCGTATCCCAATTGCTGGTCGGACTAAAGGTGGAGACCTGATCCATAGTAAATGTATTCCGTCCGCCCACCTCTCCTTTCACTAAATCAAATACCCGAACGCTTATACTACCCATGACCAATTCGTCGTCCAAGTCACCATCCAGGTCTCCCGCTGCCAAACTTAACCCATTTGGATCGTCTCTGGAAAAGGCCCCCCGATTGGTATAAAACTCATCCCCATTGTCATTGTGACACCAATCCGGAGGAATTATCAATGCGC
This sequence comes from uncultured Saprospiraceae bacterium, assembly GCA_964641965.1. GTDB lineage: Bacteria > Bacteroidota > Bacteroidia > Chitinophagales > Saprospiraceae > JAJDFU01. The sequence continues at coordinate 22,507 of CAZXLD010000041.1, read as the reverse complement.
CGGATTCTTCTCGAAGTGGAAGTAGGTATAGTCCTTGGTTGTTATTGTTCGAACAGCAAGACTCATTAAAAACCATACCAACCACAAATTCCTCTCCTGGAAATTCAGATACAAAATCGCCACCAATAACTTTGACCGTCAGGTAATCAAAAGAGAAGTCAGAATCGAACTGCGGGTTGCAATAGTTGATTTTGGAATCAAAAACGGTTTCACTGTATCGAAGCTCAATCTCATCCTGCTCCGTAACGTCATAAACATCTACCTGCAACACATCTTCCCGCCAATAGGCCATGATCATTTCATCTCTTCCATCAAAATCGAGATCTAAAGCAGCAATATCTACGAGTTGAACCAAAGAATTGGAAATAGTAAAATCAAAACTGCTGGTAGAGGTAAGGTCGGTCTGAACAACCTGGATAGTGGCTTGGTTTCCAGGGGGCAGTAAGCTTGCGTTCACCCGGTAGTACTGAACCTTTAGGGTCTGATCCGATGCTGTATAAGCAACAAATAATTCGTCCTCCTCTCCAGGTCCAAAATCTCCTACGGCAACCTGAACCTGTGGGCGGAGGTCAAATACATCTTCTACAAATAGATCACCTACCGAAAATCCATTGGCAACCGTAGATACCTGGTCTCCGTTCTCGCGAAATTGCACTTCCACTTGAAAAACGCCTTGACCGCTATCCCCTTCCCCATTTCGGTAGCCAAATACCATAGCCTCTCCAAATCCATTGAGCAGCGAACCACTAGCAAAATCAGTATTTCCATCAGAAGAAGCCACCAAACTTCCGGTTGAACCTGATTGCATGGAAAGCTCTACAAATTGATTGGAATTGAAATCATAGGTAACCGAGGTAGTTTTTTGGCTAGAGCCATCATTTTCAATATAAAAGAACCCGAGTTCCTGCTCATCGATCAATTTACGCACACCAGATAAGGGATCCGTAGCATTGATTTGACCAAGTAGAAATAAGGGTGCTAACAATAGGGCCAAAGAAGGAAGTAAGCTTTTGATGCCGGCAATACAAACACTTTCCTTTAAGGTAGAAATTTGAACCATGGTTCTGAGTTTAGGTGAAATGGAAAAATTGTTCAAGTCCTGAACGGCTACCTTCTACTTGGAGCAAATGCTGGAAATCGAAAAGTTGGGAACCGGACTGAGAGACCACACTTGTTCCAAATGGTTCAAACTAAGGTTTTTAAAACTGATTTCCTATAAATATTTCCAATATCCCACTCTCGCAGGGTCATTGTTACAGGTAAAACCAAGCAGATTTTCACCCTCCTGCTTAGAGATAGGGCCCCTTCAAAACAGCCTTCCACTCCAACTCCTTGTTTGAGGAAGGGTTTAAAGTTGAGCAGACCTCATTTACATTGATTATTAGGGTCAAGTCTATCGACGTAAACCTGGAGGACATACGCCGGTTGCTCCTGGGAAAGAAGTATCGAGACCGCTAACCACAATAGAGGAAGTAAAAAAGACGTTTTGATTAGCCAATTCAGGAAAATGGGATTTAAATATTTCCATATGCTGTAGGTCCTATCCCGTCTGAATGATCGCTGCACCTGCTTAACGATTGACAAAAAATCTCACCTGGATTTCCTTCCGTGCTCAGGGAAGGGGCAATTGAGTTATTTAAGAAAAAATTGATTTGATGTGTGACCTTATCGAGGGGGCTGCGTCAAAAGAGTGAATTGATTAAAACCCATAGCGATGATATACTATAACCTAATAGGAGATCAACGACTAAATACCAGCCAGATACAAGCCATTAAAGCTCTGTATTTCAGAGGCTTTCCCAAAGGCACACAGACCGACCTGGCCGAGCGACTTGACAAAGCAGGATACACACTGGTGGAATTGGAATACTTCGCCAGAAGGCTAAAATCAAACCTTCAGTTGATCAAAGATTGGATTGGAAAAACCACCGATCAAGACAATCTGTTGTGTTACGCTGTGGAGATATACAGCAAAATGGAATGGGATTCAATTGGTTTGGACCCGGAACGAAAACAACTGATCCGAACCATCCGTTCCGTGGAAGGCATTCAACCTAAATCACCAAAAAAAAGATTCACTATGAAGTTAAATACCATAAATCAAGCACCACAATCTCCTACTTACCTGGACGATCTGGAATTGCAAGTACTGGAAGAAGATATGGAGCGTGAGTTCGATCAACTTATGCGCCGTTTAGCGGAAATAGAAGACAGCGGCAAAAACTCGGGTCAAACCACCATTACCCCAAGCAAGGAAACCGTTAACTGACGGTTCACCTGTGTAATCCCCTGAACCAAGTGAGGCCTTTCCCAGTTTGGGAAGGGCCTATTTTTTTAGGAAACTTTCCACCCAAAGAATCTACGTTAAGCCCAGGATCAGGTATAAACCCGCAGCCAAGGTGCCGGCAAATAAGGCATACGGTAATTGAGTCTTTACGTGGTCAATATGGTCCGTTGCGGAAGCCATGCTCGATAAAATGGTGGTGTCAGATATAGGTGAACAATGATCGCCAAAAATACCTCCCCCTAGAGCAGCTGCAATAGTAGCATATATAGGGGCTTCCATGGTTTCAGCCATTGGAATAGCAATGGGAATCATGATAGCAAAAGTGCCCCATGAGGTACCTGTGGAAAACGCAATAAAACAACTAATCAAAAAGGTCAGCAAAGGCACTAAAGACGGAGAAATCCAGGTACTAGCTACCGCTGCTACATAGGGACCGGTTCCCATGGTGCGACATACATTTCCAATAGCGAAAGCCATCAACATCAATAGTGCCAAGGGCACCATGCCGGATATCCCTTTCAGACACAGATCGACCAGTTCCTTGAGCTTGAATAGCCCTTGAACCCGATACAACAGCATGGTAAACAAGGTGGCAGTTAGGACGGAGATCAAAACGGCAGTAGTACCGGAGCCCTGGCCAATAGCCAGCAAGGCCTTTCGAAAGAAGCTTGCTTGCGGAATTTGTTCAGTAGCACCTGCCCAACCTGTGTAGGCCAGCATGATAGGCATCATCAAAACCATTACCAAAATGGGCAATACCATGTTATAGGCCTTCGGGTTTATGCCTTTTTTCGTCTTTAGATCCGTAAGCTCCTCCGCTACTACTGGTTGAGCACCTTCAGATAGCAGTGCACCTGTAGTTCGTACGCGCTCTTCTGCCTTACGCATTGGACCAAAATCTTTTCTCCATAGGATGAGTACCGGTACCAGCAGAATTGCAATAATGGGATAAAAATTAAAAGCGATACTCTTTATCAAGGTGGCAAACGGATCCCGGAAGTTTTGGGCCAATAACAAGGCCATGATAAATGCGCCCCAGCCATTGAAAGGCAGAAGAATACTGGAAGGCGCTGAACTTGAATCGGCGATATAAGCCAGTTTTTCACGAGAGATCTTGAGTCGGTCAAAAATAGGCCGATACAAGGCCCCCACTGTTAATACCGAAATACTGCTTTCTACAAAAATCAGAGCTCCTGTGATCCATGCCAAAAGCTGCACGCCTACTCTGCTTTCAATGGTGCCTCGTTCTTCAAATCGATGTAATAAGCGCTCTATGCGCAGAATAAAACCCTCCACTCCCCCGGAACGCTGAATAAACACAATCAACGCCCCTACCAAAGCTGCAAACATGATGGTACGCGTATTGCCTGCATCCTGAAATACATCCACCAGCCCTTGTACGGCATCCAAACTACCGTACCACATATGATAATCCGCCATGATTACCCAGCCCAGCCAGATTCCAAAAAGGAGGGAAACAAAAACCTGTCGGGTCAAAATAGCCAGTACAATTGCAATAACAGGGGGCAGTAGGGATAGGAATCCGTAGCTTTCGTGCATGTTGTTGGTAAATTTTGCTTAAAATAAGGTGTTTCGTTGCATTGACCTCCAAAAGCCAGCTATTCCTTATGCCAACACAACTGTAGCATGCTGTTCCGTTCTCTTTCCCCTCTACTGTTTTACCTCTGCTTTTCGAATGCCCTAAACGCACAAAACCTTCCAGATACAATTCCATCCCTGGAGTATCAGCAAGCGCTCTACCAGATGGTATTGCTGAAGGATCACGCAAATTTAATTCCACTAAGAAGCCTGGATACCTTACAGGTTGGCTATTGGTCAAAAGGAACTTTGTTGGACGATCTTCTGACGGGCTCAATGGGTACTTACCTGCCTATCCGTACACTGCATGACCCAACCGATCCTTCACCTCCTGATCTCTTGATAGTAACCCTTGAGAAACAACCGGATAGCTCATTTCTTCGCCAATTGGATTCCTTACAAGCCAAGCTTCCGTTGGTGATCCTGCTGTTTCAACCTGAGCAAATCGCATTCGGCTGGGACATTATTGGAAAAGCAAGTGTAGTCTTACGCTTACCGGATCAGCTGCCCCAGCTGGGAGCACAACTGCTTTTCGGAGGAGTGGGTACCCACACCAGACTCCCCTACGACCTGGGGCCCTTTCCTGCGGGCACTGGAATTGATGTAGCCGGACAGCTTCGCCTAGGATTCGCTCCCCCAAGATGGGTCGGGATAGATCCCGGTAGGCTGGCCGACAGTCTAAACAGCCTGATTCAAGAGGGCATATCGCATCGTGCTTTCCCAGGAGCCCAAGCGATAGTCATTCGCCGGGGAAAAATAATCTTTCAACGGGCTTATGGGCACCATACCTATGACAACATTCAACCTGTTGACCTGGACAACCTGTATGACCTGGCTTCCATAACCAAAGTGACAGCTCCGCTGCTACCCCTTATTCGGTGGTATGGCGAGGGTAAGTTCAATCTGGATGCCCCCCTGGCCAATTATGCAACTTTTTTCAGATGGGGCGATAAACAAGATCTTACATTCCGGGAGATGTTGGCGCACCAAGCCGGGCTACGTGCCTGGATCCCCTACTGGCAAGGTACACTGAAGGATAACGCTCATTATCCGTGGCAGAAAAAGTGGAACTCTTCTTTACGCAACAATGGAAGGTTTAGGAAGCACACCTTCAATCCAGATTCAACCGATAGCTATCCGATACGTATAACGGATCAATTGTGGATTAGCAATCGATTCCCCGATCCGATCTATAAAGCCATTCGAAAATCCCCTTTGCGAACGAAAAAAGACTACCGCTATTCTGGGCTGTTATTCTATATCCTGCCGGAAATGATTCGTCAATTGGCGGATGAAGATTATGAAACGCTCTTGAAAAAAGAATTTTATCATCGCTTAGGCGCCTACTCCCTTACCTTCAATCCGCTTCGGTATTTCAAAAAGGACAAGATTGTTCCTACGGAACAGGACACTTTCTTTCGCATGCAACTTTTACATGGGATCGTTCATGACGAAGGAGCCGCCATGATGCAAGGTATTTCTGGTAATGCCGGACTTTTTGGAACAGCTATGGACCTTGCCAAACTACTTCAACTCTACTTGAATCGTGGGCAATACGGGGGAGAATATTTTTTCACTGCCGATGCTATGGATGAGTTTACCTGTTATCAATATCTGGAGAATGGAAATCGGAGGGGCCTTGGATTTGACAAACCACCGATAGAGTATAAATGGGGGGAAAGCTATGTCGGCCCTTCTGCCAGCCCTTCTAGCTACGGCCATGGTGGGTATACTGGTACCTTTTTTTGGATTGACCCGGAAGAAGAGTTGATCTTCATTTTCCTATCAAATCGGGTGTACCCTACCCGAAATAATCGAACCTTATATGAGCTAAATCTACGCCCCAGGATGCACGAGGCGGTATACCAAGCAATTATAGACTAAAAAAAGACTCCAACTGATCCGGGAAATACCAATTCAGGGAAGGCATACATGCTGAAAATAGATTTTTGACATCTTCCTGTAAAGGCTGGTATATTATTGGTGGAAACTACGAACCGTGTCAATAAGCTGATACGAACACGACAGAATGGACCGTGGAAATTAGAAGAGTTATCAAATCATGATATCAATAATTATTTATTCAGCTTTCCAATGTCTTGTTTGATTGGAGCGTATGTGTGACTTGCTCAAGAACGTACTTATGGAATTTGTATACGGTCATTTATAAACAAACACCAACAGTATGCCTATAAAAAATTCCTATTTCAACCCTTACTCGCCTTCTCCTTATTTATCGCTCTTTTTCGGCCTTTGCCTCATGGCCAATTGCAATCCTCCAAAACCTAATACCTTGCTCAGTGAAGTGGTATCCCCTTACCAGAATCAGCTACAATCCAATGCTTATAATGTGGGCTTTCTGATTATGGACGGGGTATACAATACAGAGCTTATTGCGCCCTGGGATATTTTTCATCACACTAAATTCAGAGCGGGAATCCAGCCCATGAATGTATTCTCCATTGCCAAAACACTGGAACCCGTATATACGTTTGAGGGCATTAAGTTGTCTCCGGACTACAGTTATCGGGATCCGAATCGACCTAATATTGACATCCTGGTCATCCCAAGCGCGGAGCATCATCTGGATTCGGATATGGAAGATGAGGAAATGATTCGTTTTGTCCGGGACGTGGCACAGGAAGCACGCTACCTGACCTCGCATTGTGATGGAGCTTTTGTGTTGGCCAAAGCGGGTTTGCTGGTTAATCGACAAGCCACCACCTTCCCAGCAGACATCCAACAAATGCAAAATATGTTTCCCAATACAGAGGTTCTCGATAATGTATTATTTGTGCACGACGGCCCTTTCATTACCTCTGCAGGCGGCGCAAAATCATTTGAAGCGGCCCTTTATCTGTGCGAAAAATTATACGGAGAAGCGATAGCGCAAGATATAGCCAAGGGGTTAGTGATCGATTGGAAATTGAAAAATGTACCACATCTGGTGGTGAAATAGCCTTTTGAATCACAATTCTAGACATTCAAAAGAGGAAGATTGATTCGTATCAGTAGTATAACTTTTATGGATTTGCACAAGGTTCTGATGCAACACCAATGGAACATCACCTATCCATTAGATACGGACTTCATCGATATCGAATGGATGCGATCGACCAACTGCCCACAAACGTTTTCCTCTGAACAATTAATACCGTTTTAAATTGAGAAGGTCGCAAATAGAAACGAGCTTATTTTTCTGCTAATCAAGGCAAAAAACGTAGGCATAGCCTGAGCTACGGCGAGGCTTTTTAACGCTGAGTAGGGGAAAAAGAAGCCGTTTATATACGTCATTTTCATTTTAAAACGGTATAAATATCCAGATGGACGATGGGGTCACCCGAAAATCGGGTAGACTCATTGTCCTTGTAACCTAACTAAAACCGATAAATATATTGACGTCTATTTTGGGGATCAGTCCGTGATCTCCTGGCCTCGCAGCTAGCGGGCTCGAGCAGCTTGAAATCATTTAACACTCCGCAATCCCAATCGAAATATTGGCAGCCAGCCCACCTAGCGAAGTTTCTTTGTATTTGGTGTTCATATCCTGTGAGGTTTGCCACATGGTTTTCACCACATCGTCTAGGGTGACCCGTGCTTTGCTCGGGTCGCTATCTAATGCAATGTTTGCTGCAGTTAGTGCTTTTACAGCCCCCATGCTGTTCCGCTCGATACACGGAACCTGTACTAATCCACCGACAGGATCGCAGGTAAGTCCCAAGTGATGCTCCATGGCGATTTCAGCTGCCATTAAAGCTTGGTCGGGACTCCCACCCAATCCTTCTGTAAGGGCAGCCGCAGCCATAGCAGAAGAAACGCCGATCTCTGCCTGACATCCGCCCATGGCAGCAGATATGGTAGACCCCTTTTTGAATAAACTACCTAGCTCTCCAGCCACTAGCAGAAAGTCGATGATCTCTTTTGGTCCTACTTCTAAGCCTGAAAAACAATAATAGTACATCAAAACAGCCGGGATCACGCCGGCTGCGCCATTAGTAGGTGCCGTTACAATACGACCAAAGTTGGCATTCTCCTCATTTACCGCCATAGCAAAGCTTCCAACCAACTTCAACGTTTGGGAAAAATTAACCGGGCAATTCTTGACCTGGCTAACCCATTGATCTGCATGGGTAGATTCTAGATCGCAAAGAATTTTTTGAGCTATAATCGGGGCTCGCCGATTCACATGAAGTCCTCCTGGTAATACCCCCTGGGTGTGGCAGCCCCGGTAGATCGATTCTTTCATGACCCGCCAAATCTCTAGTAAACCTTGGTCTATTTCGGCATCGGTTCTCCAGCTACGCTCATTTTGACGAACCAGCTGAGCTATGGATAAATTATGCTCTACACAGTAGCGCAACACATCTCTTCCCTGGGAACACAAAAATGGAATAGTAATTCCATTGGTAGTAAGAGGCTCTTCTCCTTCTCGAACAACAAAACCTCCACCTATGGAATAATAGGTTGCCTCATCCAGCAAATTGCCAGAGCCGGAAAGAGCATAAAAGCGAAGTCCGTTGGCATGAAAGGGCAGTGCCTCCGAAAAATGAAACTGAAGATCAACGTCCGGGTCGAATTTGATTTCCTTGCCGCCTCCTAATCGCAATCGCTTTCGCAAAGCCACATTAAAGGGTATGGTCTGGACCTGATCTACGGGCATATGTGCCGGATCATTGCCACCCAAGCCCAGGATAATGGCAATATCTGTACCATGCCCTTTACCAGTGAGCGCCAATGAGCCGTATAGAGCAACCGTCAGACCTTCGACTTGCTCCAATACCTGCTTGGATTTCAATTCCTGAACAAATCGCTCGGCAGCCCGCCACGGACCTAAGGTATGCGAACTGGATGGCCCAATACCTACTTTGAGCATGTCGAAAACGCTAATAGCTTCCAAAGCTGTCTGATCTTGACTTGATTGAATTCGGCACTAAAATACAAATGCAATTATTCTTTAAATCGGATCATTTGTTCACGGCGTCTCACTTCAGGATTCTCCTTATCGTACAGGAGGACGGTGTAGGCTGTTCCCCGATTTTCCCGATACAAAACAATTAACTCACAGTATTTGCGGATGCTGAACGAACGTTTGGGCACAAAGTAAAGGACCTTTCCCCAATCCGCTCCGTATGTATCCAATAGGGATTCACTCAACCCATATACCCGGATCTCGCTGTTTTCGTCATTGCTGGAGAGGTGGGCTGCCATGCGACCGATCTTGACCTGGGGTGGTACTTCCTGGAGGTTTCTCCGGTCCGGTTCCAAATAAAACCGGATTTCGAGTTTATCCTTGCGTGAATACAAGGCATAAGGACATGCTAAAAAGGAATTGTTCGATCGATTTACGGTCCGGTAATGCTCGAGTGGAACAGAAAGCTCGGCTTGCAAACTATCAAGTTGTCGAGCTAGGATTAACTCCTGCAAATTTTGTTGGGCAACCGCAGGCCAAGCCAAACCACCAAAGAATAGCAGATAGCCCAATCCTAAAACCATTTGTTTAAGGACAAGGCTTTCCCGTTTTACTCGCAACAAACAACTCGCGGGTAAGCAAGAGCTACAACCCGAACAACAGACCTTAAGGCCTGGCCGGATCAACTTTAATTTTTTCTTTGATGGATTGGATAAGAGCGGGAGAAGGCTTGCGGCGGTGGATTTTGCTCTTGATGAATTCCCGAAAGGACTTTTCTTGGGAGAGCAGTTTGAGGTAGTCTGGATTGGATTTGATCTCATGTAACAGATCTCGCTCGTCAATTTCACTCAGTTCATTGTCTAAATACATCGTGACCTTTTTTATCAGGTCTTGATTGTTGAGCTGTAATCTCATGATCTGTATTTTTTCTTTAGATAATAGGTGCACGGTCCGCTTTGAGGAGGCACCGGTTAAGAATCCATTTTTAGCGCTCACCTGGGTAAGCAATGTTTTTCATTTGGAGATAGGGGAAAATCCGACCTTGACCGATACGGACTTGAAAATTATGCATAACAGGAACAAATACGTTAGGACCGCCGATCTTTAAAGCCTAGGGACTCGGCATATTCCTTCAGTTTATCTTTTAACATATTCCGAGCTCGATGAAGCCTGGATCGAACAGTTCCTATCGGAATGTCAACGATTTTGGAAATCTCCTCATAGGTGAAACCCTCAATATCGCAGAGCAAAATTACAACCCGAAAATCAACTGGCAAAGCATTTACCGCATTTGTAACTTCGTCTCCCATCATGTCTTGAAACATTTCTTCCCTCAAATCCAGGTAACTACTGTATTTGGGATTGTCTCCTTCGTGAAAGCTGACGATCTCTTCGTAGTCCACCTTGGTCGGCTGCGTGCTCTTCTTCCGGTAATTATTGATGAACACGTTTTTCAAAATCTTAAACAACCATGCTTTGGCATTCGTTCCCTCGTGATATCGATCAATAAACCGATATGCCTTCAGATAAGTCTCTTGTACCAGGTCGTTTGCATCCTCTTCATTGTAGGTAAGATGGTAGGCAAACGTATACAACGGATCTATCTGAGGAAGAAACTCCTCCTCAAAAACTCGATCATAGTGTTTACGTTCATCTTGATCCATAGCCTACAAAATAGAAATTTTGAAGTGGAAATTATTCGTGGCTAAAGAGAACATACGACGATGATCAAAAAGTTTTAGACCATTGCACTTTTATTTTATTCCGAAGCCTGAAGAATAAAATTGAAAATTGAAGTACATCTCAAAAGGAATCGGTAGTAATTCGTGACTGGCCAAAGGACGCCTTCACTGAGACCGAGGAAGTAATCTCAAGCCTTTTACGTAATCCTCAAACCAATGTAGTGGTGCTGGATTTTTATCTCCTGTGCGGGTATCAGACCAAAAGAAGCAATAGAATAATTGTCGGAACGGCCCCACTTTCTCCAATAATTGGCCGAGCCGCTCTTCGCCGGCAGCCGGCTGGTTGAATAGATGCCTGGCCCGCCAACAATAGAAGGCCTCATCATGTACTTCTGTAATGATCAGGACAGCCGGATCATCGGTGAGTTTTTCAATAAATCGACGTGCAAAAACAGCATGATGCTTTGTCCAGTCTCTGGGAACAGATTTATCTTCCAGGTATTTGAAGGTATCATGTACAAAAGCGACCTGTCGCAACCTGCTCCGGTCGATCGATGAAAGATGTAAACGATCGATATTGTCAAGCACCTCTCGCACATGTTTCCAAATCTCCCCTTCCGGGTGACCAAATCGGGGAGTGCCCCACGCAAGCCCTTTCCTAAACTCCGGCAAAGCCAGCATTTGTCGTTCCAATTCGTTTTCCGGCGCCAGAATGCCTTCTACCTCGGGTCCCAATTCCGGTTCAACCGGTTGCTCTCGTTTCACTGCTGTAATGTTGGTCTTCCATTTCATGAGCCACAGGACTTGCCAATCGCAGTCGAATGCTGTTAATTTGCTGTTAAACGAAATTGAGTGGTTAACAAGTGCTAAATACCCAGGGTTAGGGATTGTAAACGTTTAGGTTCTATAGGTATTTTGGCTAAATCCCCTCTAATCTGAAAAATAAAGGTACTTTCTTTAAAAGTATAAATCTCAATCATATATCCAAGGAAAGAAAAACCCGCAAACGCATGAAACAATTTCTTTTGCTCTTTTTGGCAGCTTCGTTGGGCAGTTTACTTACACTAGCCGTAGTCTTCTATGCTATACCTCCAACAGTAATTGCCAAACAGGAAACTGCACCCACATACTCCAGTCGCATGGTTCATTTTGAGGAATCCTTGCCAGTAGCCATCCAGGATTTCCGGGAAGCAGCTCGAATGGCAACTCCGGCTGTAGTACATATTTCTTCAATTGGAATGGAAAGAGCAGATAACGAATCCAACCCTTTTCGCTTTTTTTTCGGGGAGGAATCCCCTTATGGGAATGACAGCCCTGCTCGAGGAAGTGGATCGGGTGTTATTTACAGCGCCGATGGTTACATTATTACCAACAATCACGTAGTTGCTGACGCCAAAAGGGTTGAGGTCACGTTGTACGACAACAAGAAATATGTGGCTGAGGTAATCGGAACAGATGAGAAGAGCGATCTGGCTGTCCTTAAGATTGAAGGGCGCGGTTTACCGACCTTAACGTTGGCCGATTCAGATGAAGCTGAAATTGGAGAATGGGTCTTAGCTATCGGAAATCCACTTGAGCTCTCCTCTACCGTTACTGCCGGTATCATAAGTGCCAAAGGAAGAAGTATAAACTTATTGGGTGGCGGAAAAGCGATCGAATCGTTCATCCAAACCGATGCCGCAGTAAACCCAGGCAATAGTGGGGGGGCACTTGTTGACGCCAAAGGTAATTTATTGGGGATCAACACAGCAATTGCTACCCGAACTGGATTATATGCCGGGTATTCATTTGCCATACCGGTTAATCTCGTTACCCGAATTGCCGACGATATTATTCGATACGGGAGTTTCCAACGTGGTTACTTAGGTATTGAAATTTCTAATCTGGATGCAGAGTACGCTTCTGAACTTGGAGTTAGTCTTACTCAAGGTGTTGTTGTTGAACGCATTCAGGAAGGTGGTTCAGCCGAATTCTCCGGCCTGCAGAAAAAGGATATCATCGTTGGCATAAATGGAAGCCCTGTAAAAGGAGTACCTGAACTGCAAGAGAAAGTAGGTCGTGCCAGACCAGGGGAAGAAATCGAACTGGAAATCAGCAGGAGCGGTTCGATCAAGCGGGTAATCGTGCTGTTGAAATCAGATTAAAAAAGCTTAAGGCTGACACTTCTAGTTTTCGCGAGGTAGATTGCCCGTTTTTACTTTAAGAAATTATTAACACGTATAAGAAACTAAATGAACTGCTAAAAGGTTTCTGAGATAAAGAGACTTGTTTAAAGTTGGTTTTTCGTTTTGTTTTGATGCGTCTGTCTTGCCTTGAGCGAGGCAGACGTTTTTGTTTTAATCGCTTCTTTTTCTTTCCTTGAGAAGAAGTTTGCCAACATGAACCCCTGGTTAGAAGGTTTCTTCCATATCCTCTTTCCGAAGTTATGCCCTGGTTGTGGTCAGTATTTACCGGCTACCAGCCCGATCGTCTGTTTGCAATGCGAAGCCAAATTGCCATTCACAAATTTCCACCTACATACTGAAAATCCATTTACGGAGCGTTTTTGGGGCAGAGTCCCTCTCAAAGCCGGAGTAGCTATGTTGCACTTTGGAAAAGGTGGTATCACTCAGCACTTGCTACATGCAATCAAGTACAAAGGACATAAGCAACTAGCTCAATCCTTAGGCCATTTGTACGGTGCAAATCTCCAAATCCAATCTTGTCTTCCTTCTATTGATTGTATTGTACCTGTTCCATTGCACGCCAAAAAACATAAAACAAGAGGTTTTAACCAAAGTGCCTGGTGGGGCAAAGGCCTTGGCGAAAGCTTGCAACTACCGTGCCTGGAAAAAAGCCTAGTACGAATCAAGGACACTGCTACACAAACCCGCATGAACCGGTTGGAACGACTCAACAATGTAGAAGATGCTTTTCAGGTTGGTACCCCTGAAGCCTTACTTGGCAAGCATGTACTCCTGGTAGACGATGTGCTGACTACCGGGGCTACTTTAGAGGCTTGCGGCTTGAAAATTCTGGAATTGGAAGGAACCAAGTTGAGTATGGCTACACTGGCTATTGCCCAGGAATAATAATGGAGCCGTAGAAGTTAGAACCTGTGGCACCACCCAAGAGATGATTTATCAAAATCATTCTACCTTCTACTCCTTCCCTACCCTTCCACAAGTGTACCGATTGGTTCGCCCTGAACGGCCCGGAGCAAGTTTTCACGACCGTTAATATCAAAAACGATAATTGGTAGATTATTTTCCTGGCAGAGGGTGAATGCGGTCATATCCATGACGCTCAAGCCCAGGCTGATCACTTTAGTAAAAGATAGGCGGTCGAATTTAGTAGCCTTAGGGTCTTTTTCTGGATCAGCAGTGTAAATTCCATCTACGCGCGTCCCTTTGAGGATCACATCTGCATTAATTTCATTAGCTCGTAAGGCTGCAGCTGAATCTGTCGTAAAATAAGGACTTCCGGTTCCGGCAGAAAAAATCACAACCCGGCCTTTTTCCAAGTGTCGAATTGCTCTACGGCGAATGTAGGGTTCCGCAATGGCTTTCATTTCAATGGCCGATACCAGGCGAGTATAGAGGCCAATATTTTCAAGGGCACTTTGCAAGGCCATTCCATTGATAACAGTGGCCATCATCCCCATATAATCGCCTTGTACCCGTTCGATTCCAGCTTCAGCAGCCTGGAGGCCGCGAAAAATATTCCCGCCCCCGATTACTACAGCTACCTCTACCCCTCGCTCTACAAGTTGTTTAATTTGATCAGCATAATAACGGAGTTTCCCTGGAGAGATTCCGTAGCGTTGATCCCCCATTAAGGTCTCGCCGCTTAACTTGAGCAGAATTCGTTTGTACTTAGTTGCCATCTTGCGGCAGGATTATTTGGTTAAGTTGGGGGGCAGAGATAAAAGAAAGGCGAGCCGGATCCATCCTGCTCGCCTTGCAACAGCGTTGTTTAGCCCAGCGTCACGTGCTTGAACCCAACGACCGTTAAATTCTTATCGAAAGTCTTTAAAAAGTCAGCTACCGACTTTTTGCCGTCTTTTACAAATTGTTGATTCAGCAGGGTATTTTCCTTGAAAAACTTGTTCAATTTACCCTTTGCAATATTTTCAAGCATCTTCTCCGGCTTTCCCTCAGCCCGAGCTTGCTCTTTGCCGATTTCGATCTCTTTTTCAATCACCTCCTTGTCAACGCCCTCTTTGTCCAAAGCCACGGGCTTCATGGCGGCAACCTGCATAGCAACATCCCTTCCCGCTTCATAGTAGGCTTCGTTATCGCTATTCAAACCAACAAGAACTCCGGCCCGGTTTCCCATATGGATATAAGGTGCAACTTGGTCGGCTTCGAGCTTTTCGTAAGCAGATAATTCAACCTTTTCCCCAATAACACCGATTTGCTCAGTCACTTTCTCTCCAATCGTTATGCCTTCATACTCCAGTTGGAGCAATTCTTCCAACGTTGCCGGAAAATGGCTTAAAGCCAAATCACCGAATGAATGTGCCAGTTTAACGAAGTTTTCGTTCTTGGCTACAAAATCTGTCTCACAGCTCAATCGAACGATAATGCCCTGCTTCCGGTCATCAGACACAAGGGCCAGCACAACACCTTCTTTGGCATCCCGGTCAGCTCGTTTAGCAGACAGTTTTTGCCCTTTCTTACGCAGGATCTCAATTGCTTTATCAATATCACCTTCGGCTTCTGCAAGGGCCTTCTTGCAATCCATCATACCTGCGCCTGTCATTTCGCGCAGTTTTTTAACATCGGCAGCTGAAATTTTTACTGCACTCATGGTTGATCAAGTTTTATGGCGTAAAGAAAATGGAACCAGCTTGTGGTGTTAGCTCCGGGCAGCTTCCTGCTCAGCTTTTGCCTGTTTGCGTTCCTCCAATCCTTCTCGGATACATTCGGTCAAATAGTTCGTAACAATTCCGACAGACTTGGAGGCATCATCATTTGCCGGAATCGCATAATCCACCAGATTGGGATCCGAGTTCGTATCTACCATTCCAAAGGTCCGGATGCCCAGCTTATGAGCTTCTGACAATGCGATGTGCTCATGTCCGATATCGATGATAAAGATAGCTGCTGGAAGCCGATTCATATTAGCAATCCCGCCTAAAACCTTTTCCAATTTATTTTTCTCGCGCTCCAGGGTCAGACGCTCCTTCTTGGTGACACTGGTCAAGGAACCATCCTGCAGCATACGCTCAATATTGTTCATCTTCTTGATAGACCGGCGAATTGTGGAGAAATTGGTCATCATCCCTCCCAACCAACGTTCGGTAACATAGGGCATACCTACACTGCGAGCTGCTTCGGCTACAATATCCCGAGCCTGCTTCTTGGTGGCAACAAACATAATCTTACGGCCGGATTTGGCAACTGCTTTCAATGCCTTACCTGTCCGCTCAAGCGCTTCTTGCGTTCTGTTTAAATCAATAATATGGATACCCTTGCGCTCCATAAAAATATTAGGCGCCATTTTGGGGTTCCACTTCCGCTTCAAGTGGCCGAAATGGACACCGGCATCCAGTAATTCTTTATAAGTCGGTGCGTTCATTGCTGAATCTGACATTTTCAATTAACAAAAAGAGAGTTCGATTAACGCTTGCTGAACTGGAAGCTCTTCCGCGCCTTCGGCTTACCATACTTCTTACGTTCCACCTCCCGGGCATCACGCGTCAGGTACTTCTGGTCTTTCAGCGGTTTGCGAAACTCTTCATTCAATTTTACCAAAGCCCGTGCTACTGCCATTCGAATAGCCTCAGCCTGCCCTTTGGTCCCACCGCCATTAACGTTAATCTTCAGATCGTAGGCATTCTCCAACTCCACAACCTGAAGAGGCGCCACTACATTGGCGCTAATATGTGGTTCAGGGAAGTATGCTTTGTAATCCTTCCCGTTGATAGCAATTTTGCCGTTTCCTTTGGTAAGGTAGACCCTGGCTACAGAAGCTTTCCGCCGTCCCACCGCATTGATCATATCCATAGGTAAAAGCTTTTTCTTCTTAGAGGTTAAATGTTAGTGTTTCCGGTTGCTGAGCAGCATGAGGATGATCTGGACCTTCATAGACAAACAACTTTCGAAACATCTGTCGACCAAGACGATTCTTGGGCAACATGCCTTTAACAGCCAATTCAATGATTCGAATAGGACGCTTTTCCATTAACTCCCGTGCGGTTGCCCTTTTCTGACCACCAGGGTAGCCAGAGTAGGTCTGGTATTCTTTTTGGTCGAGCTTTTGGCCTGTAAAACGGATCTTCTCCGCGTTCACAACAATGATATTATCTCCGCAATCCACGTGGGGCGTGTAAGAAGGCTTGTGCTTCCCGCGCAGCATGTGAGCAATCTGAGAACACAACCGACCTACTTTTTCTCCTTCAGCGTCAATCACGTACCATTTACGCTCCACTTCTTCTTTCTTGGCCGATTTTGTTTTGTAGCTTAACGTATCCACTATTAACTATTTATTTCCTTGAATTTCAAGCTTGTTGCACCTGCAACAGCCACTCTTTTTCTAAAGGCGAGTGCAAAGGTAGATTTAATCAAGCCAAAGACCAAGTAATCATATAAAAAAAATCCCACCACACATTCATAACCCATTGATAAACAGTTAAATTTTCGCACATTTTTTTCGTCCACCCTTAGCATTCACCTACTACAAGGCGATTTGAGTGGCCCGAAGGCTTACTTTCCTTGATCTGTTTTGAACCCTACCAATATGTATTTGATTTGACAACAAATTATTCGCCTCTACTATTTAAGGATACTTGATGTGCAAGCGTTAGAAGGTTATCTCCCAGATTTAGGGAAAAAAATACCTTTGTCTTTACTTATGAGTCAATTTACCGATCCAAGCCAATCCACAGTAAGCCCGGAAGATCCAACTGCATCTTCTCGGAAAAAAGATCATATCGAACTCGCTTTTCGATCCCAAACCGGAAAGGAGTCGCTAGATGATCGATTTTATTACGAGCCTTTATTAGCGGCTCATCCAGAGCCAGGCTCCTATCCACCCGTCCCTTTTAGCGGAAAAATGCTTCGCACCCCAATGTGGGTTTCCAGTATGACCGGGGGCACCGAATGGGCAGGCACGATCAACCACAACCTTGCCCGAGCATGCCGTGATTTTGGTATGGGAATGGGCCTTGGCTCTTGCCGAGGTTTATTGTTCAGTGACGAAACATTTCCGGATTTTGATGTCCGGACTATCATTGGCCCCGATCAACCCTTATTTGCCAACCTAGGCATTGCTCAATTGGAAGAACTGCTCGAACAAGGAGAACTCGACCGGGTAAATCGATTGATAGACAAGCTCCGTGCCGACGGTTTGATTATTCATGTGAATCCTCTGCAAGAATGGTTACAACCGGAAGGAGACCGGTTCAAAAGGGCACCTTTGGATACCATTGTTGACGTTTTGGAATCTGTCGAATACCCGATAATGGTCAAAGAAGTGGGTCAGGGTATGGGAAGGCGCAGTTTAAAAGCCTTATTGGCACTCCCTCTGGCAGCCGTAGACTTCGGAGCACATGGAGGTACCAATTTTGCGCTACTGGAGCTGTTGCGAAATACTGAGCAGGCGCTTGAAAACTATGGCCCATTGGCGCACATTGGACACCAGGCTGACGAAATGATCGAGCTAACCAACGAAATTGTAGTGGAACTTGGAGCAACACTGCGTTGCCGGCAGCTTATCGTTTCCGGAGGCATCAAAAACTTCCTGGATGGGTATTGCGCAATCGAAAAGGTAAATTTGCCAGCGATATTTGGCATGGCATCTGCTTTCTTAAAGCATGCCCGTGGAAATTATGATGATCTGGCCGAATTTGTAGACCTGCAGGTAAAAGGCCTTGAATTGGCAAGGGCTTTCCTCGAACTGAAAACCCGCTAATTTTCAGTTGCCCAATAGTTCTTCAACTTACATCCCCTATTTATGGAGGAGAAGCTTATCAACGGTTTTTCAAGGCTCACCAAAAAGGAAAAGATTGAGTGGCTGGTCTTTCACTTTAGTGATCAGCCGGATAATTCTGTCTTGCAACTAGAAGGCTTCTGGCACCCAGACTCTGACCTTCAAGAGATCCTGGACGGATTCAGTGAAAATACGATCACCAATTTCCCGATGCCCTATGGAATTGCCCCCAACTTTGTAGTAGATGGTCAATCCTACGCTGTTCCCATGGTCATTGAAGAGAGCTCCGTGGTAGCCGCCGCCTCAAGTGCCGCCAAATTTTGGCAACTGCGGGGGGGCTTCCAGACTCAAATCATTTCCACACAAAAGGTGGGACAGGTTCACTTTTTATGGCCGGGGAAACCCGAGCAATTGAAGGCCCTGTTACCGATTATTCGGGAGGAATTGCTCCAAGAGGCCGCCCCATTAACCGCCAACATGGAAAAACGAGGAGGCGGGGTCTTGGATATGGAATTGATAGACTTCAGCCAAAATGAACCCCACTACTTCCAGCTGCTGGTCACCTTCGAAACCTGTGATTCCATGGGGGCCAATTTCATCAATTCCGTCCTGGAGTCCTTTGCCCAAACCCTAATGCGGTTTATGGCTCAGCAGGACGGCCTTTCCGAATCGGAGCGGAAGCTGGAGGTAATCATGGCTATTTTATCCAATTATACGCCCCAGTGCCTGGTCCGAGCTTCGGTCACCTGTCCGGTTGAGGAGTTGATCAATGCCTGCAAAGGAATGGACGGAGCCGAATTTGCCCGAAAGTTCAGACTGGCGGTCCGGGCAGCTGAAATTGACCCCTATCGGGCCACCACCCATAATAAGGGTATCTTTAACGGGGTGGATGCGGTGGTCCTGGCAACCGGCAACGACTTCAGAGCCGTTGAAGCTGCCGGCCACGCCTATGCATCCCGAGCAGGGAAATATACCAGCCTTAGCCACTGTGAAGTAACCAAGGATACCTTCCATTTCTGGCTTGATCTTCCCCTGGCTTTAGGTACCGTAGGTGGTCTAACCCACTTACATCCCCTTGCTCGATTTTCGCTGGATATCTTGGGCAAACCTTCGGCGCCACAACTCATGCAGGTTACTGCTGCTACTGGACTAGCCCAAAACTTTGCTGCCTTGCGCTCGCTAACGACTACCGGTATCCAAAAGGGGCATATGAAAATGCACTTGCAGAATATTCTAAATCATCTTGGTGCATCCCGGCCGCTCCAGGAGAAGGCAATGGAATATTTTGCAGAACGAACCGTATCCTTTAGTGCAGTGCGCGATTTTCTTCAGGAAAAGCAACAGGAATCTGCTTGATGCGCTTTTGGAATAGTACCTCAAAAGCAAAGCCGAGTAAGGATGAAGCAAGGAAACCAGGGTTTAACAACAAACACTTCTCCTATCGAAACCTCTTTTCATGCTCACGGTAAGTTGTTGCTCAGTGCTGAGTATGTCGTTTTGGATGGAGCGCTAGCTTTAGCTTTGCCCACTCAACAGGGCCAGCGCCTAACCACAAAAGCATCCAATTCCCCAAAGGCCCAATGGATCGCGAAAGAGCATACCGGAATGACTTGGCTTGACTTTCAATTTTCCTGGCCCAACTTAGCCTTAATTGAAAGCTCGGATGAACAAGCAGGACATCGATTGATTTCCCTGTTGCAAATCATCAAAGAGCTTCGGCCTGGCTTTTTGGAGAGCTCCCCTCCTTTGATATTTGAGACCCAGCTTGAATTTCCTCAGCAGTGGGGGTTAGGCACCAGTTCTACCCTGGTAACCTTATTGTCAAAATGGGCCCAAGTGAATCCTTTCGACCTTTTACGAAAAACATTTGGAGGCTCGGGCTACGACCTGGCCTGTGCGCTTTCCGAATATCCCATTCTGTATCGATTGGACCAGGGCCGGCCACACTGGGTCGAAATACCTTATACCCCGACATTTAAGGAAAAACTGTTTTTTGTCTACTTAGGAAAAAAACAGAATAGTCGAGCGGGCATCCAACGGTATCGGAAGCTACAGATCAACCAGGCTCAGAGTCCCAATTTTCTTAAACCCTTTAATGAACTTACTTGGCAACTACTTACTGCTCCTTCGCTAATTGATTTTGAATCGATACTCCTTGAACACGAGGAGCAAATCAGCCGATTGTTGGATTTGCCCCGGGCCAAGGACCTCTATTTCACCGATTATACGGGAGAGATCAAATCCCTGGGTGCCTGGGGTGGAGACTTTGTGTTGGCTACCGGCCTGGAGACCGAGGCAGAAACCAAAGGTTATTTCGAGCAAAAAGGTTTCAAAACGATCCTTACCTTCAATGAATTGTTTTCTTGGTAGAAATACAATGCCATGCCTTGGACCTGGTACGATGCCGAAGTTATTCGAATAGAAGACGCCTCTTCTATAACCCGACGGTATTGGCTCAAAATTCCACAAGAGGAGCCGGTTACCTTTACTGCAGGTCAGTTTTTCACCATGGACCTGCCCATTCATGAAAGACGCAACAAACGTTGGCGCAGCTATTCCATAGCCAGTGCGCCCACAGAGGATAATGTATTTGAGTTTTGCATCGTCCTTTTGGAAGGTGGAACGGGCACCACTTATCTGTTTGAAGAGGTGGAGGTGGGCTCCGTAATACGCATGAAAGGCCCCAGCGGCACCTTTGTATTGAAGGAGCCGGTAGAGAAAGACCTGGTTTTTATTTGCACGGGTACCGGTGTGGCTCCCTTCCGCAGTATGATCTGGGATCATTTCCAGCTGGAAAAACCCTACAAGCATATACACCTGATCTACGGTACCCGCTATGCTGAAAATATCCTGTATCAATCCGAATTTGAGGAATTATTGGAAAAAATGCCTCGGTTCCAATACTCCGTATCGCTGTCCAGAGAAGAAAACCTGGATCAGCTGAATGTCCCTTTCTCCCTGAAAAAAGGGTATGTCCATCAGTTTTACCTGGACCATTATGCTCAACCGCGCTCAGATCTGGAATTTTATATCTGTGGGTGGCGCAACATGATTGATGATGCCGTGGATAAACTCATCAATCAACTTGGATATGATAAAAAGCAAATCCATTTCGAGCTTTATGGTTGAGTTTAACCTATTCTTGTGGGGCTAGGAGGAGACCAATCCTGCTTTCCTATTACCTGCTTGATCTTTTGGTGCCAGGCAGGTGCTGGCTTCATCGATTCCAGGTAGATGCTGCTGACGACCATTCCTACAAAGAACCTACTTATAAAAAGTAGTTTCCGTGGGGCAATCGGATCAGGCTTTAGCAAAATGAACCCTTATCTATGAAGCAGCATTTCTGAACGACAACTGAATACATCAAAATCAAACTAATTTCCCGCCTAACTGTTAACTTTGTGGAATCAGTCTAAATAAGAAAAAGACGTGGAATCTATGGACGCAACGACCAAAAGCCCCGTAATGCTTTATACAGAGCAGACCCCTAATCCGGAGTCCTTGAAATTTGTGACCAACCGAATGCTTTATAAAGGAACTGCCGATTTTAGGGAGGAAGAATTGGCAAAAGAATGGTCACCACTGGCAGCTGCTTTGTTTGAAAAGCCGTATGTGAATGGGGTATACATTTGCAATAATTTCGTGACCATCACCAAAGGCATGAACTACGCTTGGGAGGATATCATGCTTAAGCTGAAAGAAGATATCAAAACCTACGTAGAAGAAGGAGGTGAAATTTTGAAGGATGGTTTTGCTGCGGCTATGGCCGAGCTCGAAGAAGAGCGTGGGGCAGGGTATGAGTATGATGAGAATGATGCCGAGATCGTGAAGAAGATCAAAGAATTGATTGATACTTATGTCAAGCCGGCTGTAGAAATGGACGGCGGAAACATAGAATTCAAAGCGTTCAAGGAAGGTGTGGTGGAAGTGATCCTTCAAGGTTCTTGCTCCGGTTGTCCATCCTCGACGGTTACGCTTAAAGCGGGGATCGAAGGTATGCTCAAGCGCATGGTGCCTGAAGTGCAGTCTGTAGAAGCTTTTATGGGGTAAGCAAACCTCGGAATATAAAGATTAAAGCCCTTCTTCCGATTTGGAAGAAGGGCTTTTGTTTTTTAT
>CAZXLD010000040.1:21896-45650 GCA_964641965.1 uncultured Saprospiraceae bacterium | reverse complement strand
TGCCAAAGTAGCTCAGGGGTAGAGCACTTCCATGGTAAGGAAGGGGTCAGGGGTTCAAATCCCCTCTTTGGCTCGATGCGCTCCAAAGGGAGCTTTACACAAGAATGAAACGGGGCAGGGGCCCCGAAGAGGCGAAGCCAGTCGGGATGCTGACAAGCTGCAAGGCAGCTTCGTCCGTATTCAAATCCCCTCTTTGGCTCAACTTTTTGATTGAAAGGTGGATGTTGGTGAGTTGAGGGGGCCTAAAAACGAATTTTCGTCAGTATCCTCTCCACTGCTCAGCAGTTAATTTGACTTGCTCTTTTTGAGTTGGTCCTACAGGGAAAGCGGCCGCTACGGTTGTGAGTTTTCACATCCTCAATGGCTTATGTATATTTTTTAATAAATTCTTTAGAACAAAACCACTACTGATGGCTAAGGAAACCTTTTCAAGGACTAAGCCTCACCTGAATGTGGGTACGATCGGCCACGTAGACCACGGTAAGACGACCCTTACTGCGGCCATTACTACCGTTCTAGCCAATGAGGGTCTGGCGGAAAAGAAAGATTACGATTCTATTGATGCTGCTCCTGAAGAAAAGGAGCGTGGTATCACGATCAACACAGCTCACGTTGAGTATCAAACGGCAAATCGCCACTACGCGCACGTGGATTGCCCAGGTCACGCCGACTATGTGAAAAACATGGTGACAGGTGCTGCCCAAATGGATGGTGCTATCCTTGTAGTAGCCGCAACTGACGGACCTATGCCGCAAACCCGGGAACACATCCTGCTGGCTCGCCAGGTTGGTGTACCGAATATTGTGGTGTTTATGAATAAAGTCGACTTGGTCGATGATGAGGAGATGCTTGAGTTGGTCGAGATGGAAGTACGTGAATTACTTGACCAATACGAGTTCGATGGAGACAATGTATCCATTATCATGGGGTCTGCTTTGAAGGCACTGGAAGGTGATTCAGATGCTGTTCAAAAGATCAAAGACCTAATGGAAGCTGTTGATACAGATATTCCGGAGCCTGAGCGCTTGGTTGATCAGCCTTTCCTGATGCCTATTGAAGATGTATTCTCTATCACAGGTCGTGGTACGGTTGCAACCGGCCGTATTGAGCGCGGTGTTATCAATGTAGGTGATTCCGTAGAAATCGTGGGAATGTTGAAAGAAGGCGAAAAGCCTTTAACTTCTACCGTTACAGGTGTTGAGATGTTCCGTAAGATCCTGGATCGTGGAGAAGCTGGTGATAATGCGGGTTTGCTCCTTCGGGGTATCGATAAGGAGGATATCAAGCGTGGTATGGTTATCGTGGCTCCTGGGTCTGTTACACCACACAAGCACTTTAAGTGTGAAGTTTATGTGTTAGGGAAAGATGAAGGTGGTCGTCACACTCCATTTTTTAATGGATACCGTCCTCAGTTCTATTTCCGTACCACAGATGTAACCGGAGATGTAATTCTTCCTGACGGTGTAGAAATGGTTATGCCTGGTGATAATGTTTCTCTTGAGGTGAAATTGATTAACACCATTGCTATGGAGAAAGGATTGCGCTTCGCGATTCGTGAAGGTGGTCGTACGGTTGGTGCCGGTCAGGTGACCGAGATCTTGGATTGAGAAAATGAGGCAGAGCAAGCAGATTTAAGTCAACTTCCCTTGCTCGACCTGATTTCTTGTAATACATGGAGAATTAAGCATCTCGGAGAGGTGCTTAATTTTTCCATAATCAGGGGATGCATAATTTTCAACCCCTTGTTTAGGAGAGTAGCTCAATTGGTAGAGCAGCGGTCTCCAAAACCGCAGGCTGCAGGTTCGAGTCCTGTCTCTCCTGCTTTTATTGATAAATCCGGTTTTCGGATTAGTGATTTAATCATGTTTGAAGGGTATGGAACAGCTGATAACTTACATTAAAGAGAGCTACAATGAATTGGTTTACAAGGTGACTTGGCCCTCTTATGCCAGTCTGCAGAGTAGTACCATTCTTGTAATAGTTGCTTCTTTGTTGTTGGCTTTGGTGATTTTTGGAATGGATGCTTTGTCATCCGGAGCATTAGACCTGGTTTATCCGGCTGGAAATTAAGAGTTGTTATGGCAGAAGAATCGGGAAACAGGTGGTACTCTTTGCGAGTAATCAGTGGGAAAGAGCGGAAGATCAAAGAGCGAATTGAACTAGAGGTACAGCGTTCTGGTTGGAATGAGTCCATTACTCAGGTGCTGGTGCCAACTGAGAAGGTCTACAAGATCAGAAGCGGTAAGAAAGTGATCTCCGAACGCAATATTTTGCCCGGGTATATTTTGGTGGAAGCCGATCCTAAGCGGTTTTCCGGGGAGATGGTGCAGACTATTTCCAACATCCCAAATGTGATCCATTTTTTAGGAAAAACGAATCCGATCCCGATGCGAGAAGCGGATGCCAATCGATTGTTGGGTAAGGTAGACGAAAGCCAGGATACTGCAGAAGCATTGATCGAGCCCTTTATTTTAGGCGAAACGGTTAAAATCATAGATGGTCCGTTCAGCGAATTTGTTGGGGAGATCAAAGAAGTCAATGAAGAAAAGAAGAAACTAAAGGTAATTGTAAAGATTTTTGGACGAGGTACGGAAGTGGAGTTGAACTTTATGCAAGTAGAGAAAGCCCATTAATGACCTCTGATTAATTGTAGTGACTTTCGGCCTTTGTTCCGTCAGAAAAAACGCGAAGCTTCCCTAAGGTTGCGAAAGGAAATCCTCGAAATTTTAAGCAATGGCAAAGGAAATTGATGGTTATGTGAAGCTCCAGGTACGCGGCGGCGCTGCTAACCCAGCTCCTCCGGTTGGACCTGCTCTGGGTTCCAAGGGGATCAATATTATGGAGTTTTGCAAGCGCTTCAACGCCCAGACTCAGGATAAGCAAGGAAAGGTCTTGCCGGTATTGATTACTGTTTTCAAGGATAAATCCTTTGAATTTGTAATTAAAACCCCTCCCGCTGCCGTCCAATTGATGGAGGCTGCCAAGATTAAAAAAGGATCTCCCCAATCCAACCGGGATAAGGTTGGCAGCGTAACCTGGGATCAGATCAAAGTGATTGCGGAAGATAAAATGCCGGATTTGAATGCCTTTACGGTTGAATCAGCTATGAAAATGGTAGCCGGTACAGCTCGCAGCATGGGGCTAAACGTTGAAGGAGATGCACCCTGGGCTTCTGCCGAACAAGCAGAGCCAGCAGAATAGTTTTCATTAGAAGGGAGTCTCGGCCTACAGGTAGGTTCGGGATGCTAGTTACCTCAAACAGATTTTGAAATGAGTAAATTATCAAAGAAGCGGAAGGCTGCTCAGGAAAAAGTAGATCCTGAGAAGCAATATTCCCTTGAGGAAGCGATGACGCTTGTCAAGGAAGTGAACACCGCCAAGTTCGATGCTTCGGTAGATGTTCATATTCGTCTTGGAGTCGATCCACGACAAGCGGATCAATCGATCCGGGGTACAGTGAGTTTGCCCCACGGTACGGGAAAAACCAAGCGCGTATTGGTTTTCTGCACGCCCGATAAAGAGGAAGAGGCGAAAGCCGCAGGAGCCGATTACGTAGGTCTGGACGAATATATCCAAAAAGTGCAGGGGGGATGGACCGATGTGGATGTGGTAGTAGCTATGCCCCAGGTAATGGCCCAGGTCGGTAAGTTAGGTCGAATCCTTGGACCTCGTGGATTGATGCCAAATCCAAAGACCGGTACTGTAACCATGAATATCGGGGCTGCCGTATCTGAAGTCAAAAAGGGTAAAATCGCTTTTCGGGTAGATAAATACGGGATTATTCACGCCTCTGTTGGCCGTGTTTCCTTCCAACCCAACCAGCTTACAGATAATGCCAACGAACTAATCACTACCCTGGTGAAGATGAAACCTTCTTCTGCCAAGGGTACTTACATGAAATCCGTTACCGTGGCCAGTACAATGAGCCCTGGTATTAAGATTGATGCTAAAACTCTTCGGTAAACTTCAAAAACTGAGACGTCATGACTAAAGCAGAGAAAACGGCTACCATTGAAGCGTTGAAGGAGAAGTTTGCCAGTTCGGAGTTTTTCTATCTGACGGATTCCTCTACGCTCACCGTAGCAGAAGTAAATGATTTTCGCCGTTTGTGCTTCCAAAAAGGCATAGAGATGAAGGTGGTAAAAAACACCTTGGTCAAGAAAGCGCTTGAGGATGCCCCGGAGGAAAAAAGATACCAGGATCTCTATGAAGCCCTCAAGGGGCCCACAGCAATCCTGTTTACAGAGACGGCGAATTTGCCGGCTCGTGTGTTGAAAGATTACAGGGAAAACAATGAAAAACCTGTATTGAAGGCAGCCTATATCGACAGCTCAGTGTACGTGGGTGATGATCAGATAGAGACGCTTTCCAAGCTGAAGAGCAAAGAAGAGCTCATCGGCGAGGTCATTGTCTTGTTGCAATCGCCAGTCAAAAATGTACTTGGTTCATTGCAATCAGCTGGAAACACGCTTTCCGGCTTATTGAAGGCGCTTGAAGAGCGCGCTGAAGGATAGAGATAATGGCTTTTAAGGGCTTTGACCTGTCGGTACTTAAATGCCCCGGCAAAATTGAGTCCATTTACAAACATGGCTTCCAAGCTTATCGCACGATATTATATCGTCAAAAAATTTAAAACCATTTTACAATGGCTGATTTGAAAGCATTCGCGGAACAGTTGGTTAACCTTACCGTCAAAGAAGTAAGTGAGTTAGCTACGATCCTCAAGGATGAATATGGCATCGAACCCGCTGCTGCTGCAGTTGCAGTTGCAGGTCCTGCCGGCGCTGCTGAAGGCGGTGCTGCTGCAGAAGAAAAGACCGAGTTTGATGTTGTACTAAACTCTGCCGGCGCAAGTAAACTGAAAGTGGTTAAAGAAGTTAAAAATCTTCTTGGCCTTGGGTTGAAAGATGCAAAAGAGTTGGTAGACAGCGCTCCTAGTACAATCAAGGAGGCAGCATCCAAAGAGGAGGCAGAAGAGCTCAAAGCAAAGCTTACTGAAGTAGGCGCTGAGGTCGAACTGAAGTAATTCCTCTTGACCAAAGGTCTGGTGCATGTCAAAAAGTAAGATGTGCGGTGGATTTTTGGCCGACAATTAGGCTTAGTTGGATGATTTCATCTGACTAGGCCTATTGTTGTATTATTTTTGGTTGTTATATTGAACTTTTTTTGCCCTGGAAGGGTATTCTATAGATGGGTTGCCATGGAGGAAGCTCCGATAACAGGTGCCCGTTAAAAAACAGCTTTGCCGATGACCGCTACTGGAATAGTGAGAAATGCCGAAGGACGCGTCCACTTTGGCAAAATAAAATTGTCCTCAGAATATCCAGACTTATTAGAAATTCAACTCAAATCCTTTCAGGAGTTTTTTCAGTTAGAGACCACACCGGAAAACCGGGTTAATGAGGGTCTCTACAAGGTATTTCAGGAAAATTTTCCGATCACAGATGCCCGAAACATCTTTGTCTTGGAGTTCCTGGATTATTTCGTTGATCCCCCACGGTATACGATTGAGGAATGTATGCAGCGTGGGCTCACCTACAGTGTACCCCTGAAAGCGAAATTGCGCCTTTCCTGTAATGATGAAGAACACGTCGATTTCCAGACGATTGTTCAGGATGTATTTCTGGGGAACATTCCCTACATGACGCCCAAAGGAACTTTCGTCATTAATGGTGCTGAACGAGTCATTGTGTCTCAATTGCACCGTTCACCTGGCGTATTCTTTGGTCAGACTTTCCACCCAAACGGAACGAAAATTCATTCGGCCCGGGTCATTCCTTTTAAGGGAGCCTGGATGGAATTTGCCACCGATATTAACACGGTGATGTATGCCTATATCGACCGGAAAAAGAAATTTCCGGTAACTACCCTTTTACGGGCGATCGGCTATGATTCAGATAAATCCATTCTGGATATTTTCGATCTCGCCGATGAAGTTTCTGCCAACCGGGATTCTCTGGAAAATGCGATTGGCCGCAAACTGGCTGCTCGTGTCCTTCGCTCCTGGACGGAAGACTTCGTGGATGAAGATACCGGAGAGGTGGTTACGATCGAACGTAACGAAATCATCCTGGAGCGCGATGTCGTTTTGGATGAACAAAACATTGAACAGATCCTGGAAGCCGATGTGGATGTGGTCATTCTTCAGAAAGAAGATGTAGAGCAGGATTATTCAATCATTTACAATACACTGCAAAAGGATCCCTCCAGTTCTGAATTGGAGGCAGTACAGTATATCTACCGCCAATTACGCGGTACAGATCCGCCCGACGAAGAAACAGCTCGGGGCATCATTGATAAGTTATTCTTCTCGGACAAGCGATACAACCTGGGAGAAGTAGGCCGGTATAAGATCAACCGGAAATTGAATCTGGAAACAGATATGGAGACCTTGGTTCTTACCAAGGAAGATATTATCGCCATTGTTCGCTATTTGGTCAGCTTGATGAATCAGAAAGCTGAGATCGATGATATTGATCATTTGAGCAATCGCCGGGTAAGAACCGTAGGGGAACAGTTGTATGCTCAGTTTGGAGTTGGCTTGGCTCGTATGGCAAGGACGATTCGGGAGCGTATGAACGTTCGGGACAATGAAGTTTTTACCCCGATCGATCTTATCAATGCGCGTACGCTTTCATCAGTGATCAACTCCTTCTTCGGTACCAGCCAGTTATCCCAGTTTTTGGATCAGACCAATCCGCTTTCTGAAATCACTCACAAGCGCAGGATTTCAGCTTTGGGACCGGGGGGATTGTCCAGGGAACGCGCTGGTTTTGAAGTACGGGATGTGCACTACTCGCACTATGGTCGGCTATGTACCATTGAAACGCCGGAAGGTCCGAACATCGGATTGATTTCGACACTATGCGTGCATGCCAAGGTGAATAAAATGGGCTTCCTGGAGACTCCTTATCGCCGCGTGATTGAAGGGAAAGTGGATATGGAAAGCCCCATGGAATATTTGAGTGCCGAGGGCGAAGACTTTAAGCGGATTGCCCAGGCGAATGCCCAAATTGATGAGGGGGGTAACTTCCTATCCGAAAGGATCAAGTCCAGAGATCACGGTGAATTCCCGGTTTTAACACCCGAGGAACTAGAATATATGGATGTGGCTCCCAACCAAATTGTTGGTGTTTCGGCTTCCATGATTCCGTTTTTGGAAAACGACGATGCTAACCGGGCATTGATGGGTTCCAACATGCAGCGCCAGGCCGTACCTCTGGTTCGTCCCAGCTCTCCGATCGTTGGAACGGGGCTTGAAGGTAAAGTAGCTCGGGATAGCCGGATGGTTATCAATGCAGAAGGAGATGGTGTGGTAGAATTTGTGGATGCCAACGAAATTCGCATCCGATACGACCGCTCTGAAGAAGAACAGCTGGTTTCCTTCGAGGATGACGCCAAGACTTATAACCTGGTCAAGTTTCTTCGAACGAATCAGGGAACTTGTGTTAACCTTCGTCCCATTGTCCGCAGGGGTATGCGTGTGAGCAAGGGTCAAATCCTTTGCGACGGCTATGCAACTGAAAATGGAGAACTGGCATTGGGGCAAAACCTGAAAGTGGCTTTCATGCCCTGGAAGGGATACAACTTTGAAGATGCGATCGTGCTTTCCGAGCGAGTTGTAAGGGAAGATGTTTTTACGTCTCTACATATCGAGCATTTCGAAATGGATGTTCGAGACACCAAGCTCGGCGAGGAAGAATTGACCAACGATATTCCGAATGTTAGCGAGGAGGCCACAAAAGACCTGGATGAAAACGGTATTATCCGGGTTGGTGCTTGGGTTAAAGAAGGGGATATCTTGATTGGCAAGATTACACCTAAAGGGGAATCCGATCCAACACCGGAAGAAAAATTACTCCGGGCAATTTTTGGGGATAAGGCCGGAGATGTAAAGGATGCTTCCATGAAAGCTTCTCCTTCCACCCGGGGTATCATTATCAATAAGCAACTCTTTGCTCGCGCCAAGAAAGATAAAGTGCAGAAGGCGCAAGAAAAGGATATGCTATCCAAGTTGGATGATCAGCATAAGATTGCGACCAACGAACTCAAAACGATCCTGATCGACAAACTGATCATTTTGTTGAAAGGAAAGGTTTCTCAAGGGGTTCGGAGCATTTACAATGAGGAGCTTATTGCCAAAGGTGTCAAGTTTAACAAAGAAGTTCTCCGAGGTATTGACTATACGGCAATCGACTACAGCAATTGGACCAATGATGCACATTCCAATGGTTTGGTAGCGCGCTTGTTGCATAATTACAGCATTAAGTTTAGCGAAGAGGTAGGAAGATATAAGCGGGAGAAATTCAATATCAGTATCGGGGATGAACTGCCTGCAGGGGTGCTCAAGCTGGCCAAAGTTTATATGGCCAAAAAGCGGAAGCTCAAAGTAGGCGATAAATTAGCTGGACGGCACGGGAATAAGGGGATCGTATCGAGAATCGTGCGTATGGAAGATATGCCGTTCCTGGACGACGGAACACCTGTAGATATTGTGTTGAATCCATTGGGTGTACCTTCCCGGATGAACCTGGGGCAGATCTTCGAAACCGTGCTGGGATGGGCCGGAGAAAAACTGGGTGTCAAATTTGCCACTCCAATTTTTGATGGTGCCAGCCAGGAAGAAATCGAAGAATTTATCCAACAGGCTAATCTTCCTTCATTGGGCCAGACCTACTTGTACGATGGGGAAACCGGGGATCGATTCCACCAACAGGCAACGGTCGGTGTCATCTACATGCTCAAATTGAGCCACATGGTAGATGATAAGATGCATGCCCGCTCCATTGGGCCTTACTCATTGATTACCCAGCAACCACTGGGTGGCAAAGCACAATTTGGTGGCCAGCGTTTTGGTGAAATGGAGGTATGGGCACTTGAAGCTTTTGGAGCGGCCAATATTCTTCAGGAATTGCTAACCATCAAATCGGATGATATCAACGGAAGGGCAAAGGCGTACGAGGCAATTGTCAAAGGGGATAACCTTCCTGAACCGAACATCCCGGAATCATTCAATGTACTGGTACATGAGCTTCGCGGACTAGCTCTAGACGTAAAATTTGATTAGAATTATCAGACCTTAGACCAATAGACAGTAGACCTTCCGGAAAAGCAATCACCCGTTGGTTAACCGAATGTCTGCTGTCAACTGGTCTTCTATCTCAAAAAGATACATATGCCTTTCAAAAAGAAGACGCAAAGTCAATCTCAAAACTTTGAAAGCATCACCATCGGACTTTCCTCTCCGGATGAAATACTGGAGCGCTCTTATGGTGAAGTATTAAAGCCTGAGACCATCAATTACCGGTCGTACAAGCCCGAGAGAGACGGTTTGTTTTGCGAGCGGATTTTTGGTCCGGTAAAAGATTATGAATGTTATTGTGGGAAGTACAAACGAATCCGGTATAAGGGTATCGTTTGTGACCGTTGTGGGGTTGAGGTAACTGAAAAGAAAGTAAGGCGGGAGCGTATGGGCCACATTAAACTGGTGGTTCCTGTAGTGCATATTTGGTTTTTCAAATCTCTACCAAATAAGATCGGTTACCTGCTCGGGTTGTCTTCCAAGAAATTGGAATCCATCGTTTACTACGAACGTTACGTGGTGATTCAGCCCGGAGTAAAAGCGGATGACGGTATCGCAAAGATGGACCTGCTTACCGAGGAAGAATATCTGGATATTCTGGATGCGATTCCAGCTGAAAATCAGATGTTGGACGATCAGGACCCTAACAAGTTCATCGCCAAGATGGGAGCGGATGCGGTAAAAGATCTGCTGGAGCGCCTGGAGTTGGATCAACTTTCCTACGACCTGCGCCATCAAGCGGCCAATGAGACATCGCAGCAACGTAAGTCAGAAGCTTTGAAGCGGCTTCGTGTTGTAGAGGCGTTTCGCGATGGTCAGACCCGCCAGGAAAACAGACCGGAGTGGGCAGTTATTCAATACCTTCCTGTAGTTCCACCTGAATTGCGCCCACTTGTACCGCTGGATGGCGGTCGCTTTGCCAGCTCGGATCTCAACGATCTGTATCGCAGGGTGATCATCCGGAATAATCGATTGAAGCGCCTGCTCGAGATCAAAGCTCCTGAAGTCATTTTGAGGAATGAAAAGCGGATGTTGCAGGAAGCGGTAGATTCACTCTTCGATAACAGTAGAAAGTCGAATGCCGTAAAAGCGGAAGGAGGCCGACCACTCAAATCCTTGAGCGATATTCTTAAAGGTAAGCAGGGGCGTTTCCGGCAAAACCTGCTGGGTAAGCGGGTCGACTATTCCGGTCGTTCTGTGATCGTAGTGGGGCCAACGATGAAACTCCACGAGTGCGGGTTACCCAAGGGAATGGCTGCAGAATTATTCAAGCCGTTCATTATCCGAAAGTTAATAGAACGGGGTATTGTCAAAACCGTAAAATCAGCGAAGAAGTTGGTCGATCGAAAGGATCCGGTTATTTGGGAAATACTGGAAAATATCCTGAAAGGACATCCGGTATTACTCAACCGGGCTCCAACACTGCACCGCCTCTCCATCCAGGCATTCCAGCCCAAGTTGATCGAAGGCAAAGCCATTCAGCTTCACCCGCTGGTTTGTGGTGCGTTTAACGCAGACTTCGACGGTGACCAAATGGCTGTACACGTGCCCTTGAGCAATGCGGCTATACTGGAGGCACAGGTCTTGATGCTTTCCTCTCACAATATGCTTAACCCGCAAGATGGTTCGCCCATTACGTTGCCTTCCCAGGATATGGTACTCGGCTTGTACTATATTACCAAGGAGCGCAGATCAGAGGGGGATATTGTGGTGAAAGGAGAAGGGCGCCGGTTTTATTCACCTGAGGAAGTCATCATTGCCTATAACGAAGGTCAGCTGGATCTGCATGCCCAGATTAAGGTGCGGGTGAAAACGGAGAATGAAGAAGGCGAGCTGGTTAATAAGTTGATGGAAACGACCACAGGACGGGTAATTTTCAACGAAGTTGTTCCCGAAGGTGTCCCCTTCATCAATGAATTATTAACCAAGAAGAACCTAAAGAAGGTTATCGCACGGGTGATCGAGCGGACTGATTTTCAGGTTACTGCGGGATTCCTGGATTCCATTAAAGAAATGGGATTCATGTGGTCCTTCAAAGGTGGTTTGTCCTTTAACCTGGGAGACTTGATTACGCCGACCGTCAAGATGAAAACGCTGGACGAGGCCCAATCTGAGGTTGACGAGGTTTGGGATAACTACAACATGGGGCTGATTACCAATAACGAACGGTACAATCAGATCATCGATAAGTGGACTTTTGCAGATAATAGGATTACCGACAACCTGATGAAGGAGCTGCGGGAGCACAAGCAAGGTTTCAACTCTGTATTTATGATGCTTGACTCCGGAGCTCGGGGATCCAAGCAACAGATTAAGCAGCTTTGTGGACTTCGTGGCCTGATGGCTAAGCCCAGAAAATCAGGCGATACGGGTGGAGCCATTATCGAAAACCCCATCCTGTCCAATTTTGTGGACGGACTGTCGGTTTTGGAATATTTCATCTCTACCCACGGTGCGCGTAAAGGTTTGGCGGATACGGCCCTTAAAACAGCTGATGCGGGTTACTTGACCCGCCGACTTGTTGACGTAGCTCAAGATGTTGTGATCATGGAAGATGATTGCGATACGTTACGGGGTATTGAAACATCTGCCTTAAAGGATAATGAAAAGGTGGTCGAAGGTCTGACCTCCCGGATATCAGGGCGTTTTACCTTGCACAATATTACACATCCGGTTACTGAAGAGGTGATCCTCGAAGCAGGCGAATATATTGATGCTACCACAGCAGAATATATTGAGGAAGTTGGAGTTGAAACTGTGACCATTCGTTCGGTGCTTACTTGCGATGTGAAGCGGGGAGTTTGTGCGAAGTGTTACGGTAAAAACCTGGCCACTGGAAGGATAGCCGAAATAGGAGACGCTGTAGGTATCATCGCCGCCCAATCTATTGGGGAGCCTGGTACTCAGTTGACTTTACGGACATTCCACGTAGGTGGTATCGCTTCCGTTTCCAAAACGGAGTCTGAAATCGTTTCCAAGTTTGATGGAAAACTCGAATTTGATTCGATTCGTACGACTACCTACACTAGTGAAGAAGGAGAAGAAAGCAAAATCGTATTGTCCCGAACAGGAGAGATGCGCATTCTTGATCCTGAAACCGGAAGACAATATGTATCACTTCACATTCCTTACGGTTCAACCCTGTTTGTTAAAGACAAGCAGAAAGTGAAGAAGGGGACCGAGATCTGTAAGTGGGATCCATTTAATGCGGTGATTATTTCCGAGTTTGGAGGTATTGCCCGATTTGATTCGATTGAAGAGGGAGTTACCTACCGGATAGAACGAGATGATCAGACCGGGTATGCCGAGGTGGTGATTGTGGAGAGTAAGAATAAGCGGAAGATCCCAACCATTCATATTGAAGATGAATCTGGGCAAACACTGAAAAGTTACAACTTGCCAGTGGGGTCCTACGTATCCATCAAGGATGGTGCCCGGGTAGCTAGCGGACAGAAGATTGTGAAGATTCCTAGAAAGTTAGGTAAGATTCAGGATATCACGGGTGGTCTGCCAAGGGTTACGGAATTATTCGAAGCTCGAAATCCATCCAATCCCGCTGTGGTTTCCGAAATTGACGGCGTGGTTTCCTTTGGAAAAATCAAGCGTGGTAACCGCGAAGTCATTGTAGAAGCCAAGGATGGACAAGTGCGAAAATACCTGATCGGCTTGTCCAAGCATATTCTGGTCCAGGATGGTGACTTTGTGAGAGCAGGTACCCAATTGTCAGATGGATCTACGGCTCCAAAAGACATCCTGCAAATCAAAGGGCCTTTCGCAGTACAGCAATACCTTGTGAATGGAATTCAAGAGGTGTACCGTTCTCAAGGGATCACAATCAATAACAAGCATATTGAAGTGATCGTACGGCAGATGATGCGACGCGTCCAGATTGAAGATTCCGGAGATACCAGCTTCCTTGAAAAGGAAGCGGTTGAGAAGTATGACTTCCTGGAGCAAAATGACTGGATCTTTGATAAGAAAGTAGTTACCGATCAGGGAGATTCAAATAAGTTGAAGCCAGGGATGCTGGTTACCTTGCGCCAGTTGAGGGAAGAAAACTCGTTACTGAAGCGAAACGACCTAAAAATAGTCCAGTATCGGGATGCGGTACCGGCTACCTCCAGTCCATTGCTACAGGGTATCACGAAGTCCTCTCTTGGAACTACCAGCTGGATTTCTGCAGCCTCATTCCAGGAAACTACCAAGGTATTAAGTACGGCTGCTATTGGAGCCAAGCGAGACTACCTCCTGGGCTTGAAGGAAAATGTTATCGTAGGTAAACGAATTCCTGCAGGAACCGGATCTCGAGAATTCCAGGACTTAATCGTTATGACTCAGGCGGATTACAATGAAGCTGAAGCCAGACGAGCAGAAATGGAAGAGATCGAAGACCTTTAGGAAGGTTTTTTAAGTACGCTTCCTGATAAAGAAATCCCCCTGTGGTCATTCCGCAGGGGGATTTTCTGGTTTGGCGTATTTCAAACGATAATAGGCTCAAGCCCCGGGGATCAATTCACGGTTAGCGTTCGGGTATCATCGGGTTGTGGTTGTAAGAGCCGGAGGCCACTACCGTACCGTCGTCTCGCCCTACCTCTATCTCATTATCCGTATTGATGGTCACAGGCTGAACGACAAAAGTGCCGCCATTGGGCCCAACCGCGCCGGTTTCCAGGAACACCGTTGTCGATGTTCCAAAAAACCGTCAATTCTTCGGCTGTGTTGCTGACCACAGTTACCCGAAAGGATACGGCATCGATCACACCATCATCACAACTTTAGAAAAAGATAGGGATCGTAAGCAGGAGCAGGAATTTCAGTTTTTTCATTATCGTAATTATTTATTATACATATAAGTAGCATAAATAAGAGTGAAGTACCTTTCTTAGATCCGTCATCTTTTCATTAAAGGTGGATGTAGGGTGGACTCAAAAAAAGTAGGAAGGGTAGGGCCCAATCACTTGTGGCAGTTGGGGAAACAGAAGAAATCCATCGGCCTCGGGCCCGTTCAGCTTTTTTTCATGTACAATTCGGCATAGCGGGCGATGTATTTCCCTAGAATATCAAATTCCAGATTGACCAGATCCCCTTTTTCCATATCTCGAAAGGTAGTGTGCTCGAAGGTGTATGGTATAATGGCCACCGAAAATTGCTCTTCCGAAGGCTCAACCACAGTCAGGCTCACTCCATTGATACAAACGGACCCCTTATCAACCAGTATATGCTCCGGTGTAGAATGATAGCGGAATTGAAAGTACCAACTGCCGTTCGCATTTTTTGCATGAATACATTCCCCGGTACCATCTACATGCCCTTGGACGATATGGCCATCCAGCCGGGCACCGCTTATCATGGCGCGCTCCAGGTTAACAAAACTACCTTGCTTTAAATGTCCCAGGTTGGATCGTTTAAGGGTTTCCTCAACTGCAGTTACCACATGCGTTCCGGACGATACATCTACAACCGTTAGGCAGACCCCGTTGTGAGAAAGGCTCTGGTCTACTTTGAGTTCGTCCGAAATTTTAGATTCGATGGTGAAATGTCGGTTAGTACCTTCCTGATCTATTTTCAGAACGGTACCAACAGCTTCAATGATTCCAGTAAACATAGGCTTTTCAGGCTTTATTTTTTAAGGCCCCGCACCAACTGAATGTAGCCACTCAAGGGCGAGAAGGAAGCCTGAGAGTTTCCATTGACCGATTGTTCAAAGACGTTACAGGAGTAAAAATACACACCTTCTACCAGATCTTCCCCTTGCAGGTTAGTCCCATCCCAGTTCAATTGCGGATCTGTGGTTTCAAATACCAATTCTCCCCAGCGATTGAAAACTTGAAAGTCAACCTCTATAACCTGGCAGCTTGTGAGCGGCACGAATAGATCATTACTGCCATCCTGGTTGGGGGTGAACGCATTGGGTAATTCATAGAAAGAACAGCTAGAGAGACAGACAATCTCACTTCGTTCGCTCTCATTACCTGCAGAATCCAGCGCAGTAACGTAATAACAACCTGCTAAACCAAGTTCAGGACGATCTTGGTAGGTGGTATCTACTGCTGAATTAAAGGTCTGGATCGGATTGAAGTCCCCATCAACGAGTGGACTGTAATACAATATATATCCAGCAGCATCATCCGTATCTGCACAGGTTTCATTGGGGTTGGTCCAACTCAAAAAATTAATCCCTTCTACCGTACATTCAACACCTTCGTCGCAGGCATTGGTGCCCGTTAACATAGGCGGGCAGGGGGGAACATTATCAAGTGGTGTGGCGCATACTTCTTGGGAAAAATTGATCAAAGGAGATGCGATACCTTCCACATTATACGACCCGAAGCTTTGAATCTTGTAGCAGTATTCCACTCCATTGACCAGACCTGGATCAATGAATTCCTGATCTGGAGCAATTACGGTCCCGATCGAATCAAATTCGCCCGCTGCATTTTGGCGGAGAATATTAAATCGATCATTTTCCCAGGGGACTTCAAACGTCCAGCTTAAATCGTTCTGCCTGTCTGTAGGCGCCAGTGCCAGAAATACCGATGAAGCCGGGTTGGTTGCGCCCAACAACTCCTGGTTGGGCCGGGTGAAAAAGTTAATTCGGTAAGAATAAGCATTCGCTACCGTATTGAGGCCGGAATCCAGGTAGCAGGTATCGTTTGCACCTGCAAAAGTTTCACTGGTAAATACGGCTCCCGGGATGGGGCTAAAGTCATCGGGATTTTCGGTTATCCCCACAGCTCGTAATACCTCATACGTGTACGGGCCCGGATTGGCAATGGTGTCCAGGTCGTCGGGAAGGGGTTTGGTCCAACAAACTTCTATAATGCCTCCATCCGGATCGGTGGCCTGAACATCTACTTTCACCGTAAGTGGCAAGTCTCTTGCCAATTGAACGCAAACTTCTTCCGAAGGAAGACTCTCCACCAGGTTAAAGGGGAAATTACTTCCAGCCGCCGTCTGGGCAAACTCTCCTAACACGCGATAACAATAGGTTTTTCCCCTTTCTACATTAGGGTCCGAGAAAAAGTAACGCCCATCTTGCTCTTGTATGATCGCTACAGTAGTCAATTTTTGATAGCCGCGCCCTGCCAAGCCGGTAACACAGGTGTCTATTGGAAAATTGTTGGAATTTTCCCTTCGCCATACCGTAAAACCTCGAAACCTGTCCATAGGCGTTTCACAAGCATATGGGATCTCCCAGGTTACTTCTATGGCATCTGGCTTTGCCTGGGCTTGCACATCCTCCGGAGGTGGACCAACTACTTTTATTCGAAACGATTTTAGTGTGGCCAAGCCGGTAGTGTCCCCGAAAAAGTCGTCGGTAGCTTTGAAAACCACCGTATAGAATTGATTGGAAATATGATCGCATTTCGTTTCCCAGCGAAACGTTCGTATCACGACTCCAGGTTCAAATTCCCGGGTATCCGGAATAAGTTCTGCCGGACTCACATTAACTTCAAACGGCAGTCCGAAGGCTTCCACCCGGACCCGTTGATTTACCTCATCGATAGGTGCATCCGCTCTAAGGCGCATTTCGAAGACTTCACCGGCAATTACACAAACTTCTTCCTGCTCTAGCACCAGGTTAGGTGGCTGATTATCACATTCTTCAATCAGGATCTGCATATCCCGAATGACGGTATCCAAGGGAAACCCGTTTCGAAAAGAGACAATGATGATAGCCAGGTTATATTCGCCCGCTCGCTGAGGGGCATTCCAACGAATATCTCCCGTAGTCGGATTTATCGTTAGGCTGTCCTGACCCGGGATCGGGTTTATTTGGTTGGGAAATAAATAATTCGGGACTTGCAGGCCCTGATCTTGCAAAGGCACGATGAAGCCATAAGAAAGGCTGTCGCCATCGGGATCGAAAGCGCCCGGGTTATGGGTAAAAACTCTGCCTACACAACCTATATCAACCGGGGGTACAGTAAGCCGGGGAGAACTGTTGCACCCATTGAATTGGGGGTTGGGAATCGAATAAGTAGTCTCAATGTGAAAACGTATGGCATCCGAATTGGGGGGATTCACGTTGAGAATACCACCATTTCGGTTGGGGTCGGTCATCGAGATGCGATAGTTCCCAAAAAAGCCATAGGTGTGTGTCGCAACGTAAGTGTTGAACTTAACATCATTTTCGAGGGGTACACCTTGGGGCGGACTGCCAATACCATTGGTACGAGCTACCCGTTCACAAAAACCATCTCCCCAACAAATGGTCAGCGTATCCCGGTCTGCAGGTACACTACTCGTTTTAGTATAAGTGGTAATGACCGCTCTGACCGTCAGGGGGTTGCCACAGAGAGAATCTACTGGAGATACCTCAATGTGCCCGGCGCGGTTGTGGGTGGCTAACAGGCTCAGCGGCAGAGCAATCAAAACAAGAAGTAGAAGATGTAATCTTCTGGTTGCGATGGACATAGAGTTGTTATTGCAGTTGCGATCAAAAAGATAACGACAATAAAACTTTTATGGGTATAGCTGTGTGATGTACCTGTATAACCCGTTGCAAAAAAGATTTGTTTTGGTAGCTGCCCGACGTGGCTTAGCCAGTCTGAAGCCTTTGCAAGCAATGCCGCAGACTACTTCTCCAATGCGGGATTGAAGTCAAGGATAACTTTTTCCATTTTGACTTTTCCAAGACACTGTAAGGTGGACGCTGAGCAGCCGTTGGGTAGTCCAAGCTCAATATTGGGGAAACCCGGCAGGGAAACTGTTCTTCCTCCATAATCGCCAAGGCAAAATCATACCAACTACATACACCCTCATTACTAAAGTTGAAAATGCCGGCTGGGCGAACTGAATGACCCAGGAGTTCATATACCTGGCGGACAATATCCCAGGCATAGGTAGGGGTGCCAATTTGATCATAAACCACACGAAGTTCCTTTTTTTCCTGCCCAAGCCTTCGCATGGTCTTTACAAAATTGTGTCCAAATGCAGAATACACCCAGGAAGTTCGGATAACGAGCCCTGCTTCATAATCCAATACTTCTGTCTCACCGCCTAACTTAGTTTGGGCATATATACTTTGCGGCTGGGTTGGATCGGTTTCTCTCAACGGGCGATTCAGGCCATTGTGGTAAACGTAATCCGAGGAGAAATGGACCATGTACGTGTCCCATTGCCGGCATGCTGAGACCAGATTGGCAGGGCCCAACACATTGACAGTATGAGCCAGGTCTTTTTCGGATTCGGCTTTATCTACAGCCGTGTAAGCAGCGCAATTAATGCAAATTTGCGGCTTAAAATCGGCGAAAATAGGATTGATAGATTCCGGCTCCGTGATATCCAACTCTGCTTTCGTCGTAAAAAGCCATTGACTATTCGGTAAGGAAGCAGCCAGCAGTTGGAACTCTTTACCAAGCTGCCCGGCAGAACCCGTTACCAGTATGCGATTAGGTGCGATGTTGGCCAAAAGCGGGCAAGTTTAGATCTCGTCCTGATAGAATAAGCTCGTTGTTCGGAAACGGCCAGTCAATATTGAGTTTCGGATCGTTGTACAAAATTCCGCCCTCATGGGCTTTGGAATAAAAATTATCACATTTATAAAAGAATTCAGCCGTTTCGCTAAGGACTAAGTAGCCATGGGCGAACCCTCTTGGCACAAACATTTGCTTCTTATTTTCGGCACTAAGCACGACTGAAACATGTTGGCCAAAGGTAGGCGAATCGGGGCGGATATCTACTGCCACATCCAGCACCTCACCTTGAATAACCCGAACCAATTTGGCTTGGCCATACGCGCCAACCTGATAATGCATGCCACGTAGCACCCCTCGGGTGGATTTGGCCTGGTTGTCCTGCACAAAGTGGACTTTTAAACCAGCTTCTTCAAACTCGTTTTGGTTGAAGGCTTCGTAAAAATACCCGCGATCATCTTCGAACACCCGGGGTTCGAAAACCAATAGTCCTTCAATGGTGGTCTTGGAAAAAGGCATGCAAGCTTTTAATTGAATATTTGATTGGATGATCGGTGTAATAATGGCGCGAAAATCGGAAGGCAAACGCAGAAAAACAACCCTGGCCAGGAACTCATTTCTTTCGAAAGAAAATCCGAATGGGTACACCGGTAAAATCGAAGTTTTTCCGGATCTGGTTTTCCAGGTAATTTTTGTAGTTCTCTTTGATATGTTTTGGGTAGTTACAGAAAAAAGCGAAAGCAGGAGCGTAAGAAGGAAGCTGAGTAACGTATTTGATTTTGATCAAGTGGCCCCGATGTGCTGGAGGAGGATATTTCTCAATAGCTTCCAGCAAAACTTCGTTCAATTGGGAGGTTTTGATTTTTCGAGATCGGTTTTCAAAAACCTGTAAAGCGGTTTCGATCGCTTGAAAAATGCGCTGCCTTTCCAGTGCGGAAATAAAAAGAATCGGAACATCCGAAAAAGGAGCAATTTTCTCCCGCATTTCTCGCTCAACGTCACGGGCTGTATTGGTTTCTTTTTCGATTAAGTCCCACTTGTTAACCAGCAGCACGATGCCTTTATTCCTCCGTTGTGCAAGACGGAAAATACTCATATCCTGGGCTTCAATACCTGTCTGCGCATCGACCATGAGCAGGCAAACATCGGCATCCTCCAAAGCTCGAATGGCGCGCATCACCGAATAGAACTCCAGATTCTCCCGCACCCGGCTCTTTTTTCGAATCCCGGCAGTATCGATTAAAATAAACTCTTTCCCAAACTTCCGGTAGGTGGTATGGATAGGATCCCGGGTGGTGCCAGCGATATCGGTCACTATATTTCGTTCTTCTCCAAGGAGTGCGTTTGTTAGGGAGGATTTACCCACATTCGGTTGCCCCAGGATGGCAAACTTGGGTATATCCGATACGAGTTCGGGTTCTTCCTCAAGATGTTCGGTCACCGCATCCAGGAGGTCTCCACTACCGCTACCGCTCATGGAGGAAAGAAAAAAGGTCTGCTCGAATCCCAAACTCCAAAACTCATTCGCTTCCAACAATCGGTCGTGATTGTCGACTTTGTTGACAGCCAAAAAAACCGGCTTATCCGAGGATCGTAGCAGATTAGCCACTTCTTCATCCAGGTCGGTTATCCCAGTAGTTACATCTACCATGAAAATGATTACGCCTGCTTCTTCAATGGCGATCTCGACTTGCGAACGAATAGCCGTTTCAAACACATCTTCGGAATGCTGCACAAAGCCCCCGGTATCGACTACGGTAAAATTTTTTCCATTCCAGAAGGAAGTCCCGTACTGCCGATCACGCGTTACTCCGCTTACATCATCGATGATAGCCTGGCGCTGTCCAATCAGCCGATTGTATAAAGTAGACTTCCCTACATTCGGCCGGCCGACAATAGCAACAATATTACTCATTCCTACATCCTGTTATCCAAGAAGCTAAGGTAAGGGAATTGTGCGTTGTAGATTGGCAAATGGCAAATGGCAAATGGCAAATGGCGAATGGCGAGTGGCGAGTGGCGAATGACGAGTTTCAAATGGCAAATGATGAATGTCGAATGTGGAGTGCGGGGTGCGGAGTGACGAGTGGTAAGGCCTGGATTTTCAATTTTTAATGTCCAATTTTCGATTATTGAAGATTCGGAAGCTGAAAACTTTAGGTTTCCAGTATCGCGCCGTTAGGCGCAAGTATCGCGCAGCGAGCATCTACAGTATCCAATATCGAGCTGCGAGTTTTGAGTGGCAAATGGCAGATGGTGTACGTCCCTGATATAGGTTAACCGTGCCTCGTCCACCGTGCCTCGTCCACCGTGCACCGTCCATCGTCCACCGTGTACCGTCCACCGTCCACCGTCAATGCACGTATCCAAATTGCTTGAGGAATTGATCGTTGTCGCGCCAATTGTCCTTTACCTTGACAAACAGGTCCAGAAATACTTTTTTATCCAGGAAGGATTCCATGGATTTACGGGCTTCCGTACCTAGTTTTTTGATACTGGTACCTCCTTTTCCAATCAAGATGCTTTTTTGAGTGGGGCGGGAAGTATAGATAACAGCACTTATTCGCACAAGTGGTTCGCCGGTCTTGGTTTCTCCTTCCTTAAAAGATTCGACCTCTACTTGAACAGAATAGGGAATTTCCTGGTGATAGAGTTCCAGAATTTTTTCTCTTACGATTTCGCTGATAAAAAAGCGTTCGGGCCGATCAGTAAGTTGATCTTTCGGATAATAGACTGGGCCGGGAGGCAAAGTATTCAAAATGCGCTCCAGCAATTCATCGGTACCGTGTTTTTCCAGAGCAGAAATGGCCATACTTTCATCGAAAACGATCAGTTTATTCCATTCCTGAAGGAGTTGGGTTGATTTTTCTTTACCTAGGAGGTCGTATTTATTGAGCACCAGAAAAATGGGCACGTCCAGCAGGGATAGCTTGTTCCAAAGCGGATGGCTCTCATCGGGTGTGTCCTCAGAGTCTACTACAAGCAAAATGAGGTCGGCATCTTCAAAAGTGCTGTGAACAAACTGATTCATGACCTCTTGCATCCGATAAGCAGGGTCCTGAATGACACCCGGAGTGTCTGAAAAAACA
Organism: uncultured Saprospiraceae bacterium; assembly: GCA_964641965.1. Lineage (GTDB taxonomy): Bacteria > Bacteroidota > Bacteroidia > Chitinophagales > Saprospiraceae > JAJDFU01. The sequence goes on along the minus strand of CAZXLD010000040.1, from coordinate 24,060 downwards.
ATTTGGAAGTCTGGACCGCTCAGTAGGGCAATGATCCGATGGCGTGTTGTTTGGGGTTTATTGGTGATAATAGACATACGCTCACCTACCAAAGCATTAAGCAAGGTTGATTTACCTACGTTTGGCCTCCCAATAATATTGACGAAGCCGGATCTATGATTCTTTGGATATTCCACGATTATCTTTGTTTTGTCGGGATCAACGCCTTGCTCGATAGGGGATTGTAAAAAAATATATCAACCTCCTTTCATGCAAAGAGTTGAAGCTACTGAATTCTTTAAATTTAAATGGTATAGTCGCCCAAGGCTTTGGACTGATTGGAAATAATTGTTTGGATGGCCTGGTAAAGTAGTTTTGGTTTCTGCGGCCTCCAGTTAACGGAATTAAGGGTTGGACTAAGGTGAAGATAATTATCAATGCCGACATCCCGCATTTCCGTGGACACGTGGTCCAGCACATTGAGCAAGGCAATCCATCCTCTTTCTTCTGTCAGGTCATCAAACCACTCTTCATAATAGCAATCATCCGACCCGTGAAAGTTGAGGACATTTTCGCAAATTAAAATAAACCGATAAATACCGGCCTCGGTAAGCTCATCGGCTACATCCCGCTTTAAAAACATGATATCATTGCCCACCGCATCGTTCCACTCTCCAATCAATTCAATGATAGCAAACCCTTCATCATAGTCTGCAAAGAGAATTTTGAGATATAAGGTGGAAGAACCAAATTCGTCCCATTGCGGATGCAGCAGATAATTGTACACCTTATTGGTAAAATGAAACTCCGAATACTCCTTTCCGTAGAACGGGGAATTCTTATCTGTGGAGGAAGCATATTCCTCGCGCCACAAGTGAAAAGGCTCAATATCGTGCATGCTGTATCAGCTTCTGAATGCAAATATAGGTGCCGGCTAATCGTTTTTCCAACACTTTGATGCTTAACAACAAGGACCGGCATAAAGATGAACCAATAGGCCTTTTCGAGAAGGAAAACAGTTCCTTATTTCATCCAGGCTGGAAAGCCTGAACAGGCGCCGCGATTAGATCAAAATATTCCGTATCCTATCCTATAAAAGTTGGCGAAAATAGCGGTTATCTGGTAAAACTTCCAGTAAGAAAGCCATTCCTATGAAATGAGCCTTGGCGGTCTTGAGATAGGAGGTACTCCACATCGGCCTCACGGGCAATAGAATCGGAGCTACATGTATTGCTCCGTCGGCCCTTGTATTCAGAAGTAAGCATCCACAGCATGGAGAAGCGAGTATCTGATTTCCGGCATCCTAACCAACTACTATTGCCTCAGCTGTCGTTAAGAATGGGATCATCTTTGGAATATCTGACACATGCTTATGACGAAAAAGATTGTCATTACCGGGCCGGAGAGCACTGGAAAAACAACGCTAACCCGGGATTTGGCATTGCACTTTGGTGCGGTCAGGGTACAGGAATACAGCCGCTGGTATCTGGATCGCCGGGAGGGAGCCTATGCGGAAGCGGATCTTTCCGCCATAGCCCGGGGCCAGAAAAGGTGGGAGCGCTATGGCAGCGCTAGGGTCGAAGATCTATTTTTCTGCGACACCTCCCTGGAAGTGATCGAGATCTGGAGCCGCTACAAATACGGGCGTTTGCGGCCTGCCCTGGAGCAAGAGCTGGTTCATCCGCCGGCCGACCTCTACCTGCTTTGCTATCCCGATCTCAATTGGGAACCGGATCCGCTCCGGGAAAACCCGGCAGATCGGGAAGAGCTCTTTGGATGGTACGAGCGATGGATGGAGGAGCACAGAGCTGGGTTTTGGGTAATAAAGGGATATGGAAAGGAAAGATTAGCCTCTGCTTTGGAAGGAATCCAAAGTTTGATTTTGGCTTGAGGATTCCCGGATCTCCGCAACTCCAGATCGATACCTGCACATTTCATGCGACTAATCCTGGGGTCTGGTCAAGATGTAGTGCTTTACGGATTCTTCAAACCGCATTACCGTTTCACCGTAGAACCGTGAAAAGAGAGATATGTGCCGACCACAGGGCACGGGGGAACAAGTGAACATTCGAATACATGAACTCCGAAAGCGGAAGGAATTTTGATTTTCGCATCCCCGAATCAAATCGGTGCACATTTCATGCGACTAATCCTGGGGTCTGGTCAAGATGTAGTGCTTTACGGA
>CAZXLD010000040.1:0-21796 GCA_964641965.1 uncultured Saprospiraceae bacterium | reverse complement strand
TTCTTCAAACCGCATTACCGTTTCACCGTAGAACCGTGAAAAGAGAGATGCGTTCCGACCATAGGGCAGGGAAGAACAAATGAACATTCGAACACTTGTCTGCCATAAGGCAGCAGGAAAAGCGAATAAGGAAGGAGGGATTCGGCCTTAGCGAATCCGCCGAAGAAAAAGAGTCGAACCTATGCGCACTATACCGGAAAGGATTAATTCGGATCGGTGATGTGCCGATTTGTGGATATCTGACCTTTGATCCTATTTATCGAGAAAACCAAAACCTAACATTCATAATTAGTGAGTGTACATTCGCCAATCAAGTAGGATTTCTAACGCTGCTTATCGAGAATTACCACTTTGAATGCATCATCTCGGGTGCTTATTCCATCATTTGTACCGGTAAAATAAATTTCCTAAACCAATAGCCCCCCCAATACTGCCAAAGGACGAAACCCACTCGTGTATTTCAAAGTGTTGGTGTATTTTTGTGCTGCAATTGAAGAAGGCTGAGTCTTCAGCTTTGACCCACCTCACCTACTTTTCTCATTTTCCTTTTTCATGCCCACGTTCCTGAATCCAAGCATTAATGGATTTACCCTATCTCCTATTCCTACAACCCTGATTGGTACGGATTTTACTAAACCTTAATAAAAGTCTTAAATGAACATTAAAATTATTGCCTTTTTGCTCCTTGGAGCAGGGTTGTTCTCTTGCCAAAAAGAGAATTTCGAAACCTCAGTTTTAGATGGCGATGCGCTGGCTATTGAAGAAACAGCGGATGCCAAATTGCCCGAAGCAGAACACTTGCTTCAGCCGGTTAGCCTGGATTATCTGCCGGTTCACGATATGTACGTACTGACTGCGATTGACAACAATGACAATACCTCCATTTTTTACGGCGACAAGAACAATTGGGCTAAAGTCCCTATGAAATATGCTGGTGGTGCCGTTTGGGGAGATGGCAAAGTGTTGGATATTGCGTTCGATCCGACCTCCGGTGAAGGGGAGTATGCCTACATGCTGAATGGGTACGTGGTGACTAACCACTCCTATTGGTTCTCCGGCCGTCCGCGCTTGTTCTCCGGAAAGAAGTATCACGGCCCTAAAGGTGACCGCTTGATCGAACTATTGGACCTGGATTACCTGCCTACTGCCGGATACTGGGTCATCACAGGCCGCTCGGAGTCTGGTGATATAGATACCTACTTCGGTACCAAAAAAGCATGGACCAAGCTGAATGATAATCGGGATGGAAATGCTGCTTGGGGCGAATTCCTGGCTAGCGCCTGGACACAAGATAATGGCCTCTACATTGGAAGTGTTCCTCAGAATATTACCCAGGTGTTGACCGACCATACCGTAAAAGCCAATGGTTTTTATGGGGTATACGCTTATCTGACAGACGGGAAGGTGGCTGTAAACGGAACGCGCGAATTTTCAGGTAAGCCGTATTTCGATACGGGAAAGAAACTCGTTGGCGAAGCAGGTGACTACCTGACCAGTGTGTTGGCCCTGGAATACATCGGATATGGGTTGTTCTCTATTTCAGGTCGCTCGGAGTCCGGCGATATAGACACCTACCTGCTATGGAAGCCTGCAAACGGTAAGTTTGAGTTCAAAAAATCGCCCAACAAATACGATGCAGGCAATGCATTTGCTGAAACGGATGCCTATCAAGTTGCGTTTAATGTAATTGGCGAAGACTTTACGTTCTTGTTTACACGCATCAAAAATGGTATGGTAGCCGTAGAACGTGGCTACGCCTTTGATGACCGCGGTGAAGGCCGTTTGCATGCCCGCCATAATAAGGGGGCTAGCGTAGTCCGCTAAGATCGCTCTTGCAAAAAATCTCCAATAGGTCAGTCGGTTTCCGGCTGGCTTTTTTTATTTCCCGTTTCCTCATACATCCAGCCTCTTTGCCTTCCCTTCTTTTATTCCTCTGTTCCTGACAGACAAACAACGATCTATTGTAGCTTGAAAAGTATAGAATCCCTTACCTTCGTTTTATCTCAATCGGGGTGCCTTACATCCCGGCTGTTTTTTCCAGCCCAACACGCTCGGGAAAATACAGTCAGGAAATCGGGCTGAGATCATACCCATTGAACCTGCCCGGGTAATGCCGGGAAGGGACCTGTGTTTTCGAACAAAACTCATGGGTGTAGTCCGCTCTTCCATTCTGGAAGCGTCGGACCGCGCACGGATAAATCGGACCAACCCCTGGTTCGGTTTTTGTTCAACTTAAAAACAAGAGCTCATGCTTTTGGCCAAACATCTCATTGCCGGTACAGCCATGCTGTGCCTCTTATCGACTGCCTACGGACAAGGTTCGATCTCCGGGCAAATCTTGTCCGTCAAAAAACAGCCCATGGCAGGGGCTAATATTATGTTGAAAGGAACCCAATCGGGGACGTCATCAGGCGCAGATGGTCGCTTCGTGCTGCCCAACCTTGCTGCCGGAAGGTATATCCTAGAGATCTCTTACCTGGGTTACCAATCCTTTAGCCAAGAAGTACAGGTAGGGAAGGAGGACGTTTCCCTTCGTATTGAGCTAACGCCCAAATCCGCCACTTTTGATGAATTGATCGTCTCGGCTACTCGTGCCGGAGCCAAAACGCCAATGACGGTGACTAACATCAGCAAAGAAGAGCTGGAAGTACGAAATCTAGGTCAGGATCTTCCCTTCTTGCTCCGTTATACGCCATCTGTGGTGGCTACTTCTGATGCGGGGACCGGCATTGGATACACTGGAATACGAATTCGAGGTACGGATCCGACCCGGATCAATGTGACCATTAATGGCATCCCGCTGAACGATGCCGAATCTCAGGGGGTATTTTGGGTGAATATGCCCGACTTTGCCAGCTCCACCGATGACATTCAGATCCAGCGAGGTGTGGGTACCTCTACCAATGGTGCCGGAGCCTTCGGCGCTACACTGAATCTCAACACCTCCAAACTCAAACCGGATCCCTATGCGCGCTTGAGCGGTAGTGTTGGATCCTTCAATACCTGGAAGGGGAATGTACAGTTTGGAACCGGGCTTCTGCTGGATCAATTTACAATTGACGGACGACTGTCCAGGATTACCTCCGACGGCTTTATCGACCGGGCTACCGCTGATTTGAGTTCGTACTATTTATCCGGCGCCTGGACAGGTAAGAAATCCCAATTGCGGTTTATTACTTTTTCGGGCCAGGAGGTGACCTACCAGGCTTGGTATGGCGTACCGAGCGATTCTTTAGCCACCAATCGAACGTATAATCCGGCAGGTACCCAAAAGCCGGGCGAACCATACGACAATGAAGTGGACGATTATCGGCAAACCCACTATCAGGTTTTGTTTAGCCAGGAAATTGCCACGGAATGGTTTCTCAACCTGGCCTTACACTATACGCAAGGAGCAGGTTTTTTTGAGCAATACATTGCCGGGGTACCCTTTGTCAATTATGGATTGGATCCGGTGTTTATTGGCGGCGATACGATTAGTCAAACCGATCTGGTACAGCGTCTTTGGCTGGATAACGACTTCTATGGAGGGACCTATTCACTAGCCTGGAAGCCCAATTCTATCGTTTCAGACCTGACAATGGGTGGGGGCTACCATGTTTATGAGGGCTTACACTTTGGTGAACTTATCTGGGCGCAGTTTACACCTCAGGCGGAAAAGGATTTTCGATTTTACGAGAACGACGCGCGAAAAACGGATTTCAATATATTCGGGAAGGCCACTATAAATCTCCTGCCCAGCTTATACGGATATTTGGACCTTCAATATCGTAGAGTCACTTACCAATTCCTCGGCATTGATAACGACCTGAGTCCGGTGAATCAAGAGGTAGAGCTAAATTTTTTCAATCCCAAGGTTGGACTTCTTTACGACTTGGATGCCACGAAAGAAATCTATGCCTCTTTTGCCGTTGCCCAGCGAGAACCAAATCGAGCGGATTTTATTTCCTCTCCACCCCAAAACCGTCCGGTAGCTGAAAAATTATACGATACGGAAGCCGGGTTTCGATTGAATGGCCTCCGGGCACTTTTTGAAGCTACCGGTTATTTCATGTACTACCGGGACCAGCTGGCACTCAGCGGTCAGGTAAACGAGGTGGGCGCATTTATCCGGGAAAATATAGACCAGAGCTATCGGCTGGGGCTGGAATTGGTAGCCGGTTGGTCTCCGGTCAACAGTTTTCGCATAGAGGGGAATGCTACCTTTAGCCAAAACCGGGTGTTGGCCTTTACTGAGTTTGTGGACCAATTCGATGAAGACTTTAATTTCATTGGCCAGGAGCCGGTAGAATACGAGAATACCAACCTTTCCTTCTCTCCACCTATCATTTCAGGCATTACCTTGGAATGGATGCCCATCCGTGAAGTAGGGAGTTTAAAGCACAATTTGTCGACCACGCTATTTAATAAGTATGTGGGCAAACAATTTGTAGATAACACCTCCGACGAAAACAATACGCTGGACCCCTATTTTTTTAGTGATTTGCAGTTTCGATACCGCCTGAGCCCTTCCTGGATGAAGGGTATAGAATTCAATCTGTTAATTCGCAATCTGTGGAATGCTGAATTCGAGACCAATGCCTATTCCTACCGCTATCGATTCGGGGAAACCCTAATCGTGGATCAAAGCCTGTTTCCACAAGCTGGAATTAATGTGTTATTCGGTCTGACACTGGATTTTTAATGCGAGGAGCTGGGAATCCGGGAATGGAAATGCTTGTATACGGGGTTCCATTTTGGGGATTAAGGTTGCGAGCTTAGGATTCACAAAATAAGTGAATCGGGAATTCGAGTGGGCAGGGCTTTAAAAAGGCAAGACACCATCCCTGCGTACTCGGGATCTCGAAATAACAGCTTAAAATCCGGCTACGATACCGAATCGGATCACGAATGGGCTTCGAGTAAAGTCACCGGTCGTATTGATCACATTGTATAGAGCAACTACTTCCACGCCTACTGGGCCGCCGCTAATAAATCCACCTCCGACGTAAAAGTTATCGCGTCGAACCCGTTGGGTATTGAGTTCCCCGGTGGAGTCATAAAACAAGAAGGGAACTTCCTCCAATTCATATTCGATATGTGCAAAAAGTTGAGGAATGATCCGATAGCGGGCAAAGGCACCTACAGCCCAGGTTATGTTGCTCTCTTGTGCATCCGGAAACCCCTGGTTTCGGAGCCTTACATTGGAATAAATGATTGTGCCTCTAGGCCCTGCTGAGAAGCCGGGAAATATCTTGAAGCCTATGAGCGGACTTATTCCAATATTGAATTCAGAATAGGTATTGGAAGATCCGAAATTGAGGATCAGGTTTCCACCATAGAACATCCTGTCTTGTAGGAAATTCGATGAATTAGCCGGTTGCTGTGGTCTAGCAGGCGCTCTACCGTCCCGTTGCTGGGCTAATCCCGGTAGGGAGATGGCGATCAAAACTACCAAAAGGGCGAATCGTAAGCTCATAATCATTCGGTCTGATTGGTTTCGAAAGATACTTTCAATAAATAAAAAATCCGGGTTACGGTTTTCTTAAACTGTAGCGATTGGTTGTTTTTATAAGGTTAAGTCATGCAGGCGAGCAATTTGGCTTACGTTTGCCGCTTGACTGGACCGACTTTGTTGCGCTACTTTTGATGCGCGATCCTTGCACCCAAGGGTGCGAAGCTATGCATGCTTGTAGCTGGTACTGCTGGATACTCGATGCACAGTGGACGATGGACGGTAGACGGTGGACGGCGCACGATGGACGGTAGACGGACAACCTATATCAGGGACGTACACCATCTGCCATTCGACACTCGCCATTTGTCCATTTCTACATTTACAGCGACCATTCCTGCTTGAAGAATAGCCGTCCATTGTCATAATGCCCCCTAAGGAAAGGCCGTCGCAACGCTTGTACACCAAGATTTTGTTACTTTACGTTTACCTATAGAATACCATCAAGTAGTTCGTGTCAGGTATGGAAATAAAGCTTTTAAACAGGCTGTTTTTCGGTATCCGGTGCACCTCAAATTATAATCCTATGAGAAGGGAGATCGCTCTGGTCGGTCTTTTGCTTTGGTCCATATGTGCCTTGGCTCAACCCACTAATGACGATTGTGTGAATGCCATTCCACTTTCACTTTCCATGCCGGGTGCCTGTCCGGGTGGAGCAGTAGCAGTCGATAATTTCACCTTTGACAATAATGGGGCTACACCAATCAGTCCGTATCCGCAATTTGCCGGCTGTTCAGGTGGAATCAACGACGGGCCAGCCTCTGAAGTGTGGTTCTACTTTGATTCTGAAGTACGCAATATCTTCATTACCATCACAGGAGAGCTGAATACACCCAACGCCATTCTGTACAGTGGGGATGAGTGTGAATTCCTAAGCCCTGTCAGTTGCGGAAAAGGAACTCAAGGGTCTGGTACGCTCAGTTTTCTGGCCAATGTAAGGCCAGGCCGCAGGTATTATCTGATGGTGTCAGGAGAAAGCCCGGCCGACCAAGGCACCTTTCAAATTGAAATGACCAGCTTCAGTGATTGTGATGCGTGTCAAAATATAAACGAGCTGGTGGTAAGCCCGCCTCCGATCAATGGTACGTATTCAACTGGACAGGAAGTGCAATTCTGCTATACCATCAATCAATGGGATCTGGAGGACAAAGAATGGTTACACGCCATTCAGGTAAATTTAGGCCCAGGCTGGGATCTTTCGACCTTGCAGCCTGAAATTCCGCCCTCCTGCGACGGAACAGGTAGCTGGAGTTGGTATCCAGCCTGGACGAGCTCAGCCACCGGCCGGACCTACGGGCCCGGGTTCGCCTACGATGGGAATAATGGTGGCCCGCTGGATGGGAATCCCGGAAATAATTGGGGCGATGGGGCCAATGGGTGTGATAGTATCGGAGTCACACAAGAGCCACGAACCTTTTGTTTTACCATTCGAACCGTAAGCACTTGCCCGAGCACGCCGGCAGGAAATGATCTTTCAGTCACCTTTACCGTGTACTCCGATGGAGAGACAGGCTCCTGGTTCCAGACCGGATGCAACAACAATACAACAGATGCCTTCCTCTCCTCCTTGAACTGCTGCAACGACCGCGACCCCGCGATTTCGAATATCCAGCAAACAACCTGCGGGGAAATTTGCGATGGGAGTTTTGATTTGATCGGCAGTGGAGGTGTGGACCCGGGTACCTGGGATTACACTGTATTTGACCGAGACAATAATGTAGTGTTCCAGGCAGATAATCAAAATGGAGCGGTTTCGATTGATGGGCTTTGCGCTGGGCGCTATTCGGCACTGGCGGTTAATGTGTTGACCAATTGTTCTCGTTCTACCCAAGTGATCATAGGCGAAGGCCCCCCACCTGCCATTCAGGCTGGAAACAATGGTCCCTTTTGCCGATGGGGCACCATTGAGTTGACAGGTAGTGTTATCGATTCCGGTACAGTTGTCAATTACAGCTGGACGGGGCCTGGTGGATATACTTCAAATCAGCAGAACCCGACAGATGCAACATTGGATGGGGTGTATGTGCTCCAAGCCGAAGTGGACGGGTGTCTGTCAGATGTGGATACTACTACCGTCTCTTTTCTACCAGACAGTATACCTGCATTTCCCGTTCCGCCTCAGTGTGCCAGCGTAGATACCACCCTTGATTTGTCTGCTTTCCTTACGCAAATGTTTGCGGGATCCTGGTCTGACATATCGACTTCTCCCGCCACGGGTGGGGCATTCGATGCAGCGGCCGGCACCTTTAATCCCCTGGGGCAATTCCCTGGACTTTATTCCTTTGCTTTTGTTCCGGATACGGGGCAAGCTTGTGCCACCACACCAAGTATTGTGGAAATCGAGGTGACTCCGGGCTTAATTGCAGGGGTTGGGCCTGATCAACAAATAACCTGCACCAATGCCTCAGTCACAATTGGGAATGACAGCTCCTCCTCTGGACCCAACATCTTGTATGAATGGACCTACCAAGGGACAGCTAATGTACTTTTTGATCAGAATAGTGCGATCACTCAGGTCAACCAGGCTGGAACCTACCAATTGCGGGTAAGCGATGATATTGGTTGTGAGGCAATAGCTATGGTCGAAGTAACTACCGATAGCCTCGTGCCGGCCATGAACCTGATTTCCCAAAATATTAGTTGTTTTGGCCAGGAGGATGGCAGCATTTCAGTGGCAGAAATAATTGGTGGGTCGGAGCCCTACACGTTCTTTTTTGAAGATGAAAATGTAGGAGCGGTTCGAGATTTCTTTAACCTTTCTGCAGGGACCTACGATTTGAGGGTGGTGGATGGAAACGGTTGCGAGTCAGAAACACAGGTGCTTGTGGAGGAGCCTGAAGAGTTGTTGGTGGAAATCGTACCGGATATTCCGAGTCCATTTGTTATTCGAATGGGGGACTCCGTGCAGCTGGCTGCTGTATTTAATCCGGGAGTTGCTTTAGCGACTATTCAATGGATGCAGGAAAATAGTTTGGTAGATTCCTTATCCCAAGCTATCCAGACTGGACCATTAACCAGCACTACTTATCAGGTGGCCATTCAAAGTAGTACGGGCTGTGTAGCTCAAGACGCCATCACGATCGTGGTGGATGGCTCCTTGCCTGTCTTTATTCCATCTGCTTTTTCTCCCAATAATGACGGCAATAACGACCGTTTCCAGCCTTTTTCTGGGCCGGAATTGCAACAGGTGAGCTTCTTCCGGGTTTTTGATCGTTGGGGCGAACTGGTTCATGCTGCAGAAAATATTTCCCCTTTTGATGAAGCGCTGGGGTGGGACGGTAATTTTCAAGGCAAGAAAATGCGCTCCGGGGTCTATATTTTTCATTTCGTTGGAGAACTGCTCGACGGCACTACGGTAGAGTCGCAAGGGGAAGTGACCCTGATGCGTTGATTGCAAAAGCTTCCGGAAAGGAAGCTGCCTCCTTTGGGAGGTTGCGTATATACATGACTGTGAGAAAACTAGGAATAATAGGAGTGCTGCTGGTTTGTTCCACCGGCCTTGTAGGCCAGTCGTGTGGTTGGTCTGGAAGGTTACCCGTGCCAGCTGTTTCCGTAGATACATTTTTGCTCAACATCACCGATTATCTTGTTGACGACCTAAGTGCACAGGAACAGGGGTTGTGTAAAGTTTCCCTCCAGTTTTCGCATGATTGGGCAAAAGACCTCAACGTATTTTTGATCGCCCCGGGAGGGCAGCAAATCCAATTAATTGGTGGTGCATCTTCAGCGGGAAGTTCACTTTTGGCTACTTGGGATATAGATTTCGTAAGGTGTAGCGAAATGGCAAAACCAGATGCCGATTTCCCTGCCCAGTGGGATCATGCAGGAAATGACTATTTAATTGGGGGGCAGTACAGGGGAAGCTACTATCCATTTTCTGGTTGTCTGGAGGACTTCTCCACCGGACCGGTAAATGGAATTTGGAAAATAGTAATTCAAAACGGTAATGCATCCGGTATCCTGAATGGGGTACGTCTTCAATTTTGTAATTCAAACGGGGTCAACTGTTGTTTGGCTAATGGCGGCCAACTACCTGATTTATTTGTCAGGTCAGCTTGTGAAGGAGATTCGAGTTTGACCCTTATTGACCTGGAGCCATTGTATACGTTTCCGGAAATAATTCCAGATTCAGATTTATATAGCTACGTCTTTTTAATTGCCGATCAAGATCGGATCCTGGCTACAATGCCTGTGGTCGACCTGATAACCCTCCCTCCTGGACCGTATTCCGTGTTCGGTCTAAGCTATTTGAGGGCAGATAGCACGGCCTTGTTCGAAGAATTAGAAAATGGACAAATATCCAGCTTGAATACCCTGTTAGCTGGAAGTGACCCACCCTGGTGTGCCGAACTTACCTTGAACCCTGCACTCGTGGAAATTCTTCCCGTTCCCCCGGTAACGCAGTCCCAATTTCAGATTTGTGCCGGAGATTCTGTTGTTGTGGAAGGGACCGTCCTTAAAGAGGCTGGATTGTATGAGTGGATGTATACCGCCACTAATGGTTGTGACAGTTTGGTTCAGATCCAGCTAGAAGTATTGACCCCGGAATTTGATATAGTAGTTTCGGATACCTTATCCTGCGATACAGAGAGGGTCTCTTTAAAACCGGATAGTTTAGCGCTCTCGGGGGATTATTTGTTTGAATGGGAGGGTCCTGCCGGAATTTTTCCATCCCCGAACACCCCGGAAATTGTTACCGGTGCCGCAGGTTTGTATCAACTGGAGGTAACCGAAGTAGGATCGGGTTGCAAAGCGACGAATACTGTGGTGGTGGAAATCGATTCGTTGGCACCTGTTGTTTCAATCCTGCCCTTTCAAGGGCTTACTTGTGATTCGGATTCAGTGATCCTACAAGGTGAAGGAGAGGCTTTTTCCGGAACAGCATTATGGCAATGGGGACAAGCGGGCCAGCTATTCGCTGGCTTTGATTCTACTGAAGTTTTGATTCGGGATCCGGGTAATTACTGGCTACGTCTGGAAGATAGTGAAAATGGATGTGCGGATACTGCATGGGCTAATGTTCCGCTCAGTGGTCGGCCAATTCAGGATGTGTTCTGGAAGGTATCCGCAGAGCAATGTGAGCCAACCTCTTCCTTGCAGGTGGATATTCTTCGAGTGGAAGGTGGAACTCCACCTTACCAGTATTGGCTTGATGGACTGCCTGCCACTGCGGCAGGGTGGAGTGATTTAAATGCCGGTACTGTTGCACTGCTGGCCGAAGATGTGGATGGTTGTCAGTTCAGTACAGAATTAGAATTGAATCGACCTGCCGAGCTTGATGTAGATTTAGGTCCGGACTTTACCATCGCACCTGGTTTTGAATTGGTTCTGGCAGGCCGTGTCGAAGGCCAGTGGGATAGTTTATCCTGGAGTCCATCAAGTTTGTTGCCAACGTCTGATCCGTTGCAAAAGCTGTTTGTCGGGGATTCTACCCAGGTGATTTATCTGGAAGCATTCGATGCACTAGGTTGTAGTGCAGCAGATAGCGTCACGATCTTTGTGTCTTCACCATCCAGAGTGTATGTGCCGAATGCATTTTCCCCAAATGCGGATGGAAACAATGACATCTTTTTCCTCCAAGCCTCTGATGAGGTACGCCTAATTCGCTACATGGCGGTATTTGATCGTTGGGGCAATCAAATTTTTCAAGTGCGTAATGTTCCGCCTAATAACAGTACGTATGGATGGGACGGCAGGTGGAGAGGAGCGTCTGTGGCACCAGGCGTGTACCTCTATCTGATTGATGTCGAATACCAGGGGGGAACTGTCGGTCAATTCCATGGAGGCGTTCATGTAGTGGGCATGGACAGATAAAAAAAAGAAGGGGAGCGTACCCCCCTTCCTCTAAAAACACCTAAAACCCATTTCCTATCGTGAAAAACCCTATTCTTTAAGGCGATTACTCCGCAAAGTCAACCTGCTACTTTCAAACTCGCCCTTACAGCTGTGCGCTCATTGCTTATGGAATGTATGGGGTAAAAAAGAGGGAGGCGAACCTCCCTCCTCTAAAAACACCTAAAACCCATATTCCTATTCTTGGTAAAGAGGTCATGCCTCTTTTCTATATCGTTGAGTTTTGGGTTGGGTTAAAAAGAGGAGGGTAGAACCCCCCTCGGAAAACACCTAAAACCCATTTCCTATCATGAAAACCCTAATTCTTAAGGGTAAGTGTGCTCTTTTGCAATCTTTCGCTCTTAGGACGCGATGCTCGAATAAGGTCACATCTGTTTAACGCCCTGTTAACATTTTATTCTTTTTGGTGCTTCCAGCAACTTATTTGCCGGCGTTGGATTCCCACTTTTCCATTGAAAAAGGACCATCAGTGAGACGAATGGTTGTAGATCAGGTCACCTGTTTGGATAAAAAAAAGAAGAAGGGGAGCGAACTCCCCCTCCTCAAAAACACCTAAAACCCATAGTCTTAAACGGTGCTAATATCCGTCACCCTCCCAAAAAGGAGAAGGCGAAATAACCGAATAGTATGTTTTATCAGATGGTACTATATGCTTTCAACCTCGTTCGGCAGATGTCCTGACCTAAGTAGTCAGTCTGCCTGCATGGTGCCCTCAATAGTAAGTGAGATTTGGCCTAGTCATTTATTTGTCAACCCTGAGAGATAATCCTTTGGTATTCTTATTTTTATTGAATCACGCAAAAATAAAAAGAATTCAGGCAGTTAGCTGTACTTTATTTGAATGTTTCGATAATCTTAACAAGTGTTAGATTGCTAATATAAAAGTTCACGCACCAAATTTAGGAAACGCTTACAGGCTTAAGAAGCGCATTGGAATCGAGCTTCCTGGTTTCAGTAGTTCAATTCTTATTCGGTTTAACGCTCTGATTATCAGAATTAACGCCCGACTGGTACGCCTTCGTATAGTTTCTGCGGTGCAGGGCCGGCGGGCAGGAAACAGCGAAGCAATGGAAGCAGGTGGAACCTTTGATGCTTTCGAATACTGCCTTTTATCAAGCTTTAGCTGTCCGTTATATTATAAGACCACGAAAGGGGGAAAACCAGGGAGTGCTATCGGGCTGGAGCCAAAACCAATGGAAATTCCATTTTCTGTTTATCCCGTAAAACGGAAACTGTAATTTGTTGGCCGCTCTGATATTTTTCAAGACCCAGTAGCAGATCATTGAAGGAAGAAACCTTCTTGCCCTCAACGCCGATAATTACATCTCCTAAAATGACTTCTCCGGCACGATTTTGTTTCGTACCTCGAAGGCCAGCCCGTTCAGCAGGCCCGTTTGGAAGATTATTGATGATCAAAACCCCTTCAATGCCTAATCGTCTGGTTATGCTTGCGGGGGCTGCCTCAATGCCGATCGTAGGCCGCTTAATCTCCCCAAATTCAATGAGTTCAGGAACTACCCAGCGCACTTCGTCGACGGGGATACTAAATCCGATTCCGGCGGAGGCACCGGAGGGACTGTAAATAGCTGTATTCACACCTATAAGCTGGCCTGAGGAATTGAGCAACGGACCTCCTGAATTACCGGGGTTGATAGCTGCATCTGTCTGAATCACATCGCGGATTGGGATGTTGGCAGGGGAGGTAATTTCTCTACCCAGTGCACTTATAATCCCCTTTGTAAAGGTGTAGTCCAATCCAAAGGGGTTGCCAATGGCGTATGCGATCTGCCCTACTTGAAGGTTGTAGGAATTACTCAAAGCAATCGGCTTGAGCAGAGATGCTGACACGTCAATTTTTAGAACTGCCAAATCTTTTTCAGGGGCTACACCGATTAATTCAGCTTGATAAGAATTGCCATCATACATGGTGACCTTAGCCAGATCTGCATTCCTAATCACGTGATAGTTGGTAATAATGTGCCCTTTCTTGTCCCAGATGAATCCTGATCCGGACCCTTGTGGAACTTCCATTGCATTACGAGAGAAAAAATCTCGTTGTACCACAGAAGTATTGATGTAGCACACGGATGTTTTGGCGGATTCGAAGAGCCGGATGTTGGCCTTTTCTTCTTCATTTAAACCAGGAGGGAGATCTAGTGGATCCGATGGTGCCGGCGTTTCGATTACTTCACCATTAGTGATGGTTGTATCCTTATTCTTCCAGCCAATGCCGCCTAAAACCAATAACCCGATCAGGGTAATTGCTCCTATAAATGCTAATATGGATTGGATTCGGGTACCCATATTCCTTTTTCTTTTTGCGTTCATGCAAGTTAACCGGTAGTCGGGCTATCTGGTTGTTGATTACATATCCAAAATAGCAGGTCCTTTCGGGTGATCCAACATGCCTGCTGGAGCGATTAACTATAGACAGAAGCTCCTACACCTTTTTATCATTTACTCAACCGGAGACCCATTTTCTCCACCGGAATTAGAGTTTTGTTGCCTAGGTTTTCCGTTTCTTTTTGCGCGCAGCAGGGAATAATACATTGTTCAAAATCAATCGGTATCCTGGTGAGTTGGGGTGCAAACTTAGGTCTGTCTCCGGATCATGCACATAGTGCCTGAAGTCTTCCGGATCGTGGCCACCGTAAAAGGTCCAAAATCCTTCTCCAAAATTGCCGTGAATATACCTGGCCTCACTGGCTGGTTTATTCTCTCCCATCACCAATACGCTCGATTTGATATGCTGGTTGCGAAAGGCGGTAGTCTGTCCCATGAAACCTTTGACAGTGCGTGTGTGATTCTGGGTAAGCATGGTAGGGACCGGATCCCATTTTGCCGAAAAATCGAATAAGGTAAAATAATCCTGTTCTGGATTTACTTTGCGGCCACTGTTGTGGTCTATGCTGGAGTATTCATATTCCAGTGGGTGCCTGGAAAGCATAAAATTTTCGAAGGCAAAGGTTTGGGAAAAGTCCAGTTTGCTTTGTCCTTTCGGATCGGCTGGATCACCATCGTACATTTCAGCACAGATGTCCACGCCCTCGGCTGCCAAGGCAATATCATAGGTATCTGTTGCCGAGCACATGGCAAACATAAATCCTCCTCCGAAGACATATTCCCGGATTCGCTTGACTACGGCAAGCTTCAACTGCGATACTTTCTTGAATCCCAATTCGGAGGCCAAGGTTTCCATCCGTCGCACATTCTCTCGGTACCAAGGCTGGTTTTGGTAGGAACGGAAAAACCGTCCGTACTGACCAGTAAAATCTTCATGATGCAAGTGTAGCCAGTCGTATTCGACCAATTTGTCCTCCAGGACATCCCGATCGTAAACGGTTTCATAGGGAATCTCTGCGTAGGTCAATACGAGGGTAACAGCATCATCCCAAGGTTGGATCTTTTCTCCTTGAGCGTTGAAATCAGGGGTATATACTGCAATTTTGGGCGCTTTCTCCAGCTTCATGGCTTCCATGTTGACCTCGGGGTCGGATATCTCTTCCAGGATTCCATTGAACTGGGCATCAGCGATAATTTCAAAGGATATGCCCCTTGTAAGGCATTCTTTTTCAAACGCTGTATTGTGTTGGAAGGCAAATGCACCTCCCCGGTAATTCAGAAGCCACCAGGCTTCATCCCCGTTCTGTAGTACCCAATAAGTAATGCCATAGGCTTTGAGATGATCTCTTTGCTCTTCCGGGGACATTGGAATCAGGATATAGGCTGCTTGCATAGGCAAGGTAATAGCCAGGCAAAGCAGGAAGGATAATACGCCGATCAAATACTTTCTTTTCATCGTAACAATCGAATTATGTTGAATAGATGTGGGGTCTTGCATAAAAATGGCCTTAAACAATAAAGCTTGAATGGAATTCTATCGTATAAAGGATATTTTACAAGATAATAGAAACTGCATCAAGCTGGTTTAAAAAAACATTAACACGGATCACAGGTTCGACATCGTAATTTGGCATTTATTGCAGTTATCGTACTTGTTTGGAAAGATCCTGCGTTACCTCATTCTATGGAATCATTTTCATTTACGTTTCCCGTTTATTGGTTTGTTCTTTGCATAGCTGCCGGACTTTTGTTTGCAGCATTGCTTTACGTTCGGGACAAAACTTTCAGCGAACAGCCAAACTGGTTCCTTGCCCTGCTTTTTACACTTCGATTCCTGGTGGTTACTGCCATATGCACCTTGTTGCTGGAGCCTTTTATTAAACGTACCAATACGGAGTCTAAATTGCCTATTGTAGTGGTGGCCCAAGATGTATCTGCTTCAGTTGGAGCAGATATGACCGAGGAACAACAAACGGTTCTGCAATCGGCCTTGGAAGGAATCCCACAAGCGACGGGGCAGGATTTTTCGATTAAATTCTACTCTTTCGGTGATGAAGTCCGGCCCGGTTTGATCGATTCTTTTGAAGACAAATCCACCAATATTGGCGCTCCACTTCAAGCTGTATATGACCTGTATAGCGATCAAAACCTGGGAGCTGTTGTAGTTGCAACCGACGGCAGGTACAACCAAGGCTCGAATCCATTGTATCTGGCTGAAAAATTGGGGGCCCCTGTTTTCCCCATCCTGCTCGGCGATAGCATCCCCAAAAAAGACTTGGTCCTGAAAAGGGTATATCATAATAAAATAGCCTATCTGGGAGATCGATTTCAGGTTCAAGTGGATATTGGTGCGCGTTCCTTAGCCGGATCTACGACGCGACTTCGACTCAGCCGGGTTACTTCCAATGGACTGCAAAGAGTAGAGGAACGGTCTATTGAAATTGGAAGTAATGATTTTTTTCAAACACTGGAATTTGAATTGGAAGCGGTAAATAGCGGGGTTCAACAGTATCGTTTTGCCCTGCAGCCGTTGGATGGAGAAGTATCGCCGACCAACAACAGAAAGGATATCTACATTGATGTCCTGGATGCTCGTCAGAAAATTTTGGTTTTAGCTAGCGCCCCTCATCCGGATCTTACTGCCCTTCGACAGACCTTACTCAAAGGAAAAAACTATGAGGTTACAGTAGCCTATGCCAACAAGCCACCACAAAACTTCCGGGATTTTGATTTTGTCATTTTTCACGGCATACCCACCTCTTCTCGGGTAAGTGACTTACTGATAGGCCAGGTAAATGAGGCCGAATTACCTCGCCTGTTTATACTGACCGGCGAAAGCAATCTCAACCGCTTCAACCAAGCTCAAGGACTTATGCGCATTCTTGGAGATGCCAATAGCTCCAATGAAGTGCAGGCCATTCCAGCTCAAGGATTTAATTTGTTCACACTGAGTGATCCACTGCGGAACGGGCTCCCCAATTTTGCTCCTCTGAGCGCGCCTTTCGGTGAATACAGCCTGTCACCTACCGCTTCGGTGGTGTTGTACCAGCGCATTGGTCGAGTGGATACCCGGTTTCCACTACTCGTACTTGGAGAGGAACGAGGACTTCGAACCGGTGTATTAGCAGCAGAAGGACTCTGGAAATGGCGTATGTACGATTTCTTACAGCACGATAACCACGATCTGTTCGAAGAACTTGTCGGGAAGACCTTGCAGTATATCA
Organism: uncultured Saprospiraceae bacterium; assembly: GCA_964641965.1. Lineage (GTDB taxonomy): Bacteria > Bacteroidota > Bacteroidia > Chitinophagales > Saprospiraceae > JAJDFU01. The sequence continues at coordinate 4,882 of CAZXLD010000040.1, read as the reverse complement.
GTCTGAAAGATGATAAAAGGCGCTTTCGGGTGAGCCTGCCGAAAAATCTGTTCCAGGAAACGGAAGCCATTCCGTTTAACGCAGAGCTCTACAATGAAAATTATGAATTGGTCAATCAGCCCGACGTTCTATTAAATCTCTCATCAGATGATTCGGGAGATAGTTTTTCGTTCACTTTTGATAAAGTCGGGAAAGTTTATGGACTGAACGTTGGCCAATTTCCAGTTGGTAATTACCGCTACGAGGCGTCTACCGAATTAAATGGGGAGGTATTTCAAGCAGAGGGGAAATTTAGTGTTCAACCGATCCAATTGGAGTTGTATGAGACAACGGCCGATTTTGGAGGCCTCAGGTTATTAGCACAACGCACTGGAGGAAAAGCCTTCTTCCCGGGCGAAATTAATGAACTGGGAAATACGCTAGATCAACTACCCGGTTTAAAACCGGTAGTCTACAGCAATACCGAAACGTATCCGCTGCTTAATCTGAAGTGGCTGTTCTTCCTGATGGTTGCGCTATTAACTGCAGAATGGTTTTTACGCAGGTATTTTGGCGCTTACTAGGGATACAAGGAATAGCTTTAGCCTGAAGAGCTGGTCACCAGCTCATATCGTCTTCCGTTTTGACCTCCTCCGAGGGCTCTTTTTTGGTATCCGAAGATTTCTTTTCCTGATTGTCTTTGTTTTCGTTCTCGTACTCCTCATGACGACGAGTAAATTCGTCATAGTCGTAATCTGGCAAAAGCTCTGTTTTGACATGATTGATGGCATCCTCCAATCCTTCTAAAAAGCGATTGAAATCTTCCTTGTATAGAAAGATTTTATGCCGCTCATACCCCTCCCCATTGAATTTCTTAGTGCTTTCCGTCAGGGTGAGGTAGTAGTCATTCCCCTTAGTCTTGCGAACATCGAAAAAATAGGTCCTTCTTTTCCCCGCCCGAATCCTATTGGAATATACGCTTTCGAACTGCCTTGAATTCCTCTCCTTATCCACTTAGCTGCGTTTTGGTTTGATTGTTACGTGTCTGTACAAAAGTAAAGATTTGAAGAAATTTGCAAAAATTAGATCAAAATCACAGTTAATTCAGTTTGGCACCGATAGTAAAGGTATCAGGTAGTCTCTCGCTCCTCTTCTAGGGTCTGTTTTTCATACATTTCATAATAGTAGCCCCGCTGATCGATCAGATCTTGGTGGGTACCTTGTTCTATGACCTCTCCATCGTCCAAAACAATGATCTTATCAAATTCAAGTAAGGCATAAATTCGGTGGGTAATGATAATCGTGGTTTTGTTTGCCAATTCCTTATTAAGATAGCCTAGGATTTGTTTTTCCGTTTTGGTATCTACTGCTGAAAGTGAATCGTCCAATAAAATGATATCCGGTTCTTTTATCAAGGCCCTTGCAATGGAAATGCGTTGTTTTTGACCACCCGAGAGGGTGACCCCTCGCTCACCGACCATGGTTTCAAACCCATTCGATAAATCCATAATATCCTCGTAAACAGAGGCGTATTGAGCAAACTTGTGAATGTCTTCAGTTGATGCATCCGCTTTTCCAAAGGCAATATTCTGGGCAATCGTATCGGAGAACAGGAATACATCTTGAGGCACGTAGCCAATCCGGCGACGGAGGTTTTCCAGGTCCATGGATTCGATTGGCTGCCCGTCAATCCGGATCTCTCCTTTCGTGACATCATACATGCGCACTAGCAGATCAGCAATTGTCGATTTTCCGGAACCTGTTCTGCCAATCACGGCCAGCTTTTCCCCGGGCTTCAGCGAAAAATCAATCAACTTGAGCGCTTGTATACCATTGTCAGGGAATGTAAATGCCACCTGGTCAAACTCAATCTTACCTTTGATCGGGATCGGTTCGGTCTTAGGGTTGCGGATCGTTGGCTTGGTTGCCAAAAACTCGTTAATGCGTTTTTGAGAAGCTGCCGCTTGTTGTATGATAGAGGCAATCCAGCCAATTGCAGTCACCGGCCAGGTAAGCATGTTTACATAGATAACGAATTCGGCTATATTCCCGGGAGTTACACTTCCTTTCACCACCTGCAACCCCCCTACGTAAACGGTGATGATGGTACTTGTGCCGATGAGCAATAACATAAGCGGAAAAAACAAGGCATTTACCCTGGCCAATCCCAGGGCCTCCTCTTTATAGATATCGCTTTGTTGGCTAAAGTAACGAATCATGGGGAGCTCCTGCACATAGGACTTCACTACGCGAATTCCACTATATACTTCCTGGGCGGTGCTGTTCAAGCTGGCAAGTTGGCGCTGAATGCGTTCGCTCTTTTTATTGATCAGATTGCTAACGTAGTAGATGGATATGGAAAGCAGTGGAAGTGGTGCTAGACAGTATAAGGTGAGTACCGGGCTTACACTGATCATGGAATAGATGACCATGACAAATAACGATATGAGGTTGATACCGTACAGGATGGCCGGCCCCAGATACATCCTTACCTTGGAGACATCCTCCGTAATCCGGGACATCAGATCACCTGTATTGTTACGCTTATAAAACGCAATATCCAGTTCTTCATAATGCCCAAAGATCTCTTTCCGCATATCGTATTCGATGAGGCGGGACATCACAATAATGGTCTGCCGCATGAAGTACATGAATATGCCCATGAGGAGCGCTAGCACAAGCACCAGGCCACCAAATAAAAGGAGGTTCTTACCTATGGCAGTAAAGAAATCAGCTTGTAGCGCATAGCCGTCCATCAAACTGAAAAGGCCAATCTGTTCGATAACCAGATCCAGTGCTTCCCGGATGATTTGAGGCTGCAATACCCGGAAATAATTGGACAGGGAAACAAAAACAATGCCAGCGAAGAATCGCCAACGGTATCTGTAGAAGAATTTATTTAAATAGGCTAGATCTTTCAAGAGCAGGAACGTTAATCAGTAGGTCAATTAGGGTGAAAGAGGTTTGATTGTCGTTGCTTCGCGAATGTCTTTTGGGTCAACCAATTGACAGGCCTTTTAGTTCGAATTTAATTGCTGCAGGAAATGTCGTCTCGTACCTGATACGAACAAATCTAGGTCAAAATAACGGATTTGAAAGGGTAGCAGGGGGCCAGAAATACGGAATCATGCATTTGATCCTGATGGAATATTCGGCGAGCGCGATATTTTTTAGACACACCTTAATTCTAGTTATATTTGGGAAAGGCTATTTTTCTAGATTCAGCTAACCATTAACCAAATTAAATTAAATATCAAATGAATCGAATCGTCACCCTGGACGAATTCATCATTCGCCGACAGAAAGATTTTCCATTTGCGTCAGGGGAATTGACCGGATTATTAAGAGATATTGGAGTTGCTGCCAAGATTGTAAATCGGGAAGTCAACAAAGCAGGCCTGGTTAATATCCTGGGTGAAGCACGATCGGAAAATACAACCGGTGACCAGGTGCAAAAGCTGGATCTTTACGCTAATGAAATCCTAATCGATTGCCTTAAAAATAGTGGCGAATGCTGCGGTATCGCGTCCGAAGAGAACGAGGATTTTATTCCCATTCCAGCGGTAGAAAGTAAGGATTCAAAATACGTAGTTGTCTTCGACCCATTGGATGGATCTTCTAATATTGACGTCAACGTTTCTGTAGGCACCATTTTCGGCATTTATCGAAGAAAAAGTAAAACGGGCTCTCCCATTCAACTCCAGGATTTTCTGCAGGAAGGGACAGAGCTTGTAGCTGCTGGTTATGTGCTTTATGGTACATCCACCATCCTGGTTTATTCCACCGGACGTGGGGTGAATGGATTTACCCTGGACCCCTCCATTGGAGAGTTTTGTCTTTCACATCGGGATATCCAAATTCCGAAACGCGGAAACTACTACTCCGTTAACCAGGGCTATTATTTGAAATTTGATGTAGAGATGAGGCGGTACATTGACTATTGTTCTGATCTCAATTTGCGATTGCGGTATATTGGGTCAATGGTATCTGATGTGCATCGGATTATGTTTCAGGGGGGGATATTTTTGTATCCCAATACTCGAAAGTATCCACATGGTAAGCTGCGGTTGGTTTACGAATGCAATCCGTTGGCCTTCATGGTAGAGCAGGCCGGTGGAAAAGCCATCAATATGGCTCTTGCCCGAATCCTGGAAATGAAGGTGGAAGACCTCCACCAGCGCACCACCATTGCGATTGGCTCTCCGGAGATGGTCGATGAAATGAAAAAGTTTGTAGACCGGTACAGCGCAATGTCTACCACGAATTATATGTAGAGGCAAGAAAATAGTAAGATATAGCTGAGTAAAGTCTCAACCTTTGCCGGTTGGCTTCGAACTGAGAACTATTCTTTTGTGGAAAAATACGGATTATACGTCTTCAAAAACACTTTTGGACTAGGCCTAATTTTCCTGGATTACCTTTTTCAGCGACAACCGAAATCGAAAGTCTTGAATAATCGTGGTCAGGTTTAAGGTACTGTCGGATATAGTTTCGATTTTCAGCGAGAGTGGGTTGTCAATTTCGTATTGCTGAATAACATTTTCTTTGATCTCGTAGCGCGCTTCACCAAATTGGCCTGGAAAATTAGACACCATTTTTCCATCCTCAAAAAAAGTGAAAAACAAGCTTTCCAATGTGTTTGTCGGATTTCCATTTCTAGATGCTTTGGTTAATTCCCAATGGCCCAGTAGAAGTTGCTCAGCATTTTTAGGGGGTTCCGGCATACAGCTGACCAGTCCTAGAAGAAGGAAAATACCGAATAACGTACTAGGATGAAATCTCATTCGAACATTTGGTTTTACCATCCAAGAAATAAAAACTCTAACAAATGTAATTGGTAAACCTGTGAATCTAAGCTCGACTTTAGCACTTTGAAGTAGAAAGAGAACTCCCTGTAGGTGCT
>CAZXLD010000039.1:0-47468 GCA_964641965.1 uncultured Saprospiraceae bacterium | reverse complement strand
TAAAATAGCCTTAATACTAATACCGTTTTAAAATGATATAAATAAAAAAAGCCGCTCATAAAGCGGCTCTGTTCAGCTAATTTGCTGAGCGTTTGAATCGAGTGAATAGGGTTTGGTTTAAATTATACAATTTCCACCTGTTCTAAAGTTACGTCGGCTTTCACCAACCATGCATCTAGCATCCAACTTTCTTTCTCTAGGTTTTCGAGCATACTACCCATCATATCGATCGTACCCTCATCTTCAATTTCTGATGCCCTTTTAATAATTCGACGAATGTTTTCAATCAGAATGCGGTGATTTTCCAAAATTGTTTCCACCATTATCCGATTATCTTGTGTCCGGCGTGCTTCTTCAATTTCGGATTCATTTAAATAGGACGCCAAACTGCTCAGTGGACGAAAGCGAAGTGTTAGTACTCTTTCAGCCACTTCATCAATCTTTCCTTGGGCATCAGTGTAGAGATCCTCAAACTTTTCGTGTAAGTCAAAGAAATTCTGTCCTTCTACATTCCAGTGAAAGTTTCTCAAATTTTGATAGTAAATTTGATAATTAGCAAGCAACTGATTTAGTTCTCTTACCGTTCCTTTCAGCTGGGTTGTAGACATTCCCAAGTAATTCATGAAAAATATTTTTAATAATTAAGTAATTCACTATTTAAACAGGAAATTCAAACTTCGTGTTCGAAATAAAAACTGCAAATCTAAACTTCGTTTAAATTTGCAGTAGAGTAAGATTAAAATCTAATTACGAATTAAGCACTTATTCAAATCTTATTAAAACTTTGCTCCGATGGCACCAAGGATAAGCGTTGTAATCTTTTAGTACGAAGAATTAAATCTTGTTGCTTTTCCTTGAGAAAAGTTCGTACATCAGTAACCAGGTACTTTAATTTTAATACGGATGAGTATTGTTGGTAAAGATAAGACTCCGCCTCTGTAAACAACTGGACTAAACCAAATTTACTTTCTTGATTTGCAGCCCTGATTAGTTTGGATTCTTTTTCTTTCAAATAGTCCTTTCCTTCCTCGGCTAGCTTGACAGGTACTTCCGGAAATTCCTGGAATAAATGTTGTAGTTCCTGCCGCTGGGCGCCGTGAAATTCAGCTTGCCTTTCCATCCAGGCCTTGAATCGTACGCCCTGTACAGCTTCTCCTATTTCTCGATAATGCTTTTCCAAGGCAGCGTGTTGAAGGAATAAACCAAAAAGGGCTGAAAAGTTGGATTGTCGTTGTTTTGTTTTCTTTCTCATTACTTGCAAGAATTTAATTTTTTGAGGTACTTGAAATTTAATTGGAATGTACGGCATACCTGAAAATCGCATTCGCGTTAGCCACGGGCCGTGGTAAATCTTGACGAGGCCGACTAATGACTTGTCCGCCCTGAGCTAAAGTTGCCCGAGCCGCCTCTTCCAGAAGTGGAATACTATTTGATTGCCTTGTAGGATGAATTTCTATTTGATGGGATTGATTATCGTAGGTTCCCCAAACTTCATATTCTTCCTCTAAAAACAGTAACTCTACCCTACCCGCTACAGCGGCTGGAAAAATATCCTGGAGTAGGAAAGACCCTTTTTCGTAAACTAATGATAGTTCAAATTGATCTTTCAACGTTTCATACCGCTTTTGAACTTCTGACCGCATAATTTCCCAAGCTCGTTCATGGAGCATCAAAGGATCTGCATCATCGAAGTTACCACTCAAGAAATTTTCGTGTAAATATGGATAAGAATTCACTTGTCTATACCTGCTAATTAAGGTGGCATCGCCTGCCAGCAGCAAAGGAGCAATGTCATCAGTGCACATCAAGTCCATCATCCCCTTGTCGATTTGTTGAAGATATTCCAACAATCTGGCATCGTCTTCTTCTTCACCTTTACCCTGCCCATGAAAAATCGAATTTCCGCTTCCACTATGCGCTTGCAAAGTGGGTTGTCCAATTGAAACCTCCGCAAATTTTTCCAAACTTTTAGGTAGTAAAGTAGAGGGTTCTAATTCAGCAATTTCGTAGCGACTCCCTTGGTATAGAGTTACTTGGTTTTGGCTTAGAGCTAATAAGAAAAAGGGATAATCGCCACTTAGAAGTGGAAGTATAGGTTTTAGATACAGCCGATCACCAATATAGTGATTTGACTCAAAATCAATTGGTAACGTAAAAAATTCAGTTTCCTTATGGATAAATACGGCTAAACCATCCGACTGGTGCTTCCAAAATTCAGAATCTTCCAATTTCTCTTTGACAACACGCAGACGCTTTTTTACATATGCTTCCTCCATCCCAATTCTAAGAAGGGATTGCTCTGTTGCTTGGATTTGATTTTTATAGCGAATTATATCTTTGTCAGCGTGTTCGGCACGATGTGTTGGTATAAAAAATGAAATTAATTTTTCACCTTCTATGGAAGCTAGTCGTTTATAATCTATTAAATCTGTCATTAAGAAGTCTTTTATTTTGAAACGGATGTAGCAGAATCGATGTTCGAAACTTTCCTGAACACCTCCCTTCGATTATCCGTTTCTTAATCGTATGAATAGGTTAATTTCCTCAATTGGGGTAGTTAGCCATCATATTGTTATTAACATATTTAAAATTTACACCAATGAACAACCTACCTTTTTCTGAAGAACAGCTAACATTATTTAAGGTGCAGTTGGAAGAAAGATATACAAAGGTAAAATCCCGACTTCAAGAGATTGAAAATCAAGAACTACCTGGACTGTACAAGGGAAACGAGCAAGGGGATAGTTATGGAGATGATGCTAAACAAGATCAGATTAGGAGCCGCCTTATTGCTATGGCTGAGAAGTTTCGGCAAGATTTGGTCGAAATAGAAAGTGCGCTCGGTAGGCTGGAAAATAAGACTTTCGGCCTAGACATGGGTACTGGAGAACCGATCTCCTTTGATCGCCTGATGGCCAACCCACTTGCTAAACGCAACATAGATCCTTCCTGATCTTATTGTATTCCAGCATTTAATGCCAGCATGCCTCATGGCAACACTGACCGTAGTCCAAACTACTAAAAGTAGTCTTCTATTCAGGCTACAATAGCCTATCTTAGAAACCTATGATCTGGCTCTGCACACTCCAGGGCAGATTTATAATCATCTGTCAGCATACGAAATAACTGCGCTTAGACGCACTTTCTCATCTACCAACATCAGACTGCTACCTGTACTGTTAGGAATGAAAAGTCAATTCCCATTCCCATCTATAGACTTTATAAGAACAGCCCTGGTTATCTTTTGTCCAATTGTTCGTTCCTATTCCTTCCCTTTTACGTTAAACAACTAGGTGCTTTTCTTCCTTTAAAGGATATAATTGTAACTGATTTATGGTCTCTGAGGATGCAGCAAGTCTAGCCAATATTCAAGTTCAGTTGGAAAGGTACCAACCGGATGCTCATTGGATGTTGGTCGAGGAGCAGGGAAATATATTGGCAGCCTCCGATAGGCTCACTTCTTATTTAGGGTATCCACCAGATGCTCTCCCGGGAAAGTCAATCGGGTCAGTTAACCCTCATATTAGCCTGCTGGATTGGAAAAAGATTTGGGATACCATTCAGGACGAGCCGTATGAAAAGGCTACCGAACTCATTCGCAATGATGGTTTGTTGTTACCAGTTATACTTTCGGTAACTCAGGTCAAAACGGATCATCATTCCATAGCCCTGGTGCAAGTGAAAGATTTGCTCCGCATGTCGGACCTGCAAGCAATAGTCCAGGAGTGGCCTACCAATAGTGAAGTAGGCCTTTGGATATGGAATTGCACGTCCCAACAGGTTGTTTTTAGTCAGTTACCGCCCAGCTTAGAGGAAAGCTTAAAAATCCAAGGATCGATATCGGACCGAGAACTACTCCGGAGACTTTTTCACCAGCTCACTCCCTCCAGTCGAGCCAATCTGAAAAGAACCATAAGAGAAAAAAATGCTGCATTTCAAGTAACACTGTCCTTTCGGCGATCATCCGGTTTGGGTTCGATCTTGCTCGATTGTCACACCCGCTTATCCAGCTTAGGCCAGTTCTTGTACGTTTATGGATCCTGGAGCATTGAATCTGTGGCCACACTGGTTATTCAAGATTCGGCCCAACTGCTCCAGGAGTTTTCCTTAGATCATACACAGGATATGATTTTCTGGGCACGACCAGACGGTTCTTTTGCCTATGTAAATCAATCAGTATGTGACCATCTGGGCTACACGAAGCAAGCATTGATGCGCAAAAATGCTCAGGAAATTGCTCCTTCCTTCGACGAAGAGGCTCGGAATGCACTTTGGGAGGAGTTACGTTCTACTCAATTCCTGGAACACGAAATAGAATTAAAATCAAGTACGGGAGATCTTTTTCCAATTTACTCCACCTTGTACTATGTCAAAATAGGAAATGAAGAATTTAATTGCGTCTTCTCCCGAGACCAGACCCTATCTAAACGCAGGCAGGAACAAATACATTTCGGAAAGGAGACACTGGAAAATTTAAAGGAATTTGTGATTTGGTCGAATGAAACCGGACAGCTGCGCTTTCTGAATCATGCCGCTCGTAAATTAACCGGATTGCAGAATCGAGACGGTCTTGGCCACACCTTGTCTGCCATAATTCCAGCACTCGAGTTAGCCGATTTGAAAGCCTTGAACGAAGAAGTGGAGTCCTATCTATTGGACGGAGAAGGCAACCAAGTGCCTGTTGAATTGAGCTTCAATCATTTGGAGATGGATGGAGAAACCATTTTCTGCTTTATTGGCCGAAACATCACTCAACGCAAACAGCAATTGCAAGAGTTGAAAGACGCCAGAGCAAAGGTAGAGGAACTATCTGATCGGTTGAAACAGGAGAATATTCTATTGCGTGAAGAGATCGACAGTCGGTACAATTTCAATAATATCCTTACCAAAAGCGATCGATATCATCAGGTGCTGATGCAAGCTCAACAGGTAGCTCAAACTTCAGCAACAGTTTTAATTCTTGGAGAAACCGGTACAGGAAAAGAACTATTGGCGCGGGCCATTCATTCGATGAGCGACCGCCAGGAAGCAGCTATGATCAAAGTCAATTGTGCCGCTTTACCTGAAAATCTGATAGAAAGCGAACTTTTTGGACACGTCAAAGGAGCATTTACGAGTGCCATCCGGGACAAAAAAGGCCGCTTCGAAATGGCAGACGGCGGAACTTTGTTTCTGGATGAAATTGGAGAATTGCAATTAGATCTTCAGGCGAAACTACTCCGCGTATTACAAGAAGGGGAGTTTGAGCCGGTTGGAGGTGAAAATACCAGAAAGGTGGACGTGCGCGTAATCGCAGCCACCAATAAAAATCTGGAAGAACGGGTGCAAGAAGGTAAATTCAGGCAAGATCTGTACTACAGGCTAAATGTATTTCCTATTCAAAATCTCCCCTTGCGAGAGCGGCGTGGGGACATCCCGTTACTAGTCCATCACTTCATGAAGAAATATGCTGATAACCTGGGAAAAAATATTGAAAAAATAAGCAAGGCAGACCTTACCTTATTGCAACAGTATGATTTTCCAGGTAATATTCGAGAATTAGAAAACATGGTGGAACGAGCTGTTATCCTCACCCAAGGAGACCGGCTCAACCTGAAGAGCAGCTTCCAGCATTTGAAATCAGAGGCAACTTCTACCAGAGATTCTTCCTCATTCTTAACCTTTGAAGAAGCGCAGCGCCAACACATCCTGCATGCGCTTGAAAAGACAAGCTGGCGAATCAGTGGACCGGCAGGAGCAGGCCGTCTACTTGGCCTAAATGATCGAACCCTGGCTTCCAAGATACGTAAACTGAAAATAGAGCGCCCCTCTTCAACTAATACCTAAACCTATTTCAATTCAGGCAGAAAACCCAGCTTAAGCGTAAGCCAGGGGTGCTCGCCTGGGTTCAACTAAAAAGATCAATTTGAATAACCGTGCAATTTGGAGTACCATTCTCAAAAATTCACCCCTCGTCGTTGCTTCGATTAGTTGTGCTCTAATTATACTGGGTTTTGGTTATAGTAATTTTCGCCTTTCTCCCATTTTCCTTTTTTATTTACTATCAATATATTTAGGTGCTGATATCTTAGCACGCCTTCTTTTGGCAGGTTCAACTCGGTATATTTTCTCCTCCAGCTGGAGTTTACTCTTCATGCTTTTTGGCTTTTTTCTGGCCCTTATCACACTAGTAGACGAACCTATTGGAAATTGGCTGAATACCAATCTTGAATTCTCTTCCTACCTTCCTATTGAGACCTATCTAGTTCTGGCTACTATTATTGAATTTGTTCGAGTTGAATTACCACTTCGAAAATATAAAATAGATGCTCCTCTTATCTTGACCGGTAGCTTTTTGTTCCTCATTGTAGTCGGAGTAATTTTATTGTCTTTACCACAAGCAACCCGTTCATCATTTTCCATGACCGACCGGATATTTATGTCTGTCAGTGCGGTCTGCGTTACAGGCTTATCCGTGAAAGACCTCTCTTCAGATTTTACCGGCTTCGGCCAGGGGGTACTCCTTCTTTTAATCCAATTGGGTGGATTGGGTATAATGACCTTCACCAGCTTTTTTGGATTCTTATTTAGGGGAAGCACTTCGTTTGAAGAACAAATTTTATTAAAAAACCTAAATCAGACAGATAACATAAGCAACGTACTTCAGCTAGTTTCTCGAATTGTAGTGATTACCTTATTTTTCGAATGCATTGGTGGTGTTTTGATCTATGCGAGCCTACCGGATTTGCCAGGCGGAGAACGGCTTTTCTTTTCTATATTTCACACCATTTCTGCATTTTGTAACGCTGGATTTTCTACCTATTCGGATGGATTGGCAGACCCAATTTTCCAATACAATGGTAGCCTCCAACTCACCATAGCAGGTCTCTTTATTTTAGGTGGAATTGGATTTCCGATTTTGTTGAATGGATTAAGATATATAGGTTATTGGGGTATTTATTTGTACAAACGGGTGGTACTATCCATAAAGCATCCCAGAAAGAAAATTGTGATCAGTTTAAATACAAGAATTGTATTGGTTACAACCATTTTACTCCTGATTGCAGGCCCTCTTGCTTATTTCAGTTTGGAATATACCAACACCCTGCACGGTTTACCTTTGTCTCAGCAACTTATTACTTCCTTTTTTCAAGCTTCTACTCCTCGGACAGCAGGCTTTTCTACCCTAGATCTTAATACAGTAAGTACACCTACTTTTATTTTAATAGGTATCCTTATGTGGATTGGTGCTTCCCCGGGATCAACCGGCGGAGGAGTAAAAACCAGTTCTGTAGCCATAGCCGTATTGGAGGTATTGAGTACGGCCCGCCGAAGAAAGCGAATTGAATTGCGTTACCGCTGGATTGAGGAGACCTCTGTTAAAAGAGCTTTTACCATAATATTCTTATCCTTAGTGGCCATCAGTATAGGTGCATTAGCTATAGCCATCCTAGAGCCGGGTCTGGGCCTGAAAACGATTGCATTTGAATGTGTTTCTGCTTACAGTACGGTGGGACTAAGCATGGGCATAACAACGCAGTTATCTGACCCTAGCAAATGGGTAATTATTGGACTTATGTTTATTGGCCGGGTGGGTACAATTACTTTATTATGGAGTTTATTCAGAGCGGCTAGTATACAGGCCTACCAGTATCCGGAAGAAGGGGTTTTGATTAATTAAGCAAAAAATCACTCACATGAAATATATCATTATCGGTTTAGGTAATTTTGGTAAAACCCTTGCCATTACCCTGAATGATATGGGACACGAAGTTATTGGAGTTGATTCTGAAGAGAAACACATCAATGAGGTAAAAGAGTACCTCACCTATGTAGTATGTATGGATGCTACCCATCAGGAAAACCTACAAAACCTACCCTTAGATTCTTCAGACGCCGTGATTGTTACTATTGGAGAACACACGGGGAATTCAATTATGACCACAGCCCTCCTTCGACAGGCAGGTGTTGAAAATATTATTTGCCGGACAAATTCCGATTTGCACAAAACAGTTTTGGAAACGATGGGGATAAAAGAAATTATCCACCCGGAATATGAAGCTGCACATCAATTAGCCTCCAGACTGGAATTCAAGGAAATGCTTACCTCTTACTCCCTAACGGACGAGTACAAAATTGCCGAGGTCGAATGTACACGAAAGATTGAAGGCCATTCGATTGAAGAACTCAGTTTGCCAGCTACTTATGATTTACTCATTCTGACAATAATGCGAAAAAAGAATAAAAAAAACTTATTGGGTATTGGCCGCCCCGTACGGCAGGTATTAGGTATAGTTGAACCCGATCTGGTGTTGGAGCCAGATGACAATTTGGTTCTGTTTGGGAGTCAAAAGAATATAAAAAAATTTGTAGACTATTTAAGTGATTAGAAGGCATGGCTTTCAGACAACATGTCCGCCCTGAACCAAGGCGAATACCTGACGCAAGTTTAAATTAGTATAAGGCTGGATATTCCGTGTTCGCTGATTTAGCTGCAGAGCTACAGTAAACATATGTAGGATTCGACCCAAATAAGGTCTGCCTGGAACGAACACGACCAAATAAGTTTTGGTTGCAGAAGTAAAAGTGAATACAACTGCTGCAATCACTACCTATACAACAAAACAATAATGGCATTATGGGAATTAAAAACTACACTACATTAGTTGAGGCTATCCGATCGCTCAAGAGTTTAGGATTTTCCGATGAGTACAAATTTAAGGATGGAGAACTCATAAATCTGAGATCCAAGCGAAACTACAAGCCTAAAGACTTATGTATTGTTGAACATCATCGATTTGAGGGAATGACCAATCCAGGGGATATGTCTATATTATTTGCTATTGAAGATAGTAGTGGGCAGAGAGGAGTAGTTGTTTCATCCTATGGCCCCTATGCAGATGCTAAACTGATCAATTTTTTTGATCAGGTAAAAATAAAGTCTGTGTAGTTGTTGAAGATACTGACCCAGGTTTAAAGGCGTAAAAAAACCGGGGTAATTCCCCGGCTAATTTTTATTCCAGATTATCTTTCAATTCTTTCTTTAAGTTTCTGGCGCGCAACAAACAATCTGCTTTTCACCGTGCCAATGGGTATATCCAGATGGCTCGCAATTTCTTTGTATTCATAACCTTGATAGTACATCAGGAAAGGAATCCTGTATCTGTCAGCCAAGTCATTCAGTTTTTGAAGCAACTCTTCCATTCGAAGATTTACCTCTCCTCGATTATAAATAATAGTTTTATTCTCAATAGAGTAGGCCAGATTTTCGACCGGCTCGCTCACTACTCGACTCCTTTTTGCTTTCCTGAACTGATTAATAAAAGTATTCCGCATGATTGTGGCAATCCACCCTTTGAAGTTTGTGCCCGCTTGGAATTTGTCTCTATATCGAAAAGCTCTCAAGGATGTATCCTGAACCAAGTCTTTTGCTTTCTCTTTATTCTGAGTAAGGCGATAAGCAAAGTGGTGTAAGAAAGATTGAAATTCGTCGAGTTGATTTGAAAATTCAGTAGTTGACATAAACTTGCTTTGATTCACCCTCATAAGTGCAAAGATCATGCCAAGTTAACAAATCCTTGATAATCAATTAAATAACAGATATACATAATAAAAAAGTGACTAAATAAAATCAAAAAGATTAAATTTAATCACTATAAATAAACTATGGGAAAAGGCATTTTGAGGAGATCTGCCCCAAAAGCAAGAATTTTCTTCCAACATGGACGATCCTCTGGATTGAAAATTCTTGCTCGCGACTGTTCTCGAATTGGTTTGTTAATGAGTATACAGGAAACATGATCGAAGGATCATTTCTTTATACTGCAAAATAGCATGTCTGGTCTAGTTGAAGGAAAATTGCCAAGTGGTTCAGGTGGTAAATTATAATACAACACCACTTTTACGCCATCAGGAAGGGACATCAATCAATTCACGGCGGTATTCCGTAGGCGATTGCCCAGTTATTTGCTTGAACACCTTGCTAAAGGTATATCTAGAAGTAAACCCTACCTCTGAAGCTATGCCTTCAATCGAAAGATCTAGCCACAATGCCGGACTTAATTCCTCCTTTGCAAATTGGATGCGCTTTCGATTGATAAGCTCGTTAAAGTTCATTTGATAGCCCTGGTTAATGCAGGAGGAAAGTTGGTGTCTGGACATGTCCAGTTCTCGGGCCATTTCAGGTAGGGAGAATCCCTGTCGCAAGTAAGGTTTCTCTAATTTGAAATAAGTCTCAATTTTTTCCAACTGGTCGCGCAATTGGGGAAGTACTTCCTTTCCTTTTTCATACTCCATCGAGCGTTTTTCCACTTTGGAAGGCAGGGTCTCGATTCCATACAAAACCTCCGGACGAAGGAACAATAACATCAATAACACAAAAAATAGGGCTCCAATGATTGATGTAGCGTAGGTCTGCGTATCCAGACCAAGGTGATGGACGATCCCTCCCGAGAAGGTCAATACGGTCAGAAGACACAACAATCCGGTTTCAATGGAAAGCCAATCCCGAAGTGTTTTATCTACGGCCTTAACCTTATTTACATCGGTGTACAAAGGAATGATCAGTTTCCACTGAAAAAAAAGATAAATGGCAGCCAATCCGGCTTTAGTCAATTGATGCCAATACGGAGGCAGTATTCCTTCATTTACTTGAGCATTCAATTCGGGATCAGCGATAATCTGGACTAAGTAGTCTTGTTTTTCTTCCATCCCCAGAAGGAAAAAAGGGAGCAACTCAATCGCATGTAAAAGAAATGGAAGCGCATGCAATCCGTCGATCGGCCTCAACCTGGTTCTTCTCGACACCATGGACTGCACATAAAGAAAACTCAATGGCGCAATTAAGTAGGTAGTTGGACTAGACAATCGAAAAAGCCAAGGGTAGCCCAATATCCAACCCGTATTGATAAGCGTAAGCAACAACAGCAAAAAGGCCAGACAAAAAATCATGCCGCCAAGTAACCCTCTGGAAATGGAAGAGGAACGATTGGCGTTCAATAGGATAAAAACAACGAGGAAACCAGTGAGCGCAGTTACCAGAAAAAATAGATCAAGGCCGGACATACATCTGACTAAAGGGCAGAATTAAAAATCAAAAAGTTTCTAAAAATAAAGCCTTTAGTCCAGTTGAACAATCAATTTGCGGCAAGAAATAAAATTGATTCTCCGAAAATCCTAAAATGGCAGCACCTGGATTGAGGGTTAGATTGTCGTCCCCAGGATTCAGCTTTTCAATACTTTCTAATCCAGCTAATTAGGAAGCAGTTAGCGCAGTCTCTAACTTTTCTTTCATAGCTTCACTGGCTTCCATTCTTTTTTTGGAGCTTTCTATTCCAATAGAATAGGTACCATATAAACTTTGAATAATATTTTTTAATAATGGATCATTCATAAAGCTGTAGTCTCCTTTCATCAACTTCGTGTAATCCATGTGATAAATTAAAAAGTCTGCAAAATACTTTTCGTGAATCTTATTTTGCCGTTCATAATCCAATTGGATAATTTCTTGGCCTGCATAATGGGACTCTAGCTCTTTTTTGAGTTGGAAATCCGGAAGCAGCCGAAGGTCTCCTGAATTGACGAGCGTTCGGTAAGTGATGTCATGCCGTTGATAAGCAACCAGATCGGTCAAAGCAAAAATCTTATAGGTAATAGTATCTCTCCTCTCCTGCTTTCCAGCCAGATAAGGAAGAATACTTTCAACGGATCGAATCTTGGTTTTAAAAGCTGAAATATTATCTTCCAGATGCTGCATCTCACTTTCCAAGTCGTCCACCAGGCTTTCCAGGTATTGCCTTCTCGTCTCCCGATCTCGGCTGGACTGCGCCCAATTGTTTAACGCAAATGCAATACTAATTCCCAGGATGACAATCAATACCTCCCCCAGCGCATACCGCCAATTGATTTTAAATCCCATCTTTAAGGTTCACTTTTCCCTTGACTGTACCTTTAGCATACTTCCAGCTTCATCATTCCCTGACTTCTACAATCATCGTGATTTCAACCGGAATATTGGATGGCAACACCGCCATGCCCACTGCAGCCCGAGTATGCTTGCCGGATTCACCAAATACCTCCGTTAATAGGTCCGAACACCCATTCACTACCTCGGGCTGGTCATAAAAATCTGGTGCAGAAGAAACCATCCCTACCAAACGGACCACCTGCTTCACTTTGCTCAGGTCACCAATGGCCCCTTTCAAAGTAGCTAATAAACAAATACCTGTTTCACGGGCAGCCGCATAGCCTTCCTCGATGGTAAGATCCTTACCCACTTTCCCGTATTTCAGTCCAGACATATCACAAGGTCCATGGCCAGCCAGGTACACCAGGTTTCCCACTTGTCTGTATTTGACATAGTTGGCAATAGGCTGAGAAGCTTCCGGCAATTCGATACCCAATTCCTTTAGCTTATCTTCGGGAGTCTGCCCATAAAGCAAACCGGTGATAAAAAGACACAACACAATCCCTAGAATACGAATACCGTTCATTTGCTTAAAAGATTAAATCAATAGAATTAATAAAGTTGGCTTCGCCATAGATTACCCCATCACGGCTTTCAGATTGCTGCAAAATAACTTGACATCCTCTTCCTTCCCGGTACTGATCCGACACCAATCTGTCATGGGAGGAAATGGACGACCTACTGCTATTCCACGTGCTTTGAATGTGGTGATGACTTCTCGAATCTCTTGCCCGGTTTTAAAAAACACGAAATTCGTGTGTGACGGTTGGTATAGTAGCCCCAGCTCTTCACAGGTCGCATAGATCATGGAACGGCATTCCCGGTTTTTCTGTAAACTAAATTTATAAAAATCCTTATCCTCCAGGGCTGCTTCCGCTGCATGAATGCCCAGCATATTCGTATTAGCAGCACGGGCAGAACGAAGCCGTCGGGCAATGTCCGGGCGCGCAATCAAATAGCCGATTCTTATACCCGCCAGGCCATACACTTTGGAAAAGGTTCGGGATACAATGACATTGTAGTTCTCCTTGACCAGTTCCACCATAGATGGATAACCATCTTCCTCAATGTAGTCGTAATAGGCTTCATCCGAAAACAACATGGTGCGCTTGGACACAGCCAGGCAAAAGTCTTTAATCTTTTCCTTGGGAATAATCGTCCCAGTAGGATTAGCCGGATTACATATGAATACCAAACGGGTATTGCTATTAATCCGTTTTTCCATTTCTTCAAGGTCGTGCTCCAAGCGGTCATTCAAGGCTACCCGATGTACGTGGGCATTAAACCCTTCCGCATACGTTAGCAATGCTTGATAGGTTGGGTTGCCGGCGATAATTTCCCCTCCCTGCCAGGTAAATTCTAGTCCGGTGATTTTTAATCCCTCTCTTGAGCCACCGGTTAATACAATATGTTCAGCCGTAACCCCTTCCCGATCGGCTATTTTTTGAGCCAGGCGGTCGGCGTGATCCCCCAGGTATTGGTGAGCCACATCAAATGATTTCACAATGGCCTTCCGAACATATTCAGAAGGACCATATGGATTTTCATTCGAATGCAAGCGCACCAAACCATTCGAAGTAACAGCCGCATCGTAGTCTAAATCGGAGAGGTTCGCATAGGTATTCAGACCTCCGATGGCTGATAGTGCGCCGGTAAGGCCAGCAGTGCGTATCCACTGCCTGCGGTTCATATGGGTCATAGGTAGGTACTTATTATGGTCAATGAAAATGAATTTAAGGTCTTGATGGAGGTGCTTCTTTTTTGGCTTTTGGCCCCCCATAGCGTTCGTTCCAACCCATCACGGCGCTCACTTTGGAAAGCATTTGGCTGGGCCGTCCGGCAATGCCATGACTGGCTTCCGGAAAACGAACTAAGGCGGTAGGGACACCTCTCAATTTTAATGCCCGATAATACTGCTCCGATTCTGAAAGGGGTGTACGATGATCCTTGTCACCAACCAAAAGCATGGTTGGTGTTTTCACATTACCCACCAGCGATATCGGACTCTGTTTATAGTAAAAATCGGGGTCTTCCCAAGGCATGGCGGGCATCCAATAGCGGCTCCAGTACTCCGGCGCATCCGCTGTGAGTATGTGACTAAACCAGTTGATAACCGGTTTGGCTACTACTGCCGCAGCAAATCGATCCGTCTTTCCTACGATCCAGGAAGAGAGCACGCCTCCCCCACTTCCACCTGTGACAAACAGTTTATCTTCATCTATGAAACCCTTTTCAATGACAGCATCTACACAAGACATCAGATCGTCGTAATCCTGTCCGGGATAATTGTTTTGAATCAGATCCGCAAACTCTTCTCCGTAGCTCGTACTCCCCCTGGGATTGGTATACACCACTACATATCCCCTGGCCGCATATTGCTGTAGCTCCATGCTAAAATGATCCCCGTAAGCCGACCAGGGCCCGCCATGAATTTCGAGTAACAAAGGGTATTTCTCAGCCGGATCAAAATCGGGTGGATACATAATCCATCCCTGAACCGGGCGTTCATCATAAGACGACTTGGTCCAAAACTCCTCCACCTTGCCCGGTTTTTTCTGCAGGAAAAGGGCTTTATTGAAGTTGGTGAGTTGGCGAATTTCTGCACTCCCTGCTGTGCCAACCGCCAGTTCAGCCGGATGTGCCCCGCTTCCTTTGGTCATGGCGAACCTTCCTTTGGGTCCTACCGAATAACTCCCCCCTGCATATGGTCTGCCATTTGGCGAACCAGTAAGGCCGGCTGCCACTTCTTCCAGCTTTCCATTGATATTAACCCTTCCTATTTTGGTGGTGCCCTCATCCGTATATTGAAACCAGAGATAGTTTCCCTCCGGACTCCATTGCAAGGAACCCAATGTTCGATCCAAATCTTGGGTAAGCATCTTGGCTTCAGCCATAGGCTTGGTTGGAGCCAAGTACACTTCGGACTGCAGATAGCCGGTCATCCGGTCTTTGGCACCGGTATAAGCAAGCCGGTTTCCATCCGGCGAGGTTCGGGGATTGCCCTCGATTCCGATCTGATCGGTTATTTTTTCCATTTTCCCACCCTCCAGTGCAACTCGGTACAAATCGGGGTTACGTGGATGATCGGACAGGTGGTTATTTTCGGTCAGGTTAGCCGAAAAGTAGATGTGTTTAGCGTCTCCCGACCAGCTGAGGCTACCGCCATGGTTGAAAGAGCCCTCGGTCAGTTGAATAGCCCCTCCTCCACTGGAAGGCATGGCAAAGATATGTGTATGGCCAGGATCCAGTTCTCCCCGGCCATCTCTCCGATACACAATTTCTTCCGTGTAGGTGGGGGAAGGAGCCCATTTGGCCCCCTCGGGCTTTCCCATTACGCCGCCAATCGATTGCCCCTTTTCAGGCACAAAGCGGGTAAAAGCAAGCCATTCGCCATCCGGAGACCAGGTCAGGTTGCCAGGAGAAAAAGAAAACTCTGCAATTTGGCTTTGCTCTGCATTCTCCATATATCGGATCATGATCCGATGCTTTCCACCGCCGCTGCTTACCCAAGCCAGGCGATCTCCGTTTGGCGACCATACCGGACTGCGTTCTTGTTCGTCAGATGCAGACAAAGGACGAAGCCCTGTGCCGTCAAAGTTAACGATCCAAAGATCGGCAACACGCCGATCGGTCATGATATCAAATCCATTTTTCAGAAAAACAACCTGTTCACCATCCGGTGAGACTGCCGGACTGCTTACATAGGTAAGCTGAAAAATATCCAGGGGGGCCAAAGCCTGCTGGCTTGTACCCAAAAAGAGGGTGCAAGCAACAAAAAGGAGCGAAAGAAAAGCTGGTTTATGCATTTGGATTGTATTAAACTTTGCTGCGCGTATTACTGCCCTTTATTTACCGGAGCCAATCTAGATGGTCCTTATGAATGAGCACCTCTGCCAAGGGTCCTTCGAATACACCTAACTCGTTGATCATTTGGAGAAACTGTTCATCTTTTTCTACCAGCAAATGATAAAATAGTAGTCCCAATTCAAAGCGGGACAGTAACGATTGAAAGGTGGTCAAATAGAAACTCCGGTCGAATTCGAGTGGATGAATATAATAAATAAGATGCTTTACGCTCTTCAGGTATACTTCGATAGGCCCAAAATCTCTTCGAAAATAGGTGCTGAAATGATCTTCTACCGCTTCCTGTGAGGTAACATCCTGCTGCCTTGCGTACCGAACTAAATTCTGAAAAATGTTCCCAATAGCCGCGCGACCCTTGTAGACGCGTGTTTCCAGGTTAGAACTACCGGAGCCGTAATATTGCTCTTCGTAGGTGATCGCTTCCAGGTTTTCCCGATATATGCTGATTAGGCTAAAAAAGTTGCCCCGGACATTAGGTGGGGATGTATTTTTCAACCCTTGTTCCACATGCGCCTTCTTTAGGTCACCTTCTTCGAGCCGGTCGATAAATTGGAGTAGACTATGCCGTAACCGGTCCATCCCAACTTCCAGGTCAGCATAAGGAATGGTTTGCAGCGCCGAGAGGTGAAGCAGATCGGCATATTTGCTTTTTAACAGGATAAGGTCGTTGTACAATTTGGAATCGGCAAGCAACACCTCTTCCAGGGCTTCCATACCATAACTTAACCCTTTGGCCACCCTGTCTTTTAGCTCTGTCTTCGTTTCTTGTGCGGCCATCAGGGATGTGCGGTTCTCAATTTTGCTGCCATTTCTGGAGTGAGTGATTCGGCATAGGGTCCGTACGCATCCACTAAAATCCCTTTAATGCCATCCTTGGATTGCAGGGCATAAATAACGGAATTGTCATTTGGATCACTCATACCCTCGAAGCGATGGTGTTCTATTATTTCGAAATCCTCGGGATGCAATTCCAGGTTCAAGGGAGCACAGGAAAGGCAGTGGCTCTCCAGATTAAAATCATGGACAAATCCTTTCTTTTTTAATCCCTGAATGGCTTCTACCAATGTATCGTATGACTCCATGTTTTTTGCTTCTGAATGAGGTTTGGAAAAGAGGTTTTTGGTTTAGTCCCAGCCTAAAAATATTTGAAAAAATGGAAAGCCAAGGGTACAGACTGGCTTATTTTTTCCAAGAAAAATTCGGATAAACCATTTAATTATGTAATATTATTCTCCTATTAATTACCTAAATACCTTCTCACAAACAAAAAACAATTCCATGAGCGAATATCCTTCCGTTACCAAATATATGGCCTCCAGGCTCATTACCTTCCGTCCGGAAACCCCCATCCATGCCGCCATCGATACTATTTTGAAGCGAAAAATATCCGGAGCGCCTGTCGTAGATGCAGATTACAACCTGGTAGGTATGCTTTCCGAGGTAGATTGCCTGAAGATCCTGGTAGAGAACTCCTACAGCAGCCAGCCGAATACCGGCAGCCTGGTCTCTGAGTATATGTCCAAAAACATCATCACGATCGATGCCAGCAAAACGGTAGTAGATGCCGCTTATATCTTTGTAAAACAAGGAATTAAGCGCCTTCCTGTACTGGAAAAAGGTAAACTGGTAGGCCAAATCAGCCGTCGGGATGTGCTTCGTGCGGTGCAGAATATGGGGCCCAAAATCAAGTTGGTACCCGACTCCTGGCGCGGCCGGGTTCCTGCCTTACAAGACAATAAAAAGACCCGTTACACGGAGAATGCCTAGGTTTAAAGGAATTGGAATAAAAGGAAGATACGGACACCTGAAAGGGGTGTCAATACAGAAGAAAAGCTGGAGAAGGGTTTTAATTTTCTGTTCGTTGGTCTCTTGTTCCTAAATCCTCTTTTTCTTTGGCTTATTGGTTTCGGATAAACTTATGCTGTGGCAGATCAAGTCATTACTTTTACCAGATGATCTATGGTTTCTTGCAAGAAGGTGGCTCCCATTTTATGTTGTAAAGCCTGTTCTTCCTGGGCTACTAGGCGGGAAAAAGGCAAGTAGCCACCTTTCCAATCACCAGAAGACCAATGGCCGGAAGTTAAGGGTGGTAAAGATTCATAATCTACCTCTCTATCTTTCATCCATCCTTTTATGTAAAGGTAGGGTTCCCGAACAGTTTCATCTGTAGGCGCCCAGCCCATAACAATCCCTTTGATCATTTGATCATCTTGATCGCGTGCAAGCGAGATGACCAATCCGGAATCGAAATGATGTGGCCATACAGCTACTCGTTGATCGTACGCTTTGAACCGTATTCGAGGAGCTTGTAACAAGAACTGCGCATCGGACCGCTGGGCTATCCAGGACCGCAATAATTCCGGAGCAGGTTTTTGGAAGGGTGCGCCTTCCCCAATAGGATTCGGAGGCAACTCAAAATGCGTAAGTGGTTGCAAGGCAGATGATGGTAAATCCAGGTATCCCAACTGAACCCGCAACCAAGCCGTCAATTCGATCATCGTCCGTTGGTGAATGGGCGCCGTAAAAATCTCAACACCATTTTCCTCCACGATTTGCAGTAAAAAGTGCTCGACATTTAAAGCTACCTGAAGTGTCGTCCCTCCTGCGGTAACCAATCCACTCACCAATCGGCGTGTACCTGGTTCCCACCGCATACTGGTATGGCTGTCATCTTCCTGGTGGAGTAAATAAGCTTGCCCAGCCATAGCCACCAGTTGGGCGGCCCAGTGCAACTGTGTCTCAGCCTGTTCAAAAGCTTTTTGATCAATGGGTTTCAGCGTAAACCACTGCATGAATTCTAGTTCTGTCTGTTACACTCAATACATGAAAAGGAAGCACAGCTGTTTCCTCAAGCACCCAAAATAACGATTTGCAATAGGAAGGCGAAATAATGTATTTCGTTTACACCAATAGGGCGTCTGTGCAAACTTCAAGCAATGCCGTCCCATCATGGGCCAACATCCGCTGCATGGCATCTTCCAGTTCAGACTCCTGGGTTATACGAATACCCAATGCGCCGCAACCCGATGCAAATTCAGCAAAATTTGGACTTTGGAGCTCGGTGGCAAATACCTCCAGGTTTCCCGCCCGCTGTTCTTTGGAGATCTTAGCCAGTTCACTATTGTTTAATAAGATAACCTTGATATTCATATTGTGAAGCACCGAAGTAGATAGCTCAGCCATGTATTGCGCAAATCCGCCGTCCCCTGCTACCGCAATAACCGGTCGAGTATTCTTGACAGCAGCCCAGGCACCCAAGGCGGCAGGCATGGCAAAACCGATTGACCCCAAATAGCCCGACATTAGGAAGGTATGCGACTGAGTTTCGAAATACCGGCCAAACGAATAGGCATTATTCCCTACATCCACACACATAACTGCATCGGCCGGCGCCAAGCGGGTCAATGCATCAAAAACAGAAATGGCGCTTAATCCCTTGCCGCGATTGTCTTGCAAACGGCTAGCCTTCTCCTCCTTCCAGATGGCCCAACGCTCCTGGATTTCAACCTTTTGGCTTTTGGCTTGCAACTGCTCTTTGGGCAATTGTTCCAGCATCAAAGCAATGGTGGTCGAAATCTCTCCCCATAAGGGAATATCTATGGCATGAAACTTACCTAGCACAAGGCGATCAAAATCGACTTGAATAGTAGGTTTCTTGGGAGTAATCCCGGAGTGGTTGGAAAAAGAGGCCCCAAATACGATGAGCAGATCAGACTCATTCATGAAATGGGAGGCAATAGGCGTTCCACTGCGCCCCAAGACCCCACAACCCAGAGGATGTCCGTCGGATATCTGCCCTTTTCCCTTGAAGGTGGTGAGTACCGGGCATTCGAGTCGTTCAGCCAATTGGATTATGGCATCCATATGGAATTTGGCTCCAAATCCGGTAATGATCACAGGGCGTTCTGCACCTTTAATCTGCTTGATCGCTTTTTCCAATTCTTCAGAAGGGGGAGCAATGTTGGGAGCTCCTACCCTGCCCGCTGGTGTACCTGCTTTGGTGCCTTCCGGAGCGGGTATAACCTGGACTTCATCCGGAAAGGTCAAATGGGAAACGTTACGTTCCAGAACAGCATGCTTAACGGCCAGCGAGGCCAACTCGGCATGACGGCTGTCCGACTGGACCCGATGATTAAATACAGCCACCGAAGAGAAAGCACGAACTAAATCCACTTCCTGGAAATTACCGGTCCCTACAACCTGGGTAGCTACCTGCCCCGTAAGCGCTAGCAAGGGGGCACGATCCTGGCGCGCATCCCACATACCCGTATACATGTTGGTAGAGCCCGGACCGGCGATGGCAAAGCAGGCCGCCGGACGACCTGTCAATTTTCCATAAGCAGATGCCGCAAAGGCCCCTCCCCCCTCATGCCGAATACCAATGAACTGTAGCTTGCCATTTTCTACTTGTCGCCGAAACGCATCGGCCAGTCCCAGATTGGAGTGGCCAACCATACCGAAAACCGTATCTACACCCCAGTTGATCAAGGTCTCTACCATAATATCCGAGACTGTGGTTTGATGTGCCGCCTCGGGTTCCAAACCAACGTACACAGCACCATCCCGAATCTCAACCGGATACGTTTCTACCCCGTCGTCAAATCCTGGTGCCAAGCCAGTGCAGGGATCGTAATCCCAGCCATGCCAAGGGCATCGCAACAGGCCTTTTTCAATACTCCCCTCTCCCAGAGGCCCCCCCTGATGCGGACACCGATTACTTAAAGCACAAATTTTTCCTTCATGATGGGTTAGACAAATTTCCCGATAACCATCCGCAATGGCGGTCATGACTCGTCCTTCGGGCAGTTGATCGGTTTGATCTAATACTTTATGCCAGATGCGTTCTGAATTGGACATACTTATGGTGTGATTATTTCTTGTAAAGCGGAGTTAAACTAAAGAAAAAATGGTGGCTTTTGGTACACGCTTCGCTGATATTAGCGCCGCTGGCGCAATGTTGGAGGCTTGATAGAGTTTGCTGGCCATTTGCGACTTGCAACTTGACATTTACCACTTACCACCCAAAATACCTCTAAACAACAGCTTCACTTCGTTCCAAAGCGGAATCTAACCAAAAAGTAAGGTTCGATGGCAGTTCCAATCCTTCGTTTTAGCAGGTTTTGGTCTGAATTCCGGGATCAGGCTACGTACTGGGAAATAGCCGCGATTCCGATGGGTTTACTTTTTCCTCTTAGTTCCACTTCCCCAAGATCGCGAACATCCAGATGATCGAGGTCAAGATGATCCATCAATTCCCGGCTGATGATCAGTTTTTCTCCGTACCGATTGCAAATGCTCTGGATTCGGGCGGTCGTATTCATCACATCCCCGGTATAGGTGATCAGCTTTTTAATTTTTCCGATTTCACCGGTGGTGACCTTGCCAAGGTGGATACCAGCTTTGAATCGGGGAACGGTTTGATAACGCGTCTGGTAGTAGGATGCTCGTTGGTCAATCAAGGCTTCAATCTCAAAAAAACAATGGATGCAATGGCTGTTGTGGAATCCATTTTTTAGCGTCCAGGTAATGATCACTTCATCTCCCACATAAGAATAAATCTCCCCGCCGTGCTCCAGTATGGTATCGGTAATATCGTGGAAGAAATCGTTGAGCAAGTCGAAAAATTCCAGATGGCCCAATCGTTCAGCCAGCTCGGTGGAATCTTTCATATCCAGAAACATGAAAATCCGGTTTTCCTCCTTGGGTGAGAAATAACGGCCGCGCACTAATTTAAATAGCTCACCCTGGCCGAATCGTTGGTTGATTTGCAACAGAAAAAGTGTCCAAAACACCAATCCCAGGAAAGGGATTAAAGGATGCCAAAACGAAGAGCCACTGGCAAATTCCCATACATCATCACTAATGGAGGGATCGAGCAACGAGCGGTCGGTCGTGAGCCAATTGAATAGGTAAGAAGTAAACAGGTTGAGCAGAATGAGTAACAGCGAGTACAAGGCCCCTTTGATCAGGATAATTCTGTAGAAAGGTTGCCGCTCCAGAAAGGTATTGATCAGATACAACTCGGATATGGCAAACAGACCGGCTCCCATCAGGCCCCAGACCAAGGCAAAAATGATATTGGCTGTAAGGTTATAGGCACGCATGGGGGCCTCTTCCAGCACCCCCGGAAAATTGGCCAGAAAGAAATACTCATAGAACGGAGTAGTTAATACCCCAACCAGCCAAATTGCTAAGATGAGCATCAACCACTTGAGCTTGTAGGTTGCCGTTGCTTTCACGGTTTTCGTTTCTCTAAAAGACCCAATTTACAGGAAAAGGTCCGCGCTTTTGGTCGATAAAATGGGGTGGTTGGCAGAAGAGTGCTTAGCCTGATCCCAAATTTAAAAAGTCCTTACTGTAGCCCTCAAGTTTCTGCCAAAGGTCAAAAAACGCCCGGCAGGCGCCAGCACAAGTATCAGGATCGAGACTTCGCTCAACAACCAGTGACGAATTACAAATGACAAATGGCAAACGGCGAATGTCGAATGGCGAATGTCGAATGGCAAATGACGAGTGGCAAATGTAGAATGCGAAGTGTGGAATGGCGAGTGCGGGGTGTCGAGTGTCGAATGGCAAATGACAAATGGCAAATGTCGAATGGCAGATGGTGTACGTCCCTGATATAGGTTGTCCGTGTACCGTCTACCGTGTACCGTCTACCGTGCATCGAGCATCCCTAGCATCGCGCTCCTGGGCGCCAGCATCCAGTATTGAGCATCCCGCCACCTGAATCAATTTTCTTATGATCTCACGTCCAAATCACCTCCGATCGCAAGCCCAGTATTTTACCGCTGGCAGTAAGCCCTACCCAATACACCGGATGTTCGGATTTGGGATATACGGTAAAATCGTCTCTGCCGATAATGAAAATCCGGATGTCTACTAAATTGGTTTCCAATAGTTGGATCAACTGACTTGCTTTTTTTCCTAAGGCCGGATCAAAGGAGCTATGCATTTCAATAAATTCCTGGTGGAAAGGGCTTGGATTATCAATGTAGCGCTCAACCAGTTCAGCTGGGTTGTCCTGGTCCAGTCCCGATGCAAGTGGAAAGGTTTCCAGATTAAGGCTGGGCAGTTGAACATCCGCCTCGAAGACTTCCATGACTAAACTTGCCTCCGAACCAAAAGCATCAAAAAACAAACCCGCCACCAATCTCCTCATGATCGAAGGCAGCTGCGTTTCCGGAATATCAACGACGCCTAAATTCATCAACAAGCCATAATCTACTGCATACTGAGCTAGAATGGACATCTTGGAAACTTCTTCAAATGACAAGCCATTATTATCCAAATCGTAATCGTCTACCAGTTCTTTTTTGCAATAGGCAATAGTATCCATCACATCCCGCTTGGTGATCCGGGCCCCAGGCTTATAATCCCGGTGATCCATAAACCGGTAAAACCGCGACATGAACTTATATTCCAATCCGCGAAGGGTTTTCAGTCTTTCGCGCATATCCTTTCGGCTGACAATCCCATCCGGCCCTCCCGCCTCAAGGATCAAGGCTCCCATCTTTTCAAAGGCGTCGTATACAACCTGCTTGGCTATTCGTCTCATTGGTAGTATGGTCTTTGGTGTTGCCTGCTAAGATAGAATAGAAATGGGGAGGAAAAAGACGTTGATCTTAGACGAATCAACCATCTATTCTTTCAATTTTTCGATTGTTATACAATACTAGATTTTCATACACTCCTAACTTTACCGAAAACCATTAGCTGAGGGCTGTTTAATGGATATTCTCGCCGAAATAAAGCCTCCATTATTGATGCGAGAATCCTGGTCGGTCTCATTCGTGGCCACAAAGTAAAAGGTTCTTCCTGTAATCAGTCCACCAAATAGGGTTAGATGTAGTGGCCCTTTAATTCTTATTCCGATTTCAGGCCCCACTTGCAATCCTGAGAAATTGAGTACATTCATTTCAACACCTCCTATTATCGTACCATCGGGCAGGTTGTACTGACTTCCATTGACGGAGGCTTTCAATCCGTACGTAAATTGCTTATTCGGATTCCAGGTAGCTTGAATTTCTATTGGAAGGGTAGCATTCAAACTAAATTTGTTTCCTCGATAAAATAGAGCACCTATGGGCAGGGCCAGCGGTCGCCCAAAACGAGAAGTGTATGCAGCACCTACAGCATAGGAAAATACTTCACTGACCTTCTTTCGATAAATAATATTTCCCAGAAACAGGAAATCATCCCTCGTTAAGCTAGAGTTCAGTGTAGAAGAAATAGCAGGATTGAAAGTAACCATCAGGCTATTATCTCTCGAAAAGTTGATAACAGTGGACAACCGCAAAGCGATAAAATGGAGATTAGGTTCAATCTGAGTTTCCGAGGATTTGGGGTCGATAAACCTATAATTTCCACCTACGAGGAAATATAACTGTTCACTTGCTTTTATGGGCGCAAGCGCAGAGAGTTCGAAATCATTAAAATTGATATTTACTGAGTCCGAACTATTTCTAACGGCAGCATCAGGGAAATAGGAGTATTCCAACCCGAACAGCTCAAAATCCTGAGCAACTATCTCGGGTCCATATATGACCAGGATTAATTGCAGGATTATCTTAAAATCATACATAGTTAACCTGGATTGTTCACGGATTCCAGTGAATACTGACGATAAGGAGTTGAAACCAGCTCATTAGAGCCAAATTTCTTTCGATAAAATTGTTTCGATGGTTTTGCCCACAAGGCATAGCAAAACCTCAAATAAAATTCTTTTCTTCCTACTTACAGGAAGAAAACGGCAGGTATTGCCACACCCTTATTTAAATAAAAAAGCCTGAAACTTATATTCAAGATCCAGGCTTTTTAAAATTCTTCAAAAATTAATTTTGCTTGCGCTTTTCCTTCATCGCTTGCTGCATCTCTTCCTGCTTTTCCAAATAGATTTCATATTGGTCTGCAGAAAGTAGTTCTTTCATTTCTGCATTCTTTTCCTTACGGATAGACTTAATCTTTTGTTGCTTCTGCAACATCCGTCCGCCACCTTCTTTTACAGCTTGCATTTGTTCTGCATACTTCTTTGAGATTTCCTCAAATTCAACTTTTTGTTCATCTGAAAGGTCTAAGGCCGTAAAGAACTCTTCCATGCTTTTGGCCATTTCTTCTTTTTGCTCATCACTCAGATTGGATGATTGTGCAAAGCTGATGTTGGTGCCAATAAGCAATAAAGCAACAAACAAAGCCCAGGTTTTTAAGGATTTCATGATTCTAGTTTTAATAAATGAAATGGAGGTTTTATTAATTTTTCCAATTTCTTATTTGAATTAAACTCTCTGCCGTTGAGCTTCTACCCCGATGGCTCTTGCCATACCTCCGAGCTCCCTTGGGGCAGGAACAGTTGGTCACAGACGAACTCCTAAATTGGACGTCAGTGAATGTACTATCCTTAGGGTTTCGTTTTTGAAATTTAGAATCAACCAAATCCCCACCCTTTAAAACTTCAGATTTTGTATCTGGTATATCCCTTGAGCTGACAGACGCTAAATTAATCTGATTTTTGCGTTCACTTAGGATACAGGAGGTGAACTGAACAAAAAAGCAAATGAATTGAACAGCCCGGGAATTCCAGTTTCGTGGCTTTATTGTTTTCAACCCAGGAACGTATGACTATGACCATGAAAGGCTAATACAAGAAAAGTGGAATGCGGTCCTAATCGTTTGAGTTCGATCGTATGGATCCATTCTATATTTTTACCGCTCCTACCAAAAGAACACATACAAAAAGGCAGTGATCAACCCAATTGCAAAAACAGACAGATTGAAGGCGGGACCGGTCTGAAATAAACTACGGGTGAGCGAAATGCCTTTCGAATCATCCACGCCTTTACCATCAAGATAACTGACTGCAGCAATGATCCCACAAGTGATCAGAAAGGTGTACATCATTTGATCCAGGAAGGGCAGATCTCCCAACTTAAATAACAAAGCCACTACAATCGATAGGATCACCCCAATCACCGCTCCCCGGTTCGTGGCTTTTTTATAGAATAAACCCAGCATAAACACCGCCAGAATCCCTGGACTAACTAGCCCCGTATATTCCTGAATCACATTAAAAATACCCCGGCTGCTCTGCATAAATGGAGCGAGTATAATAGCAATAATCAAAGCGACACCAGCGACCAGCCGCCCCACA
Source organism: uncultured Saprospiraceae bacterium (assembly GCA_964641965.1). Lineage (GTDB taxonomy): Bacteria > Bacteroidota > Bacteroidia > Chitinophagales > Saprospiraceae > JAJDFU01. The sequence goes on along the minus strand of CAZXLD010000039.1, from coordinate 21,513 downwards.
TTAACCGTCTGCCGGTTGGAGGCATTCTTATTGATATACTGCCGGTAAATATCCATGGTGAAGATGGTGGAGATGGAGTTCATCATGGAAGCCAGCGAAGACACAATGGCCGCCGCCAGGGCTGCTACCACCAATCCTTTCAGCCCGGTGGGCACAAACGTCTTGATCAACCACGGGAACGCATTATCATTAGCCTGGTAAGGCGGATTTTCAACCGCCAAAGCTTGTTCTACCCCACCTACAACATTGACGCCCTCCGGATGGATGTAGTATAAATAAGCCACCACACCGGGTACTACCACGATCAAAGGAATCAACAGCTTTAAAAAACCGGCCAGGGCCAAGCCGTTCTGCGCCTCTTTCAGGCTTTTGGCTGCCAGGGCCCGCTGAATGATATATTGATTGAAGCCCCAATAGTATAGGTTTGCCACCCACATTCCACCGATCAGCACCCCGATCCCAGGCAATTCGGAATAGGATGGATGACTTTTGGGTAATATGAGGTGAAATTTATCCGGCACCGTTTCCAATACGTATTGCATACCTCCGATCACCCCTTGCTCCGGCAACAGATTATCCAGTGCCAAATAAGTGGTTATCAAACCGCCCAAAATCAACAGAGTTACTTGCAGCACATCCGTCCAGGCTACCGCAGCCAGCCCACCCCATAGCGAGTAAGCAGCCGCTACAAAAGCCAAACCAAATATCGCCCAGTAAAAATATTCCCCAGGAGAACCGCCCAGGATGGTATCGATAGCCATAGCCCCCAACAGCAGTACGGTAGTCAGATTGACAAAGGTGAACAACGCAATCCAGAAGATCGCTAGAATCGTCTTCAATTCAACACTGTATCGCTGCTCCACAAACTGGGGAATGGTGTACAGCTTCTTATCCAGGAATATCGGCAAGAAAAACTTGGCCACAATCAACAAGGAAATGGCAGCCATCCATTCATAGGAAGCAATTGCCAGCCCCATCCCAAACCCCTGCCCGGACATTCCGATCATCTGCTCAGCCGAAATATTAGCAGCAATCAGAGAGGTCCCTATTGCCCACCAGGGCAAGGCTTTACTGGCGAGGAAATAATCTTCAGCTGTTTTTTCCCGTCCTTCTTTATTTCGGCTCACCCACAAACCAATCCCGATGATCAACAAGATATACGCAAAGAAAATGATGATATCCAGGGTGTCAAATCCGGTCATTCGTTTTGAGTTAGGTCCATAAATTTAGGTTGTGTTGATGAAACCATTTATACAGGGTGATACGCCAAACTGGCGCGATGTTACGTGTAGTCTTAGATCAACCTAATTCATAAATGAATAAAATTTGCCATTCCCCAATCGACATTTGCCATTTGTCACCCGCCATTCGCTATTCCAAAATAACCTCCCCTACTTATTCCCACTACCCGCAATAACCCCATACTTCGATTCCCAAAGCTTTTCGATCTTTTCCAGAGACTTTCCTTTGGTCTCCGGGATAAACCGCCAGGTAAACCAAATGATAATGATGATGAAAGCCATAAAGAGAAAATAAGGCAGCGACCCATTCCAAAAACTGCCGGGCTGATTGGCCTCACTTTCTACCACAATGGGGAAAGACTGCGAGACAATATAGTTCGAAGCCCACTGCGCAGCCACTGCGATAGACATACCGATACTTCGAATGGAATTCGGGAACATTTCCGAAAGGATTACCCAAACAATTGGCCCCATCGACATCGCAAAAGATCCCACAAACATCAATATCCCGATAAGCGATACCAGGCCGACCTGGTTGTTCATCAAGGTGAAACCCAACAGGCCGAAGCCTACGGCCATGCCCACAGAACCACTAATGACCAGGGGCTTTCTCCCCCACCGGTCTACCGTAAACATAGCCAGAAAGGTAAAGGCTACGTTCACGCCAGCCAGCAGGATCTGTTGGGCCAATACGTCTTCCTGCCCAAAACCCAAGGCCTTCTCAAAAATATCCGCCCCATAATACAGCACTGCATTAATCCCGGTAAACTGTTGAAGCGCAGAAAAAACCGTTCCGATGAGCACAATCGGCAAGACAGCACTATTGAACACATCCTTCAAGGTCAAGCCACTATCCTCTCTAATGGAAGCCCGGATCTCATCCATCTCCTCTTCTGCTACCTTCTCTCCGTGGATGCGCGTAAGAATGGCCTTAGACTCCTCCTCTTTTCCTTTCAGCATCAACCAACGCGGACTACGAGGTACCAAAAACAGCAAAATCAAAAACAAGATACAAGGCACCAACTCCGACCAAAACATCCACCGCCAACCTACATTCAGGTTATAGGTCTCATCTTGCCCGCTACCAATCGAATAAGTCACCAGAAAAACGATGAAAAAACCGATCACAATAGCCATTTGATAGAAGGTCACCATGCGGCCCCGAATGTCTGCCGGTGCCAATTCCGCGATGTACATGGGTGCATTCATAGAGGCAATGCCGATCCCGAGTCCTCCGATCAAGCGAAAAGCTACCAGCAGAGCTACGGATTCCGGTAGAAAAGCAGGTAAACCCGAGCCCCAGGCAGAAACCGTAAATAAAAGAGCCGATACAATCAGAGAAATTTTACGACCAAACGCTAGACTGAAAGGCCCAGCTACTATGGCCCCCAGGAAACAGCCAAGCAAAGCGCTACCGACCACCCACCCCTTAAGGGCAGCAGACAGGTCAAAGTATTTACTGAAATAGAATTGGGTACCGTTGATCACACCGGTATCATAACCGAACAGGAAGCCCCCCAGGGCCGCCACACAGCTGATCATGACCAGGTAGGCCTGACGTCTTGACTTATTCATCGGAAACAGGGTTGAAAGATAAAGGGAGAAGATCGCTGGCAGACCGGGAGACAAAGATTCCGGGAACGTAAGAAGGATGGATTCCGGGCCGGAAAGGAAAAGATGGTCTGATTTCCGGCTGGATGCCCGCAGTTCCGATCATGCGTTTTTCGTTTGAACGGGAAAATAGGGAATCCCGGCCATAGTCCTAATGAATTACGGTATTAATGCGCTCAGAAATGATATTATTTGGAAGACGAAGAAACCTGTATTTGGAATGTATAGTATGATTCATCCCGGAAATGCATACCTCTACTAGGAGGGGAAATGGAGATGGACCGGATTATTTTTGATGGTGAGCCATTCATAAAGTGGAAGAAGCTTACTTTGTTGTCGGTGGATTATAGGTGCCAATCCGTAACAGCTGAAACGTGGAGGAATTAAAAAATGTAGAACGGGTAGCCAAGCGAATCGACGGCAACCCCTATGAGATTATTATCATCAAAGACGATGCAGGAACCGAAGTGCAACGGATCAGCATTCCCCTCAAGGTGGAGCTTCGGATCCATGATTTTCTGGAAATCATCGTTGGGGCGAGTATTCTGTCGGTACCCGTAGCCTTTACCGAGGAAGTCTGGAATATGGGCGACCAGTTGCCCTGGTTGAATGTAGTGGCTTTAAGTGCAGTTTCCCTGTTCTTTTTGGGGAGTTTTATCTATTACACCTCCTACCGCAAACACCTGTCGATGTTCCGAAACGAGTACATCAAAAGGGTGGTTACCACCTTCTTGATTTCCGTTTTGATCGTAGGTATTTTACTCACGATCGTCAATAAATGTCCCTGGATGACCGATTTCGATCTGGCGATGAAACGCACCCTGATAGGCGCCTTCCCGGCCTCCCTGAGCGCCACCGTCACCGATAATATTAGTTGAATGAAAGGGTCACTTTCGTCAACTGCCTGTGGCTTTATGAAATCCACTCAATAACACGGAAAGCATAAGTCTTTAGGAAGAGATACTCTGAATTTTTAGAGTTGATTCGAAAAATTCAAGCAAATTTTTAGAATTGATTCGAAAAATTTAGCTTTTTGGAAAAGCCAAGCTTGTGATCCAGCGGTTATTGCAACCCTCTATACCTTGCAACAAATGGATCGGGAGAATTTCCTGGATTTTTGGCATGAATAAAAAGAAAGGTTCAAGCCATTGGCCCTCTACCGTTCAGCCGTTCGCCGTTCAGTCGTCTAACCGACCTGACCCCAACTATAAACTATCCACTCCCTCCTTATATGCCTTCGCTTGCCGCAGCAAAGCCTCTTTCTTCTCCGACCCCATCCGGTCCCAGGTGCTGTACATCATGCCGATACGCGGATTACCGGACAATTTATCCCGATGCCGATCGTAAAAATCCCAGTAGAGACTATTGAATGGACAAGCACCTTCCTCTCCCCCTTTCAAATTGGGATTGTACGGACAATCTGAGCAATAATCGCTCATTTTCTTGATGTAATTCGCACTGCTCACATAGGGTTTTGTCCCTACAATTCCTCCGTCGGCAAACTGGCTCATACCACGGGTATTGGTAATTTCCACCCATTCTAAAGCATCAATATAGATTCCCAAATACCATTGATCCAACTCATCCGGATCTACGCCGAGAAGCAAAGCAAAATTTCCAGTCACCATCAATCGTTGAATATGGTGTGCATATGCATATTCCAGCGACTGACCTACCGCATGTGACAAGCATTTCATCTGAGTATCGCCGGTCCAGTACCAGTCGGGAAGCTTAGCCTGGTGATCAAAGTAGTTCAGCGCTGCGTATTCGGGCATCTTGGCCCAATAGATGCCTCGCATGTACTCCCGCCAACCAATAATTTGCCGTACAAACCCCTCGATTTGGGCAAGCCCAACCGCATCCGGGCAATTTTCCCATTCTTCAATACAGCGATTGACCACCTCCAGCGGAGACAACATTTTACTGTTCATGGCAAACGAAAGGCGCGAATGAAACAGAAAAGGGTCTCGATCCGTCATGGCATCCTGATAAGTCCCAAATTGGGGAAGTAGTTGGGTAGCAAAATGTTCCAACACTTCTAGGCATTCTTTCCGATTGACCGGCCAAAGAAAATGCTTGGTATCAATAGTACCAATGGTGGCTATTCCCTCTTTTTCGATTAAATCCACTATCTCCTGTACGTTCTTCGCTTGATCAGGCAGGCTTGGAACCTCGATCTGCTTCGGAATGGGATTTCGATTTTCGGAATCGTAATTCCACTTGCCACCCACCGGAGACTCCCCATCTTCCTCCAGTAAAATCTGATACTCTACTCGGATATTACGGTAAAAAGATTCTAACAGATATTGCTTTTTCCCTTCAAAAAAAGACTCCACCCCATCCCGTGGGGTTAAAAAATGTGCGGTATCCACGACCTTCACCCGAAAGGAAGCTTGCTCAGCCCATTGGGAAAGCTCCCGATCCAATCGATACTCATCCGGCCATTGGTAAGCGACGGCTTCTACCTCCCATGCCTTGGCTAGATGGCTTAAAGTTTCTGAAATGCTACCTCGATTATCCGCACTGTCCAAACCGACATAATAAACCTGATGACCAGCCTCTTGCAACATCGTGGCAAATTGACGCATAGCCAAGAAGTAGGCAACCACCTTTTGGATATGGTGCCTGACGTAATCCGTTTCCGAACGGGCTTCGATCAGCACATAGGTAATCCCATCTTGCTTTTCGGCATACCAACTATGTTGGCCATTGAGTTGGTCTCCTAATATAAGTCGTATCTCTTTGGTCGAAGGTGGCATGTTCTTTGGTTGAAGGGAAAATGAGAAATTATTTTGTCAAGGATTTTTTCTTAAAATTCCTTAACGTCAAATTAATTTTATGTTATCTTGTCCAAACACAAATCTGTTTTGAATCGAACTAATGTTTAAAGAGCAATAAAGTTTTGTAGTTAACGTGTTGCCTTTCAGGCAGAACGTTATTTTACAGTCGGGTGATTTCTTTGAGAGCGAAGCCTTCCAGGCATTCGCTCTTTTTAATGGAAGAAAGAACATTGTAATCACGATCAGAGGAAATCCCCTCCCAAAAGTTTGGTGGCTATGCCGATCTATTCTAGCATCCCTAGCAGGCAACACAAATTCTATTCCCGCTAATTGTATATTTAGGGCTTAAAAATTTCTGACTTGGTAAGCGCAAAGAATGTACGTAAGTCCTATGGCTCTTTACTGGTTTTGAAGGGTATTGACCTGGAAGTGGCTAAAGGAGAAATCGTAGCCATTACCGGTAAGTCCGGTGCGGGTAAAAGCACCCTACTGCACATATTAGGCACACTGGACACCTACGATGAAGGTCAGGTTACGATCAATAACCAAGCGGTCGAGCAGCTGAATGGCAATAAACTCGCTCATTTTCGAAATCGGGAAATTGGTTTCGTATTTCAGTTCCACCATCTGCTCCCCGAATTCACGGCGCTGGAGAATGTCTGTATTCCAGGCTTTTTGGCCGGCACCAAAGAAAAGGCGGTTCGTGCCAGAGCCACAGAATTATTGACCTACTTGGGGCTGGAATCCCGAAAAGAACACAAGCCCGGTCAATTGTCAGGAGGTGAAAAACAGCGCGTAGCCGTGGCACGAGCACTGATCAACCGACCGGCTGTTGTACTTGCAGACGAGCCCACCGGCAACCTGGATTCCGGTTCATCAAGTGAGCTGCACCGGTTGTTATTACAACTCCGCGCCGACTTCCAACAAACGTTCATCATCGTGACCCACAACACCGAACTGGCTGCCATGAGTGATCGAAGTTTAAATATAGTTGACGGTCAAATTCACAAGCATGTCCAAGCTTCCTGACCCGTCCAACAAAGCTGGGGAGTCTACAGAGCCCACATTTCCCGTCCAGCCCACCAAGTCTCGTCAGATCTTGATTCGGGAAGTTTATGACGCTATTCGGAAATGGTTTGAGGATTTTTTCAACCTGGAATCTGGCCTGGACAGAGAGGGGACAATCATATATATCCGCAACAGCAAACGGATGCGCGGGTCCAACGCCTGGCTGTTGATGGCCTCCATTATTGTGGCTTCCATTGGTCTGGATCAGGATTCCGATGCGGTTATTATCGGAGCTATGTTGATCTCTCCGCTTATGGCGCCTATTCTGGGTATCGGTCTGGCAGTGGGCACTAACGACAAGGAGGCACTTCTCATTTCAGGCCGGCATTTTGGTATTGCGGTCCTCATTGCTTTAGCCACCAGCTTCTTTTATTTTTCTATTTCTCCACTAGGCCAAATCACCGACGCCATAGCGTCACGTACCGCACCGACCATTCTGGACTGTTTGGTCGCTATATTCGGGGGTTTAGCGGGTATCATTTCTATTTCTCGAAAAGACAAAGGCAGTGCCATACCGGGCGTGGCTATTGCAACAGCGCTTATGCCTCCGCTCTGTGTTTCTGGCTTCGGACTGGCCAAAGGAGATATCAACATCGCACTAAACTCGTTCTACCTCTTCTTCCTCAACTCTTTTTTTATCGCCCTGACTACTTATATCATGGTGCGCTACCTCCGCTTTCCCTATAAGCGGTTTATGGATCCGTCAGAAGCTCGACGTGCCACCTGGATCACGGTCCTGGCGACAATTATCTTGGTGATTCCCAGCATCATCATTTTATTGAATGTATTGGGGGAACAACGAGAAAAGCGACAAATACAAGCCTTTCTGAATGAACACTTTGGTCCTGAAAGTGCCACACATTCCCTTGGTCATCGGGTAATTGAGACAGATACCTCCCGAATTCTGATAATAGAATTGTTTGGCAAGCCCATCCAGGAAGACTCTACCGACTACCTATATGCCAGCCTAGAACAAAACGGCCTATCCGATTTGGAGTTATCGCTCTTCCAGGATCCGGATGTGGGCTTAGACCAATTGGCGCAGATGGAACGGGAACTCACCGACCTAGGTCAGTTGGCCCAAAGTTATGAGGCGGTGGAAAAAGCTAAAACCGAACAAGAAAAAGAACTTGAGGGCCTAAAAATCAGGTTGGCCAAGTTGAAAGAAGACTCCGTCGCCTTCATGAGATACTCTTCTGAATTAGAAGTCCTGTTCCCCAACATTGAGAAGATGGGTTTTGCCCGATCTATCGAATTGGATAACGAACGGAAGCCCATGGTTTTTCCCACTTTTTTGGTGAAATGGGACCGGACGATCAGTTCGTATACGCGCAGGAAGGAAGAAGCAAAACTGATGGACTACCTCAAGCTCCGGATTGAATTGGATACGCTTCAATTGGTGAATTACTAACCGACCCTACGCAAATTCCATGTTGGTGAGATGCCAGAAGCCCAAACCACACAGTCAAATGAAAATGGCATTAGACTGTAGATTTTTAGAAGATAAAAAATCGCTAAGCATCTAGATAGATGATCTGCCCTCTAACATCTACTTGTCCAAAGTCTATTTCGATTCGTTGAATTGGTGGGTAACATCAGTTACTAATTGTTATTTCGCCAAATGTTTTCTGCTAGAAATAGAATCCAGGACGCTCAAGTCCTTGAAAAGGCAGCTTCGCATTTTCCTTTTGCTTTCTTTATTCAAAGCTTTGGGTCATCCGTCAAAAATTTACCGAGGGAACGCGTGCGTTGACTCGGATTTTTGTAACCTTGTTACCGTTAGGTTGATCAATAGAAAGGATAGAGGGAAACCCTCCAAAATAAACGGATATGATTCAGGATTCAGTGCGTTCGGCCCAGGAGTTGATGAATTTGGAAGACTGCCATGGCGCCCACAATTACCATCCACTCCCCGTTGTCTTGTCAAAAGGACGGGGCGTCCATGTCTGGGATGTGGAAGGCAAAAAATACTTCGACTTTTTATCGGCTTACTCTGCAGTCAATCAGGGGCATTGCCATCCGCATATCGTGGCTGCGCTGGACGAGCAGGCCGATCGTCTCACCTTAACCTCCCGGGCCTTTCACAACGATGTGTTAGGCGAATACGAACGCTTCATTACCGAATTCTTTGGGTATGATCGTGTACTCCCCATGAATACCGGCGTGGAAGGCGGAGAAACGGCCATCAAACTGTGCCGCAAATGGGCGTATGAGGTAAAAGGTATTCCTGCCAATCAGGCTAAGATCATTTTTGTGACTGGCAATTTTTGGGGACGGACCCTCGCCGCCATCTCTTCCTCCACGGATTCAGGAAGTACTCGAAACTTCGGCCCCTATATGCCTGGTTATGAGATCATTCCTTACAATGACCTAGAAGCACTTGAAACCGCACTAGAAGATCCTAATGTGGCTGGATTTATGGTAGAGCCCATCCAGGGGGAGGCCGGAGTAGTGGTACCTGATGCTGATTACCTACCTAAAGCTTTCGAACTTTGCCGCCAGAAAAAGGTCTTGTTCATTGCCGATGAGGTGCAGACCGGGATTGCCCGGACTGGAGCGTTACTCTGCTGCGACCATTTCGGTTTCAAACCAGATATCCTAATTTTAGGTAAAGCCTTATCGGGAGGCGTATTGCCCGTATCTGCGGTCCTTGCCCGAGATGAGATTATGTTGACCATCCGCCCGGGCGAACACGGTTCCACCTTCGGAGGAAATCCCCTGGCTTGCAGGGTAGCCATGGCAGCCCTGGAAGTAATCCGCGATGAGCAATTAGCTGAAAACGCTGCTCGATTAGGCGCGCATTTCCGGGCTCGCATCGAGAACAATCTGGTACAAAAATCGGATCTGGTAACCTTGGTGCGAGGCATGGGGCTCTTGAACGCGATCGTCATTAACGATGAGGAGGACAGTAAAACGGCCTGGAACATCTGCCTGGAGATGGCTGAGAACGGTTTGTTGGCCAAGCCTACTCATGGAAACATTATCCGTTTTGCCCCACCGCTCGTAATCACGGAAGAAGAGTTGAATCAGTGTTGTGCAATCATTGAACAGACGATTCTAAACCACCAACCGGGCTAAGTAAGGTCCTGGAAAATGCGGTCAAGGACGCTTCCAAAATGAAGTGCCCAACAATAACGGGCAATCGGGGAAAGTTTATTTCCTAACAGGAAAGAATTGAGTTCAGAATTAATAGCACGCTTTTTTGGATAGAAATGTTCCGGATCAGGCTTTGATTTCGACTTTAGTCGGTCGGAAACAAATGAGAAATTTTTCCACCCATTCTTAAATTGCCGAGACATTTGAAAACCATATTCACCTATGCTCTTATACATTCGAATATGCGCATTGCTCCTAATCCTTTCCGTCGGCGGCTTGGTGCAGGCCCAGGAGACGGAAGTATTTACGGAAGCTCAAAAGCATTATAAAGACGGGGTTTCCTTCTATAAAAAAGGGCTTTACAATCAGGCCTACAAAGCATTTAAGAAAACGGTTAAAAAGGCCGAAAACCTGGTCGAGCCCCAGGCACCTACCCTGCTTTCACGAGCCGAACTTGGGTTGGCGCGCTGTGCCATTCGCCTAGAACGACCGGAAGGAGAAGTCTTGGCGCTCAACTTTATCCGGACCTATTCACCAGATCCGATTGCGGATGAAGCTCTAGTCGAGGTGGGGAGCTATTATTTTAATGCTCGCAACTACAAAAAAGCAATTGAATTCTTTGAAAAAGCGCCGCTCAATTCCCTACCCAAAAAAGAGCGGTCGGAGATCCAGTTCAAAACCGGCTATTCCTATTTCGTACAGAAAGAATTCGAAAAAGCCAAGCAGAACTTTATACCGATCAAGGATATCGAAAACCAATATTTCTATCCAACTAACTATTATCTGGGGCTTTGCTACTTTTTTGACGGCGACTACGAAGCAGCGCTGCCCCATTTCAGGACGGTGGAAAGCTCCGGTAAATACGATGACTACATCCCCTACTACGCAGCCCAGATCATGTTTGCACAACGGCGTTATCAGGACCTGATCGAGTATGTAGAACCCCGCCTGGAAGTCAACCGCGGCTTGAAAAACAAAAAAGAGCTTAATCAACTGTTGGGGCAATCGTATTTCGAATTGGGCGAGTATGAAAAGGCACTGCCTTTTTTGGAGTCTTATGCCGAGCGTTCGGCCACCTTACGGGAGGAGGAATTTTACCAAGTGGCTTTCACCCAATACCAAACGGGCAACTATCGAAAAGCGATCAAGAACTTTGAGGAACTCTACAATGTAGAAGATGAATTGGGGCAAAATGCCATGTACTACCTGGCAGACTGCTACTTAAAGGCTGGGGATAAGACTTCCGCCTGGACAGCCATGGGCAAGGCGAGCCGATTGAATTTTGATCCCCAGTTGCAGCAGGATGCCTTATTCAATTATGGGAAGTTGTCCTACGAATTACAAGCTTACAACGAAGCCTCCAAAGCGCTCCAGGAACTGCCACCGACCTCACCTTACTATACGGAAGGGCAGCAGTTGTTGGGCAAGATCTTCCTCAACTACAGAGATTATGAGAGCGCGCTGAACCTGATTCAACAAATTCCAAATCCTACCCCGGAGCTTCAGGCCACTTATCAGAAAGTGTTGTTATACCGGGGTATTCAACTGCTTCGGGACGACCAGCGGATAGAGGCCAAAAACTATTTTCAGCAGGCAGCCAATTTACCCTATGACCCGGCTACCCGGGTACAAGGCAATTTTTGGCTGGGGGACATCGCTTACCAGGAAGGCAATTATGATTTAAGCATTCGCTACCTCAACCAGTTTTTGCAAACCGCTCCCGGCATGCGCAATTTACCCCCCGAGAGTTCGGTCATGGCAGCAAATTACCTGCTGGGGTATGATTACCTGAAAAAACAGGATTATGCCTCTTCTGGAAGATACTTTAGCGAAGCCGTTCGGGGTATACAGGCCAATCGACGATTCCTGGGCGAATCCAAATTGGTCAGCCTGGTTTTAGGGGATGCGGTGATTCGCGCAGGGGATAGTTATTTCAAACGCAACCAATACAATGATGCGGTAGCTTATTACAACGAGGCTATCTCCAGAAAATACAATGGCTACATTTATGCGCTTTACCAAAAAGCCCTGATTGAAGGATTGAATGGACGGACCACTGAAAAGATCCTGGCGCTGGAGCGCCTGGCCCAGAATTACCCCCGCTCCGAATGGGCCGACGACGCCCTTTTCCAACTGGGTAGCACCTACCAGGAAATTCAGCGTTTCCAACAGGCGATCCCGCCCTTGCAGCAATTGACCACCCAGTATAAGACCTCTTCCAACCTGGTCAATCAGGGATTGATCAAGTTGGGGTTGATCTCCTATAACATGGGCGATGTGCAGCGATCTATCAACTATTACAAGCAGGTAGTATCGAACAACCCGACCCCGGATGAGTCCAGCCTGGCATTAGCTGCCTTGCAGGAAATTTATATCGAAGATCTGGCCCGCCCGGATGAATATTTGGCGTTCCTGCAATCGGTGGGGCAGGATGTAGGTACCATTGCTCGGGATTCCGTCACCTTCCAGTCCGCAGAAATTCAATATCAAAATGGCAGTTTCGATCGCGCTATTCCGGGCTATTCCAATTACTTGCAACAGTTTCCGAACGGAAGGCATCGCCTGGAAGCTTATTACAAGCGAGGTGAATGCTACAGTGTTTTAGGACAATGGAATCAAGCATTGGCCGATTATGAAGCCGTGGTAAATACAGGTCCAAGCCAATATTATCAAGAATCGCTGAACAAGGCAGCCCTGATTGCTTACAATTACGCACAGGACTTTCCAAAATCACTGGGCCTTTATACCCAGCTCGAGCAATCCGTGCTTTCCGAAGATCAAAAATTTGAGGCTCAATTGGGCGCTCTACGCTCAGCCTATCGCATCCCGGATCCCAATGCGGTTCGGACATGGGCAGCCCGAGTGGCTAACAACCCCGGGGCCACTGACCAGCAAGCTGCAAATGCCCAGTTTTACCTTGGTAAATTGGCTTACGACCAAAATGACTTTTTTACTGCTCTGCAAGCCTTTAATGAGGTCATTGCCAAAAGCGATAACGAACAAACCGCAGAGGCCCGATACCTGATTGCCAGTATCTATTACCAACAAGGCCAGCTGGATCAGGCTCAAGAACTCTGTATTAATGCCAATCGGGAAAGCTCTGCTTATCCATATTGGGTAGCCAAAAGTGTTTTGCTGCTGTCGGACATTTTCGCTCGCAAAAACGATCTGCTTAATGCACGCGCCGCACTGGAAGCCCTGCTAGAAAACTACAGTGGTGACCAGCAGATCATTCAGGAAGCCAATGCCAAGTTACAAGCTATTAATCGACAGATAGAACAGGGATCCCGATTGGACCAGGGCATTGTCCCTCAAGAATTTATGGACAACTCGGGAGGCGGAGGCCAGTAAGCGACACCTAATTTTCGATTGATTAACCTGAACAACACCATGCAACTCAGCAAACTCTTCTATACTCTGCCAATACTGGGCTTTTTTGCGTTGTCTCTTCAAGGACAGATCAGCAATGAACAGGTAGAGATTTTTAAAGATTTCGATGCCCAGCTAACGGAAGCCAAAAAAATCGAAATCAAACCCAGTCTGCCCGAACCGGATACAGCAGGTATGGCCCAGGAATATGTAATCAATGCCAAACCCTTGCTCGTTGAATATTTACCACCTCGCATACGGCCAATCTCCTTGCGGAGAGGGAAGCTACCGGATGCGTACAATGGATATGTCAGGCTGGGTGGAGGAAATCCAAGCGCCTTGTTTGGAGAAGGTTCCTACTATGTGAATAACGACAACATAGAGTTCGGATTGAATGCGCTCCATCACTCTTCCAATAATAACCGAAACGTTGAAAACCAACGGTTTGCTGTCAATCGGTTTGGTTTGAGTGGCGGCTATCATTTCGATCAGGGATTTGCCCTGATTGGAGCTTTCGGATACGACCTGGATTATCGCCATTTTTTTGGGTACAACAACTTTCCCATTGACAGTACCAGCGATGCCTTGAGTTTCGAGCAAAATGAAGTACGGCAGCGGTTTTCCACCTTCAAAGGCGGCATTTCCTTCTTTAACGATGCGCGGACACAGGGTGATTTTGACTACAAAGCAGACTTTGACTTCTACTTAATGGACGACAACTTCGGAACGCGGGAAAACGGAGCGATTCTCGACCTGCGGGGTACGAAGTGGTTCAATGACAAGAATCCGCTTTCGATCGGATTGTTAACGGATTTGACCGGATATAAGGATACTGCCAATCAAAGCCTTAGCAACTTTATACTCAACGGCAGCTACACCTATCATTCCGATGCCTTCAAGGTCAAAGGGGGCTTATCATTAGGGTTTTCCAATGATGAATTTGCAGTTTTCCCGGACATTGAGGTGGCGGTCAAGGTAATCGGTAATTACCTGACTGTACTTGCAGGCGGAACGGGTGGGTTTCAGAAGAATACTTTTCAAAGTTTGACGGAATACAATCCCTTCCTGGAATCTCAAATTCAAATCCGGAATACCACCTTTTACAATGTGTATGCCGGAGTCCAAGGCGAGTTTTTGGGTATTAATTACCGCTTGAAAGGGGAATGGAAACCAGTGGACGATCTGGCTCTATTCCTGAACAATGGGGATACCATACCGCGCTTTCAGGTCATCTACGATACCGGGACGGTGGTAAGCATAGTAGCGGAATTGGATTTCACTTTTGGAAAGGACTTTACTATTGGAGGAAGCCTGACCCAAAACTTCTTCAATCTGGATAACAATGAAAAGCCCTGGCAACTGCCTTCTTTTATCCTAAATACGGAAGCTCGCTACACTACCCTGGAAGGCAAACTGGAGTTAGTCGGTAGTGTTTTTGTGGAAAATGGAGTTCCGGTACCCACCTCTGACGGAGGATCAGAAAACCTGAATGCCCTGTTTGATGTGAGTATTGGCGGAGAGTATCTCATCTCCAAAAATTTTGGTGTCTTTCTGCAGTTCAATAACCTGGCCAACGTGAGGCGACAGCGCTGGCAGTTTTATCCTACCTATGGATTTAACGTCATCGGTGGATTATCGGCTCGCTTCTAAGGAAAGATGGACAAGTGAATTCGTACCTAACTTTTTTCTCACCAATTCATTCAAATATTAGGCTATACTTTTCTGGACTGATCCTTGGCTAGCAGCGGGAAACAGTGATACAATTGGAACATTAGTGAAAGCCTACCTGCTTATGATTTTCTATTTTCTTTCCTGTTAGTTGTCCGGTAGCTGGGACAGCCAGCTCAACACACCTGACTTCTCGATTTTCCCTATTCGGTATCCTCCTCTCCTCTATATATTCCATCCATTCTTCTTCTATTCCGGGATCTTGCCTAATTTTATTAGATCTTCCTTCAAGTACTCTTTGTTTATTTTCCAGAAAAGGCATATTTTCCAAAAACTATTCTGTCACCAGGAAGGCAAATGCATTCTGTTGGCAGTTGATAAAACGTTTTCAGTAGGTACATCTCCAAACGCTTTTGCTTTCCCAAACACGTACCGACCTGTTCCTTTGAAATCATTGTATTCACTAAAATCTGATACTTATGAAAATTACCTTCAGCGAGCTCAGAGAGATCAAGCACCGACTGCCTACCGGCAGCATCTCCCGCATTGCTACTGCGATGGGACTCAACGAACAAACGATCCGAAATTACTTCGGAGCCAATAAATTCGGAGAGGGAGATACGGTTGGTAAACACATACAGCCGGGGCCTGGTGGAGGAATCGTTGAATTGGCACGCACGGATATTCTCGATATGGCAAAACAGATCATCGAAGAATCTTCCAGCGTTTCCAGTTAGTACACACAGAGAGGAAAAGCAAAACGGGAAGGCAGCCTTATTGGATTGCCTTCCCGTTTTTATTTGGAATACTACCGACAGCAGGAGCTAAAAATCAAGATAGAAATCCCGGCACAATTCTCGGTAAGCCTCCGTCCAGGCGTCCTCTCCTGTTTTTTCCTGCAAAATAAGCTCCTCCTGCTGTTGAGGTTGTTGGGTTTTGCCAAATTCGAGGAGTAAGCGTTCCACCGGTTTGGAAGGCCGAGAACGAACCTCACATTTTCGATTGCAGAAAAGCTGGTAACTCTGCGCCAATTCCTCAAATCGAAGCCCCTCGATCAAAGGCAAAATCAGGGCAAAGGTGCCATCTTCTGCCAAGAGTTGTTGGACAGCGCGAAGCAAGTCTCCATGCGGGAGCTTTACCGTATGGCGCACACTGGTCCGCTCGGCAGCTTCTGAGAGCGTTCCTCCGGAAAAAAAAGGCGGATTACTCACGATCAGATCATATTGGGTATCGGATTTAAGCACGTAATCTTGAATGGATCCGGTAAAGGAGCGAAGTCGGTTGGACCATCCACAGGCCGCCATATTTTCTTCAGCTTGTTTGGCAGCCTCCGGATCAATATCGATACCGTGCACAAGGGCCTTTGAGGTTCTCTGGCCAAGCATGATGGCAATAACTCCTGTACCAGTACCTATGTCTAATATTCGATTTGCCCGATCCAGTCCAACCCAGGCACCAAGCAGTATCCCGTCAGTGCCCACTTTCATAGGAGCTCCCTCTTGAAAGACCTCAAATTTTTTGAATCGGAATGGGGATTCCACTTGTTCGGCCATGCTCTTTTTATTTTAATTCAACAAACAGCTATGTAACCAATTAGTTGGTACCCAAATCAAACAAATGTACAATGAATACCCCCAATTAGCTGAAAGATTATGCTAGTCGCACCGCCAAGTGCAAGCCAGAATCAATTATCTTCCGGGCTAATCAATTTTGAATACCGATGTTCAACACACCTCCACTCAAACTTGGCCCGGAATTTAAATGGGCGATGGAGGCTATCGAACAAAAAGATCAGAATCTATTTATCACTGGACGAGCAGGTACCGGAAAATCTACCTTGCTGCGCTTAGTGCAACAAACCACCCGAAAAAGAACTGTCGTACTGGCACCTACTGGAATTGCAGCATTGCACGTTGGTGGCCAGACCATTCACTCCTTCTTTGGTTTTCCCCCCAGGATGATCCAGGCCAAGGATATACGGAAAAAAAGAAACCGAAAACTCTATAAGAACCTGGATCTATTGATCATAGATGAGGTGTCCATGGTTCGGGCAGATATGCTGGACGCCATCGACCTGTTTTTGCGAAAAAACCGGGAAAACAATCAGCCATTTGGCGGAGTGCAAATCGCTTTTTTTGGAGACTTGTTTCAACTGCCTCCGGTTATTGCCGATCCCGTTGAAAAGCAGCACTTGGCGCTTTTATATGATTCTCCCTATTTTTTCTCTGCCCATGTACTGCAAAGCGGGTTTCCTTTGGTAGTATGGGAACTCCAAAAAGTATTTCGGCAGGATAATCAGACTTTTCTTAAACTACTGGAAGCCATTCGGATGAATGCAGCGACCGAACATACCTTAACCCAGTTGAACCAGCGCTATGATCCTTTTTTTGAACCCGGAGCATTTTGTATTACGCTCACAGCGCGCAATGCCACTGCCAATGCGATAAATCAAAAAGCATTAGCTCGCCTATCAGAAAAAGGTCGGATTTACCCGGCCCGGGTAAGCGGATCCTTTAAATCCTCCCTCTATCCTACGGATGAATTCCTGACCTTAAAAGTAGGCGCTCAAGTCATGTGCATTAAAAATGATCCGAAAGGACAGTATGTAAACGGAACGCTCGGAAAAGTGGCGCAGCTGAATTCAGATTCGGTTCAAATTCTGATCCGGGAAAAAGGAAAGGATAAAACCCTTGAGATTCAACCGGCTGAATGGGAGATCCTTCGGTACGCCCCAGATCCGGACCAAGCAAATCTGCTTCGTACGGAATCGGTTGGTAGCTTTACCCAACTCCCGCTGCGGTTGGCCTGGGCAGTAACGATTCACAAAGCGCAAGGAAAAACATTCGATCAGGTCATTATCGATTTGGGGAGAGGTGCCTTTGAAACCGGGCAAACTTATGTTGCCCTAAGCCGCTGCAAATCGCTTGAAGGCGTCTATTTAAAGCAAAGACTCAGGCAGGAGGATATTCTTACTGACCCTAGAATTGTGGATTTTTACAGGCAACATCGGTGAGACATCTAGCCTAGAAAGAGTCACGGACTTCAGGGCAAAGCTTGCGCATCACATTGAACATCCGGCAGTAAATTTCAATTTTCAACCGCCGATGGCTAAAGAGCCTCTTTCAAATTTGTACGCTGCGGCCAAAGAGCCACTTTTTCGGTTAAATGGCGTTGTAGAACCGGGCTTCGTAGCGCTGGTATGATCCTGAACCTATAGCCTTGTCTACCCAAAAAATTGACAGATTTAAACATCATTTACGAATTTAAAACAAGCTCAATTTTTGCTATATTCATGTAAAGCGACTACATATGAGCAAACGAAAACATCAAAGAAAGCAACAACGCCTAGCAGCGAAAGACAAACGGGATTCCCAACGTTTTTTGTACATCGTAATTGGATTGACCATTGTACTCTTAATCATTTTGTACTTGGGTTTTCAGGCCAGCTTTTAGCAAGATCCCGTTGATCTGGATTTCCTATCAGACCAATCGCATTTTCCTGTAGCTACACGCCTGGAAAAAGGGTAATTTTAATTTCAATTGAAATCTTATTCCATGCGCATTGCTCTGATCCTAGTCTCTCTTATTGGCCTCTTAAACTGTACCGGAACAGAAAAGGAGGCTGCAAAGACCTCTGCCCTCCCCTTTTCTATCCTACTGGAACCTCAGCCCGATCTGGTTTATGAGTACCTGCGGCTTGTCCCCATAGCAGCAGATGCTATGTTTGTCAAAGATCAAGAACCGATCACTACCTTAATTGGGTTGGAACAAGCAATTGAAATGGATCGTTTTCGAATTACGGAGAAGAAACCTTACGGTCGATTCGATGATGAAGGGGCAGTAAATTTACTCACCGTCCAGAACAAAACCGAACATCAAGTACTGCTACTAGCCGGGGAGGTAATTCAGGGGGGATTACAAGATCGCATCCTGGCAGAGGATCGTATCATCGCTGCACGGTCCATCACCGATTTGGATGTATTTTGTGTAGAGCAAGGCAGATGGTCTGCTTCCGGATCGGATAGCGAAGGGGAGTCGGAAAGCAAGTCAGAAGTCTTCGCCTTCAAGGGTTATTATCAGGTAGCTGCTACAGAAGTCCGGCATGCTGCCACCAAAGACCAGAATCAAGAAATGGTATGGAACGAAGTAGCAGAGATTAGAGCGGCCCATGCAATCGAATCACCAACTCAAGCTTATACCGAGCTGGAAACTGCAACTCAATATTCTGAACTGAAGAAGCAGTATACCCAATTCTTCAAGGACAAATTGATTGATCGGAACCAGGTGATTGGATTTGTTGCTGTAAGCGGAAATAGAATCCTGGGGGCCGACCTATTTGGCCACCCAGCTCTTTTTGCAGCTAAATACGAGGCTGTTTTAACCTCTTACATTGCAGACGCCATTACCCGGGGCTCGCCACCGATAGTCAATGAGGAACGACTTCTCAGCTATCAAGAGGCTTTGGCAATCCAATTCCAGCAAACTCCAAAACTTAAATGGAACGGCAAATGGGTCCACTATAATGACCTCTGAATTGAAGTAGTCTTTTAAGCTTTCTAACCTTAACCTATGAAATTAAACCTGGACGTGAGCGTAGCCAGTCCTTCCGAATGGGTTGAAGCTGTTTTAGCTGATTTTCCAGCTTTCCTGCAAGACCATGCAGATTGTGAACGCAAAGCCTCGGCTATGGCTATGAGTTTTGTGGCCAAATACCCGGACCGAACAGCAATTATTCCCGAACTCATTGAAACTGCCATTGAGGAATTGGAACACTTTCAGCAAGTCTATCAGTTGATGGAAGCCCGAAATATTTCTCTACCTGCTTCCATGGGCGAAGATCCCTATGTAAAGGCGTTGTTGAAATTGTGCCATTCCGGTCGAAATGAACGCTTTCTGGATCGGTTGTTAATTGCCTCCGTAGTGGAGACAAGAGGGGCAGAACGATTTCGTTTGGTTAGTGAAGCGCAGGAGGAGTCCGAGATGGAACGGTTTTATCGCTTGCTTTGGGCATCCGAAGCCAAACATGGGCATATATTCGTCAAAATGGCGCTGCATTACTTCCCTGAAAAGCAGGTGTATGACCGGCTGGCCTGGTGGATCGATCAGGAGGGTGAAATTCTGAAAGGCTTGGCCATTAGACCTGCCTTACATTAAGTACTCTTTTTAGGTACTTGAAATCCAGAGGGAATAGGTACATTTAATCTAACCAAAACCTGCAGCCATGAAAGGTACGATCCGCCTTTTCCTTCCTCTTATTGTTTTTGCTGTTCTGGGCTTTTCTCTTGCTGCCCAATCCAATGCAGACAAGGAAAAAATGATGGGGGCCTGGAAAACGACCTTCTCCAATGATCAAGGGGAAGAAATGATGATCTCCGTTATTGTGACGGATGGATACTGGAGCGAAACCATCTATAAGCAAGACGAATTCATATTAGCAGCCGGGGGTAGCTGGAAGCTAAAAGAACAAGCCTTTGTACCTACCTATGAGTTTCATACAGATGAGCCGGAAAAGGTAGGAACTACCGAAACGCAACCCTACCGATTTGAAGGGGACGCCCTTTATTTTGAAGGATCTGACTACAAGTGGGAAAAAGTTGATAATGGTGAACCCGGTGAGTTAGCCGGTGCCTGGTTAATCTCCGGTCGAATGCGAGATGGAGAGATCGCCAGAAGGGAAACGGATCGGCCACGCAAGACGATGAAGATCCTTTCCGGGACCAGATTCCAATGGATAGCCTACAATACCGAATCCAAAGAATTTATGGGGACCGGAGGCGGGACCTACACTACCCAAGATGGAAAGTACACTGAACGGATCGACTTTTTTTCTCGCGATAACAGCCGCGTAGGTGCAGAACTACCTTTTGATTTCGAACTAGTTGATGGGGAATGGCACCACAAAGGATTAAGCAGCAAGGGACAACCAATCTATGAAATTTGGACCCTGAGAGACTGAGGGTTGACGATTGCAGATGGATGCATGTTGGATGGGTATTTTTTGGCTCTTTCCAAGTCATAAACCTCCATTCACCCATTTAGCTCTCTTAGTTATCTGCCTTCCATACCGGAACGGCTCCTTGTGCGAGCTTTAGCCGTGTCCATACATTCATATTGATCACAATAGCTGCAATTTCAGCGATTTCGACCTCCGAAAAATAAGGACTCAGGGCATCGTGGTACTGCTGGAAATTGAGATCAACCCCTTCGGTCAAGACATCACAATAGCGAAGCAATGCTTTCTCTTTGTCGGTAAATAATTGGCTGTTCCACCAGGAGCCGAGCTGATCAATCTTAGCCGAATGGATACCAATTTCTCGGGACATTCTTGTATGTAAGATCAGGCAATACGAACAAGCATTTAGCTGGGCCACCCGAAGGCGAAGCAGCTGTGCCAATTCTTTTTCAATGGATAGCTCAGCGGTATAGCCAAAAGCCTTTGCCATTTGCTTGGCCAAATTATGAAAAGGGGTCAAGTCCGGATCAAACCGTACATTTTCGAAATCAACGTTTTGCATAGTTTGTGTTTTAGAGAAGCAGGATTTCTATTTCGAGCGCTGATAGTTTTGCAGAAAGTCCAGCACTTTTTGGGCCGGCATCTCACAAGGCTTTAACTGCTCTCCTTGTTGGACACTGTAGAAGTTAACCCGGATTATTCACGGATTCCCGTGAATAATGACGAT
>CAZXLD010000038.1:0-49165 GCA_964641965.1 uncultured Saprospiraceae bacterium | reverse complement strand
TACTGGATACTCGATACTGTCTGCACGGTGGACGGTACACGGTGGACGGCGCACGATGGACGGACAACCTATATCAGGGACGTACACCATCTGCCATTCGTCACTCCCAACTCCGCACCCCGCACTGGAAATTCCACATTTGGCATTTGCCATTCGAAGCTCGATACTGGATGCTGTAGATGCTCACTTCGCCGAAGCTATTGACCTACGTACGATACTGGATACTCGATACTGTCTGCACGGTGGACGGCGCACGATGGACGGACAACCTATATCAGGGACGTACACCATCTGCCATTCGTCACTCCCAACTCAGCACCCCGCACTCGAAATTCCACATTTGCAACTTGTCATTTGCCATTTGCCACTCCGCACTCGCCATTCCACATTTGCCATTTGTCATTTGCAATCTGCACGTAATCAAAAAAAATTTCCTCCTTATTTCCTAATCCATCTAGGCTTGCAGCGGCTTGATCAACCCAGGCACGCCGGCTTTTAGCATGCGATGCAACAATTCTTTTGCCTGCTTTTCGTCCGTTTTCCTACCTACCAATACCCGGTAAAGCGGTTGTCCGTCTTTATGTACCACCTGAACCAGAACCGGCTCTCCAAACAAGCGTTCCAACTGTTCGGCTTGACGCAATACGTTATCGTATTCGGCAAACACACCAGTCTGGATACCAAAGCCGGTAGCTGTTTCTTTGGAAACACTTACCTGAAAAACACCAATTGGATTTCCTTCGTTTTCAGGCATCTGGGTAATGCCCGTATTGAAATCTCGAAGTCGTATAACTTCTGTTATGGCTCGTTGAGCATTTACTCTTCCATACCCGTATTTAGGTGAATGTCCATTGACATATTCCTCTGCAGGACCAATTTTATCTGCCGTAGAAATTAAGATCTGCCTGACTTCCTTGGCCGTAAGTTCGGGATAAGCACTCAGCATAAGGGCCACCACCCCCGCAACAATTGGAGTAGCACTTGATGTACCACCAAAATGCTTATAGTCTTTTCCTCGCTCTACACCGTCGCGCCAAAATCGGAACGGGCCGGCTAATTGGGTTTCGCCAAGATCCCAGGAAGCTTTAGCAGCAATCAAAGGCCAATGGCCATTGGAAGGCGCAACCAGGTCTATCTCCATACCCCGATTAGAATAATAGGCGTGTTCGTCCAAACTGGTACAAGCCCCCACTGCAATAACCTCTGGGTGAGCGGCATAATAATTGAGATAGTTCAGATTCTCGTTGCCGGCCGCAAATAATATAACACACCCTTTTCCATTTCTTCCCAAACGAGCAGCACGAGCGATGGCCGCTTCCTTGAACGCGTTAGGACGAAAAATCGGGTCGGTAGTCCCCCAGCTACAGCTAATTATATCTGCTCCTTTTTCGATACAATAGTCAAACATTTGCTCGGTAGCGCGCATCCCGAAAGAAGTGCCGTTAACCGGCATAAACCGGGCATTTGGAGCTACCCCAACGATCCCATTCCCGTTGGAAGCAGCCAAAGCTATGCTGGCACAAGGCGTGCCATGGGTAAACCTGGAGTCATTCTGAGGGATATTTGGGCTCCTGGACCATAGATCGAAAGGGTGAATCACTTTTTCCTTTAAATCGGGATGTTCAAGGTCAAAACCGGTATCCAGGACCGCGATAGTGATCGATTCACTACCCAGATTTCCGAGCCGCTTCCAGGCATCTACCACACGGGCATCCGCTCCAGGCTTCAACATTTGCGTATTGCCTCGTACCTGCCCTGAATTATGGAGATGCCATTGCTCTGCGATGAGATGATCCGTAGGAGAAAGAAAGTACGAGTCTACAGGTGCATCGAGGTCCGGCTCTGCCAATTTTACCAGGGAGAGTTCTTGTAATTTTGCTGCTGACTTAATGGGGTTTACCGAATCTTTGGTCACCGATGCAATTACTTCCTCGTTAGAACGGCGTTCAACCAACTTTAAATTAAATTCTTCCAGAACGATCATTTGTTCAGGCTCTGAAACCCCCGATTCAAACTGGATATAAATCTCCCCTGTTGGCACTACCGGCCTGGATTTTGGTCCCGCTAGGTAAACATGAGTACCTAGGGAGACGGATGGCTCTTGCCTTAGGCTGTCGAGCGCTTGATCTGCTTGTGCAGCATCTGCATCCAACTTTACGACTGAAAAGCCCCCCAACCTCGGAAGCCAGTCCTCAGAAACGGCTGACAAAGCATGTATCGGTTGGTCCTCATCTACTGTTTTCAAACCGACTAACTTTCGGCTTTTTACCAATTCCAGATTGCCTTTACCCGTTTGAAGCCTGATCTTATCCATGTACATCCGGTTTTTTAACCAAATGGTAAAATAAAAAAAGGCCGGAATAAAATTCCGACCTAACGTCTTTACTTATGACTTGGCAACTTTATGCTCTCTCACGGAAACGCTGCGCATATAACCGTTGTAGCTTCTTACGGGCAAAGAAAATTCGACTTTTAATGGTGCCGAGCGGAGCATCCAGCTCTTCGGCAATCTCGTCGTACTTATACCCCTGGTAAGCCATAATAAACGGTGTACGAAAGTCTTCCGGAAGGCTATCCACTAGGCTAACGAGTTCTTTAAACGTCACGTTTCCTTCACCTTCGTTTTCAACCACATTATCGCCTGAGTTGATATAGTAATTATTCGGAGTTTGATCGATGATCAGGTTCCGACGGACTTTCTTGCGATAATTGTTGATAAAGATATTTCGCATAATGGTTACCGCCCACGCCTTAAAATTGGTACCCTGCCGATATTTTTCAGCATTGGTGATGATCCTCAACGCAGTATCCTGGTAAAGATCCTCTGCATCTGCGCTATTTCCAGTCAATTTTAGGGAAAATGCGCGTAAGGAGTGGTTGATGGAATCCAGTTGTTCTTGTATTTGGTTTTGCAGTGCAATAATCATTTTCAGCCGGTTTAGAATTAGGGAATGCTATTCTCTTTTGCGAAAATAGGTGTATATACACCCAATTGCAAATATTTTTTACATCAAATTAGACCGAGGTGTCTAAAATGTTATGAATATGACAGTTCGCTAGGAAGAATAGGGTTCAATTGTTAATTTCATTAACGGAACTAAACTATTTTGTGCCCTTCGGTTGTTCTGAGAGCAAATAGGGCAAAGACAAACAAATTCCAGTAGCCACTTGATGATTTTTGAAAATGGATAAGCAACTATACGCAGAGCAGGAGCAACAAAACATGCATTTGCATCAAAATCTCAAACTCTTACGAAAACGTTTGAAGTTGAGCCAGGAGGAGCTTGCACGTCAAATCGGATTGAACCGAGGGAACATAGCCTCCTACGAAAACGGCACCGCCGAACCCAAAATTTGCAACCTGTTGAAGTTTGCCCGCCTTTTCAAAATCCCTGTTCATAAGTTAACCTATTCCGATCTAAGTAGCGAGCTAAAAGTGGATGAGTTGGAAAATTCAGATGCTCAATCGACCTTTGTACAACATGAAATGGTACAGCAACTGGCTCAGCAATTGGAACAGACGGAAGAACTTATGCGCTCTATCCGGACCTGCTGCTGCTACCGTAACCAATCTCAGTCTGGATCGAGCCAGGAAATGCAGGCATTTATGGTCTATTTTGAAGAATTATATCAGGTAGCTGAGAAGCTTCTGGACGATCAACGCAAGTTACTGGAATTGAAAGAAGAGCGAACTGGTAGGACTTACTTCTAAGTGCAAACCTGAACCTGTTTTAAGTCAGGGTGCTAATCAGACGATGGTCGTAAAAGTCTCTAATACCATATTAAATTGAGAAGGGCGTAAATGAAAACTAGCTTATTTTGCGGCTAATCAAGGCAAAAAACGCAGGCATAGCCTGAGCTACGGCGAGGCTTTTTAACGCCGAATAGACGCAAAAGGAGCAGTTTAAATACGTCATTTTCATTTTGATATGGTATAACTGACAGATCGCAGCACCTCCGACGCATTTCTCAACCAATTGCCGAATCTGGATAGTTAGGGCAGGGACTTTCTTCCTCTTTCATTTCGAGATTGTACTCAGTCTGTTATCTCAGAATAGAAACGGCTCCTCGCATCACTTTCTCCTCCCCGTCACATCTCCATCGCAGCAGGTAAACTACATTTTGTGTATTGACTGGCTGTCCGTTTAGCGTACCGTCCCACCTACTGAACGGATCGTCTGTAGCAAAAATCCGTCCACCCCATTGGTCGAAGAGTTCAAAGGAGATTAAATCCTCAACGGCAAAGGGATTGCTAATTCCGAAGGTTTCATTTGCTGCAGGCCCAAAGCCATTGGGTGTAAATGCTTTTGGCAGGAAGATCTCATTGCAATTAAGATCATCGGGGTCGATTACATTGATGGTGATAGTATCTCGGGAAATACAAGTTTCGCCATCCTCTTGAACCGTAACTTCATAATCTTGCAGGCCGGCTACTAATGGAGTGATCGTTGGCTCAGGGTCGGTAGGATTGAAGACACCTGTGGTCGGACTCCAGGAAAAATCGGTGCCGCAAGATGGCCCCAATTGGACAGGAACGCTCTGACCCAAAAAAATAGTTGGGTTGTCGATAGTGATTTGATCTATTTGGGGATACAATTCCTCCACCTCAGCATCATTCAGATCGCGGATGTAGACCCTGATTTCATCCATGCGGCCTGCAAAGGCAACTTCGCCTACACCAGGACAAAAACTGCTGCCCAGGTGTATTGGCCCATTATTGGTCAAGTTTAAACGAGTGGAGTTTGTCTGCTCTTCAATGAATACTCCGTTGATATAGAACCGAACCCGATTAGCCCGACGAACCAAGGCGACATGGTACCAGCACTTACCAGGGGTTAGCACACCGGTAAATTGAAGATTTTTACTACTATTTTCCCTAAGGTCGGCCTCTATCCTTCCGCCAAGAGGGAAGTAACGTATGGTGATCCCGTTGTCTTCCACACAACCCGAATCTCGTTTAGAGAACAAAATCTGAGGCTCCCTGCTTTCACCAACGTGAAAATTAAAAGACAAGGTGAAGTCTCCGGTCCCAAACCTATCGTTAACGGGGCCTTCTAGCACGCCATAGGCTCCGGAACCATCCGGAAATCGCAAAGAGCTACCTCCCAAACCACAATCAAATTCCAGGTTACCCTGCGGAACGATTTGGTTTTGAATGTCGACTGCATCCAAAAGCGACCCGTTCTCAAAAGAAAAATAGGAAACTAATTCTGCAGTGGTTTGCCCCTGCAGCTGCAGACTGCACCCCAGCAGCAGTAATACAAAAAAACGATTCATAAATACAGTTGGTAATACAGCACTGCTAATGTTAACGATTGAGCGGCTGGTATATTTCAACCAAATAGGTTATCCATTCCTGGTGGAAGCATGTCCTTAATCGATTTTTGCATTTCTTCGGCCTGCATGGCTGCTGCTTTTTCCAAGGCTCGATTAAGGACCACCAACAATAAATCTTCTACTTCTTCTACCTCAGCCTGTTTGATGAATTCCGGATCGATAGTGATTTGCTCAACAGCCCTTGCAGCATTCGCCTTAACCCGAATCGCTCCGTCCTGAATGGATTCCTCAAATTTAATGGTGCTTAACTTTTCTTGGAGGGCTTTCTCCTGTTCCTTCATGTTGCCTAATAAATCTCCAAACATGATCTAATTGAATTTTGGTAGGCCCCAACTTTGGGATCTCGTTTGTTAATAAACCTTAGGCTGCTAAGAAATCCCCAATCTCGTAAAATGAGCGTCAATTATCATTTGCCAAATGAAATAGAAATAAAAAAGAATAAGCATGCTCCCTTCCCACATGGTCATCTTCTTGTTATTTACCATGATTCCAAACAAGACGGACATGAATACCATTAAGGGCAAATAGAACTCCAGCATCGAATCGGGTATTACCAAGTCTCCAATCATCGCTGGAATTCCAATTACTATGAAGGTATTAAACACATTGGAGCCCAAGACATTGCCGACTGCCATGGCGCCTTTCCCACGCCGAGCTGCACTTAAGCTGACAAGTACTTCCGGCAAGGAGGTCCCAAAGGCTACGGCAGAGAGGGCAATTACTTCGGAAGGAACACCCGCCGTTTCTGATAAAAATTGAAGGGCAATAATGGTATACCGCGCCCCTACCCATACCAACACCCCGTGAAAAACCAAGGCAACCCATGTTCTCCAACCGGTGGGCGTTTTTTCCTTGGTTTCGTCTCCTTCCGCATCAGACATGCTGTAAGCAAGGAATATGGCCAGCCCCAACAGTAGCAGTATTCCCTCAAAAATATAGACCTTCTGATCCAATAAGACCATGTATAGCAAAAAGGCAGAGCCCCATAGGAATGGCATATCCACATGCCATACATTGTAAGGCATATTAATATTTCGAGCCACAATTGCAGATAACCCGAGAACTAAAGCGATATTGGTGATATTGGAGCCAACTACTGTGCTGACCACAACTTCAGACTTCCCTTGTAAAGTTGAAGCAATAGAGGCTGCCAACTCCGGCAAGGAGGTTCCAAAAGCAATTATGGTCACCCCAATAACGAAAGGAGACATGCCCACCGACAGCCCGATTTTTTCAGCAGCATCTACAAACCAGTCCGACCCCTTTACCAAGGTAGCCAGTGAAACGACAAACAACAGGCCATACAGCACTACTTCCATGAAGCACGAATATCAGTTCAATTGGTAAAAACCTTGCAAAAGTAATCTTTTTCAACCTGGACCCGGATGCAATGTTTCTGCAGGATCAAGGAGAAGCCTTTCAGGAAGGAAATAAAAGAGCCTGGCAAAATCCGTACTTTTGATTTTTCGTTTAGAAATAAATAAAGACGCAATATCCCATGCCCCTGGATCAGATTGATGTGGACAACCTCAAAGAACCGGTTTTGGAAACGGCAAAGGAAATGACCTTTCTGGAGCATCTCGAGGAATTACGAATGCATATCATTCGTTCCCTGGTGGCTGTTGTTGCTGTGGGTGTCTTTCTTTTTGTAGTCAAGGATTGGTTTTTCGAAACCATCATTTTTGGTCCGACCCACCAGAACTTCTTCTCGTACACGGCTATCTGTAATCTATCCGAAGCAATAGGCTTAGGAGATCGCATGTGTTTTGGCCCACCGGAATTTCGAAAGCAGGCGATTGGATTTGGAGAAGCCTTTATCACCTCGATCAAGGTTTCCTTCATTGCTGGTCTTATTTTTGCTTTTCCATATGTATTCTGGGAGTTCTGGCGTTTCATCAAACCCGGCCTGTACGCTGAGGAGCGTCGGTATGCTCGAGGCATTGTCTTCATTTGCTCGGTGCTTTTTTTCATGGGTGTCGCTTTCGGATATTTTATTATCGCTCCTTTTGCTGTCAATTTCTTGGCAGGCTACACTATCCCGGGGGTTGAAAACTCCCCCACCCTGAACTCCTTCATTAATTACATGATCATGTTTACGGCTCCTGCAGGCCTAATTTTTGAACTACCTGTGTTAGTCTATTTTTTTACTAAAATAGGCTTGCTGTCAGCTAAGGACATGCGTACCTACCGGCGGCATGCCATCATTGGCATTTTACTTTTAGCCGCTTTAATCACGCCTCCGGATGTGGTAACCCAGTTCTTGATCGGGGTCCCCCTGTTCGTCCTGTATGAGGTTAGTATCTTCATTGCCCGACGGGTAGAGCGCGAAGAAGAAAGAAGAGCACATGAAGAATCCGCCTAGCGGCTAATCAACCAACTCGATTTACAATACATGTCTACTCAACGGATTTCATCCAATGCCACTTTGGCACTCAATATTTTTTTCCCGGTCTTCTGGCTGGTATTTTTTGGCTCCCTTACGTTTGCCGTTTTTGCCTATGATGGTACTGCCAATTTGCCTTTTGGTACCCTCAAGTGGATCCTGCTAGCTATTTTTTTATCCGGCGCAGTCATCCTATACTTTACCTTGCTCAAGCTCAGAAGGGTAGAATTGGATGAAGATCACCTATACGTAACCAATTATTTTAAAACATATCGATATCCTTACGCCAGCGTGGAAAACACCCACATAAGTACCTTCTTGTTTCTCACTGTAGCTATCATTCGCCTGCGGGAGCGGGGTAAACTAGGTCGGAATGTCAACTTTGTAATGGCAAAACAGCTGTACGACGATTTCGTAAGGCGATATCCAGGTATACCACATGCCCTAAAAGCCAATGCGTAGAGGCATATCGCATCCCCTTTCTTCGACTCTTGCTCCCGATCCTCTACTGAATTAATGAAAGCCCACCTGCTTTAAGTTCAGGTGGTTACCCAAACTATTTAGGCTCCAACTGAATTACCGGACAAATCATCTCCTCCAACGAAATCCCCCCGTGCTGAAACGTATCGCTGTATTGGTGTAGGTATTGGTTGTAGTTGTTGGGATAAAGAAAATAAACATCTTCCTTGGCAAAAATATAGGTGGAGCTGACATTGGGCTTGGGCAGTTGAGCTTCTTCCGGATTGCGAACAGCCAATACATCCTCTTCGACATACTTCAGGTTTTTCCCGACTTTGTACCGCAAGTTGGTAGTTGTTTCTTTATCTCCGATAACCTTGGAAGGTTTATTGACCCGAATGGTACCATGATCCGTACAAATGACCAACTTATATTTCCGATCGGATAGTTTTTTCAACATTTCCATCAGGGAAGAATTTTCAAACCAGCTTTGAGTAAGGGATCGATAAGCCTTGTCATCACGAGAAAGCTCACGGAACATATCGCTCTCATTTCTCAGATGAGAAAGAATATCCAATAGGTTGTATACAACGACAGTCAGATCGTTATTCAGGAAATTCAACGCCTGATTTGGAAGTTGTTTGGATTGACCGGAGTTGGTGATTTTGAGATACTCCATTCGAAGATTCCGGCGGATCAACCGGTCCATCTGGGCTTGGAGTAACTGTTCTTCATATTGGTTTTTGCTCCCTTTCTCGAAGTCATACCGCCACCAATTCTTGAAGCGTTTCTGGATATCCAGGGGGTTCATACCTGCAAAAATGGCATTGCGGCTGTACTGGGTAGTGGTTGGAAGAATGCTGTAAAAGAAGTCTTCTTCCAGAATGCGATAGTTTTCGGTGATAAATGGTTTGATAACCTGCCACTGGTCATAGCGCAAGTTATCTAACAACAATAAAAGAATGGGCTCTTCGTCTTTCAGCAAAGGAAACACCTTGGTCCGCATCAAATCCGGGGACATTAACGGGCCTTCCTGTCCGCCCTTCATCCAGTCCAGGTAGTTTTTGGAAATATATTTGAAGAACGAACTGTTGGCCTCCTCTTTTTGATCATTGAGCAATTGGGTTACCATATCCAGTTCGTCGTGATCTTCAAATTCTTGCTCCCACTTAATAATGCGTTGATAAACACTGACCCATTCCTTGTAATCAGGACCGCTACTGATCAGCATACTCAGGTTTCGATGGTCTTGCAGGTATCTTGATCGTACCCCTTCTTCAAGAATGCGCTTTTTATCGACAATTTTCTTTAGCGTAAGCAGGATCTGATAAGGCTTCACCGGCTTGATCAGATAATCGAAGATTTTCGAGGAGAGTGCCTGCTCCATGAGGTCCTCTTCCTCATTTTTGGTAATCATCACTACCGGAAGCTGAGGCTGTTCCTCTTTGAGCATTTCGAGGGTTTCAAGCCCTGTCAAGCCAGGCATGGATTCGTCCAGGAACACGATCTCAATTTGGCGATCTTCTCGAATTTCTTCCAAGGCATCATGACCATTGGTTACAGTAACGAGTTCGTAGCCCTTTTTTTCCAGAAACAACAGGTGCGGTTTCAGCAAATCAATTTCGTCATCAGCCCACAATATTTTCACTTTATCAGACATGCTACCAGTTGTTTATTTAATAGGTTCTAGTAAAATAACCATTCGTCGGTCAATTCGAACGGATTTACGCCTGCCATTCTTCTGTTCTAGCCGGTTTTTATTCAGATTTGTTGTGGATAAGAAAAGAAAATCTTGGGTCACCTTCCCCATTCTCCCGTTTATGCAGCAAAAAAAGATATTCAACGACCCGGTATATGGATTTGTGGCTGTCCCTTACGGGGTCCTGTTTGACCTGCTGGAACACCCCTATTTTCAACGGCTCAGGCGGATCAAGCAGGTTAGCTTAACGCATTATGTGTACCCGGGAGCCCTGCACACCCGGTTTCACCACGCTCTTGGGGCATTTCACCTCATGAGCCAGGCGCTGAATGTCCTTCGGGAAAAAGGAGCCCAGTTGACCAAAGAGGAAGAAGAAGGGGCAGGTATAGCGATCCTATTGCACGATATTGGTCATGGTCCGTTTTCCCATACCCTGGAAAATACCTTGATCCGAGTGCCGCACGAATCGCTTTCCTTATTGTACCTGGAAAAGTTAAACGAAGCGTTTAACGGATCTTTCGACCTGGCAATCCGCATTTTTAAGAATAGCCACCATCAGCCATTTTTACATCAGCTGGTTTCAGGCCAACTTGATATGGACCGGATGGATTATCTGAGCCGGGACAGTTTTTACACGGGCGTATCGGAAGGGGTCATTAGCTATGACCGGATTATCAAAATGCTTTCAGTCCACCAAGGCCAACTCGTAGTTGAGGAAAAAGGCATTTATTCCCTACAAAAGTTTTTGATCGCCCGGCGATTGATGTATTGGCAAGTGTATCTGCACAAGACGGTTTTATCTGCTGAACAAATGCTGGTACGCACCCTGGAACGAGCTCGACACTTACATCGAGAAGGCGTTGATGTGCCGGCCGGGCCTTATTTGACTTTTTTTCTGGATAATGAATTTGAAGAAAAGGATTTTCATACCGAGCGCGATAAGCTCCTGCATTATTTTGCTCAGCTGGATGATAACGATATCATGTTTGCCTTAAAAACCTGGAAATCCCATGGGGACCCCATGTTACGCTACCTTTCCTCAGGTCTTTTGGACCGGAAGTTATTCCGACTTGAGTTCAGCAACCAGCCCTTTCCATTGGAAAAAGTCGCTGAAATCAAAGCAATAGTTTGCCGGGAATTGGGCATTACCGAGGAAATGGCGAATTACCTTGTGTATACCGGTAAAGAGACCAATAGTGCCTATAGCACTTCAAAGGATGAAATTATGATCTTATATAAAGGAGGTCAGGTCGCTCCCTTATCTGAAAATGCGGATCATGATATCAATCCCAGGGTAGTGGTAAAACATTATCTTTCTTATCCTAAAATTGGAAGCCTTGCCAAGCTTCCCATTCGGCAGATCAAATCGTAAAAGGGCAACCCATCTTCATGGAGCGACTTTTGGATAAAAAGCACAAACCCTTGAAAGGTTGTTTATCCGGTTGGGCTGGCACCTCCGTTTCCATTAAACAAAAATCACCTAAAACAACATGAAAAATATACAGATTCCAGGAGCAAATGAGCGGCCTATTCTATTGGATGTCTATCCTGGAACCTCTCCCAGGGGGTGGATAATTTTTGCACATGGAGTTAAAGGATTCAAGGATTGGGGGCATTGGTGGTTGCTTGGGCAAAACTTTGCAGCCCAAGGCTACCCCTTTATAGCGTTTAATTACTCCCACAACGGAACCACGCCTGAAGACCGATTCGAAATAGCAGATACGACCGCTTTCTCAGAGAATACGCATTCCAAAGAACTGTCCGATTTAAATGCGGTCATAAACTGGGCACTCCAACAACCGGAGGTTATCCCGGAACCCATACGGCCTAATCTTTTTCTCATCGGACATAGCCGGAGTGGCCCTATTTGCCTGTCCCAAACTACCTTCGACCCCCGTGTTGCTGGTGTGGTCACCTGGGGGGCTGTCGCATCCTTGGCCTATGCATGGCCGGACGATCAGTTTCTGGAAAATTGGAAAACCAAGGGCTTCTATTCGATGGTGAATTATCGGACCCGTCAAGTCTTACAGATTAACTATGCCCTGTATGAGGACTTCCAGGCCAATTCGGAAAAACTGGATATCGATTTGATCGGATCCCAACTCCATAAACCTTACTTGATTGTACATGGGGATCAGGATGAGGCTGTACCAGTGGAGGCGGCCCATCGGTTAAAAGCATTAACTCCGGATAGTCGGATTTCCATTATCCCCGGTGGGGACCATGTCTTTGGAGGTCGGCACCCTTGGACTGATCAGGCATTACCCCCTGCTTCGAATCTCTTGTTAGAGGTTACCTTGGAATTTCTCAATGCAAATAGCCCGATTCGATAAGAACCGGGCTGATGTTAGAGAGCGAAAATTAAAGTGGGGTCTTTAATCTCTTGTGATTCCTGCTGAGGTTCGGTTCTAATGTCCATTCACTAAACAAGAGTCTGTTCGCACAAAAATTCCATATAAATTTTTAAGCTTTTTTTTACGTTTCTTAAAAATATCCTAACGATGGTGAAGGAAAGGCAAGCTTCATGTCAGGTAAAATAGGAGGAGCAATAGGAGCAGAGGCGCAGTCCTATTCCTTTTTTCCAGTGACCATTTCTTATTTTCGCTTATACTTAAAAGCCCTTTCCTTGCTCAGCATTTTTAGAACGAATCAGCTATTAGCTTCCATTTTATATGTGCCATACCTGGTATTACTACGGCTACCTGTTTATTTCTTTCCAGACCGCCAACCTATCGAGATTCAAGGACATGATCTTTTTCCGGAAATATTGGATCAATTAAACCTGCATTGGTGGGCTAGAGAGCTCTTTACTTTTACCGGACTCATTGCTATTGCCACCTATATAAGCATAACGGTAGCCGTTCAACGGGTGGATCGGGAAATAACCCTATTTCCAGGGCTTCTATTTCTGCTTCTCAGTTCTTTGATCCCGGAATGCCTGGGCTTTACCTTTCTGATTCCCGCCGGCTTTCTGGTATGGGCGGGCATTGACCAACTCTCGGGAACCTATCGCAAATTTGAACCCATTTACAGGCTTTTCAACGCAGGGCTGTGGATCGGATGTGCATCCTTGTTTTCCCCTTCCTTTCTCCTTTACCTACCCGTTGGGTTAATTGGGCTAAGTTCCCTTCGGTCGATTAACCTGAAGGAGTATTACCTCATAGGCACAGGGTTCCTTACCCCTTTTGTTCTAGCCACCTCTATTTGCTTCTACCTCGGTAGATTACCCGCTTTTCTGGAGCACTATCAATCCGGCTTTCGCATTTTAAATTGGCAAAACGCCACCAGCTTGTTTGGTTTATGGGCATTGCTCCCATTTGCCTTTTTTTTAATTGTGGTCCTTACCTATCGATCTTATTACCTGTCCAAAAAATCCATGGCGGTAAGAAAGGTGATTGAAATTGTGTATTTATTACTCCTCTTCACGGGTGTGGTAGCCCTATTTTCGGCAGATCTAAACCTGGACATGCTGATCGTTTTCTCCATGCCCCTAAGCTTCTTTTTGTGTATGAATCTTAGCCGCTGGTCTCCTGGCATTGCCGAGGGTGCGCATGTTTTACTTTTGGCATTACATGCCTTTTTCCAGTATGGCCCTGCATTTTTATCGATTGGGTGATCCATCCGGGTGTTTTCCCTATTTTTGCACAAAGCAGCAGTACTATGAAATTTGGAGTAGTCGTATTTCCAGGTTCCAATTGCGACGATGACATGATGCACGTTCTGGGCAATGTCATGGGTGCTAATACCCGAAAGATTTGGCATAAGGATTACGACCTGGGCGGATTAGGTTCAGGAGATTGTATTGTTTTGCCAGGTGGCTTTTCCTACGGGGATTACCTTCGGGCAGGCGCTATTGCCCGCTTTTCGCATATTATGCAAGCTGTTGGTACCTTTGCTGCGTCTGGAGGACACGTTTTAGGCATTTGCAATGGTTTTCAGATCCTTTGTGAAGCTGGTTTACTCCCCGGGGTCTTGCTCCGAAACCATAACCAAAAGTTTGTTTGCAAGAATAGTTGGTTGCGTACCGAACACTCCAACAGTCCGCTAACTGCTTTAACAAAGCCAGGGCAGGTTTTGAAAATCCCAATTGCGCACGCAGAAGGAAGGTACTTTGCAGAATCGGATCAGCTGGACCAATTAGAGGCAAATGGACAAATCCTTTTCCGCTATTGCGATCCCAATGGGTCAGTTACCCCAGAAGCCAACCCCAACGGTTCTGAACGCAATATCGCCGGAATTTGTAATGAAAATCGAAACGTTTTTGGCATGATGCCGCATCCTGAAAGAGCTTCAGAGGCTATTTTGGGAAATGAGGATGGAAAAGTCCTGTTTGATTCCCTTTTAAGCCATATGGGAACACTTGTTTCTTAATTTGTTAATCTTCCGTTATTCCCGCTGATGAATTCCACCAATCACCACGGAGGAAGTTACTTTTAAATTTAAATCGGAAAATAATTTCATGAACGCGATCCTCGTAGTTCTCATCAGCCTGCTTTCTTCCTTCTCCTTACTCTCCCAACGCTTCAATCCGGTGGAGTGGGACTTTTCAGCCCAGCATATCGAAGGAAAAGAATACCGTTTATTCTTCAAGGCAAAGGTAGCCCCCGGATGGTACATCTACAGTCAATTTCTGGATGGAGATTCAGGGCCCATTCCGACGAGTTTATTTTTTGATGCCTCTCCCAAATACCAGTTGGAAGGAAAGGCTTCAGAGACCGGTAAACGAGAAGAGGGCTTCGATCCCATATTCGATATGGAGGTGGTCAAGTTTTCCGGAAACGTTATACTTATCCAAAAAGTAATCCTGGACGAGAACCCTGCAGAGATCAAAGGGTTTCTAGAGTACATGACCTGTAACGACGAGACTTGCCTCCCCCCCAAGGAAGTTCCTTTCAGTTTCAAATTTTGAGGCCAAGCAAAGCATTTAATATGCGCTCCTTTCTTTGGATTTTTCTGCCCTGCCTGTTTGCCATCCCGACTTCCCTGAGCGGACAAGGGATCCAGAAGCCCGTTACTTGGGAAACGAAATGGGAAAAAGTGGATGGGGAACAATACAACCTGATCTTTGAAGCTGAGATTCAGGAAGGATGGTATATCTATTCCCAATATATCCCGGAAGATAAATTAGGGCCTAACCCGACTGCACTTTATTTTGATGCGGGACCTCATTTCGAGTTAAAGGGTAAAGCTACAGAGGCTGGTGAGCCTTTCATTGAAAGCTACGATAATACTTTCGAACTGGTGGTTGGCAAATTGTTCAAAAAAGCCATTCTGGTCCAGCCCATTCGACTGAACGATACGCTACAACCGATTAGTGGTTTTCTCGAGTTTCAAACCTGTGATGAAAGTAAGTGCCTTCCACCAACAGCAGTAGACTTTACCTTTGTATTTGTCCAACGTCCCTCCGAGCAAGCGCCTGTTTCCGGGCCATACAAACCGGACACCTTGGATCAATCCGTGGCTGCCTTGCAAGAATCCCACCTCAACCCTGTCGGCAATTGTGGTGAGGCCGAAGGAAGCCCTACCGGAGCCAATCTGGGTTGGACCTTTCTCCTAGGATTTGCCGGAGGCCTTTTGGCCTTACTGACTCCTTGCGTGTTTCCCATGATCCCGCTCACGGTGAGCTTTTTCACCAAACGAAGTAAGGACCGGCGTACAGGATTACGAAATGCACTACTTTATGGGTTTTCCATTATTGTGATCTATGTGAGCATTGGCTTGTTGGTGACTGGACTTGCAGGGCCAACCGCCCTCAATGAACTATCCACCAATTGGATCGCTAACGTATTTTTCTTTGCCATCTTTGTGCTGTTTGCCCTTTCTTTTTTTGGATTCTATGAACTTACCTTACCCAGTAGCTGGGCCAATAAAAGCGATGCCCTTGCTGACAAAGGAGGCCTACTCGGAATTTTCTTCATGGCCTTTACGTTAGCCATCGTATCCTTTTCCTGTACCGGTCCGATCATTGGACAATCGCTGGTTCTTTCTGCCACATCCAGCTTGGGCCCCTTCATTGTCATGTTGGGTTTTTCCACCGCATTAGCTTTGCCGTTTGCCTTATTTGCAGCTTTTCCGGCTGGTTTGAATGCATTACCCAATTCCGGGGATTGGATGAATACCGTAAAAGTGCTGCTTGGGTTTATTGAGCTTGCTTTGGCTTTCAAGTTTCTATCGGTAGCAGACATGACCAAGCATTGGGGAATCCTGCCCTATGAGCTATTTCTGGGAGCCTGGTTATTGATTGCGCTAGGAATAGCCCTGTATTTGTTTGGTCTGATACGCTTCCCCTTAGATAATAAAAACCGAAAAATCGGTTGGGTCAGTAAAAGCTTTGGTGTTCTGGCATTAGCCTTGGCAGTTTATTTCAGCTTGGGCTTTCGCTACAGTGAAAAAACCCAGGCCTACGATTCACTCAGCGCCTTAAGCGGCCTGGCACCGCCGGCTCATTACAACCTTTTTTTACCAACACCTAAATTGGATGCAGACCTGAAGGCACGTTTTTCATCCTATGACAAGTGCGCAAATAACCTGGATTGCTTCAAGGATTATGAAGAGGGGCTCACCTATGCAAGAGAAGAAGGCAAGCCGGTTTTACTCGATTTTACGGGCTACGGTTGTGTCAATTGCCGGAAGACGGAAGAACACATTTGGATCGAAGATGAAATCTGGAATAGAATAAGCGAAGATTATGTGCTGGTTTCACTCTATGTAGATGACCGGAAGCCCCTCAAAAAAGATCTGATTTCGGCCTCCAGAGGAGCCAAGTTGCGAAATGTTGGAAACAAATGGGCAGATTTCCAAATCACGAATTTTCAACAGAATTCGCAGCCCTTGTATGTATTGCTTTCTCCTGAAGAACAAGTACTTGCCCACCCGAGAGGATACCGAGAGAGTGTCTCCGACTATGCCGAATTCCTGGACTGCGGCTTGTATACCTTTCAGGCCATGCAGGAAAAACAGCGTCCTTTTGGTGAAGCGTCCTTTACGATTGGGAGTAATTGAGGAATAAGAGGGGCCTAGGCAGATATTATCAAATCCGCTTAGTCCAGCTCAATTAAGATGGCACCTTTTTCAACGGCAGCGCCTTTTTCCACTGGAATCGCCTTGATCACGCCCTCGCCCGGACTTTTGATTACGTTCTCCATTTTCATGGCTTCCAGGATCAATAGCTGTTGTCCTTTTTCAATCGTCTCGCCAACCTTCACCGAAATATCCAAGACTAGGCCCGGCATAGGTGCCTTGATTTCGCTTACTTTTTGCCCCGCATGCAATCCGAGCCCCAATTCTCTGACCAATCGATCCAGCTTATCCTCAATTTTAACCTCAAAATTGGTCCCGTTTATTCGGATGGTAGCCATTTTGGCGTTCAAATCCAGATCGAGGATTTCAGCGAGCAAGGACTGGTTATTATGGATTATGTGAAAGGAAGAAGGCCCGGCTGGAACCAGATTCAACGTATCAGATGAAACATGATCAAAGGTCCAGGTATCTTTTACCGACGCAGAAAAAAAAGGAGTTTCCATATTTTCTTTAAGCTGGTGAGGGAGTTGTCTTGGCTTTACCCATTTTCATTAACAGGTAGGTTTCCAAAATAGAATAAATAAGATAAAGGGTGAAAAACGGGAGCAAAAACCATCTGGTTTCAGGCTCAAATAATCGGTCAAAAACGAGGATGAGAATTACAGCCCCAAATAGTTTGATGCCCAAGGCTGAAATGACAACTTGGACAAAACTCGTTGGATTTTTTGAGTTGGAAGCCCACTGTGCTAAAAAAAACACCCCGATGGTAAATAGAAGGAAAAAGAGTAAAGTAATCCAGGAGAAGGATGAAAAAGGTTGGGTCACGGCCCACTGATCAAAGAGGAAAACCGATAGGGAGGCCACTAATCCGGATACGATCATTAAGCCGAGAAACCTTGAAAACGACATAGCAGGGGAAAGTAAACCGATGTGAACAACAATTACTGTTTCTTGGAGAAATACAAATCCTTCAGTACGATGTATAGGGCAGCAAAGATACCCAATAAAGAACCAACCATCGTAAAATAAGGTTTTCCGGTGCCTGCCCAGCGGTCTAGCTGTCTGCCTCCGAATGCGCCAAGCACAATAAGAATCCCCATTTGGATAGCCAAACCGGAATATTTGGCGTAGGACTTGACTTTGTCTACCCCATCTTCACCCTGTATTCCCTCGGTATTTTTCTTTTCCGGATTAGGAGGAGTGTTCTGCTGCAATATCAGAGGTGGCTTTAGGTTGGGCTGAATGCGTTCGGGATGAATTATTCTTCTGGCCAACGCGTCCCATTGAACAAGAAACATTGAAAACGCTTCCACCTTCCACGATTAGCTTTCCATAAACGACTTCTCCGGTCACCTTTGCCGTTTTGCGTACGTTGAGCAGTTCCCGGACTTCAATAGTTCCGTTGAATTGCCCTTCGATGACGGCATCCTTGCAGTTCACATCCCCTTCAATAACTCCTGAAGGCCCAATGATTACTTTTGACTTGCACTCCAGATTCCCTTTTAGCGTGCCATCAATTCGAATGTCATTTTCTGAGCGAAGCGTCCCCTCAATTACAGTACCCTGAACAAGGCTGTTGTGTCCACTCGTAGTACTTGGAATTCCCGGTTGCCCTTTGGCGACACCTGTATCTTTCTTTGATTTTAACATGTGGTAAAATTTTCCTTCCTAAATTGATTTTTTTGGCAAGCTTAAGAAATGACCTAAAAGCTCATCTTATTTGTAAAGATAGGAGAATTACAAATTAAAATTCCGGGCAGTATAGCCCTCGGTTCTCTTTACCGCAGATCCGGTAAAGAAGGGCAAATTCAAAGGCACCTTGGGAGTTACTAGCTTCGGAAAGAGATGAGACATTGATGTCGTAGCTAAAGCCCAGGGAAAAGGATCGATAATCGAATCTTGAAGCCACAATTACCGCATCCGTCAGGATACTGGTTTCAGTCTGCCTGGCAATTCGACCCCAAAGTCCGATGTGGAACACCTCCGTTCCAGTGCGGCCAAGGGCAAATTTCAGGTTGGTTCCCCCGGTCACTTGGAAAGAGGGGCCCTGAAACATGGTAATGATCCCCGGTGCTAATCCCATTTTTTTGGTCAGCGCAAACTCACCTCCTGCATGACCGGTAAAGCGCGTGAATACTGGGTCTTCCGCTCCTTCCTCCAAGGCTTGATTGGCGTTATTTAAATGATGAAATGCAGCCCCGGCGTAAAAGTTGGACCCTTGGCCCCAGACGCTGAACCAGAGTAAACCGGCACCCAAATCTGCAAATAAGGTATTGTCATTCCAGGGTACATTTTCTTCTCCGGTTGGTAAGCTCGGATCAAATCCTCCCTGTCCGTTATGCTGAAGCCCCCACCTTAATTCCAGGAAGTCAACGGATCGTTGGGCGAAGCCGGCTTCCACACCCGCAACCAAGTAATGATTTACGGTCCGGTTACCTCCGATTCGCTTGCTGTATGAAAAATCCAGCTTTCCGGTAAAGGTTGAGAAGTTAGCAGACCCCGCTTGGTCTCCCCAAAAAACACCACCGAAGCCGAAATAATCGAACCGTCCAACAGGGACTTTTTGGTCGTAGGAAACCGAGTATGTATTGTAAGAATCCGACCGCAGAATACTCGACATCTGATTTCGATAATTCGCAGCTATCCGGATATTGCAGTTCATCACACCGGTCAATGCCGGATTAAGGTTCAAAGGTGAAAGATAGAACTGGGAAAAATGAATGTCTTGTGCGACAAGAGTGGCCGAAAAGCCTAGGCAGATAGTTAGAAAGAGTAGCCTAATGGATTTCATGGGATTTCTTTTATGTGCGTTTCAATAACACCCAGAGTATTTGTGACACCAATTCGTTTTTATTCCATGGCATGTCAAACGAAGTTATCGCAATGCCAGAAACGTTTCCTTCAGAAAGTTGACCTGCTTGCACAGATCAAACAGGTGTATAACGCAACAAGCATCTTTACAATTATAGCGATTTTAAGATTAGACGGTAGAAAATGGAAATAGACTTGAAAGCTATCCGACTGAATCAGGCACTATCCGCATATTTCCAGCTCGCTCCAAATTGCTCGACCAAAATATTATCGAATTGATCAGCTTTATCGAAGAGATGGCGGAAAAGCACCAATCCGGTTTCCAGATTTAGGTAGCGGTCATAAATGAGCAGGGAAAGGATAATATCTTGCCCACGAATACTGAAGGTTAAATTCTCCATTTTGTAATTCTGCCGAAGCAAATACTCGTAAAGGGGCTTTATTTTTTGTTTGGGGAGGGTACACAAATAGGCATCTCCCGTGATTAATCCTGTTTTTTCGTAGTAGGAAATATTGATTTGGGCACTACCCTGCTTAATCTGCCAATTATTCGGTCCGCTTCGAGAAAGCAGGACGTTGTGGCCCGTTTCTTCGAGCATATCTTCTACCGTTTTGGCTACCCCCAACGGCTCGTACTCCTCCACTTCACTGGGCAATTCCACCCGGTTACCACAATTAGGACAATAGCCATTTTCAATGGTCGATTCCCAAACCAAGATCCCACAACTGTTACATCGGGTGGCAGCCGAACGGCTTCCTTGCAGGTATTCGGAAATACTTTTTTGCAAGTAAGTCGAGGGCAAAGAAAAACCCAGATTATCCCCGTCGCGAATAACAAAAGTGTTAACACCTACTACCCGACCCTGCTGGTCTAATAATGGGCCTCCGCTGTTCCCCGGATTCAAGGCTGCATCGTGACGTATATAATTTACCGTTTCATTTTCGGTTTCAATACCCGAAACGATTCCCTTGGTCGTATTGTATTTCAACCCGAAGGGATGACCTATAGCCCAGACGGTTTCATTGGGCTCTATCGGATCATCCAGACGCAAACGCACTTCCGGCAAAGCATAGGGTTGAGGAAGTTCGATGAAAGCCAAGTCGTATACAGAATCTGTAAATAGGACAGCAGCGAGCTGTTTGGGTATGGATTCCCCATGAATGACAACCTGACGGTTGCCCCGAACCACATGTTCGTTCGTAACTATCAGATCCGAATCCTTTAAATAAAAGCCTGTACCACCCATATTATCTGGGGTAGCAATCTGAATAATTACGTTCCGAAAAATTTCAAGAATTTCGTCCATGAACAATTATCGGCTATCCAAATTGCAAAATAGCAAGCCTAGCCGGAATTATCCAAAAGACGGAAAAATTACCAGGTCATTCCTGGGTAGGCTCGTTGAAGAAATTGCAAATCTGCAAGGATGTACCCAAAGTGTTCTGTGTGGATTCCTTTCTTGCCTCCGGATTGCATCCAATGATCTTCGGGTAAATCCAAAGTGGCTAAGTGCAGGATCGCCTCCACTTT
Source organism: uncultured Saprospiraceae bacterium (assembly GCA_964641965.1). Classification (GTDB taxonomy): domain Bacteria; phylum Bacteroidota; class Bacteroidia; order Chitinophagales; family Saprospiraceae; genus JAJDFU01. The sequence continues at coordinate 27,925 of CAZXLD010000038.1, read as the reverse complement.
CTTTTTCCAGGGTCTCTGAAAGATAGCAGGGTCGGGACCAAATCCGGCGGCAGCTATTTGCCGATCCATTTCATTTGCAGTGGTCAACTCTCCAGTATACATCCAGAGGTTGTCCAGGGCTTGCTGCATACGCTGGTGACTCTCCTCGGTTCCATCTCCCAAGCGGATCATCCACTCCGAGGAATACCTGAGGTGATAGGTCACCTCCTTCAATGCTTTTTCAGCTATGGCAGCCACCTCCTCATCATTGGAGGTAGTAAGTTGAGTGAGAATTAAGGCGTGGAAAGCGTCGAAACAAAACTGACGTACAATCGTATGTGCGAAATCAGAATTGGGCTGCTCTACGAGTAAGACATTGCGAAAGTCCCAAGCATCTCGCAAAAATGCCATCTCATCTTCTGATTTGACCGGGCTAATTGTGCCTCCGGCCAAGGTAAGCCAGCTACGAGCTTGTCCAATTAAATCCAGGGCAATATTGGTAAGCGCAATATCCTGCTCCAGCACCGGACCGTGGCCGCACCATTCGCCCAGGCGTTGCCCCAGGATGAGGCAATTGTCTCCCACCCGTAAGAGGAATTCCTGACGGGTGGTGAATTTGGTTTGGGCTGAGTTGGTCATGGTATCACATATGTTTTACATCGTCCGGGAGATCATAAAAGGTAGGGTGTCGGTACACTTTATCCTTTGCAGGCTCAAAAAGGCTATCGCTGTGTTCTGGATTTGAAGCCACAATATGATTGGATTCGACCACCCAGATGCTTACACCTTCACTACGTCTGGTATACACGTCACGAGCATTTTCCAGGGCCATTGTAGCGTCTGCTGCATGCAAGCTTCCCGCATGTTTATGGCTTAATCCGTGCTTTGTACGGATAAATACTTCCCAAAGAGGCCAGTTTTTTTTCATATCAGGCTACTTTACTTTTTTCTTCTGCGCGCCGACTGCGTTTTTCAGCATATGCCATGGCAGCTTCACGCACCCATACTCCCTCTTCGTACGCTTTTTTGCGGGCCTCAATACGTTCCCGGTTACAAGGACCGTTTCCTTTGACCACGTTCCAAAATTCATCCCAATCAATGGCCCCGAAATCATAATGCTCGGCATCCGGATTCCACTTCAGATCTGGATCCGGCACGGTAATACCCAAGATATCGGCTTGAGGCACGGTAATATCTACAAAACGCTGTCGAAGTTCATCGTTGGTGAAACGCTTGATCTTCCAGGCCATACTTTGTGCGGTATGCTTGCTATCCGCATCATTAGGTCCAAACATCATCAAGGCTGGCCACCACCAACGGTTTAGGGCATCCTGAGCCATATTTTTTTGAACCTCTGTTCCCTTGCAGAGCGTCAGCATAATTTCATATCCCTGCCTTTGGTGGAAGCTTTCCTCTTTGCATACACGTACCATAGCCCGGGCGTAAGGACCATAACTACAGCGACAGAGAGGCACCTGATTCATAATGGCCGCTCCATCTACCAACCAACCGATAGCTCCGATATCAGCCCAGGTCAGGGTAGGATAGTTGAAAATGGAACTATATTTTGCCTTGCCTGCATGCAATTCCTCCAGTAAGGTACTCCTGTCTACGCCAAGTGTCTCCGCAGCACTGTAGAGGTATAAGCCATGTCCTGCTTCATCTTGTACTTTAGCCAACAGGGCCAGCTTGCGACGGAGCGATGGTGCCCTGGTGATCCAATTCCCTTCCGGCAACATGCCAACTATTTCGGAATGAGCATGCTGACTGATCTGGCGAATTAAGGTTTTTCGGTAGGCATCCGGCATCCAGTCCCTCGGTTCGATCCGTTCTTCGGCATCAATCCGAGCCTGGAATTGAGCTTCAAGTTGATGAGATTGTGACATGATAAATAAATTAATGCTTATGCAGAACTAGTGCAAGGGTCAATACCAGGCAGCTTTACCTATGTATAGGCAACTGCTTCACTACAAATATAAAGAATAAGAACGAACATTTGTTCGTATCTTTGCATGGTTAAAATGAAATAGGTAACTGTCTACCTCTAATTCACAATTTTGTTACCTTTTCGACGTCTTACTACTTTCAGCTTATTTCCCTTTGGCAAAGTGTGCGTTTTGTTATCTTAACGTTTGCCGGGATCGAATTCCTGGCCATCCAACTTTAATGGGTAGCACGCCGTTCTTTTTCTTTTACGTTTAGCGGTATCCTGAATAACCGACACATTACTTTTATCATGATTTACATCATTTTGTTTTTTATTGCTCATTGGTACTTATCCCTATTTTGCCAGACTTTCTTTCTGCATCGGTATGCCGCGCACGGCATGTTCAGCATGAGCAAAGGTTGGGAGAAGTTTTTCTACGTTTTTACGTGGATTTGCCAAGGGTCGTCGTATCTAAGTGCTTATGCCTATGGGGCCATGCACCGAATGCATCACGCATACGCCGATACGGAGAACGATCCACATTCGCCTCAATTTGATCCCGATTTCTTCAGTATGATGTTGCGGACTCGAAAGGTATATAATGGAATCTTCGATGATGATTTACCAATTGAAGAGCAATTCACCAAAAACCTTCCCAACTGGCGGTCCTTCGATCTGTTTGCATCCAATAATATAGTTCGCACAGGATGGGTAGCCCTTTATACCTTGTTCTATGTAGCTTTTGCACCATATTGGTGGCTCTATCTCCTCATACCAGTTCACATTGCTATGGGCCCTGTACATGGCGTGATCATCAATTGGTTTGCCCATAAATATGGGTATATCAACTTCAAGATCCGCGATACGAGTAAGAATTTGTGGCCCTGGGACCTGCTCATGATGGGAGAGGGATTACACAACAACCACCACAAGTATGGCAACCGTCCGAACTTTGGCGTCCGGAAGTGGGAGTTTGATCCTACCTATCCGGTCATCAAATTGCTGGATTGGGCGAATATCATCCAATTGCAAAAGCCCAAACCACCCATTCAACTACCGTCTTCAAAGCCTAAACCTGCTCCGGTGGATGCTTTTTAGATCGGGTCCGAAAAGATTAATGCTTGAAAACCGGAGTCCTGAGGGACTCCGGTTTTCTCATTTTAAAAGGAAATCTGATTAAAACGACCGTTTGCAATCGAAATCGTAGTGCTGTCAATTCCGATTTGCAGGACCGCTGAAAAGTCACCGGAAATCGTCCGGTCGGTTTCATTGCAATCAGTTACGGTTATACTTAACTCGATGTCTTGACCTAAGGTGGTATAGGTGGTACCATTCACAAAATAGGCCATTGTGCCAAAGAGCTGGGCCTGCGCATTTAAGCCGTAGGCACCGGCAGTAATGCATTCCCCAGTTCCGGAACTATTATCGATCATACCCAGGACCAAAGTTCCACCTGCTCCGGTTGCCCCTGCCGGCGCATCCACTTCGATGGTTCGGGTACCCAGCAGCTCTGAAAAGCTCCCGTCGGTAGTGTTGATATTGGAGGTAAAATTTTCTCCACCAATTACAGCTGTTACTTGGCCAGGCATGGGGTCGGGTCCATCGTTGTCGTCATCAGTACAAGCAACGAATCCAATCATTAGGACAATAAAAAAAGCATACTTAATTGCTTCCATAAAAGATTTTTTTGGCTTGAATAAGTTTATCGGTAATTCTAAAACGCGTACTTACTTGTTGATGGTACACTCCATGATGCCCGCCTGAAATAGACTAGTGTTTGATTTAACTATCACACGAACTCCTTTTGGTTGTACTCGAAATTCCACCTAGCTCTCACCAATTGGAAGTCCGATTATGACCTATTATGATACCCTGATAATGGATCGACATAAAACAATTGCTTTGTCCTCTATATACTGGAACAGTGCAAGGATGAAAATCAGGTGACCACCTTTTAGAACATTTTCGGTTGCGTAGCTGTGGCTATGTGTTTCAAGAAAGGGGCAGGGGCCCCTTTCTTGAAAATAAAGCGCCTTAGGCAGATGCTTGCATGCTGACACCCGAAGGGTCGTCCTATAACAAAATTTGGGGGCGTTCGCTCCAAAAGCCAAATCTCAACCTGTTCTTGGACTTTTCCCCTCAATGGTTAAGATTCCTTTTCTCGAATCCCATTCAGAATAAAATCCTGCATTTCTTTTTCCAGTTCCGACAAGGAAATACTTCGCCCTTGTTCAAACCAATCATACAACCACCGCAAGGAAGAAAGTAACGTAAAAAGGACAAGATTAACCGGTGCTTTCCGAAACTCGCCCTGCCTCATGCCTTCCTCCAAAATTCGGCCAAACCGATTTTCGTAATCCTTGCGCAAGGCTATAAATTCGCTTAAATAGGGTTCACTGAGGTGTCTCCACTCGTCATTAAATGCAGTTATTGAAGTTCGATCTGAAGTAGCCATCCAAAGATGCTGCTCGATTAACTTATTTACCTTTTCCGTGCAGCGCCCTTCTATTGCCTCCACCTCAGCCATCCCGGATTCGAATTTTTGGGCCGTTGAAAAACAAATTTCCTGAAGAATCTCTTCCTTGGAGGATATGTGGTTGTACAGGCTGGAAGCATTCAGATTGACCTCTTTCGCCAAGTCCCGCATACTGGTAGCCACAAAACCTTTTGTCCGAAATAAATGAGCGGCAGCTTCGTAAATGTCTTTCCGTCGATTGGTAGTTATTGGCATTGGCTGTGCATTAAAGACCTAACTGTCAAAATCCAGAACTAATTGATTGGTAATCGGATGTGCTTGGCAGGTGAGCACATAACCTTGCTCCAATTCATCCGCCTCAAGCGCATAATTTACATCCATTTGTACCTCTCCGCTCAGCACTTTCGCCCTACAAGTACTACACACTCCACCTTTGCAGGAAAAGGGAACATCTGCACCGGCTTGTTGCGCTGCATCCAAAACCGTTCGATCCCCTTGCTCCATTTGGAACCTGAACCGACTTCCATCCATCACCAATTCAACCGTCGCCTCCACTCCTTGTTGTTTTCTGGTCTCTTGCCGGCGTTTTTGGTGGCCGTGGTTTGGGAAAGCCGTCGTGAACAGTTCAAAATGTATTTTATGAGAGTCTACATGCTGCTCCTTCAAGACTTTCTTGACATCCATGATCATGGGCTGGGGGCCACATAAAAAAAAGGCACTTACTTCCTTGGGATCAAAAAGATGACTGGAAAAAGCCTTCATTTTAGCAGAAGAGATCCGTCCAGCAAACATATCCGTAGAATAATGCTCACCACTAAGGATGTGGTGAACCACAAATCGATCTAGGAATTGGTTTTTTAACCCTTCAATTTCTTCCCGGAAAATAATGGTATCCACATGCCGGTTTCCATAGAATAATAAAAACTGAGAGGCGGGTTCAGCTTCCAGAATGGTTTTGACCAGGGAAAGAACCGGCGTAATCCCACTACCTGCTGCAACGCCTACATACAGGTGTTGATTGGCGCTATTGACCTCGGTAGTAAAGTTACCCATGGGCGGCATGGCTTCCAGGATATCCCCTGTTTGTAAAGCCTCATTGGCAAAGGTGGAAAATTTCCCACCGGGTACTTTTTTGATCGCTACCCGCAGCTCTCCATCCAGCGGACTGGTACATATCGAGTAGGACCGGCGTACCTCCTCTCCCTCCAATTGGGTCCGAAGGGTAAGATATTGACCGGGAAGAAATGAGAAAATGGATTGCTGCTCAGGGGTAAGATCAAATGCGATGGAAACACAGTCTGCCGTTTCCGAACGGACTTCCTGTACGCGAAGAGAATGGAATCGAGACATAAAATACGAATGAACGTTCGTTTGCAAATATAATCGGAGGTCTCGACAATTGAAAAGGGTGTACTTCTTCTGAAATACACCCTCTACTTATCTTTTAGCCTTGTGCAAACTTAGGCGAGGCTACTCACATGTTTAGACAAGCTGCTCTTTAGGTTGGCAGCTTTGTTTTTGTGCCAAGTCCCACGCTTTGCCAATTTATCGATCATAGATTCTACTTTAGGTAGAAACTTTTCGGCCTCTTCTTTTTCGCTCATCTCCCGCAACTGCTTGATCGCTGTACGCGCAGTCTTTTTATAGTAACGGTTGGCTAACCGCTTCTTACTATCCTGCCGAATTCTTTTCTTGGCTGATTTATGGTGTGCCATCCCTGATTCTTTACCTTAATTGTATCTGTTTCTAAACGGATGGCAAAAGTAAATCCTTTTTCCTGCTTATCAAAAAATTGAATACTTTTTTCACTCTCAATTTGTACTTTTCGAAACCTAACGTGGAGCTAACCATGTTTTAAATACACTTGAAGTAAGGCGGCTTAAATGGTATACTAGATATCATTTTTACCGATATTTACCTTTCAAACAGAACACATTTAATTCGCTAAAGTGTTGTTCATCAGCTTGTTTAGTTTCTTGCTGTATGTGCTGCACTCAACTTGACGAAAACTGGTATACAAACGCATGAAAGACCTGTCCTTTATAGCCAATGCAGACCCTAATTATATCGATACCTTATATCATCAATACCTGGCCGATCCAGAAAAGGTAGACGAAGGCTGGCGTACCTTTTTCAAAGGTTTCGATTTTGCCCAATCCAATGGAAATGGCCACGCTCAGCCAGCAGCCGTTGAAGGAAGCGGTACCTCACTGGAAAATGCACAAAAAGAGTTTGATGTGCTCGCCCTGGTACGGGCCTACCGAAATAGAGGACATTTGCTGAGCACTACCAATCCAATTCGCCAGCGCAGGGACCGCAAACCCAACCTGAATCTTGAAGATTTCGGCCTTTCGGATGCCGACCGCCCCCTATATTTCCAGGCTGCCGTAGAAGCCGGACTGCCAGGAAAAGCAACTTTACAGGAAATCATTGACCACTTACAGCGGGTTTACTGTAGCAATATAGGCTTTGAATATCAGCATATTCGCCATCGGGAACAGCGACGCTGGGTAAGAGAGCGCATTGAACGCCACCATCCGGACAATGCCTATGACATTCCCATGGAAAAGAAAAAACGCCTCCTTGAAAAACTGAATGGAGCGGTAATTTTTGAACGCTTCTTGCATACTAAATACATCGGGCAAAAACGATTCTCACTGGAAGGTGGTGAATGTACAATCGTGGCTCTCGACGGAATCATCAATAAAGCAGCTGACGAACAGGTCGAGGAAGTCGTGATGGGGATGGCACACCGGGGTAGACTTAATGTGCTAGCCAATATCATGGGTAAAACCTATGAGCAAATTTTCAATGAATTTGAAGGAACAGCCGTGCCTGATCTAAGCTTTGGTGATGGAGATGTCAAATACCATCTGGGGTTTTCATCTCAAGTACCTACAACCTCCGGCAAAGTAATTGACCTGAAATTAGCGCCTAACCCTTCTCACCTGGAATCTGTAGATCCGGTAGTCGAGGGCTTTGCTCGTGCCAAAGCCGATATTCTCTACGAAAGCGATTACGATCGGATTTTACCCATTTTGATCCATGGAGATGCGGCAGTTGCCGGTCAGGGAGTGGTCTACGAGACCGTTCAAATGAGTAAACTTAATGGCTATTATACGGGTGGTACCATTCATATTGTGATCAACAATCAGGTTGGATTTACTACGGATTTTGATGATGCCCGTTCTTCCACCTACTCTACCGCCGCTGCACAACTGGTAGACGCCCCTGTTTTCCATGTCAATGGGGATGACGCCGAAGCTGTACTTTTTGCAGCCGAGATGGCCGTTGATTTTCGGCAACATTTCAATTCTGACGTTTTCATCGATATCGTTTGCTATCGTCGGCATGGCCATAATGAAGGAGATGATCCCAAGTTTACCCAGCCCGAGATGTACGAAATCATTAGCAAGCATCCGGATCCCAGGGAAGTGTACTCAAAAAAATTGGTTCAGCGCGGAGATGTAGATGCATCCTTAAGCCAGGAGATGGAGGAAAAGTTCTGGTCATTCCTCCAGGATCGACTGAATGACGTCAAGCAGAATCCCTTACCATATAAGTACCAGGAATCTGAACAAGCCTGGAGAAAGCTTAAGAAAACCAGCGATCCTGCAGATTTTGAACAATCACCCGTTACAGGCATCGGAAAGGAGGAATTAGAGGAGCTGATTACCAAGCTAATGGCTATTCCGGAAGGATTTACCCCCCTTAGCAAAGTCAAGCGGCTATACAAATCCAAGCACAAACAATTGGATAATGATCAATTGGACTGGGCTATGGCCGAACTACTTGCCTACGGCTCTCTGTTGGTGAAGGGCCATGATGTACGGATGAGCGGTCAGGATGTAAGGCGAGGAACCTTTTCGCACCGCCACTCGATCTTGCATGATGCCAACACCTTTCAAGAATATAACAGGCTAAACCATCTGGCCGAAAAACAAGGTAAATTCAGGATTTTTAATTCCCTACTATCTGAGTTCGCTGTGATGGGTTTCGAGTACGGTTATTCCCTGGCTTCTCCCGACACCCTGGTGATCTGGGAAGCCCAGTTTGGCGATTTTTACAACGGAGGGCAAACCATCGTCGATCAATACATTTCTGCTGCAGAGAGTAAGTGGCAACGGATGAGTGGATTGGTTTTATTGCTCCCACATGGCTATGAGGGTCAGGGTCCTGAACACTCCAGTGGCCGGATCGAACGATTCCTGCAAGCATGTGCTGAGTTCAATATTACAGTAGCCAACGTTACCTCACCTGCTAATTTTTTCCACCTGCTACGGCGCCAGATTGCCCGGCCATTTCGGAAGCCTTTGGTCGTTATGTCCCCAAAATCGCTGCTGCGCCACCCTGAGGTCGTCTCTCCCCGAGCCGATTTTTTGGATGACACTTGTTTTAAGGAGGTTCTGGACGACCCAAACTTTGCCGGTGCCACTGAAAAGAACGTAACGCGAGTGCTGCTGTGCAGTGGGAAAGTCTACTTTGATTTGCTGGATTACAGAAGGAATAATGACAGACAGGATGTGGCCATTGTCCGCCTTGAACAACTTTATCCTTTCCCGGCAAAACAGCTGAATGCCATTCTAGATAAATACAGTGAAGCTGGTCTGGTCTGGGTGCAGGAAGAGCCCTCCAATATGGGTCCGTGGCAATACATCAATAATATTTTGCGGAATAAGGAGCTAGGTATTTCATTGGATCAGATTGAATTCGTGGCCCGCAAATCAAGTGCATCTCCAGCAACCGGGTTCAAGATGGTCCACGACCAACAACAAAAGGAAATTGTAGAAACAGCCTTTGGTGTTGGGGAAGCAAGTTAAAGCTCCTTTTCAATCGTAGGAGCGTTGGCTAGTTGGTCCAGAATAGCATCAGTGGCCGTGTCTAGTAATTGAAAAACCTGATCAAAGCCTCTATCATCCCAATAGGGATCGGGTACCGATTCAGCCTGGCCTGGATTTGCTCGATCGAGTATCATTTCAACCTGGGCAGTCCCTCCGGCATAATCTTTCATCCTAAGAATATCCCGGTAATTGGCGCTATCCATTGCAAAAATATAGTCGTAATAATGGAGGTCAGATGTCTGTAGTTGTCGCGCTTTTTGATCCGAAATATCAATGCCGTTACGAAGAGCCACTTCCCTGGACCTGGGGTCTGGAGGTTCGCCAATATGCCAGGATCCCGTGCCTGCAGAATCAATTTGCCAGTTGAGCTTCCTATCCGTTGACTTTTTTTTCAGAATCCCTTCTGCCAAAGGTGATCGACAAATATTGCCCAGGCATACCATCAGGATTTTCATACAACTATAGATTTGAATTGAGATATATAGATTTACTATAATGCGAATTTAGTAGGTATGGTCCATAGAAATGTGTCCTTTAAGTAGTTGAAACGTCTAAATTTGCAGCGGTAAAAGCTTTTCAAAGCGATTCAGAGATGAGAATAATAATTGCAGGTGCCGGAGATGTGGGTTTTCACCTTGCAGAACTTCTGACAAAAGAAAACCAGGATATAGTTTTAATTGACACCAATAAAGACGTATTGGATTATGCTGAATCCCATTTGGATGTCCTTACGATCTGGGGGGATTCCACTTCCATAGGTATTCTAAAGCAGGCCAGTCCCAACCAGGCCCAATTACTATTAGCTGTTACAACTTCGGAAAATTCGAATATCCTAACAGCTATTCTGGCTAAAAAAATGGGTATCCAAAAGACTATTGCCCGGGTTACTAATAAAGAATACCTGGAAGACGGTCCGCTCCACATGTTCAAGGACCTGGGGGTGGATCACCTGATTTCCCCTCGGCAACTGGCCGTACTTGAAATCAACCGATTAATCCGACAGTGCTCCTTCACCGATATTTTTGAATTTGAAGACGGCAAACTGAGTCTGGTCGGTTTGACCCTGGATGGGTCCTCGCCCCTTATTTCGCAAAAAGTATCGCATGCCGGCAAGCTCCTGGCGCATGAATCCACAAAACCGATTGCCATTTTGAGGGGGCAACGGACTTTGATACCAACTGCTGATACTGTCCTTCGGGAAAATGACCACGTTTATTTTATTACCCGATCGCGAGACAGAGAAGAACTAACCCGAGTAATCGGTAAAAAATTGGTTACCGTTCGGCATATAATGATCCTGGGTGGGGGCGGATTGGCCAAAGATACCGCCCAGGTGCTGGAGAAGAACTATAAGGTAACCTTGATCGAGAAAAGCAAAGAGCGATGCAAGGACCTTGCTGAATCGCTTGATCATACCCTTGTCATCAATGGGGACTATAGCAACATGGATTTATTGGTAGAAGAAGGGTTGGAGCAAATGGATGCCTTTATTGCTGTAACAACCAATTCTGAAACGAACATAATTGCCTGCCTTGCAGCTAAAAACCACGGGGTCCGAAAAACCATTGCCCAGGTTGAAAACAAGGAATATGTGCATATCTCACAGAATATTGGAGTAGATACCTTGATTAACCGAAAGTTGATCGCTGCCAATAATATCTTCAGGTATGTTCGAAAAGGACGTGTGGAGGCTATCACCAGTTTAAATGGGGTGGATGCTGAGGTTATTGAGTTTGTATTAAGTGAGCATGCTCAGGTTACCGGTCAGAACACCAAAGAGTTGAAGATCCCAAAAGGATCCATGATCGGTGGCGTGATTCGAGGCGATCAAAGCCTGATACCGAATGGAGATTTTCAATTCCAGAGTCAGGATAAAGTGATTGTTTTTGCCTTACCGGAAGCCATTGATAAACTGGAGCGCCTTTTCAATTAGCAGTAGAAAACCAAATGGTCCTTCCTCTACACTTCCGCTATTTTTAGCCCACAAATGATTAATCTTTCCCTTATAGCCAGGGTGATCGGCTCCATGCTTCTCCTGACAGGCATTCTTATGGTTTCCTGTATTGGAGTATCCCTTTGCTTTGAGGGTGAAGGAACTCTTGCCTTTGTCTACTCCAGCCTGATCACTATCGGATCCGGAATTGCCTGCCGTTTAATACCGCTGAATGGCTCCCTATCGATTAAAAAGCGGGAGGGGTTCCTGATTGTTGCCTTGGGATGGTTAAGCATGATTGCTTTTAGTACGCTTCCCTATTTATACAGCAATATTGAAATCAATCTAACCGATGCTGTTTTTGAGACTATTTCGGGAATGACTACCACCGGAGCTACGATTTTCGAGGATATCGAGTCGCTCCCCAAAGGCATTCTATTTTGGCGAAGCCTTACCCAATGGTTAGGTGGAATGGGAATAATCGTCCTGACCGTAGCCATATTCCCCTTGCTTGGCTTTGGGGGGATTGAGCTTTTTGGTGCTGAAACCCCAGGGCCGAAATCCGACAAGTTGCACCCCAGGATTCGGGAAACGGCAAGACGCCTTTGGCTGTTGTACCTGGGGCTTTCCGGGCTTCTATTTATATTGCTTTGGGCGGAAGGGATGACTGCATTTGATGCGATCAATCACGCACTCACCACAATGGCTACAGGCGGCTTTAGTACCAAAAACGCCAGCATCATGTACTATGAGACTCCTTTGATCCAGTATACGCTAATTTTATTCATGATCCTGGCGGGAACCAACTTTACGGTAATGTACCTGGGGTTCCAGGGAAAGCTAAGGACGGTGTGGCAGAATGAGGAATTCAGGACCTACATGTTCGTCCTTGCGGTATTGCTTATGGTGGTATGTGTTCCGGTGTTCCTGCAGACCGGCTATCCGGCAGAACGGGCATTCCGGGATAGCCTTTTTCAAATTGTTTCGGTTGTCACAACAACCGGCTTCGTTTCAGCTGACTACACCCAGTGGACAGCCGGATTGACTATGCTTTTTTTCATTCTGATGTTTTCGGGGGCTTGTGCCGGCTCTACCAGCGGAGGGATCAAACTCATTCGCCATATTGTCTTTTATAAAAACTCCTTACTCGAATTTAAACGCATATTGCATCCAAGGGCTATTTTGACACTAAAAGTGAGTGATCAAACGATTGCGCCAAAAATTTACACGCACATTATTATTTTCCTTCTTTTATATTTAATGCTATTCGCACTGGGATCCGTATGTCTCTCGGTATTGGGACTTGATTTCACCACAGCTTTAGGAGCCACTGCAACATCCCTTGGCAATGTAGGACCAGGGCTTGGCAAGGTAGGTCCGACAGATAACTTCGCCTGGCTACCAGCAGGGGCAAAACTGCTGCTCAGTTTTTTGATGTTGTTGGGAAGGCTGGAGATCTTCACCATTTTAGTATTGTTTACCCCAGCCTTTTGGAGGTCAAATTAAGCTGTGGCCAACTCTGCCTTTATCTCGGCAAAAGCGTAGGAGCGGGTGCCATAAGTATCACCCTCGCGTTCATCTACCTCTACCAAATGGAAAACCCCTTTAGGTGTGGCTACCGGTTGCATGCTGCCAACCTGACGGAGCGCCTCGTATTCCTCAAATGAAATCGCTTGCCGGTTTTCCAATCTTTCCATGAGCTGCCATTGGCGAATGACCTCCATCGCACCTTCTTGAACCTCGCCTTGGAAAACTTTAGATTTAGATCCACTTCCATAAGCAAAAAAACCGAGCTTTTGACCTTCCAACTGATCTGCGGAGGCGAGGAGATCAGCCTCCAGGGAACTCATCAAGGAAAGCCAGATAGAACCGGTATACAGGTTTCCAACCAAACTGGAGGCGCGCTCTCCCTTTTCAATCCTTTCAGCTACAAAGTTTTTGTAGGCATCCGATTTGCTTAACGCTCGCAAGAATTGGGATTTGGCTTTCTGGTAGGCAGCCTCATCTTCGTAATCATTTGCCTGAGGAATTGTTTGCCCAAGATTGGTCTCTAAGTCAGAAAGGTTCCCGTTCGATACATACTCCTCCAGGTACAGAGCTGTAAACATTCTCCGAGCCTGATACGCATAAGGAAGATGAAAGATCATCCGATCCCAGTCTTCCAGCAAGGAAAAATGATCCTTCTGTGCAGCAAAGTGACGCAAGGCCTGGCCGATACGCTCCTGGTAACACTGATTTGAATAGGGGCCATCAAATACAGGCGTATCGCTATGCAACATAAAGTTAGGGTTACGATCCACGCTCCAGATGCTATCTTCCGCATCCATCAATTGACCGTAAACCTGTTCGCTGGTATTACCGTTGAGCCCTTGAGCAGCAACGATTTCATCTACCAAGTTTGCTTTTGGTAGTTTGCGAAGCGGCTTGAAAAAATCATAAACGGCATCGGTGGCAACTCCCCAATCCGGATCAATCCCCAACAGCCTTGGATTTTTGGATACCAACATAGCTACTGCACCTGCCCCCTGTGTGTATTCGCCGGTAGAGCCTAAATCATACCAGGCAATATCAGAAGCAACAACGATCCCTTTACGATCGTCCCCGGCAATTACCCAATCCATGGTATTCTGGAGAGCGTCCACCGCCCCAATACATGCAAAAGTCAAATCAACTACATCACAATGCAGGAAACAGTCTTTTCCATAGCGCTCTTCCAACTGCGCATTTAGCATTTGCAATACGTAGCTCGCCATGGGTTTTGAACCATCAAAAGAGCTTTCCGTCCCCATGTAGATCCGGCCGATGCTCATCGGATCCAACTGGTTTCGGTGAATCAGGCTCAATACGGCATTAGCTGCAAGGGTGGCAGTATCCTCATTCCGATCCGGGAGAGACATAGCCGTAAGGCCTAAGCCTTTATTCAACTTGGGGTACTCGATATCCCGAGCTTCTGCTAAGGCCTGGATTGGAAGACTCAAGGCAGGGATGTAGGCCGCCATATCATCTATTCCAACAGACATATGTTGTTTTCCAGTAATGCTCATAACTATTGCGTAATTCGTTTCTAAAATTGAAGGCAATCACATTGGATCGACCTTGTCAAAAAAAGAGGGTTTGCTAAAGGGTGTTCGTGGAAGACAATCCATTTTAGGTTATGTTCTACGATATCAAAGGTCATATGGTATTGGGGTCGCCTATCCCAACTTCCACATTTTCAACCTTTTTGTTCAACAGTACACGTCCAATCTCCAAAACCATCTTGGTAGGTAGGTCAGGATGTTCTTCCCGCAGTAACGGGTCTATGATGTGAAAGGCATCCTTGAGCATGGAGTGAGACATTTTAATCCCTGAAACGGTTGGTATAGGCAATAGGTTGTGTAACATGCCATGTAGAGCAACCGCTACAAAATGGAGCAAAAGGAAATGGCGATTCCTGGATACTCCTGCTAGTATAGACATTGGGCCCGAGGCAAACTGCCCACCCCGTTTTAAATAATCGAAACAGGCCTGCCGGAGATCAGGGTGACAAAGCACCTGATACAAGGCGTATGCCAAAATATTCATGGTGGCATTTTCCTGATGGCGGCTTTCATAAAACTCATCAATGCATTCGCTGAGCTCTTCCGGTTTAGAAAAGTCCGGCAATTGAAGTAGGCGCTCGCCAAACGCTTTGACATCAGTCAATGCTACAGTCATTCCGCCTCCTGTCATTGGATGACGCATATTGAGGGAATCGCCGAGGAGCATGGCTCCTTTCACCCGCTTGGGTTTAGCCGCCAACTGGCACGTTGGCTTAGCCCGAAACTTTCCTTCCTCCAACGCCTGAAGGAAGGGAAGTCGAAGCCCTTCGGGAATATCCGGAGCCATTTCCTCCCGTAGAAAGCGCTCCAACTCCTTTCCCTTTCGAGGAGGGGAAGTTTTGGGAAAGTCGATCAGGATGCGTGTCAGGTCAGTTCCTACCGGATAAGCCAAGAACGGTTGTTTGCCATGCACAAAAACATGACCATTACCCGGGTAAGGCAGTCGTCCGCCTTTCAAAAGGAACCCCAGCATATAGCCTACTACTTTATTCTCCCCTTCCGAGAGCTTACCCCTCAGGTTGGCTGTACTTCCTTGGCTGACAATGGTAAGGTTTGCCCGTACTGTCTTTACCGCTGTACTGCCGGGCGCAATATACTCTACCCCCCGGATTACCTCTTTTTCTTCCAGTAAACCGGTTGCCCGGCCGGTAATGGTGGTTACGGTTGGCAGGTCATGCAGGTACGATCTCAACTTTTGGACAAATCGGCCATATCGAAAGCCAACGCCCTGTGCTTTTGAATCTTTATGTTCGGGATACCTAAGGTTAAAATGATCCTTCCCCATGAAAAGTGCATAGCCGGAAACCGGCTGGGCATCGAACCCATCTGTGGCATCCGAAAGCCCCATTTCTTTTAGTTTAAGGACGCCTCCCGGCTGGAGCAATTCACCAATAATATCTTCTGGCTCCTCCCAACTTCGCTCAATTACGGCTACTCGTATTCCATTTCGCCCCAAATAAGCTCCCAAGGCACTTCCGGCAATACCGGCGCCTACAATGACAACTTCGTAGTCAATTGTGCTTTGATTTATCATCTTTCGATCCTTAAGCATTAATTTTTTTGGAAGACTCAGCCTTTGGCGACATGCGAAAGGCTAAAGAAGAAACCTTTCCGGTGCTGTACTGTAACGATTGAAGT
The DNA here is from genome assembly GCA_964641965.1 of uncultured Saprospiraceae bacterium. Lineage (GTDB taxonomy): Bacteria > Bacteroidota > Bacteroidia > Chitinophagales > Saprospiraceae > JAJDFU01. Next base: position 12,051 of record CAZXLD010000038.1, on the reverse strand, counting down.
CGCTTGACCATTTGGCTACTTGTCGGATCCTGAAGTGAGATTTTCTGGAAAATTTCTTGCCCGAAGTAGCTAAAGGTCTCTTTAACCATGGAAAGGTCCTTTGTGGTGTAAATGAGCTTAGCTGCCAAAGACCGCCTGATCTTGACCACGCCCTTAAACACCTCAGAATTATTGTAAAGTTTTGCCAAAGTCGATATGGCCATAACCTGCGGGATAGCACAAAAACGGAATACCTGCTGGTGGCGAATCATGGCCAGATACTCAAGGCAATCCGGCACATGGCGCATAGCGTCTGTGATCATATGATTCAAGCAGGCCACCGAATTGGGTGCATCCGGAGAGGAGGCAAAAGATTCGAGCTCATCGGCATACAGTCCCCACACCTCACGAGGCCAAAACGTCCGATAGGAATACAAGTCCTCCAAATAATCGCGGATAATATTGGTCTTTTGCAGGAAAAGCCCCATCGAATTTGACAGTCGCTTTTCCAAATATAAATCCGGGTGCTCAACACCTGAGGCTGAAAACAGCCCGGAAAGACCAATACCTACCAGGCCAGCTACGTAATGGCAGTAGTTATCAAAATCTTTCTGGGTAATGATCTCTGTTTCGGCATACTTGGCCATTCCATCGCCCATCTCCCGGCATATATCCGAGATCACATCTTGAAACAGGGGGTCTAGTTGAAGGAAAGAACGCGATACTTTATAGTAGTTCCTTAGCAGGACTTCATAGTCCGGTGTATCTCCCATCCCTGAAATAGCCCAATTGGGATCAAAATTCTTCTCATAGAATGATCGAAGGAGTTCCAGACGAACCCTCAGTGGGATATTCATATCATCTTCTATGGAATCAAGCCCGCGCAAGACCAGGTAAAAGATACAGACAGGATCACGCAATGGTTTGGGTAATTCACGTATGACAGCCGCAAAAGAACGAGAAACTTGATCGAGAGCCAGGTAGCAAAAATCCAGCTCATGGGATTGTCCTGCACGTTTCTCAAAAGAATCTTTTGGCTTTCTTTTCATGCCACGCTTCCACATCAACCGCATTAAAGCAACATACTCTTCCATAGTTGGCATTGCAGATAATTTGTTTCCCATTCGTTAGCTGGGTTTTTGGGTTTACCACTAAAATAGTATGGTATTGTATGGTAAAGGGTCCGGAAAAACCATATTCGCGTCAAGTAACGGAGCCGGATTTTTTTTCGAACTTCTTCAGGAGGTAATTTTTTTCTTGTACTCAGAGGGAGTCAGACCGGTGTGTTGCTTGAAAAAACTGTTAAATGTGGATTTGGAGTTAAATCCACAATCGTATGCAATAGCTATAATCGTTGGTTGATAGTAAGTCGGGTCTTCCATTTTCCGGATTACCTCAGCTACCCTGAACTCATTTACGTAGGTGAAAAAGTTTTTTCCTATGTGGCCATTTAATAATTCGGTCAGCTCATATTTGGAAAGACTTACTTGCGAAGATAAATCTTTCAACGTCAAATCAGGATCCAGGTAAGGCTTCTTTTCCTCCATATGCTGGTCCAATTTGGAAGCCAATTGCCCAGCTGCCTCGACAGTAAATCGTTGTTTCGAGTCCGCTTTCGGGATTTCCTTTCCTTTGGGTGCAGATATGGCCGCATGTTGAAAACCAGTTTCGCGATTCGATACTGAAGGTTGACGCAGGCCAAAATAGCTTACGGTATAAGCCAGCAAAGTAAGTCCAACGTGCGTAAGCGTTTGCATATCCGTCTTTCGGCTAAAAGTCAGCGCATTGATTCCCCCAGCTATGAAATAGGTCAGGAAGGTAATACTAAAGAGCAGGGTAATAAACCGGAGCCAATTGAGGGTTTGCCGATTTTTAGGCCCGCTATGTTCTTCTTGTAATGCTTTTTGGTAATCCCAGAGCTTTACGAAGGTCAATAAGGTGTATATGATCACACTACTGAAGAAAATGGTAGCATACAACATGCGTACCCAGAGATATCCATCTTTTTCGAAGTAAGTAACTTCATCAAAAGACACCCGCCCGGACAGGAACAAATAGTAAATAATCATGACCAGGAAAAAGGGTAAGAAATGGTAGTAGTGGTTGGGATTGAATCGTTCACGCCCATCGATGAGGTAGGTACTGTACAAAAGCAAGAAGGGGCCGAAGGTGAGCGGAATAAGTGCAACGGAAAAGTCGGACGGAATAAAATCCGGATATTCACGATTAAGCAGTAATGCAAAAAATCGGATAGCGATTGTAGTCAGGCAAAAAATGAGGATCTTGTCGGAGACGGAGACTCGCTTCTTCGTCACCATCACCAATATCGCAAAAAGGGATTGCGCCAACCCAATATATAAGATTGCCTCCTTCATCCTATTTTAACTCATTGCTTTCTTTAGTCAGGTGCCTTTCCTGCAAAATAGGTTCATCCAACTCCTGAAATTTTTTTTTCTATTCAGACTGAACAAACTAATCACCTCAAGAGTCCGAAAAAATATTCGGACGTCCTGAAAGACTATTGCTTGGCAAATAAAAGGTTTATTGGAAACTTACCACATAAAAGGTATTCTAAATTAAACCGATGATCGATAAACAATCTAACGCCCTTCCCAAGGAGGTATCTTCCTGGCCTTCTCAATGGCATCGATTCCGGTTGACCACCAACCGTGGACGACAATGGTGGGCAATTGATCTGCTAGAAAAGGAAACCGAATGGTCAGATACCGTACTGGAGGAATTGGATGCCGCCTTTACATTCGATACAGGTTCGAATCCAAATTCTGCAGATCGCCTGTTCCGTGCTTTACAGGAACGAGAGAAGAGTCAATCTGCTTCATCCGAATCCTTTGATGGGGTTTCGGCTGCGCGAAAAGGAGCATTGAAAGGCCTTCAGTTTTACCAACGGTTGCAGGCAGATGACGGCCATTGGCCAGGCGACTATGGAGGGCCTTTGTTTCTTTTGCCCGGACTAGTCATTGCCTCCTACATTACCCAGACACCCTTTTCAGCCCCTCAGCAAACCCTGATGAAGCGCTACATGCTAAACCATCAACGTGAGGATGGTGGTTGGGGCCTGCATATTGAAGGTACGTCTACCCTTTTCGGTACCGCCATGCAATACGTAGCCCTTCGGTTATTGGGTATGTCGGCTGAAACAGAGGCTATGGAGAAGGCCAGATCCTGGATATTGGACCGAGGTGGAGCCACCTTTATTCCTTCATGGGGTAAATTTTATCTGTCTGTCCTAGGGGTGTACGACTGGAAAGGATGTCAGAGCCTGTTTCCGGAAATGTGGACTGTTCCTCGGTGGCTCCCTATACATCCTGGTCGGTACTGGTGTCATGCCCGTATGGTCTATCTCCCAATGGCTTATTGCTATGGGCATAGGCTGACCGGTCCGAATACACATTTGATCAAGGAGATCAGACAGGAAATCTATCCGATCCCCTACGAGGAAATTCACTGGCAGAAGGCTCGAAATTCGGTAGCCGCAGAGGATTCGTACTCCACACCGTCCGCCTTTCTTTCAGTGGTTCATAAGCTGCTTAATGGGTATGAACGAGCCCCCATTGGCTCTTGGCGGAAAAAAGCCCTGGCATTCATCCTGGAATATATCGAAGCGGAAGATCAGCAAACTAATTTTGTAGATATAGGGCCTGTCAATCAAATCATCAATTCAATTTGTATTTGGCATGCCTATGGGAAGGAATCCGATGCGTTCCGACAGCATGTAGACCGATGGCAGGATTACCTTTGGATTGCCGAAGACGGAATGAAGATGAACGGTTATAACGGATCCCAACTTTGGGATACTGCTTTTGCAATTCATGCCATTACCGAGGGTGGATTAGAAAAAGAGCTTCCAGAACCGTTAATTAAAGCCTACCAGTATTTAGAGACCACCCAGGTTCGAGAGGATGTCCCTCAACGGGAGCGGTACTTTCGACACCCGTCTCAAGGTGGCTGGCCGTTCTCGACCCTCGACCACGGATGGCCAATCACAGATTGTACAGCGGAAGGGCTGGGGGCAACCTTGCGTTTCCATCAATCAGCGCACGCCCAATTACCAACTGATCAGGTTCGCATTTCGGATGAACGCCTATTCCAGGCTGTAGACCTGATCCTTTCCTTTCAAAATAAGGACGGTGGGTGGGCTACCTACGAAAATAAAAGAGGTCCGGATTGGCTGGAAATCCTCAACCCTTCCGAAATTTTCGGCGGTATTATGGTGGATTATTCTTATACCGAATGCACCTCAGCCTGTATACGCGCCCTGGCCGAATTCAGACATGTGTATCCGGAATATCATCAAGGAGTCCTTGAACAAGCCATTCAGAACGGAAGCCGCTTTATTCGAAAGCAGCAACGAGCTGACGGGTCGTGGTTTGGATCATGGGCCGTTTGTTTCACCTACGGAACCTGGTTTGGAGTAGAAGCATTGGTGGCTAGCGGTGCTCCTTCTTACGAAAAAGGCGAACAAGAGGTAGATCCGACGCTTGCCCGGGCTTGTTCATTCCTCCTGACCAAACAACGCCCCGATGGTGGCTGGGGCGAGTCCTACGAATCATGCTTAAAAGATGAATACATTCAACACGAAGAATCTCAGCTCATCAACACCAGCTGGGCATTGCTGGCCTTGATGGCAGCTCAATATCCCGATCAGCAACCTATCCAACAGGGTATAGCGTTCTTACTAGATGCTCAACAAGCAGATGGGGATTGGCCTCAACAAGGCATCTCGGGGGTATTCAACCGAAGCTGTATGATCACGTATACCGCTTATCGAAATATCTTCCCCATTTGGGCACTCAGCCGATACGATAACCTGTACCACCAATAAAGCTGAAAATAAAACCCTATTAAAATAACTGCGCCTCAAATCCAAGTCGCTACCTTGAGAAATAGCAATTGAAAGAAACCGTTTACGTATGGAACCAACGCTATCTGTGCACTCCATTGAAGCACTTCTAAAGATCTACGACCAGGCCTACAAGCAAGATATCCTGGCTCAGTCAGGAGATCCGCTCTATGAACCTTTCTACTATTTCATTTCACAGCAGGGCAAGCGCATCCGTCCGTTACTCCTTCTTACTTCCGCCGACCTGTTTGGGAGCGATTTGAAGCAAGCCCTACCTCCCGCATTCGCCATAGAGCTATTCCATAATTTTTCGCTTGTCCACGATGATATTATGGATGAGGCGACCGTTCGGCGTGGTCGACCTGCTGTGCATACCAAATTCGGTAATAATCGTGCGATCCTGGCTGGAGACATGATGCTGATCCATGTGTACAAACAATTGACTCGTTTGCCAGCCAACTTCCTTCCAGCTGTGCTTCAGGTTTTCAATCAGGCCGCAGAGCAGGTAATTGAAGGGCAGGAACTGGATATGAAATTCGAAACAGAGGATGAAGTCAGCCTGGAGGACTATATCACCATGATCAAGTATAAAACCTCGGTACTATTGGCGGCAGCCCTTAAGATTGGAGGGATTTTAGGGGAAGCCCCCAAACCAGACCTGGAGCGGATCTATGCTTTTGGTATCCATATGGGATTGGCCTTTCAAATCAAAGATGACTGGTTGGATGCTTTCGGAGAAGGGGAAAAATTTGGTAAGCGAATTGGAGGTGACATTGTCCAAAACAAAAAAACCTGCCTGTACATCAAAGCTTTTGAATTAGCTAATCCAACAGAAAAAGCACAGTTAACTGCTTTACAGCAAGAGACCGAAGAAGAGGTGAAGATCCAGGAAACGCTCGCTTTGTTTAACAAACTCGGAATCCAAAGCTGGGCACTTCAATTAAGTCAGTCCTATTACAATGAAGCTGAGCGACAATTGGCTGAAGTGGAAGTAGAGCCGGACCGCAAGAAAGTTTTGGCCAGTCTGGCAGAGCAGATCTTTCTGCGGGATCATTGATGGAAATGATAAATTGGAATTGCTATGAAAATCAATGGTAAGTATTTTCGGTCCATTTGGCCGAAGGAGAGCGACCCAAACGTGATCCAAATAATCGACCAGCGTTTCCTGCCTTTTGAGCTCCGAATCACTGACCTGAGGACGCCGGAGGATGCAGCAAGGGCGATTCGGGAGATGCATGTACGTGGCGCTCCATTGATTGGTGCCACTGCTGCCTTTGGGCTCTATTTAGCCTGTCTACATGCAACTGCTGGAAATACGGATGCAGCAATCGAAAAGCACGCAAAACATTTAGCTGCTACCCGCCCCACTGCTGTAGACCTTTTCCATGCCATAAAGCGAATAAAAGAAGCCATCCTGGAGGAGCCTTCCGAAGAAAACAAGACGGCTGTTGCTTTCGAAGAAGCCCAGGCTTTGGCCGATGAAAGTGCTTCTGCCTGTAAGGCAATCGGTGAACAGGGATTGCCCTTGATCGAACGCCTTTACCAACAAAACCCTGACCGCCCCGTACAGGTGCTGACCCATTGTAATGCCGGTTGGCTGGCCTGTATCGATTATGGTACAGCCACCGCTCCCGTTTACCAAGCCCATGATGCGGGGATACCCATTCACGTATGGGTAGATGAGACCCGCCCTCGCAACCAGGGTGCCCGTCTCACCGCCTATGAATTGGGCCAGCACGGAGTGCCGCATACCGTGCTAACAGATAATGCGGGAGGACATTTGATGCAACACGGAAAAGTAGATGTGATCATTGTGGGAACCGACCGGACCACCCGGCAAGGGGATGTGGCGAATAAGATAGGTACCTACCTGAAGGCCTTGGCTGCCCATGACAACGGCGTCCCGTTTTATGTAGCCTTGCCCTCCGGTAGTATCGACTGGGACATTGGAGATGGAATTGCAGAAATCCCAATTGAAGAACGGGCTTCAGACGAAATTCATAACGTCCGCGGATGGGACGGCAAGGGAATGTCAAGCGTACGAGTTACGCCGTTGGATAGTCCGGCAGCCAACTACGGATTTGATGTAACTCCGGCCCGGCTGGTGACGGGCTTGATCACGGAGCGCGGGGTCTGTAAGGCCTCACAGGAGGGCCTGTTGACACTTTTCCCAGAAAAAAAGCTGGAAATCAAGTTGTAGCTTGTATTTTTCAGCACTATGATTCAAGTAGGAAAAACCCTGATCACCGGTGCAGATCAAATCATTGGGGCTGTAGTTGCCGAATGTTTAATCTCCCTGCGGGAACCTTTCCGGGTGCTGGCCCGGAATCCGGAACAGTTGCCCGAATACCTAACCAGTAAAGCCGATACTTTTCAGACGGATTATCAAAATCCGGATTCTATAGCCAAGGCCATGGCAGGCCAGGAGCGGCTTTTTCTTTGTAGTGCGCCTGACCCAAATTTGCAGGAAACAGAAGAGAGGCTTATCAAACTGGCCCAGCGTTCTGGCATCCAGTACATCGTAAAAATTTCATTCCCAAGCCTGGGAGGGGGATCAAAGGTTAAAATGGCTCAACTGCATGCCGCCTCGGAAGCATTTATCCAAGAAAGCGGTCTGGGCTATGCCATTCTACGTCCCCACTATTTTATGCAAAACCTGGAGGTGAACGCGCCTTCAATCGTGGCAGAAGGAAAAATTGAGGCTCCCATTGGCGAACAAGAGGTTCCCATGGTAGATGCGCGAGATGTGGGCGAAGCGGCAGCCATGCTACTGACTCAAAAAGAGCCTGAAAATCAACTATTGGAATTAACCGGGCCGAAATCCATTTCGTTTTCGGAAATTGCTGAATCGCTCAGTCGACAGTTGGACCGGGAGATTGCATATGCCTCCATTCCGTTTGAAACCGAACTAGCCTATTTAATTGAACAGGGGCTGCCCAAGTGGGAAGCCGAAGACCAAATTGCCTGGATGCAATCCTGGATGGATGCCAACCTGCAGCCGACCGATTCCATGAAAAGCATTTTGGGGCGTTCGCCGCGTTCCGTAGGCGAGTATATTTCAGATCACCTGAAATTATTCCAGGCCGAAGAAACATGACCGAAGACGGGTATATCAAGTTTCAATTGCACCACCAGGTCACTCCGCCCATTGGGCAGGATGGGATCGAAGCCTTGATCCATTGGCGTCGGCAAGTATACCAGGCAAAGTTGATCGGAAGTTATCCCAATGGGATTGGCTATGGAAATTTGAGTGTTCGAACAGGCAGCGGAGATCAATTCCTGATTAGCGCCTCTGCCACCGGAGGTTTGGAACAGGTTGGACCCACTCATTTTTCCCTGGTTTCAAAAGTTGACCCTGCCTCCAACCAAGTTTGGTGTGCGGGTCCAAGACCGGCTTCATCTGAAAGCATGAGTCATGGGATCATTTACCAAAGTCTGGATGCGGTGCAGGCCGTAATCCATGCGCATCATCGGGGCATTTGGGAGGAGCTGCTTCGGTCCTGTCCAAGTACACCTTCAGATGTCCCCTACGGAACTCCAGAAATGGCTTTTGCGATCGAGGAATTATTAAAAAGCCCCTTGACTCTACAAGTTGGGGCTTTCGCCATGGCCGGTCATAAGGACGGGGTGATTTCTTTTGGTACCGATTTGAATGCGGCAGGAGGTCGACTCCTGGAATACATGAATGACGAACATTCGAATACATGAATTTCGAACACATGTATATATGAACCTGGAACGGCGGTATGTCCAGACCTATCATTTCCGTTTTTCTGGATTCTCGTATTTTCGAATCAATGAACTACTCCATACAACAACTGGATGACACGATTGTAGCCTTGAGTACACCTGCGGGAGAAGGAGCTATTGGGGTGATTCGACTTTCGGGTAGCGAGGCAATTTCCCTTGTGAATGGGCAATTTCAGGGAAAAGACCTGAGCCAGCAAGGCAGTCATACAGCTCATTTCGGGCAGATCGTTGATTGGGACAATAAGCTGCTCGATGAAGTGGTAGTGACTGTGTTTAAAGGCCCCAACTCCTATACGGGAGAGGATGTGGTAGAAGTCAGTTGTCATGGATCACCCTACATTATACAGCGATTGCTGGAACTCTTGACCCGTGGCCCGGCTCGGTTGGCGCAGCCGGGAGAATTCACTATGCGGGCCTTTTTGAATGGTAAAATGGATCTCAGCCAGGCGGAGGGGGTTGCCGACCTGATTGCTTCCCGATCGGCTTCTACTCATCGGATCGCCTTGCAGCAGATGCGTGGGGGTGTAAGTAAGGAAATACAGAGCCTGCGCCAGAAACTGCTCGATTTTGCCAGCCTGATCGAACTGGAACTGGATTTCGGGGAAGAAGATGTGGAGTTTGCCGACCGAAAGGAGTTGAAGAACCTGGTTGCCGGAATTCGCGACCTGATCGCAAAACTGATCCAGTCTTTCCAGTTGGGCAACGCGATCAAGAACGGAGTCAATACCGTGATTGCGGGCAGGCCCAATGCAGGCAAGAGCACCTTGCTCAATGCCTTGTTGCAAGAAGATCGGGCGATCGTGAGTGATATTGCCGGTACTACTCGAGATACCATCGAAGAAGTACTCAACATCCAGGGGGTGGACTTTCGGCTCATCGATACAGCCGGGATCCGGGATGCCGCGGACACCATCGAAGCCATGGGCGTAGAGCGAACGCTGGAGAAGATCCGGCAGTCGGCGGTATTGGTGTACGTGTTTGATGTGATCCTTACCCAGCCATCCGATGTACAAGCAGATCTGGAAAAGCTGGTCACGGAGGATATGCAGCTCCTGATCGTGGCCAATAAGATGGATTTGAATCCCTATACGAAGTTTTCCGATTACTTTCCCAAGGCAGACGGGGAGGAAGACGAGAGGCGAGAGACGAGGGACGAGAGACGTTTAGCGCTGAGCGTTGAGGGTTTAGAGGAGCCGTTAGCCGTTAGCCGTGGGCCGTATACCGTGGAGAACTGGGTGCCCGTCTCCGCTATCAACGAAATGAACATTGAGTTCTTGAAGGAAAAACTCTATGAGGTAGCCCTTTCCCAGGGGCTTTCCGCTGAGGGAGTCATCTTCACGAACGCCCGTCACGTGGAGGCCTTGCAGCGGGCGGATCAGGATCTGGAGGGTGTCCTTGAGGGGCTATCTTCCGGCATCCCCTCCGACCTGGTAGCCCTGGATATCCGGGTGGCCATGCAACATCTTGGCGAGATCACCGGAGAGGTGAGTACGGATGATCTGCTGGGGAATATTTTCGGGCGGTTTTGTATTGGGAAGTAGGACCGGCGGCTTAAGCCGCCGATACAAGCGACAGGAGCACGTGCACGTACCGGCGACTTTCAGTCGCCGAAATCAGACTCATTCCTGGTTCGGGAGTCCGGGGTTGAAAACAGGATCACCTTCCATTGTGCCCGATACTCCTTTGCGACCATCGGCCTGAGTCCTTTCATACGCTTACCAGGAACCTCTTTTCCTGCTATATTTGTTAAGCCAGAAAGACAATCTGATGGAAAATAAAGCCTTGCTGGAAAGGATAACCGTGGACGCCTCTATTTGTCATGGAAAACCATGCATCCGAAACCTCCGATACCCCGTGACGAGTATCCTGGAATACCTGGCTGCAGGAGATTCTATTGAAGATATTTTAGGCGAGTTTGATGACCTTGAAAAAGAGGATGTATTAGCTTGCCTGGCCTTTGCCATTCTGGCGGTAAATGCTAAGGGGAGCATTGAGATTCCTACAGCAGCATGAATTTTCTCATTGACGCCCACCTACCTCGAAAGGTAACCCAGATATTTCTAAACCTTGGACACAAGGCTATTCATACTAAAGATCTCCCTAATGGGAATGCCAGTTCTGACCAGGAGATCCTGGGACAGATCGGCCCCGACTGGATTCTGATTTCAAAGGATGATGACTTTTACCACTCTTTCTTAGTGAAAAGAGAACCTTCCAAACTTATCCTGGTAAAAGTGGGAAATATGCGCCTGAAAGAAGTAATCCTGTTCTTTGAAAAGAATGCCACAACCATTGTGGACCTTCTTGGCCAACACGATCTTATCGAGTTACACCGAGACAAGATTATTGTTATTGCTTAATGTGTAGAGTCCCCTCCGACCTGGTGGCCTTGGATATCCGGGCAGCCATGCAGCACCTGGGCGAGATCACCGGAGAAGTGAGTACGGAGGATCTGTTGGGGAATATTTTTGGGCGGTTTTGTATCGGGAAGTAGGGAATTACCTAAATAGCGGTAATTTCCGGATCCGGATCCCTTGCTCATTGATGCTTACCAGAGCTCCTTTCTCCAAGGGAGGTCCCAATCCTTCTAAATGACTTTCTACTATTTCTCGAATAAATTTATAGCTAAGAGCGGAAACCCGGAATGAAATTATGGACGGTTTTTGTACACCGGATAGCGCCATGATCCGACTAAAATCAAGATCATTGGTGGCAATAATTTCCCCGGATTGCCGGGCAAAGGATACTATTCTTTCATCGTCCACATTCCCTAAATCCACATCATAAACATGTCGAGCTTGGTAACCTGCCTCCTCGAATATTTTACAAAAAGAAGGAGGAAGGTTTTCGTCCAATAAGAACTTCATATGGCTTTACGCAGTGGGATAAAACGGTCCTGAAGGTTAGCGGAGGCAAAGGATATGGCCTGCATCACATCCTCCACCGACAGTGGCTTAAACTCGCTGGCGATTTGTTCAGGCGTCATACCCCCAGCCAGATAGGACAGAATTGCCGAAATGGTAATCCTAGTTCCCTCGATGCGAGCTTGTCCTTCGCAAATGTTTTCGTCAGCTACGATGCGATCGAAGTTCGGAAATCGAAAATCAGCCATTGCAATCATTTTCTCTAAAATACGAAATGTGTCCGTAGGTAGTTCCGTTAGACCCAGTGAGACTCTGCTATACCGTACCCATTTCAAAATTTCTTTTGCGGAATGCTTTTTGAAATCCCTAATAATGGAAGGTAGTCCAGACCCATCTTCTTTTGCAGAAGCGATCAAATGTAAATGACTTTCCATGATCACGTAGCCGTATAGGATCAAGCCTTTTTTAACTTGGCAATACTGCAACGCATCAATGATTATAGACTTACATACTTTACGACTAAACCCGTCTACCCAATCCATGATGGTAAAGGTGAGAAAAAACGTGGCTTAAGGATCGGAAATGACATAACCACTT
>CAZXLD010000037.1:45335-49999 GCA_964641965.1 uncultured Saprospiraceae bacterium | reverse complement strand
TCTTCCCGGATCTCATCGGTGATGTCTTCTCCTTCGATCGTATTGAAAAACTCAACGAACAGATCGTATTCCGTACTCTCGTCCAATTCGATTTGTTCGATGACAGGCATGCCGGGTGCATCGCCATCCGCATCAAACCATTCAAAGGTTAGGGTATCCATAGTTCCCCTAGCAACGAAATTCAGAACCACCAGATTAATCACCTCTTCCTCATTCTCACAAGGAGGGGCGTCCTGATCTTCCTGAACATTTAGATCCCAGGTAATGTCAAACTGAGTTGTTCCGGTACCGATGGTAGAAGTATCTGACTTCTCGGTATCTTGATTTTGCAGCACAACCCGGAAGATGCCCGGTGCATTACCCACATCCTGGCAAATGGTTTCCCATGATGTTGTCAACCCAATGGGAAGACTATTTCCATCTTGATCGTCATAATTGATCGTTTGGGAACGATCGTTGATATTTCCTGCTCCAGAAGGACTGGCCATAGTGGTGTCCTCAAAACCAAAGAGGAACAAGAAATCTTCCCCCCGAGCCGAAATGGTGTCATGCAAGTTGTCACCACCTGAATTCTGAACCTGGATGGTCAAGGTGTAATTGGTACTCTCGGTAAGGTCGATGGAACCGGAAGGCACAAAAGTACCTTGTCCATCATTTGTGGCGGAAACAGAAACAGCATCGCCTACTGTTGGGGTAAAGGTGAGCGTTACGTCGGTGATATCGACCAGGTCTTGCCCCTGTAGGCTATGCAAGCCAGGTATGAGGGCCAAGACCAAAAAGAAATAGTAAAGTTTTTTCATTGGAATGGATTGGTTAAAAAATGAAACGCGAATGCAAAATAGAAAATGCAACGATGTTACAAAAGAGTTAGGAGTCTAGAGTTGAGGGTTTAGTGCGATTTAGCGGGGTTTAGCAAAATGAGTGAACAAAAAAGGGGAAGGCAAGTGGTAAGTAATTTGTGGACCACTAGGGAGCTTCATTGTCGACACCAGTCTCTTGTACCTGACGATTCAATCCGGGCCGAGCGAGCTGAAACCTACTTGAATCCGTCTACCGTCTGCCTTTTCCCGTTATAATTTATAGGAAAGGGAGAGAATGAAGTTGCGACCCAGGTCATCGGCAAAATAGCGCATTCGATCTGTGTACAGCCTATAGCTTGTATTGAAAATATTCTGGACCTGAAACCGGACCCCAAACTTTTTAATTTGAGCCGTTGCCATAAAATTGGCTAAGAAGAATCCAGGAGGCGGAGGTATGATATCAAAATCTTCAGCATCATCTTGAAACCGGTCGATACCTTCCCGGGCGGCGAAAAGGAATTCGTCTATGGTCAGGATACGTGGATGCTGAAACTGTTCGAAGGTATAACTGAGGTCGGCTGTCAAGGTAAACTTCTCGAAGCCCCTTATTCTAGGATGATAGTTGAAAGCGTAGCCAACTCTAGCCGGGGGTGTACCCACAAAGAATTCACTGGGCTGCAGCTGTTTCGCCCATAAATAGCTTCCTTGAAAATTGGAGGTAAATAGGTCCGAGTGATTCCATTCGCTTGCCAGATCCAATCCCCAGAACAGCGCATCGGTCTGATCGTAGATGAAAAAGACAAAGTATCCCCTTACGGTTTGGGTAAATCCTCCGGGTTTGGCGTAAATATAATTCTGAATATAATTGACGTAACCTGTGATCTCGGTCCGGAAATTGGGTTTTTGGATGGTGTAAGTGTTAATCCATTTATAGCCTACTTCAGCCGGAACCGGTCTATCCTCTTGGGTGAGGATCCCTTCTCGTGTAGTTACGAAATCGAAGGTAGTGTCTATGGTATATCGCCATAGGCCATACTCAATGAAAAAATTATGCTGACCGAAACGGTAAAGTTCTGCCACATCCGGTGGACGCCATGCAGTACCTATGTTGGTTCGAAAAGAATGATGTTCGTTTATCTGCCGCTCATAACCCAGGGTAGCTGAAAAGTTGCGATAGACAATGGTATTTCGGTAAATGGTATTGTCAGGTTCGCGGCCTACGATGTAGGAGTCCATATAGTCAAAACGGGCCCCGATCTCGAATGACTGGTTACCCAAGTCGATCGTTTCGATCAGATAACCACCAAATCGCTTTTCATCGTAATTCGGAATAAAGGGGACCGTATTCGTGCCAGGGAGGTTGTCGTTGGCTTTTTTGAGCCATTGGAAACCCACACGACCGGAAAAATTTCCGAAGGAAGGATGATGCCAATCGGCATCTATGCTCTGGGTTACCAATTCCAGATTGATATTGGGGGCATCCCCCCGACGCACCATAAATTCCTTTCGGCGGTTTTTCTGATGACCGTATTGGACTTCAAAGGACTGATTCTTCAGGGTATAGCGAGCAGAAGCCTTGTACAGGTCATGTTGCACTTCTTGGCGGGGCCTATCGATATCGTAACTGAACGGCTGAGTGTAGAGCGGCGTATCCGCTTGTAAAGCCCGCAAAATATCATCCAGGTTTCCGAAAACCGAACCGCGCAGGATGCCAAGCTTTTGGTCGAAATGGCTATAGTAGCCCTCGACATCTAATTCGGGTAAGATGTGAAATCGGACACCCCCATAATAACCCAACTCTTCCCGGCCTGTATTGGTAAGCTGGTAATTTGGCGCATGCAGGTCACCTTGCTTCAGGATAGATCCGCCAGCCATAAAGCTGACCCATTTGAAGCCTTTCATCAGATTTACATCGGCTACTCCGGCGCGACCATTTGATTGCCCGGTTAGGTTTATGTTTCCCCGCAAAGGGGTTGATAAGTCCATATCCGGTGGATTGATTAGTACCACGCCGCCTAATGCGCTGGGTCCGAAGCGAACTGTAGCAGCCCCTTTGACTAATTCAATGTTATCTGCTGATGAAGGATCGATCTCTGGGGCATGGTCTTCGCCCCAATTTTGAAATTCGTGGCGTATGCCGTTATTCATAATCAGGACCCGATTACTATGAAGTCCATGTATGATCGGTTTCACTACGTTTTGTCCGGTTTTGAGCGTAGAGACGCCCGAGATTTGACTCAACACATCACCAAGAGATTTGGATGATGCGGCCTGGATGGCCTCTTGCCCCAACTTAATGGAGCCCAAAGTCTGAATATCGTTTTCGCTGGCTACCGCCTCCACAACGACCCCCTCCAACTGATACTTCTCCGGAGCGAGTAAAATTTCCATAAAAGGATGGTGAAAATCGTGGTGATGCGTCAGCCTTTTATAGCCGATGTAAGAAAACTCAAGATCAAACTCTTTATTACAAAGCCCCTGAAATTCGAACTTTCCTTCATTATTCGTTATGGTCCCGATGGATGTGCCTTTGATTTGTACGTTGACAAACGAAAGTGGAGCCTGGGTTTCCAGGTCCAACACCACCCCACTCATTTGATATTCACAAGATTCAACCTTCTGCCCAAAGCCTACAAAGAAGGAAGACAAGCACAATAAATTGATAAACAGAAGACGCATGTCACATTTTAAATCGGGATTGGCAAAATTACGAATAAAACGCAACGTTGTTGCATTTCAAGATTTACAATCGGCACAAAGTCCGGTGAGTAACAATTGGCTGTCTTCTAGCTGATATTCCTGGGGAATGGAGATGGGTGGAATGGATACTTCTTCCAAACAAATAGTATTGTTACATTTTGTACAATGAAAGTGAGCATGCTGGTGCTCGTGCTTTTTAGCAGAACTGGCTTGCCGGCAAAGGGCGTATTTCGCTTTTCCGCTGTTGTCCACGGCCTGATGGATTAAGCCCTTATTTTCGAAAGATTTGATCGTCCGGTACAGGGTGATTCGGTCTATTTTGGCCAATTGACCTTCTATATCCTGACTCGACAAAGCTTTGTTTCCTGCATTTTGAAGCACACCCAATACCTCTAGACGGACACGGGTAACACTCAACTTATGTTCTCGTAAGAGATTTTCCAGCACTTCTGGATTATAGTTTTTGATGGTGACAAAACTTCATTTACAATGACAAATATAATGCAGCTTTGTTTCATTTTTCTGCCTCGAATCGAGATTTCATTTTTTTGACAGCAATGAAAAAACGCGACATCTAAGTCCAGTTACCGGATAACTTTTAAATAGCCATAACTCACCAGCAGCGCCGCCCCAAACACCCCGTACTATCGCCCAAGGTTGGCTTCAGGAAAAGCGTATCCAGACGAGAGTTGAATAAAGGAACATTTGAATCTTGATGCTCACAAGCTCTGCTTTGTTAATATACCTGAAAACCGAATAAACAAATAGTTTTCTGCTGGGTGCAGAAGGAACAGAAGAACAATTAGGGCACACACCATAAAGATAGCGAAGTAAATTAGATAAACACATTGAGCCAATTAATGTAAATAAGCTCAATAACTATGAAATATCTCAATCGAGGGGAAATTTCCTACTAGGAGGCCAGGTCCCGGCAACAGCCGACAAAAAGGAGGCCAACATCGCGATAGAACCGAGCCAACATTGCGGCGCGACAACGACACAGCTACGCGGCGATAGCCGCAGCTAGCTCACCAGCAGCGCCGCACCGAACACCCCTGCGCTATCTCCCAGGCTGGGCTTCAAGAAAGGTGTATCCAGTCGCTCGTTGAACAGATGCCGGATAGCCTCCTCCCTCCCTCGGGTGTACAAAAGGGGGATGTTCCC
>CAZXLD010000037.1:0-45235 GCA_964641965.1 uncultured Saprospiraceae bacterium | reverse complement strand
ACAGATGCCGGATAGCCTCCTCCCTCCCTCGGGTGTACAAAAGGGGGATGTTCCCCACGCCGCCGCCCAGGATAATGGCATCCGGATCCAGGATGTTGAGAATGTAAGAGATGGCCTTACCGAAAAATTGGATGAGCCGCTCGATGGTCTGTGTCGCTACCGGATCGGTCCCGCTTTCATGCTCCGCGTATATCCGCTTGAGCTTTTTGAAGGTACCGGTCTGCTCCTGGTACCACTTTTCCAGAGCTGTTCCGGAGATGATGTTTTCGACACAGCCAGTCTGCCCGCAATAACACCTGCCCCCGGACTCGTCCAGAAAGATGTGGCCCCACTCACCGGCAATGCCGTGCAGACCGTTCACTACCTGCCCGTTCACCACGATGCCTCCGCCTACGCCCGTGCCGATAATGACGCCGAAGGTGACCAGCGCATCCGGAACATGGGTTTTTACGGAGCCGAGGAGCGTTTCCGCCAAGGCAAAGCAATTGGCGTCGTTGCCCATGACAAACGGAATACCGACCAGCTCCTCCAGATCAATATTCAACGGCTTTCTATTGAGGCAGAGGGTGTTGCTGTTCTTCAATAATCCGTCTTTGAGGTCGATCGTGCCCGGTGTTCCGATGCCAATCCGTTCCGGGTACTGCCCCACTTCCCTGGCCATCCTATCGATGAGCCCTTTGATGCGGTCCAGGATGTGCTCGTAGCCCTGATCCCGCTCCGTCGCAATGCGATCCCGGAACAAAACCGCTCCGGATTCAACGCTTTTCAAGACCACACCTTCAATTTTTGTTCCGCCGAGATCAATACCGAAAATGGGCATGTGAAAATCTTTTCAAAAGAAAAATGTCGCTTTTTTGAATTGTACTTTAAAAAAGTTGTAACTATTCTAAATACAACTCAAAAATGTCTCAATTTACCTGGATCAGCAGCCCTTCCCAAGGTTGTAGCTTTCTTTCTCTCAAATACTCTGATCCCGGATAATTTCCAATTAGAACTTCAGCCCCTTCCAAGGGGAATCGATCATCTGGTTCAAATGGCACTGCTTTATCACTAAAATTCAGTACCACCAAGAACTGCCCCTCTTCATCCCAACGCCAATAGGCATACACCTGCTCATGCGCCTCCTGAATGATGGTATAATCTCCATAGGTCAAAGTGGGGCTCGCCTTCCGGATAGCAATGGCCGCTCTATAAAAATTCAGGATCGAATTAGGACCTGACTCCTGGGCAGCCACATTTATGGTTTTGTAATTCGGATTGACCTTCAGCCAAGGCTCGCCAGTAGAAAACCCTCCGAAGGACTCCTCACTCCATTGGACTGGCGTTCGTGCATTATCCCGGCTCTGCTGATGCACACCATGCATCAATTGGTCCTCAGATTTGCCTGCCGCCTTCAACTTGAAATAGGCATTCCGGGTCTCTACATCATCATAATAATCAATAGTAGGATAGGCCACATTGGTCATGCCGATTTCATCCCCTTGATAAATGTAAGGGGTACCTCGATGGGTAAGCAAAAGCAGTGCAAGTAATTTGGCAGCTTGATCATGGTAAGGCCCATCATTGCCAAAGCGGGATACCATCCTGGAAAAATCATGGTTTCCCAAGAAGATACTGGCCCATCCTTGCCCTTTCAACTTCTCGTCCCATGACCTGAAAATGCGTTTAAACCTGCTGAAATCCAATGGTACGGGATCGTATTTTCCATCTGGCCCAAAGTCGATAAACATATGATCAAAGTGGAAGATGGTATGGAGCTCCTCCCGATCTTCACCTACATAATCCAACACATTTTCCAGATCAATGCCCGGGCCTTCACCCACAGTCATACAATCATACGCCTGTAGTACTTGTTGGTTAATTTCCCGAAGATAGGTATGGATTTTCGGGCCGTTGGCGTACACATATTTATAAGTGTCAGTAGGTACTGCATAGGTCGTGTCCGGCAAGCCTGGGCGCTTAGAGATTAGGGAGATCACATCCATCCGAAAACCATCCACCCCCTTATCCAACCAATATCGAAGTATGTGTTGTACTTCCTCCCGCACCGCTGGATTTTCCCAATTCAGGTCAGGTTGTTTTTTAGTGAATAGGTGCAGATAATATTCCTGGGTGCCTGCGTCCCACTCCCAGGCACTCCCTTCGAAAATTGACTCCCAATTGTTCGGTGGTTCACCGTATTTAGGTTGCTTCCAAATGTAGTAGTCCCGTTTAGGCGCATCGACAGCCGACCGGGATTCCACAAACCAGGGATGCTCATCAGAGGTGTGGTTGACCACCAGATCCATGATCAACCGCATTTGCCGCGCATGCACTCCTCGCAACAGTTCCTCAAAATCAGCCATTGTACCGAATTTGGGGCCTATCTGATAATAATCACTGATGTCGTATCCATTATCATCATCCGGAGATTGATAAACCGGACACAGCCAGATCAGGTCTACCCCGAGCGACTTGATATAATCCAAACGATGGATAATGCCTCGGATATCACCAAAACCATCGCCATTGCTATCCTGGAAACTTCTGGGATAGATTTGATATACAATGCTTTCTTTCCACCAGGTTCTTTTCATGAAATGTTGATTTAGGGATTAGTGCTTGGGCCTAAGTGTACTGGCAAGCGAACTTATGGTTGATAATTTCTTCTTTGTGTACTTGGCGGCTCCTTTACGCACTTTGTGGTGAATAGGGAACTTCCCATATATACCGCGAAGAACCCTACGAAGGCGCTAAGGGCGCAAAGAGTTTAATGATAAATGGACTTTTCCACAAGATGGATTGTCGGTACATCTAAGAGCTGAACC
The DNA here is from genome assembly GCA_964641965.1 of uncultured Saprospiraceae bacterium. Taxonomy (GTDB): domain Bacteria; phylum Bacteroidota; class Bacteroidia; order Chitinophagales; family Saprospiraceae; genus JAJDFU01. Next base: position 42,428 of record CAZXLD010000037.1, on the reverse strand, counting down.
ATTGCAATTGGTAAGGTTGTAAGATCATCTGATACCTTTCAAAATGTGGCTGCTGACAAGTGATGCTATCGCTCAATTGCTCTGGGGCAAACCCTTCTTGAAGTAAAGTCTCCATAGTCAATGCTTCCGGTTGGTCATTCAAATTAAATACGAACAGACTTTTATCCGCTTCTCGCTCTCGGGCATAGACAAATAAATGAGTATTAGGTGTACGGATCAGACGCGTATTCTTTACATCTGCCAGTTCCGGTGTCATTTTACGAAGCTGAATTACTTTTTTGATATATTGAAACAAGCGATTTTCCAAAGTCCCGGCCTGCAACCTGCGCTCTGCAGCTTTCCAGTCCATGTCGGGTCGGTGCATCCAACGGTTGTCTTTGCGTCTACTTGGATCATCCAGGTAGCTGTAATCATTCCGCAAGCCGATCTCGTCTCCCATGTAGAGCATGGGTATACCACCAAAAGTCAATATTACTGTAAAAAGCAGCTCAATCCGCCGCAACGCGTATTCAATAGCTACCTCATCACCAAATTCCAGTGCTTGTTCCAAACCTGCTAAAGAAGCTAAGGTGCCAGAAATACGAGCTGTTCCAGTCCTGGCGTCTCGCATGAAGGCTTCTCCATTGGCAAAAGACCACTCCACGCTCCCCGTGAAAAAATCGGTAATAAATCGCCGGTGCATCCCGGGATCATACCCCACCCAGCCCGCATGAGCATCTTCGTACCCAAGCCCAATGTCATCATGGCAGCGAATATAATTCAGCCAGGAAGTTCCGGGAGGCCGATCCGGTATCTGCTCCAAGCCCATCAACAACAGGCGGTTGTTCTTGGTCGCCATGGACTCCCAGAGCAAGGTCATCAAAGTAGCATTGTAGGCCAAGTCGCATTCATTACTGACTACCTGGCTTTCCCCAAAATATCGGATGATTTCTTCTGGTGCGACAATGGCCTCCGCCAGGAATACCATGCCTGGAGCTACGATGCGCGAGCAGGTTTTAAACGCCTGCATTAGCAAATGTGCTTCGTCCAGGTTTTGACTGGTGGTACCGATCTTCTTCCAGGTAAATGCAAGGGCATCCAAGCGGATAATATCAACCCCTTTGTTCGCCAGGAAAAACAAATTTTCTGCCATCTCAAGAAACACCCAAGGATTTGTGTAATTCAAATCCCACTGGTATTGATGGAACACAGTCATCACCCATTTATCCAGCTCCTCTACATAGGTAAAATTACCCGGATCTGTGGATGGAAAAACTTCCGGCAGGGCTTGCTCAAAAGCATCGGGAATCGTTCGGTCCGGATAGATGTAGAAGTACTCTTGGTATTTTTGATTTCCTTCCTTTGCTTTGAGGGCCCACTCGTGTTCGTCGGAGGTATGATTGATTGCCAAATCCAGCATCAGATACATCCCCTTTTTATGAAGTTGCTTGGCGATTTGCCAGATATCATCCATGCTGCCCAAGGCCGGATTGACGTTCCGAAAATCAGAGACTGCATAGCCACCGTCATTCTTTTCCGGAGGGCACTTCAGTAGAGGCATGAAATGAAACACATTCACACCCAATTCTTCGAGATAATTCAGTTTTTCTTCAAATCCTGGTAGATCCCTACAGAAACGCTCTGTGTAGAACATCATGCCCACCAATTGCTCACTCAAAAACCAATCCGGATACTGCTCTCTTTTCCGATCCAGCTTGCGTAGCGATCCTTTGCGGTTTTCATGTGCCTGGATCATTTTTCCAACTAAAATGGTCAGGACCTCCTCCAGTTTATCCACCCCGGTATACAAGACCTGAAATTGCTGGTATAGAATGGGGAAGTTGGCAGCCAGCCGGAGCAAAAAGCCCCCATCCAATTTTCGCCAATCATCCACCAATCGTTGGAGCATGCCTTCCAAGAGGAATTGGGCTTGCGGGTTGTACATAGGTACCAGTTACAAAGTGCAAGGATTAGGAGTATTTAGCTACGGAATCACCAGAAACTCCCTACTACAATGGCAGTTAAAATCAGGAGCAAAATGGCCAAAATCCGGTAGTTCATATACCAGGGCAAACCTCTTAACTCCAGAGTTTCCGCCTTAAACAGATCTATTTTCCAGGTATAGCCCTCAACCTGTTCTTCGGTTGGCGGTGGCGTGAGCAAGCTGACCACAATATGGACAGCCATACAGCAAAGCCACATATAAAAGGCCATCAGCAAAAAGTGTAAACCGGTCAAAGCGCCCATAATTCCGGATGGCTCAGAACCTGCTGGAAGGGTTCCTACATAGATATTGAGGGAAAGCATGACGATGGCAAATACAAAACCAAAAAGCAAGCTGGCAATAGACCCGGTGGCACTGGCTCGTTTCCAGAATAACCCCAGGATAAAAGTGGAAACTGCGGGTGGGGCAGTATAGCTGATCACCAATTGAAGGTATTTCCACAGGGAATCGCTTACCCGATCGATAAAGGGGACCCATAAGGCTGCAAGGACAACCAAAACAATGGTCGCAATCTGGCCCGCCCGAACCAATTGCTTGCTCGTTAAATCGGGTCGAAGGTTGCGCACAAAATCCATAGTAATCAGAGTGGAGGCCGAGTTAAACGTGGCAGATACCGAAGACATCATGGCTGCTAACAGTCCCGCCACGACCAAGCCAAATACCCCAACCGGCAGCAAATCCATGATCAATACGGGATAGGTCAGGTTTGGACAGTCAGCGAGATTATCACAAACAACTCCATTTGCTAATTTGTAGCCTAGCCCAGAGATATCGAGTTCAGAATACAAGAGCAAAGCCAGTACACCTGGAACAACCATAATAAAGAGTACGGGCAGTTTAAGCAAGCCCGCAAACAGAGCACCCCATCGGCCGTGGTTTAGGTCTCGCGCCCCAAGCACCCGTTGAACCATGAATTGATTATTCGCCCAGAAATAAAAACCCAAAAGCGGGACACCGGTAATCAGGCCATACCACGGCATGAATTCGTCATCAGATGGCCGAACCATACTGAATACCTCACCCGCATTTGAGGGGGCATGATACCCCTCCGCTTTCAGGCGCTCCACGGTGATTACCTCTTCTCCCTGGATCATACTGGTCAGCCCGGCCATCATATCCGACCAGCCACCGCCCAATTCGGAAAAGGCAAAGTACGTGAGCAGGATAGAACCAATAACCAACAGCACTGCCTGGATGACCTCGGTCTGAATCACCGAATTCAACCCTCCTGGAATGGTGTAGGCGGCTGCCGCAATTGCCAACATTAAGATAATCTGCCAGGATTCCCATTCCGGCAATAGCAACTTCAATACAATGCTTCCCACATAGAGCCCCGCAGCTGTATCCACGAGCACATTCCCCACAATGGTTATAAAAGAAAAGTAATAGCGGGACCGGCGGTCATACCGGCGCTCCAAAAATTCTGGCATTGTGTACACGCCGGACCGCAGGTAAAAAGGCAGGAAGAAAATGGCAAAAAAGATCAGCACCACCACTGCATACCATTCGTAGTTGTAGACATGCACATTGGTTTTATAGGCATCTCCTGCCAGGCCGACTAGCGTAGAGCTGGAAATATTGGCCGCAAACAAGGCAATCCCAACGATAGGCCAAGTCATGCCTCTACCAGCCAGGAAGTAATCTTCGGAAGAATCGCGTTTGCCTTTGGAGATCCCGTAAATGATAATCCCGAGGAAATAGACGATTATGATTATGACATCAATGAGCTTGAGCGAGACGTTTTCCATGCATAAAGGGAATTAGGCCATAGCAGGACTCTTGGGTAAACCACCATTTCCAACTTCCAAAATTAATCGACACGTTTACCGGCCCTGATCATAAAAGGATTTGGTAATTCCCCGAATGATAGCAATAAAATTTCATTCTGAATGAATAAGAATTGGAGTTGGTGTAGGCTTTACAAAAAGGGGATGGAAAAGAAAACGTATTCTTTTCTTTTAAGCGGATAATAATCAGGTAGTTACATTAACGCCCCGGAGGAGAGATGAAGAATCCCACATTCATAAAAAAATGATTCGGTTGCCTTAGTTCGTAGGTCTGTAGATCTGCCACCTGGGCTTCATAATGCGTATTCAGGTTGACTTGGTAGCCAGCCGAAACATTGGCCCAAACCCAGGGCACCAACTTCTGCTCCCAGCTAACCATAGATTGTATGGCTGCATTTCGAACGTGATATTGAACCCGGCCCTGGTCCAACTCGGCAGCATAGCCACGGCTCCGAAACCGGGCACCAAACAGCAAGATACAACCGGGTTTTACATTATAGCGCCCAAGGACGGAGGCAGGAAGAACCGTTTCTATGCCCCAGTGCTCGTTAAAGGTTTTATTGTAGATCAGGAACGGAAGCACTAAGGTATTTCGGAAATTATGACGCAGGTTGAACCCGATCCCTATTTCTTCATTTTCATTTCGCTTGATCCCGAAAATAGCTCCGAACTGATAATTGGCAAATCGATCTTCGAAAGGAATGAATCCCGTATAATCGCCTTGGTAAAGTGCCTTGGCCCGGATAGCCAAATAGAATTTGTGATTGAAAGTATAGCTACCATACAGGCCCAGACCTTGATTTTTGAGCCGGACCCGATGAAATTGTTGGAAGACCTCTCCAAAACCGCTCTGCGTTCCGGTCCTAAAGTCATATACTTCCTGCCCATAATCGTATCCAATCAGCACCTTAAGGCGGGGTTTCAGCAAAATTGGAATCCGGGCTTTCACGGTAATCGCCTGGATCGATTGTAGTCGAAGGTCCTCGCTATCTGCTATTTGGCCCCCATCCCAAAAACTATAAGAAATGGCAATTCCTTTGCTCCTGCTTTTATTTAGCACGCCAGGCTGGCAAAGTGGACGTCCACCTTCAGCTCCCCCACCGAGATTTAGCGTAGGATGTATTATTGTAGCAGAAGATTTGGACAGACTGTCTGATTTCTGTGTCCAACAAATTTGCAGGAAAGCAAACAAGCAGGACAAGAGGCAGCAAGCACACTTTTCTTTCGATCGCATACTATCCAATTAGGTAGTATAGATTAAGCAATTTTTAACAAAAATCCTAAGTTCTCCGTGCAACAGACATGCACAACTCGGCCCCGGTTAGCTTGCTGAAATCAATTGTTCAAGGAACTTCCCGACAAAATAAGCTACACTCGCAGCCAAAGCTCCTAAAGCCACTGTTTCCAACACGCCCTTCCAATGACTAGTTCGGTTCACATAGGTCTTTAACCATCCTATCACAGAAAATGCGAGCGCCGTAAAGACACAAGACCAAAGAAAAAGGTTGCCCGGAAAATACACCAGATAATCCCAGACGTAAACCAATAAGGGAATCAAGCCCACAGAAATAAAAGCCATATACGTTACAGCCCCCATCATAATTGGAGACTTACTGTCCTCCATCATACATAACTCCTCCTTCATTTTAACGTCCACCCAGCGATCCTGATCAGCAGTTATCACCTCAACCACCTCCTCCAGTAAGTTTCCCCTGAACCCTTTATTGGCATAGATTACCTTCACTCCCTTTCGCTCTTCATCCGGACTTTGCCCTATTTTAATGTATTCAACAGCCTTGTGTTTGTTATAATTATCCCGCTCTGATTTTGAGCTTAAATAGGCTCCTACGGACATCGCAAAGCCATCAGCCAATAAATTGGCAAACCCTAGGATAATAATCACCGCGCTATCAAGACCAGCACCTACCGACCCTGCTACAACAGCAAATGTGGTAACGCTTCCGTCTATGCCTCCGTAAACAAATTCGCCCAAGTAGACCTGGAACTTGTCAATCCAGCGTGGCTGTCTATGGATCTGAGTATCCATGTAGGTTATCATATGTTTAGGTTCAATACAATTCCTTCAAATAGCTTATGACTATTTCATTCTGGACATTTCTCAAGCTCACTGCCAAGGTTACTTTCCATTGCCAACCACAACCGGCCTGACAACCCATTCTGCAAAATAGACCTCCAAGAAACACAATTGGAGCAAAACGATAAGAATAACAAGGATCCAATTATAAATGCAAACCTTCCTTAACACCTTTTATTTTCAGCATTGAGGATTTGCATACTCCGCTAAACCATTTCCATGAAGGAAGATAGTTATTCATGCCGGTATGGCGTTTCACAATTGATCGTTCTTACGTTTCATGGAAAGCCCCTACCAACAGCTAGCAGTAGCCTTTTCTGCAGACCAAACCGGATGCCTTATTCCAAATCATCCTCTTGCCAGTTGGTTAAAGCTACCCAACCACGGTCGCGAGGCCCCAATACTACATTTACACGTCTACTTGCATCCTTTTTGTTATGGTACAGAAAGGTTTGATTCCCGTCTTGCAAAACAGCTTTCTCCGGGACTGCCCAGAATTCTCCCAGCTCTATCCAAATCTCTGCATCTAAGAACATGCCTGGAACAACTTGATCCACTCCTTCCAAAAAATGGCCATGTACAACAGCCATCCCATTTTCAGGGTCCACAGTCGGGCCAATGAGATATACCTCCCCCAGAAGGGTATCAACTGTCCCAGGAACGATGGCCTTAATGCGTTGCCCCTTTTCAAGAAATGCCAGATCTGCAGCAAATACGTGTAGCTCCAGATGCATATGATCGAGGTTAACCAGCTGATAGGCCAGATCTTCCGGACGTACAAACTGTCCTGTTGTGATGGCAATGGCATCAATGATTCCGGATAACGGAGCATAAATAGGCAATGACCGTTGAATCATGCCTTTTTCTTCCAACAATTCATAAGACAACCCCAGGAAGGCTAACTCAGCCCGCAAACCTACGTACCGGGCTTCCGCAGACTCGTAAGTAGCTTTAATGGCTTCAAGCTGCTGCTGAGAAGCAGCTTCCGTCTGAGCTAATTGCTGGGTTCGGTTGAAAGTAGACAATGAAGCCCTCCTTTGAGCTGCCGCTTCCAGGAATGATCCCTGCAATCGAATGATTTCAGGATGCTCTAATTCGAACAACAGGTCTCCTTTTCGCACTTCCTGCCCTGGCTTAAAGGCTACTTTTTTCACAAAACCTTGAACTGGCGGATGGACTCGGATTACATTTTGAGGAGGGGCTTCTACTGTTCCAGAACAGGCTATTTTCTTTAGAAAGGTACGTCTCTGGGGTTCTTTTATAGACGTCGAATTATTTACCTCTTGCATTGTTTCATCCTCAGCTGCATGATTCATTTCAACCTTTGAAGCGTTATAGCAGCCCATAAAAAAGACAACCTGAACCAATAATAGCGTTACTAAACGTATGCCCTTTTTACTGATCCAACTTAGCGTTTGCGAAAAATACATACCCTTGTTTTTTATTGATTCAACCGCTCCAGAAGCAGCACTGCCTGGTTGTACTGGTAGAGCACACCGAAATATTGGACTTCGGCCGCAAGCGACTCTTCTAATGCCTGGTAGAAAATAAAGTAATCTACTGCTCCAGCCTCGAGCTGTTGTTGTGCCAGCTGTCGAAGATTTTGCCGTTGTAATTTTTGCTCTTGCAACATGATTACCTGCCGGTCCCAGGCTCTGATAGCCCGAAGCGTTGTCGACAGGGTCTGTTCAAAATCCCTCCTTTTCAATTCATAATCCTGTTGGACCTGCAGTTGGCGTAGTTCAGCCTTCTCCACCTTGGCTGTCATGGATTTACGTGCCAGCGGGACATTCAGTCCAAGTATACCACCTTGTAATCCATAAATGGGACGAATGCTCTGGATAAAATAACCGACCGCAAAACTGGGATTCCTACCTTTGCGAAAGACCTCAATTTCCTGAGCAGCTACTTCTATCTCCCGTCGTACTGGTAGAAGCCACAGGTTACCTCCTACGGTATCCAATGGGGAAATGAACTGCCGTAATGAATCCCCAACCAGCAAAGTTTCCAGTGGCAACCCAGCTAATCGCAGGATGGCTTCTTTAGCATTTTCAACCTGAATGCGAGCCTCTGTTTCGATCTGTTGCAGTCGGCTCAATTTAACACCGGTCAGATTGAATTCTACCTGGTTGATGGCACCAGCTTCCAACTGGATCACGGCCAGATTATACAGTCTTTGAAGGCTCACCAGCTGTTCCTCCACCAATGTGTGCAAGGTAGATTGATAGGTCCAGGTAAGCCAGGCCAGGCGGGTCTGGTAAACGAGCTCTTGTATTTGATTTGCTAACTGAGCTTGAGCGGCAACCTCCTTCAACGCACCCAGTTTCTTCTTTTCTTTATTCAAAGCAATGGGACTGAACGGCTGCAATACCTGAAAGCGGTAGTCCAATTGGGGCTCGTTAATAGCTCCAAGATCAAACTGGAATTGCGTAGGTGGAATGAATTGGGCCTCCATCTGGTCTTGTCTGGCCATATCTACCATCAACCGCCTTTTTTCCAAAGACGGATGGGTCGTTTCTACCAGCTCAATCAGCTGATCCAACCCAACCGAATCTTGTTGCTGAGCCGCCAGGGGAAGTGAAATTAGTATTCCCGCTAGGGCCCACAATACCATTTTCCCATTCCAGGATAGGCGATTATTGCGGAATAACAGGTAGTATAGGACTGGAAGCACCAATAAGGAAAGCAACGTTGCCGAAATCAAGCCTCCGATCACGACCGTTGCCAGTGGCCGCTGGACCTCGGCTCCATTACTCACTGAAATCGCCATGGGTAAAAACCCAGCTGCCGCTACAGCCGCTGTGATCAAAATTGGTCGAAAACGCACTTCAGCTCCGCGAACAATGATATTCTTTAGATTGGATGCTCCTCCCCCAGCCTTCAACTCATTGATATAACTGATGAGGACGATCCCATTGAGCACTGAAACCCCAAATAATGCGATAAAACCGATTCCGGCAGAGATGCTGAAGGGCATCCCACGAACGAGTAAGGCCGCCACACCCCCAACCGCTGAAAAAGGCACCGCGCTTAGAATTAGCAGTACATAACCTATTTTTCCGAATGCAAAATACAGGAGGATAAATATGAGTAGCAACGCCACTGGTACTGCAATGGCCAATTGCTGTCGGGCTTGTTGAAGTTGTTCAAAATCGCCTCCATACCCAATGTAATAGCCCGCTGGGAGCGACAAGCTTTGGTTCAATGCTGCTTGAATATCCTGGACTACCCCTTCCAAATCGCGCCCTCTCACATTAACACCCACCGTAATCCGCCTGCGAGCATTCTCCCGGCTAACCTGGATAGGTCCTTGTGTGGGTTCCACATGTGCCACAGCGGAAAGGGGTAACAGCTCACCATTCTCTAGAGGTACAAATAATTGAGACAGGTTAACCGCCTTCCGCCAGGAGGTATCTAGCCGGACTACCAGGTCGAATCTTCGCTCTGCCTCATATACAGATCCACAGGTCCTTCCGGCAAATGCGGTTCGAATTACTTCGTTCAAGGTTTTCACCTCCATTCCATAACGGGCCATTTGCCGTCGGTCATATTGTATTTGAAGCTCTTGCCGACCTTCGGTTTGCTCCAGACGGACATCCGCTGCTCCCTCAATGGTGGCAAGGATACGCACTGCTTCTTCCCCTAGTAATCGCAGGGTCTCCGGATCTTCGCCAAATATTTTTACGGCAATGTCAGATTTGGTACCGGATAAAAGCTCATTGAAACGCAATTGGATGGGCTGTGTAAATTCAAATGCAGCTTCCGGCACTCCTTCCAACACAACTTTCATTTTCTCAACGAGGCTTTCCCGATTATCGGCAGAAGTCCAATCCGCCTTATCCTTCAGAATAATCATGATATCAGCATCCTCAATAGCCATGGGGTCTGTAGGCACCTCTGCGGTGCCAATTTTGGATACTACAGTTTGGACTTCAGGAAATCGATCCAGTAATAATTGCTCCGCTTTGGTGGTGGTAGCCACACTTTCCTGTAAGGAACTTCCAGGTGCAATGGTCATTTGCATGGCTAGATCACCTTCCTCCAGGGTAGGCAGAAACTCTGCCCCTAGCCTGCTGAAGCCAAAGGCACTCAACCCCAAAAGGCAAACAGCCAACACAACTACCAGTATCGGCATTTTCAACCCGACCTGTAACAACCGCAGGTAATACGTTCTCAGTACATCAATTAGCTTGTTCGACCAGGTGGATTGGGCCGATACCTGACGATTAAGCACCAGTGCGCTGGCCATGGGAATAAAAGTGAGTGAAAGGATAAGCGCACCCAAAATCACAAAACTGAAAGTAAGAGCCATTGGCCGATACATTTTCCCTTCAATCCCGGTCAAGGTCACAACGGGCAGAAAAACCACCAAAATGATCAACACACCAAAGAAGGCGGAACGGAATAGGTTGGTTGTGGAATGAATGACCAATTCATCCATTTGCACTTTGGACAACTGCTGTCCGGCAAAGCCTGCCAGCAAGGCATGAAGCACACCCTCAACTACAATTACAGCTCCATCTACCACAATGCCAAAATCAATGGCTCCCAAGGACATAAGATTCGCACTAATGCCAAGTTGACGCATCAGGATCAAAGCAAATAGCATCGCCAAGGGAATGATGGAAGCTACAATTAAACTGGCTCTCCAGTTGCCCAATAAAAGGAGCAAAACAAATACGACGATCAATCCACCTTCGACCAGATTGTTGCGAACTGTTTTTATCGTTTTTTGGACCAGGTCGGACCGGTCCAGATAGGGTTCCAATACAACTCCTTCAGGCAGCGACGTTTGGACTTCCGCTATACGGCGATGCACATTACGTATAGCCTCTGAAGAGTTTGCCCCTTTTAACATAAGGGTAATTCCCCCTACGGTTTCTCCCAAACCGTTCATGGTCATGGCACCATATCGTTTGGGACTTCCTAGTTGAACCACTGCTACATCCCGAACTCGAATCGGCAACCCACTCCGATGGGCGATAACGATGTTTTCGATCTCCACAGGGTCTTTCAAAACCCCTTCTGCCCGTATGTAAAAAGCTTCTTTACCTTTTTCTAGATAACTCCCGCCTGTATTCTGGTTATTCGATTCTAACGCTTGTATTACATCCTGGAGCGAAGATCCGGTTGCCCGAAGCCGTAGCGGGTCAATAGCTACCTCATATTGTTTAAGGAATCCTCCAAAGCTGCTCACCTCTATGATACCCGAAATCCCTGCTAACTGACGCTTTACTATCCAATCCTGTATGGTGCGGAGTTCCATGGGGCCATAGTCAGCCTCGAAACCAGGTGCCGGTTTCAATACATATTGGTAGATTTCACCTAGCCCCGAGGTGATGGGCATGAGTTCTGGCTTGGCCAAGCCTTCCGGAATCTGCTGCTCGGCAACGGAAATTTGTTCTTTTACATATTGCCTTGCTTCCAACAGGGGGATATGATCCTCAAAAACCACGGTTACCACAGAAAGTCCGAAGCGCGAAATAGAACGAATCTCTACTACCCCGGGCAGGTTGGCCATGGCTACCTCTACTGGGTAGGTTACAAATTGCTCCATTTCCTGTGGAGCTAAGGCTGCGGAAGTAGAAACAATTTGGACCTGATTATTTGTAATATCAGGTACTGCGTCTATGGGAAGTCGGACCATGGAGTAAATACCCCATACCGCCATTCCCATTACCAACATACCAATTAACAATTTTTGCTTTACCGAAAATCGAATAATGGATTCAACCATATTGCAAATAAATAGAAGTCAAGAATGAATACCAGCCTAAGGATCAGGAGGCTATTCAGACGGGCGGGTGGAAAACAGTAGTTTCCCACTCTTCGGGATTGAATTGGGGTATGAAAATGGGAGTACGGTGAAGATGTGACTGTCGGTTTTTCAGGAGCAATGTGGGTAGGGTTAAACACAAAAATTGCAAGTCCAGATTGAATTGTTGAAAGGGAAGATCCGCATGTCTGGTCCCTTCTTCGTGATCGTGGGAATCAATATCCGACATATGCAACCACAAAAAATCCATCAAACTTAAGGGTACCTGTTTAGTCTGGACCAATTGCAGGTTGTGTTCATTAAAATGCTGATATAAGGTGCTTACACTGGACAATTGACTAAAATCCATTCCGGGAAACAAGGCTCCCAGCCATAAATAAAGAGCCAGAACTACTGAGAATAGACGCACCTTAAACTAGATTATTTCGGGAAGATACAATAGCATATAGGAAGATGTCAGTGACTTTTGTCCTGAAAGTTGGCTGATTTTATGGGTATTGAACCGATCGAAAAGGGATATTCTCCTTCTCCAGCGGCCACCCGGACCAAAAATGAAAAGGGAGCACTTGATGACAAGTACACCCTTTGTAATACCGTTTGGCTTTTAAATGCTATTCAAAAATCCGGAAGCGGGCTCCAAAGGCAATCACGAAAGTTCCATTTCTTAATGTGACATTCTCTACGTCCGAAATATTAAGAAACCCGAACCCATAGCGGATATTTCCAAAAACTACTATCGTTTCGTTAATCGGCCAATCGGCCTCCCCTCCAAAAAGCAGGCCAAGGTCAAACGCATTCAAATTTGCATCCTTAAAGCTTTGCCCATCACCAGAACCAGTGCCTCCTAAACCAGATACCTTGGTTTTAGTACGCATGCCAAAACTAAATTGAGGGCCTGCAAATGCGACAACCCCTACCGGGTCAGCTTGAAGAATCCGATAGCGGGCTAATCCGGCTATTTGAAGGTAGTGTAGAACTGCCTTAGTGGTGTAGGAAGTACCGAATTCATTAAAATTGGCATTTGCTCCAGCCCCGATGTAGTTTAATTCAGTTACCACCGACCATGGAGTATCGTCGCCAATAGGAAGGAGGAAGTTACCTCCGATAAATGCACGGATTCCGGCATTGGCGTCTTCCGTATCACCATATAAATGGGCGATATTAAACCCGATGTGGCCACCAATGGCCATTGGATCATCCTGGGCCTGGACTGTGGTCCAACCGAACACCAAAAAAATAAACAGAGTTAATAGTCTAGATACCATCTTAATATGGGTTTTGAGGTTTAAAATTTGATTGCAATAAAAATGGATTTTCAGGAGTTTCAAAATATCCCTATTGTTAGATGCGGATTGAATTATTTTTCCATAAAAAATCTGAGCTCGGCAGGTCCTCCAATTGTAAGAATCCATCAATCCTGCATTCATTTTCAAAGGCCTTTTCTACTCTACATGATCTTTACTAGCTTTGCCGATCTTTTAAAAAATTAATATTGATGCGTATTTCCGTTTTTGTAGATGGAGCCAATTTTTTTTATATGCAAAAGGATGGGCTCGGCTGGTTTGTGGACCCCAAAAAATTACTTGACTACTTATCGACGAAGGGAGAAATTATTGATGCCTATTATTATGTGGGCGTTGATATGTCACCCGAGGTGAAACACGAAGCTTTTTTGAAGGCGCTACCTCTAATGGGTTACTCCTTGGTTACCAAGCAGATAAAGACTTTAAATTCCGAGCAAGGTGTAGTCAGGCGCAAGGCAAATCTCGACATTGAGATGGTGCTGGATATTTTTAACACCGTAGATAATTACGATATGGCCGTCTTGATTAGCGGGGATGGCGACTTTGAGCGTCCGCTGCAGACACTTCGCGCCAGAGGCAAGCAATTTAAGGTATTTGCAACGCATTCATTTATCGCACGGGAAATCCTGGAAATGGCAGGTCGCCACTACATTGATTTCAACGAGATTCGGGATGTGGTTGAGAAAGAATTAGGGTAGGCTTAGGGGGCAAATCGGATACTCCACATGCCCCTAAATGCCCCTAATTTGTACCCTGTAGCTTTTCCTTCCGGGTATAGCTTTCTTATGTAGTTCAGGTCTGAGGCATCAATATCCAATTGCTCGGTTCCATGGCACTTTAAGCACATCCCCTGCATCATGATTGGAGCGTAATAGGCTACTTTTTGCCCGAAGCGAATTACTTTTGGTTTTAACTCAATGCCGCTGTCAATTTCCTCTTGATACGCCTGCAAAACAGCCAGTTCGGCAGGAGTTGGCGCATTGGCTGGATTACGCACCTTTAGACTGGTGCGGCGAATTTTGGCATTGTGCAATTGGGACAAGCTATCTACTAGGGTTTGCGCGTATAGGTTACAATACTGTACTGCGTTTTGAACACCTCCAGATTGCATCGCATTGCTTAATGCACTACTCAGATGGACAAAAGTAGTTCCTGCAAGCTGGCTTCCTCGATGAAGGTATTCTTCTTTTTCGGATGGACTCAACGGATTTTCACTCGTTGTGTTGGGACCACAACCTACTACAAATACCAATGACAAAAAACACGATATTCGCTTTTTCATAGAAAAAGTTTGGATTGGGCAGCCCGAAGAATTGCGCACCAATTTAATGGTCTGGGCTACCCAGTCATGTCATTCCGTTGCGAGCTACGAACTTACTGCTTCAATCGCTTCATCCAGTTCGCTTTGGTCAATGGTTGTTGGGCAAACGTATTCAGTTTTTTGAATATCCGTCTGTTCCAATTCGTTCCATCCACCCTGGATATCCACAATATTGTGGTAGCCTCTGGCCTTCAGGATAGAGCCGGTAATCATAGATCTGTAGCCTCCTTTGCAGTGCAGGTAATACTCCTCTTCCCCATTGAGCCGGTCCATATTTTTATTAATATAGTCTAGGGGAAAGTTCTCGGCTATTTCCAGGTGTTGTGAAATATATTCGCTGGGTTTACGTACATCCAGTACCTGATCAACCCCCCCGGCTTCCAAGCGCTTTTTGAAGGTATCAACGTCTATGGATTCAATAGAGTCCACCTCCTTTCCCGCTGCTCGCCAGGCTTCAATCCCACCCTGGAGGAAACCTAGTGTATTGTCATACCCTACCCGCGCTAACCTGGTGACCACTTCCTCTTCCCTTCCCTCTTCCGCCAGGAAAACGATAGGTTGAAGGAGGTCAGGGATTAATGCCCCTACCCAGGGAGCAAAACTCCCGTCTAAACCGATAAAAACAGAGCCGGGAATAAACCCGTCTTTGAAGACCTGTTCATGGCGGGTATCCAGAACCAATGCACCAGTATTTTCTACCAGTTCTTCCAGCTCTTGAGGCAATAATGGAACGGCACCTTTCTCCAGGATATCATCAATAGAATCATAGCCTGTTTTATTTAACTTGGCATTCTTGGCAAAATATTGAGGAGGAGGCATCAGACCCGCTGTCACTTCCCGGATGAATTCTTCTCGGGTCATATCCCCCCGAAGCGCATAATTGGTTGCTTTCTGATTTCCGAGCGTATCCCAGGTTTCGTTACTCATGTTTTTTCCACAGGCAGAACCTGCTCCATGTCCGGGGTATACAATCACGTCATCGGACAAAGGCATGATTTTTGTCCGTAAACTATCGTACAGCCAACCTGCCAGATCTTCTTTGGTAACCTCGCCAGTTTTTTGAGCCAAATCCGGACGGCCTACATCACCTATGAACAGGGTATCCCCGGTAAAAATGGCGTAGTCTTTCCCGGATTCATCCCGGAGCAGATAGGTCGTGCTCTCTGGCGTGTGCCCAGGCGTGTGTAGTACCTTAAAGGTTACGTTTCCAACCCTTAATTCCTGACCATCGGTGGTTTCCAGTTTATCAAATTGAGTGCCGGCTTTTGGACCATATACAATGGTGGCCCCTGTTTTCTTTGCCAGATCTAGATGCCCCGAAACAAAATCTGCATGGAAGTGCGTCTCGAAGATATATTTAAGGGTAGCTCCTTCCTGCTCCAATTTTTCCAGGTAAGGTTTGGTTTCCCGAAGCGGGTCAATAATGATTGCTTCTCCTTCACTTTCAATATAATAAGCTGCCTCAGCCAGGCAGCCCGTATAAATCTGTTCTACTTTCATTGGTTGTACAATTAATCTCGGTCAATGGATTTTTAAAGTCCATTACAAATATAAATGAAGACCTACCATCTTGTCAGTGAGAACCATCACATAGCAATATCGTAGCCTTTCCTTCCATCATTGCTGGCCGAGAGAAGCATAAAACCCGTAAAATTCCTGTTTGAGCTCACCGTATATTTTGCGAAACGTTTCCATCCGCTCTTTCAAGGCACCGTGAATGTCGGCTTCCTTCTCATCTACGGTTCGACCCTCCTCTACCAACTGGCTCAAGTGCTGCTCGTGCACTTTGATGTCGCGTTTGAGTTGGTCCAATACTTCTTTCTCCCGGATAAACTGATTTTGGAAGTGTTCTACTTTGGCCATTTGCTCTTTGCTGAGCGACCTGGCTACCAAATCTTCCAGGCGATGCCCATAGATGGCCAGTTCATCTTGAAAAAAGAGGAGTTCTTTTGTCCAAAGCTGGTCTTCAAAATGAATGAGGTTTACGTTTGAAATGGAGTACATGTGGTTCGTCGTATTTTGTTAGTGTTCAATGTCGCGATTACTGGTTCCTTTATGTTTTACCTGTTCTACAAGGAGCTTCCAAAAAGCCTCCCAGGCTGAATCGGTAAGCCTTAGCAGATCATGGCCTTCCCGGGCCGTGACCACTTCTTTAAGCTGCCAATCCATTTCGATCTGGATTCGAAAACCATCAGGGCCGTACCGAAATAAACGGACACACCATATCCCATCTTTCCGATAGCGTTCGGGCAGGGTATCAATCTTGCGCGCATAGCCATCGAGTTTTTCTCGAAATTGCGTCTGCAGGCTTCCATCCTCAATTAGGTTTTCATGGATTATTCGGTAGTCCAATTCAATACATTTAAATCATCTAAGAAGGTCCATGTCAGGAAAAGATACTACAAACTATGTTTTTGAAATCGATCAAATGGCTTCTTCATAAACGAAGGGCCGCTTCTGCTTGAAAAGCGGCCCTTCCAGTTCATCCTGCCTTATTAGCTATCCTGGCTTTATTAAAGCTCTGTACTTTGTTCTACATATTCGGTCAATGGAAGAACGCCATGTTCTTTCAGGGCATCAAATCCACCTTTTATATTAATGATCTGATGATACCCTCTTGACTTGAGTATGGATGCCGTGATCATAGACCGATATCCACCCTGGCAATGCAAATAGTAGGTCTGCTCTGGATCGAGCTCACTAAAATTCCGGTTGATAAAGTCCAGTGGAAAATTCGTTGCCCCGGCCAGATGCTGAGCGTCGTACTCACTCTCCTTGCGCACATCCAGCACCCGCATTTCCGCTCCAAATTTGCCTGCTAATGCAGCGGTCTCAATTTCGGTCACCCGGTCTACTTCTTCACCTGCCTTCACCCAGGCTTCGAAGCCACCTTTCAGGTAGCCGATGGCATTGTCATATCCTACCCGAGCCAAACGGGTCACCACTTCATTTTCTTTGCCCGCATCTGCGACAAACAAGATGGGTTGACGAAGGTCCGGAATTAAAGCACCTACCCAAGGAGCAAAATTGTCGTCAATCCCGATAAAAATAGATCCTGGAATGAAGCCCTTGGCAAATGCATCCTGATGCCGTGTATCGATCACCAAAGCCCCCTCTTCTTCCCAGGCTGCTTTGAATGCCCGCACACTTAAAGCCTGAAGACCCCGATCCCGTACTTCGGTAATACTATCGTATCCCATCTTATTCATTATCGCATTCTTCGGGAAATATTGGGGTGGGTCTACAAGCCCTGTAGTAACCTCTTTTACGAACTCTGCTTTGGTCATGTCGGCTCGGAGTGCATAATTGAACTGCTTTTGTTCGTCTAAATACCCCCAGGTATCCTTACTCATCTTTTTACCGCAAGCAGAGCCTGCCCCATGGCCGGGGTATACAATGACACCGTCAGCTAGCGGCATAATCTGGTTGCGCAGACTATCAAACAAATGCCCTGCTAAGTCCTCGCGGCTCAAATCTGTTTTAACAGCCAGGTCCGGCCGACCAACATCTCCTAAAAAGAGCGTATCACCCGTAAAAATGGCATAGTCTTTTCCGTTTTCATCCCGCAGCAAATAGGTAGTACTTTCCATGGTATGCCCGGGCGTATGCAGAACCTGAATAGTGACCTTTCCGAGCTTCAGGATTTGACCATCCTCGGTAGTAAGGGCTTCAAAGTTGGGTTCTGCAGTAGGCCCAAATACGATGGTAGCTCCGGTCTCTTTGGCTAGATCCAGGTGGCCTGACACAAAGTCCGCATGAAAATGGGTCTCGAGTACATATTTGATCTTGGCACTATCGGCTTCCGCACGCTCGATGTAGGGCTCGGTTTCCCGCAAGGGGTCAATAATGGCAGCTTCTCCTTCGCTCTCAATGTAATAGGCTGCTTCGGCCAGGCATCCGGTATAAATCTGTTCTACTTTCATCAGTTAGGTACATTATCTTTTAAAGATTGGAATCATTCAATTCCATTGATTTCGATCTCAAAATTAGATCAGCAATCAGCCTGCCGTCGTGATCGGAATCACACGAGAAGGATGACTTTTCCATGGAAAAGGAGTGACAAAAATCATTGGTAAATCCTCATCCGTAACCTTGGACATCCAAGCGTATGGATCTCACTTGGTCACCTCATAGGTTGAAGGATCAACAAATTCAAAGGGTTCAATACTCAAGTCGGCTCGGAGCGGTTTCCGGTAAGCAACATGGACGCGCTGAATTTTCACACCTAACTTAAAGTAGATACTCACCGCTTCCGTATTATGAGCTCGAACCGTACACAAATACATATCGGGATACCGAGCCAGATTCTCCGGAATTGCCATATCATTTGTAAGGAAAGCAAAAATACCCTTGGACTTGTATTCAGGATGGATGCCGAAGCCCATGCCCCGGGTGCCGAATTCCCGAGTTGTTCGTTTGCGCCAGAGAAAACCGGGCAATGTCCTCCAATTCAACTTACCTTTTGCTTTTTGCAGCAATGGATTTATATCCGGGAAAAAGGCGATGAATCCTGCAGGTTTTCCCTCGTAATAGGCGATCCCAAGGGTGTTCGTATCTGCAATGGGTTTGGCTTGTTCGAGCATGTGAACAACTACCTCCTGCTCAATCGGCTTGAAATGCTCATAACCGCCAAAAGCGGCATTGTAAACAACGCAGAAGTCTGCAGCAAAACGGTCCAAATCCTTCCAGTTCAGGCGCTCCACCTGAATGTCATACCGAGCGCGGAGCCGATCAATCACCTTCGCAAAGCGATCAAATGGAATCTCACGGCTGTTGCCATGAAAGGTCAACACTTGCTCAAACGGGAGGTATCCTCGCTCGACAAAGAACTTTTTATAGTAAGCCGGCTGGTAATTTTCCTGGAATAAGGGCATATAGCCATGACCAACTTCGAGCAAGCCCCAGTACTTGTCCCGCTCGCCCCAATTGATTGGGCCATCTATTGCCTCAGCTCCTCTTTCCTTGAGCCAATCCTCGGCAGCATCCAGCAAACGAGAGGCGTAGGATTCCTGGTCCAGGCTTTCGAAAAATCCAATTCCTCCTACCGGATAACTCAAGGCCCGGTTGCGTGCATGATCAATAAAGGCTGCAATTCGGGCAACGGGCTGACCCTTATCGAGCAACACCCACAACTGAGCTTCCCCATCAGCAAAAGCTTGATTGTCATCCGGATTAAAAATGGATTTAAGCTCTCCTTCCAATGGAGCGACCCAAAGTGGGTCCTCTTTATAGACCCGGTGGGCTGCCTGAAAAAAAAGCTTCCAACTCTTTTTATCCCGTACTTCTACCAATTCCATAAGCAATCCCGTTTTTTGCTGCGGAGACTAAAATTCAGCATTTCCAGGCGTCCTGGGAAATGGAATCACATCCCGAATATTGGTGATTCCCGTTATAAATTGAAGCATCCGCTCAAATCCCAAACCAAATCCGGAATGCGGTGCTCCACCGAATCGTCTGAGATCCAAATACCAACCCATCTCTTCTTCTGGAATGTCGAAATCAGCCATTCGCTGCTGAAGAACGTCCAGACGTTCTTCTCGCTGTGATCCACCAATAACCTCCCCAATCCCGGGGAACAAAACATCCATGGCCGCCACTGTTTTACCGTCTTCGTTAATGCGCATGTAAAAGGCTTTAATCGAAGCCGGATACCCCACCACGATTACCGGTTTCTTGAAATGCTTCTCCACCAACCAGCGTTCGTGTTCAGCTTGCAAATCCTTGCCCCATTCAACCGGGAATTGGAACTTTCCTTTCTTGTAAGGCTTTGAGTTTTGCAACAACCGAATGGCCTCTGTATAGGTAATCCGTTCGAAATCATTATCCACCACAAACCGCAACGTATCCAGCAGTCCCATCGGACGCCGATCCTCCTTTTTCATATTTTTCTCAAGATCCTGAATACGTTTATCCAGCAGCTGCATTTCGGCGGGGTAATGCTCGAGCATATACCGGATCAGGTACTTGACAAAGTCCTCAGCCAGATCCATGTTGTCGTCTATATCATAGAAAGCCATTTCCGGTTCGATCATCCAAAACTCCGCCAGATGACGAGGGGTATTGGAATTCTCCGCCCGAAAGGTGGGCCCAAAGGTGTACACCTTACCCAGGGCGAGAGCACCAATCTCCGCTTCCAATTGGCCGGAAACTGTTAGATTGGTTGGCTTCCGGAAAAAATCGGATTTGAAATCAATAGTGCCCCCCTCCGTACGAGGCAGATTGTCCAAATCCAGTGTGGTCACTCGGAACATTTCTCCCGCCCCTTCGGCATCGCTCCCCGTAATTACCGGAGTATGCAAGTAATAAAACCCATTCTCATGGAAATAGGTATGGACAGCATACGCCAGACTATGTCGAAGTCGAAAAACAGTTCCCAGGGTATTGGTACGCATTCGAAAATGCGCATTATCGCGCAAAAACTCCATGGTCTGCGCCTTGGGTTGAAGCGGGTACTGTTCGGGATCCGCAGCACCCAGGATCTCTACACTATCGGCAACCAACTCAACCGACTGGCCTGCCCCTTGAGATTCGACCAACTGCCCGGTCACACGAATACAAGCGTGAAAAGTGATTTTTTTGAGAATGTCCTCCGGCAGCTCTTCAAAATCGACAACCACTTGCAGATTTTGAGCCGAAGTGCCGTCGTTCAATGCAATGAATCGCCTGGACCGAAAGGCGCGCACCCATCCTGCCACGGTTGCTGCATGATCAATCTTTGGGTCTCGAAGAAGCTGAGCAATTTCAATTCGTTTATCCATACCTGCCGGATTTCCTTGGTTTCTCATTTGAGTGGGCGAAAATAAGCAAAACAAGGAAGTCAAGCCCATCTTATACAGCGACAGCTACCAGCTAAACAAAAACTGCATCTTCTCCGAGTAAGATGCAGTCAGGGAAAAAGTAAGTATGTCCCTTTTCAGTCGGGTGATTAAGTCTTTTACAAGCGGATCTTACAATCGTATCCTACCAATTCCACTAATGGACTTTGCTCATTTGCACCCTTTGTCTTGGCGCTAAACTCAATCTGATTATTCTTTTCCTTCAAGTACTGGATATGGTAAGCCGATTCTTCGAATTTTAAATCCCCATAGGTTAGTGTGGCTTTGATTCGGAACTCAAGCTCGGAGGACATCCCCAGGTCCAGGGAAGTATACTTACCATTAAACTCCAACAACTCCATATTTCCTTCGAAGCGATTTATATCAACTTGGTCATTATAGGAATCCAACCGCAGCCTTTTGGTAACCCGTCCAATATCTACTTTGGAATATTTGGAATTAAGATCTAAGGACTCCAGTTCGGTGACCGAAATATCATCATCGTAAGACAGGCTAAAAGCCAATTCTTTTAAGATCCCCAACTTTAAGTCTCCATACTTACTGGATACTTTTACTTGACTCCCCGAGCCCAACTCCAGGTTTGAATCATACAGTTCGAGCTGAGCTTCTTGGAAATCCCCCACCTCGATTTTAGAATACTTGGCATCCACTTCTAACATTTTCTGAATATTGCGGGAGCGGAAGTCATCTTCATAGCTCAACAGATCAAGCGATTCACAACTTCCCATTTCAATATCCGAGTATTTGCTGTCCAATTGGACCAGACCGCTGTTGCCCATTTCCAACTGGCCATCGTAAAGCTTTACATCTGCCGCCCCTGTTTTTTTGATGCGAGCCTTGCCATACTTACAGTCCATGGAAAAGGAACCACTGATATCTTGAGCCGTTAAATTGCCGGTGTATAGGTTAACCTTCAGGTCGGTATTCAGATTCTGGGTGATTTCGATATCCTTATACTTGGTAGAGATCTCGAGTTGCTCCAGATCGGGTACACTTAGAAAGTATTGTACTTCGATTTGGGAAAGGTCTTTGATCCGCGTTCCATCATCAAAGGTTAGCGTCATTCTCCCATTGCGTTCATTCCACTGTTTGACCTCAAAATCTAAATTGATGCGCAGCCGGTTTCCCGCTTTGGAAGTTTTCATATTGAACCGGTCCAATACTTGTTTTATCGATTCTTCCGACTTTCCTTCTACGTTTACCAGAACCTGAAGACTAACCTCATCATTGGAAGATTTAGAAACAACCAGATCTCCGTAGCGGATATCCATTTGGACTTGGCTGACTTCAGAGAAACGCTTCCGGATTTCTTTGTCCTGACCGGTCAACGTCATGGACCACAAGGCCAGTGTTAAAAAGACCAATCCTTTAAAGTTCGATTTCTTCATCTCTTTGTTTTTGCATTTTTTGTCGATCTAATTCCTTTTGCAACCGATCCAGTACCATGAGTTTGCGTTCATAGTACCGCATTAAAATCCCGACCAGCTCTTCCTTGCGGGGCTCCACCTGAATGTCTTGCCAAGTTGTTTCTTGTATTTCTTCCAGTTTCTTCAATTCTGAAAAGATGCCCTGAAACTCATCCTCATTAATATCTTCCCAATCAATACCTGATATGCGATTCTCAATTCGATGCAGGTAAACCTCTTCCTGTTCGGCCAGGTCGGGAAAAAGTTGGGCAATTCGAATTTCTTGATTCGA
The DNA here is from genome assembly GCA_964641965.1 of uncultured Saprospiraceae bacterium. Taxonomy (GTDB): domain Bacteria; phylum Bacteroidota; class Bacteroidia; order Chitinophagales; family Saprospiraceae; genus JAJDFU01. The sequence goes on along the minus strand of CAZXLD010000037.1, from coordinate 19,627 downwards.
ATGTTGGGTAGGAAGAAACAACCAGGTTCCGATACTTCCAATGAGTAAAAATGAGGCAGCTACCATCAGAAATTTCCAATTGCGCCCTATGCGCCAATGCTGTGATGCTCCCTTCTTAGATTGGATCTCAGGCTTTATCCTGCTCCAAAGTTGATCTACAGGTACGGGTTCAGTTCGATCCATTTCCGCTCGCTGATCCCGAATGGACCTTTCAAATTCATCCCAATGCATCATTCCTGTTTTGTTGAGCTAATAAAAGTTGCTTTAGCAGTTTTTTTCCTCTGCGGTATTGGGTTTTGGAGGTGGATTCTGCAATACCTAAAATCTGGGCGATCTCTTTGTGTTGGTAGCCTTCCAGTAAATAAAGACTTAACACCACCCGACACCCTTCTGGCAATTGCTTGATAGCGTAGTGAATATCTTCCGGTTTCCAATCCGATTTAGGTTCGTCCGGTTCCTGGCTAGGTTCCGGAAAACCTTCCTCAATAGACAGGAATCCATTTCGCTTGTGCTGACGCAAATGATTTAGAGCTGTATGAACAACAATACGTTTGATCCAGGCTCCAAGGGTAGATTCCCCTTTGAACTGGTTCAGCCCCTGAAAAACCCGAATAAAGGCTTCCTGAATCACGTCTTCTGCCTCTTCTGTACTTCCTACCATCCGTGTAGCGGTATGGAACATGGCTCCTATATATTTTTCATACAACCGCCGGGCTGCCTGATCATCTCCAGCCATGGTAAGGCGGACTAGTTGATGCTCTTCAAGTGTGGTGGAAATCTCCACGTTCAGTCGTTTTTTCAATCTTAAAGAAACCTCGAAAAAGGAAAGGTTGGAATTCCTGAATTTTTTTTCGCATCCCCATTCGATTCATTGGGCTGGGAACCGGAGAGAATGGCCACAACAGAACCTGTTATCTCCGATTTACCTTTCAAGCCCCATCATTCAGGCCCTTTTTAAGGGTTGGCCTTCCATGATGGATAGCATAGGAAGATGGTTTTGCTACGAGTAGGACAGTAATTCGAGCTAAATCTGCCTTTTTTCCAAAAAACAATAAAAAAATGATCCTTTATACAACCTATTTGGCGAGTTATGGCGTCTATATAGTAAAGGCAAGAGCGAGCACCCCAAAAAAGCATTGGAATTCTTTGAAAAACAGAATTTTTAATAGAAAATTAACAGAATTCCAAATCTCTGGTGAGCAATAAATAGACTGTTGATTTGTTTTAAAATAGTAAATCCGTCGGCTTAAGTTTCATAACTAGTGAGTGTAAATCCGCCATCCCGTCCTCGGGATGGCCTTTTTATTTCCACCAATAAGGCATTCATTTTACAATCCGATCCAACCTTTTCTGAAGAAAAGGTATTTTAAAAGATTTATTGAAGAGAAAAACAAGCTTCTCGTCCTTGAATTGTAATGCTCACTTGTTTTGGTATGCCAAACCGACTTCTTTTTCAAGTTCCTATCTGGGTTTTATTGTTGTTTTTGGGCTCGTGTGCCCAATATCACCCGCAGTATCACAAGAACGCTTCCAATTGGGCTTCTTTTTCTCAAGATTCATCTGCCACTCTCCGGCATACGGTCTTTTTAATGGGGGACGCTGGTGGCTCAACCGTAGACTATAAGCCACCTGGTCTACGCATTCTATCCCATCACGTCCAACAAGCAGGCATCAATAGCACGCTGGTTTACTTAGGGGACAACATCTATCCCAACGGAATGGCTCCCAAAAAAAAGGAAGTCGAAAGAAAAGCCGATGAGGTGGCAATGGTAGGTCAGTTGGAATTTCTCAAGGACTTTCCGGGAAACCTTTACGTGATTGCCGGCAACCACGATTGGTATGAATATGGGATTGATGGGTTAAAGCGACAACGAAAATTCATTGAGAAATACCTGGACCGGAAAGATATCTGGGGACCTGATTGTGGATGTGGCGATCCGGTTGAAATCGACCTGGACGACAACCTGGTGCTTGTCTTATTGGATACTGAATGGTGGCTAACCAACTGGAATAAGCATCCGGAGATCAACCAGGACTGTCTGGTCAAAAGCCGGGAAGTGTTTCGCCTTTTTTTTGAAGATGCTATTAAAAGCAACCGGGATAAAAACCTGATTGTAGCCACGCATCACCCTTTGCATTCACATGGCCCTCATGGAGGATCTTTTTCCTGGAAAGAACACCTCTTCCCGATTACTGAAGCCAGTGATGCTCTGTGGATTCCCCTTCCCGGATTGGGTTCAGCCTATCCCTTGCTCCGATCAACTGTGGGTTCCAAACAAGATTTGGCACATCCCAGGTACCGTGATCTCAAAAATTTGATGATCAATATTGCTCGGAAAAATGGACGATTCATCTTTGTTTCCGGCCATGAGCATACCTTACAATATTTACAAGAAGAAGAGCAACACTTTATTGTAAGTGGCTCCGGTTCGCGCAACAACGCGGTCGCAGTAGGTCAAGGGACGCAATTTGCAGAAGGAGCGCAAGGATTTGCAAAGCTTCTGTTTTATGAAGACGGTTCTGCCTGGGTAGAATTTTGGTCCTCCGCTTCCGATAAACCCGAAGGCGTCCTTTCCTTCCGTCGGCAAATCAATGGGCCATTATCGTCCTTAACTATGGATGATCGAACAGAAGCCGAGTTTGTGCTTCCTCAGGATTCGATCTTGACCAACATAGGTGCTCCTGGATTATTCGAACGCAAATCATTTGGCCGTTGGCTTTGGGGAAATCACTATCGGGATGCCTATCTGCAACCGATCAAGGCTCCTTTATTAAACTTGGATACTTTTCGAACTGGTGTTTTCCCGGTTAAAAGAGGGGGTGGCTACCAAACCAATTCGCTACGACTGGAAGCTGCTTCCGGCCGTCAATATGCCATGCGGTCGCTCGATAAGGATCCCACCCGAATGGTAGCCTACCCAATAAGTGAGTCGAAAATCGTATTGGATATCATTAAAGATTCCTTTAGCGGAGCGCATCCCCTGGCCGCACTTCCCATACCCATGATGGCCGATGCGGTTCGGGTCTATCATACACGTCCGGAATTATTTTATGTGCCACAACAACCTGCCTTAGTCAACTTCAATCCGCGCTTTGGGGATGCATTGTACCTGGTGGAGGAGCGCCCTGACGATGATCATTGGCAAGACGAGGCTTTTTTCGGTAAACCGGATGAGTTAATGAGCACGCAGAACATGCTGGATGAGATCAAGGATGACCATGACCATATTCTGGATTGGGATTGGATCCTTCGTTCCCGTTTATTTGATATTGTGATCGGAGACTGGGACCGCCACGATGATCAATGGCGCTGGGCACAGATTGAATCGGGTAAACGGACAATTTACAGGCCTGTTCCGCGCGACCGCGACCAGGCGTTTGGCGAATATGACGGTTTTCTATTTTCTATCGCACGGAATACCTTTCCAGCGGCTCGCCCACTCCGAAAATACAAGCCCTTCCAGCAAGGCATCAAATGGTCCAATTATGGTTCCCGCTATTTTGATGCCTCTTTTCTGAGTGGCTCGGAATGGAAAGACTGGGAGCGCGAAATACGATTCATCCAGACTCATCTGACCGATTCCATTATTCAAACCGCTTTCCAGTCTGCCTGGCCAACAGAATTCATGAAGTTGGACGGTGACAAAATTGTGAACACTGCCCAAAAAAGGAGGGACAACCTCCTTCGAATGGGAGCTAGTTTTTACAAGCATTTGGCCAAAAAAGTGGATGTGATCGGGACCGATCAAAAAGACCTTTTTCTGATCGAACGGTTGGATAAGGATTCTATTCGGATTCGGGTCTACGATACCAACAGTAAAGGCGAAAAAGAAGAGCTCTTCTATGATCGAACCTTTAGCCGCAAGGAGACCAAAGAAGTTCGCATGTATGGCCTTGCTGATGATGATATATTCCAATGGGAAGGAACCGTTTCCAAAAGCATCCTGACCCGCGCTATCGGAGGAGAAGGCAAAGACGAATTTGATGACGATTCCAAGGTGAAAGGCCTCGTTCGAAAGACCAAAATCTATGATTCGCCAAAGGAGGATAATGATTTTGACGATATAAAGGAAGCCCGGGTTTTCCTTCGAAAAGACCCTCGTTTCAATACCTACAATCGGTTATCCAAGGACTATGAAAAAGATCATTGGTTTTTCCTGCCATCGCTGGGGTTTAACCCAGATGACGGAATATTAATCGGTTTAGCAGCTCAACGGATCAAATATGGCTTCAAAAAAGCACCCTATGCCAGTTCCAACTTTTTTGGAGGCCTGTATTCAATTAAAACCAACGGATTCCAATTCAATTACAAAGGTGAGTTTATTGATGCCATTGGGGATTGGGCATTTGGGGTTGAGGCCCAAGTTCAATCGCCATTGTATGCCACCAATTTCTACGGTTACGGCAATGGTTCCGAAGACTTTGAAGATGAATTAGGAAACGATTTTCACTTGGTCCGCAAGCAGTCTTTCCGGCTGGCACCCATTCTCAAAAAATATAGAAATTCGGCCAGCAGTTTCAGCTTTGGCCCCACCCTGGAGGGAGTCGAGATCCAACGTACGGAAGATCGTATCCTGGATAGCCTGCTCAACATTTATGCTCCGGAAATCTTTGATGGTCAGCTTTTTCTAGGGGGGCAAGTTTTGTTCGAATACAACAATACACTAGGGGCTTCCTTTCCGGAAAAGAGCTTCGGACTCCTTTTAGATCTAGGATGGAAGGCCCAAATCAACACCCAGGAGCAGCAGCACTTTCCCTATGTAAAAAGTAATATGCGTTTTCTGTTGCCTCTAGATAATGCCCGTCGATTTACCTTCGGCACCCGCGTAGGCGGGGAATACAATTTCACCGGTCGATTTTATTTTTTCCAGGCGGCTCAATTGGGCGGAACTGGTCCGGAAGCTAATTTCCGAGGCCTGCGTAGAAACCGATACATTGGAAGAGGATCGTTCTATCAAAACCTCGACTTGAGGTGGAAGACCGTCACCTCTGACAATAAGTCCTTTCCTTTCACGATGGGTATGTTCGTCGGATTTGACTATGGCAGAGTCTGGGGAGCCAGCGATGATGCTACCGTTGTTTTCGAGTCGGAACAATGGCATAATGCCTATGGTGGAGGTATATTCCTTAATCCTTTAGACCTGTTGACAATTCAGTTAACTGCTTTTCGTGCTGACAATGACCCATTCCGGTTTATCTTGTCGGGGAAGTTTTTCTTTTAGCACATTTCAAACTCTATGGATTACCCTTGGGGTAAATGGAAGAGCGTTACCTTAGTTGTCGGGCTGGCGTTAGCTCTTGGTATTTCAAGCTGTGCCACCCATACTACTCAATATAGAACCTACCCGACGCCATCCGGGGACAGTCTTTCTATTCCGAAAGAAGACCCGATCCATTCCGTTTTCTTTGTGGGAGGTTTGGGCGAAACCCGGACTACCGATGGTTTGGCCCTTCTTGCCCAACACCTGGAAAAAGCGCCCCAAGAAAGTACCCTGGTTTTGCTAGGCAACACCATTGCCCCGAATCGAAATCCCTTGTTTCGCGGCAGAGAATCCGATTCCCTTCGCCTGAAAGTGGATGCCCTTTTGGCTTGGCTGGGAGATTACCCCGGACAAACCATTTTAATTCCCGGACCACTGGAATGGAAGGAAAATGACCTCCAGGGGGTACAGGCTATTGCTACCGAGTTGGAAACCCGGCCGGAAGAACGATTACGTTTTTTCCCCAGCCCAGGCTGTGGCGGACCAGATAATATCGAATTGGCACCCGGGCTTGAACTCTTATTGCTGGATAGCCAATGGTGGTTGGAAAATTGGTCGGGGCAAACAGGGATTAATGAAGGTTGCTTTATCGGGAATCGGGAAGTACTGGCGGAAAACCTACAGGAAAAACTCAAGGATAAGAATAATGGGCTTACGTTGGTTGCCATGCACCACAGTCTCTTTTCAGAAGGGCGCCACGGCGGTTTTTATGCTCCTTTGGACCATCTATTTCCTTTCCGACAGCTAAAACCCAATCTATGGATTCCCTTACCTGGCTTGGGTTCACTGCCCCCTTTTTATCGGTTTACGGTCGGAACACTCCAGGATATCGCCCATCCAAAATTTAAAGAATACAAGAAAGGAGTGTTGACGGCAGCCAGGCAAGCCGGCAATTTTGTATTTCTTTCTGCCCATGAACAGGTAATGCATTACCTCGAACGATCAGACCAGCAATTCCTGATTGCGGGTTCGGGAAGTGCAGCGCAGGCAACCCGGATGGGGAAAGGAGGTTTGTTTGCATCCGGAACTGTTGGTTTTGGCCTCATCAAATACTATCCCTCCGGATCTGCCTGGGTAGAGTTTTGGGGACTATCCTCAGAAGAAAAGTCCGGGAAGTTGCTGTACAGCGCTCAAATAAAGCCTCCGATTGACCAATATGTAGAACCAGATACACTGACCGAACGGATTGCAGGTGATTCGATCCTGGTCCCGATTAGTGCGAAGAATTATACGCGCGAAGGATTTTCAAAAATACTCTGGGGCGAACACTATCGGGCCGTCTACGAGCAAAAACTCAAAGTGCCCCTACTCCATCTTTCATCCTTCAGAGGAGGAGTAGAAAGTATCAAAGCCAGTAGCGGCTACATCACGCAAAATCTGGAACTACTTACCAAGACCGGGCTGGCTTACGAACTCCGGTCGCTGGAGAAAGAAGCGGATCGAATAATTCCATATCCATTCAAAAATTCGTTGGCTGTTGAACTGATAGAAGATAATTTCAGTGCGCTACACCCCTTGGCTACGCTACCCTTGACTCCTCTTCAGAATGCAGCGGGGATCATTCATACGGGCTCAGCCCTTTTTTACCTGCCTGAACAGAAAGCACTCGGTCGATACAATAGCTCCTATGCCAATGCCCTGTATTTATTGGAGGAAAATTCGCAACGAGCCAAATTTAAATCCATCAACCCCTTTGGGGCTTCAGCCTACCTGGGCTCCTTCGATATGTTTGAACAATTGATTTCCAATCCGGACCATCGGGTGGAAGAAGGTGCCTTTATTCGAACCCGGCTATTCGATTTGCTCATTGGAGATTGGGACCGAGGGACCGATCATTGGTCTTGGGCCGCCTATCCCTCCAGCAATAAAGTGGAATACTGGCCTATTGCTCGCGAAAGAGAACTGGCCTTTGCCCGATATGATGGAATGATATTGGGAGTTGCCCGTTTGCTTTCCCCTTTGGCTAAGCAATTGCGTAAATACGATTCCCAATGGGGTAAAAATGTTCGTTGGCTTACCCACAATGGGCGGTTTTTGGATCGAGCTCTGATCAATCAGTCGAGCTGGCCGGTTTGGGAAACCCAAGCCAAACAACTTCGGCTGCGCTTGCCCGACTCGATTGTCTACCATGCCTTTCAATCTTCCTGGCCGGAATCCATATTTCAACTTGATGGGGAACGAATTATTCAAACCTTTAATGCTCGGAAAGCGCAACTCGATGAACTGGCACGGAAATTTTATTTGCATCTAGCCAAACAAGTCAATGTCCTAGGGACCAGGGGTAGAGATTGGTTTATAATTGAGCGAACGGCAGACCGCACTTTAAAAGTTTCTGCATTTTCAGCCCTTCCTAATGGTGAAAAAGGCGAATTGCGTTATGATCGAGAATTCCTCCCCTCGGAGACCAATGCCGTAACCCTGTATGGCCTCAATGGCAATGACCGATTTTTGGTAACAGGGCAAAAATCGCCCAGGATAAAGGTTCGAATGGTTGGAGGATTAGGGAAAGACCAACTAGTAGATTCCACCTCGGGAAATGCCTGGATAAAGAGCAACATATTCTATGACAGTAAGAAGGAAAACAATGATGCCTCCAGAGGCCCAAACACTTCTACCCGTCTGTCCGGAAACCCATTCCTGAATTCATTTAACCCGGAAGCCTTGGACCAGGATTATCCGCTTTTTCAAGTTTTTCCCAAAATTGCCATAAACCCGGATGACGGCCTGGTATTAGGAATCGGCGCCCAATTAACAACCTATGGATTTAAAGCCCGCCCTTTTCAAACCCGGCAAAATATCGGATTCCAATGGGGAACCTTGACCAATGGATTTGCGATCGATTATACGGGTGAAATCAGTAATGTAATCGGTCCACTCAGCTTCTTCACCAGCTTCCGGTATCAGACCCCCTTATACACTATCAACTTCTACGGTTTCAGCAATGAGTCTGTAAATCCAGAGGATGAACTGGGCCGAAATTTCAATCGAGTACGACAAAACCTGTTCAATGTTTTTCCAGCACTAAAACTCAACCTTCGCAATGATGCCTTCCTTGTTTTCGGAGGCAAGTTCGAGCAGATCCGCATCGAACAAGTGCAGGGGCGGATTTTCTTTGACAGTATTCCCGAGGGCGTGGATTCCAGCGTATTCAATTGGCAACGGTTTATTGGTCCCCACCTGGAATTTAGATTCGCCAACCTCAACGATCCGGCGTATCCAAGTCGGGGAATTGTATCCCAATTTGCCCTAGGCACCACGTTTAGATTGACCGACCGCGCACAAGTAGTCCCCTACGTTCGTTCTTCCATTACATCTTACCTGGGATTGAACCGACGGGAAAGCCTGGTTCTTGCAGGTCGCTTTGGCTTCAAACACCTATTCACCGATGATTTTCTATTTTACCAGGCCTCAACTATTGGAGGTACCGGCCCCGACCGGACCACACGCGGCTTCCGAAGGGATCGGTTTTCAGGTCGAACAGCAGTTTATACCAATGGCGAATTGCGTTGGCGCTTCCTGGAATCTCAAAACAGGATCTTTCCCTTTTCTTTCGGGGCTTATGCAGGCCTTGACCTAGGCCGGGTCTGGGTAGATGGAGAATCCTCCAGGAGGTGGCATTACGGATACGGAGGCGGTATATTTTTCAGCCCGTTGGACCTGTTTACCGGGGTGTTAGACATTTACTATGGGGATAGGGAAAGGCTTACCATTTTTGCCGATCTAAAGTTTTATTTTTAACCCTTGCCGAAACTTGATTCTCAACTTAAATCTATTGAACATGAAAGAAGGATGGGTACTGGTATACAAGGCGGACAGTGAATTCAAAGCCCGCATTGCCGATGATGTATTGAAGCAATATGGAATCGAAAGCCTGGTAGCTGCCAAGCCCGATTCCGCCATCCCAGCTATTGGATCAGCAGAACTTTATGTGCCTGCTGAGAAGGCAGTTGAAGCCAAACGTATTTTGGAAGAGCGGGCCATTGACGGGAATTGATGGATCAACACACGATGGCAGTTGCCTATTTTGCCTCCGGTTGTTTTTGGAGTAAAGAATTCTTTTTCAACCAGCTTAAAGGAGTTCGCGAGACACAAGTCGGATTCATGGGCGGGCATGTTGACAATCCAACCTATCAACAGGTCTGTACCAAGCAAACCGGGCATGCGGAGACGGTGAAAGTGGTATTTAACCCAAACTTGCTTCCATTCGATAAGCTAGTCAAATATTTTTTCAATCTGCATGATCCAACTATTGACCGAAGCGGTAAGGGTGGACAATATCGTTCAGCTATCTTTTACACAACCGAAGCCCAAAAAAGACTTGCCTCCACAATTCTGGGTTCACTTTCTTCCCGTGGCCTTCATGTATTTACAGAACTGGAAGAGGCTACCACCTTTTGGCCTGCTGAGGAACGACACCAGCAATATTGCTCAGTGCGAGAAATAACTCCCACTCGAAAATCAGATCCGTTGTTCAAAGAGGTGTGAAAATCAAACTAGGTCTGAACTTTATCAAGCCTATGATAACCAGCCATTTCTACTGCTTCACTTGAAATTTGAGTATCGAATTCTGCCCATTATCCAGCATCTGGACTCGGACTATGTAAAAACCCGATGCCAACTGGCCGAGTGGTATGGTTTGCTGTAGGACCTCCATATCCTTCTGCACATTCATGGCTTGCACCTGCCGACCGGCCATATCATGAATACTGAGCAACAATCGCCCTTGCAAATCACCCGATACCTCCAATGTGATTTGGGAGCTGGCCGGATTTGGGAATCCTCTTATTTGAAGTGGTCCTTGTATCGAAAATCCAGTATTGGTAGCTCTTGAACCCGCTCGTATATCCTGGCCTTCAGGGGCTGATAGGACAGTAAATCGGACAACCTCCGGGTCCAAAGCGAGGCCAGACCCATTGGCTCCCGTAAAACCAGTTACTTCTAACTGATAATCTCCGTCCGGAAGATTCCTGGCATAGTTAATGTCAGCTTGTGGATCGTCTCCAAAAAGAAAAAAAGGCGCTACATTTTCAACACGCTCAACGGCAAGCGGTCCAGCCAACTTGAATTTGACACTACGTACTCCTTCCGCTTGAAAATCGGCTACAACGTTAAAACGAGACTCCTCTAGCCCGGAATTGATGATCAACCCACTATCCAGATCCTCCAGAATAATATCGGCATTTTGAACACCTGTCAATTTTAATTCCAGAGAGGTTGGGGCATTAAAGGCAACCGTAAAGGATAGCTCTATTGGATTACCTCTTTCCCCTTCCAAAAACTGGGCACTGTAGGGCGTCACCTTTAAGGTGTACCTGCCAGGGGGCATCCGACGACCATAAAAATTGCCCGTTCCTGGATCGTCCCCAAATAAGGAGTAGGGTGCAAAATTTTCCGTTCTGGTTCTGCTTATAGGGCCATCCAATTCAAATACCACACTTCCAAAAAATCCAGGAGTTGGAACATATTGAATACCCAATTCTTCAGATGGTAACGTACGAACATCGATGACATCTCCGTCTGATAGCGGTCCGATCTCCTGATCATTTTCTGCATCGATCAATCGAAAGGTAACCGGTACTGGACCACTTTGCAGATCCATTCCGATAATAACCGGGTCATGATCTGAACTCCGAAATGGATTCTCCTCGAACAGCGGATTTCCAGTGGGTTTGGCTTCAAAAAAGTTTTCATCCCCATCCAGAAGGGTATTGTTGTAGTCGAACACATTGACTTCATCGGAATTGATGTGCCAGGTATCAATTCCCGTCACCTGTGGCAATAGGGATGCGTTGGCAAATGCGTAATCCAAATACCCGATTTGGCCGTCAAAGACAAAAGAATACCCCCCCTCGCCTTCGAAGGCCTCCACCAAGTCTGTATATCCGGCATCTTTCAAGGCCATAAGTGGATCCTCCATTCGATATCCATTCAGATCCCCGATGATCATCACGTCCGGGTCTCCTGAATCTGTAGGATCAGATGCCAACCACGCAAGGAGCTCCAGAGCAGCTTTAGTCCGGGTATCGTTCCAATTACCCTGACCGTCCCCTTGATCTCCATCCGGCGTATTGGCGTTGACTCCAGAAGGCCCTTTCGATTTAAAATGATTAACAGCTACTACAAAGGCTTCTCCAAAATCCGGGTTATTGGTTTCAGTTACCTCAAAGGCCTGAGCAACTGTCGGCCGATTGCGTTGGTCATTGGTATTGTTCGGATCCAGAAAAGCATTTGTTGCCAGTACGGCGGTATTACCCTTAGGGATCACCTTACCCGGTTTGTAGATTATGCCTGTGGTAATAACATCTATACCGATCACGCCAGTAGAAATAAAAGCGTAGGTATCGGCTCCCATCTCCGCATTCAGCGCCTGAACCAGGTTGCCAATAGCTTCGTCCCCATTATTTTCCAATTCGGTAAGACCAATAACGTCTGCATCTATCCCTTTTACAGCCTCTACCAGTTTGATCGTTTGCCGATTTAATTCGTCTTCACTACTTGCCCCTCTGGGAGATTCGCCCATGGGCCCGGCCTGATTGCCTCTTGCATCCAATGTGGTAAAGTAGTTTAGTACGTTGAAGCTTGAAACCCGAATATTGCCCTGAATGGCTTCCGGTGTATTTTGCCTGCGGTTTACAAGCTCCAGGCGGATAGGAAATTGGGTAGTAACAGGTCGAATCCGCCAGGCTTCGGTGTCCCGAAATCCAGCTCCCGACCAGTGCATGATCCCGGTCAAATCGCGAATCTGGTCACCGCCCCGAAAAAAGTCTATCCCTTGATCCCCAACACCGAATCCGTTGGGCTGTGGATGGAAGAACACACCATCCGGCAATGGCGCATTTTGAATGTTGTTGTCATCATCCAAAATGACTCTGCGAGCAGCCAGATCTCTCTGGGCGATTTCAAATCCTTCGACACTGGGCTCGTTATTATGCGTAAATTGAAATGGACGCCCACCTTGCGTTAAAACCAATTCCCCATAGCGGGCGAGTTGAAAATATTCGGATATCGCTAATGGTTGATTAAAACGGACCAACATACCTTCCACCCGCTCAAAAGTTGCCGGGTCCCGGGTCGAACCAACTGCCGGCAATTCCAGGGTAACAGGAGTGGGTAAGCTATTGCCGGAACTAACCACCTCAATAGTACCATTAGCCGCATTTAATTCGCTCATGTTTCCATTTTCCTGGGGGATACCCCTGACACGCACTCGATCCCCTACATCGACTTTCACCAGGCAATTCCCGCAAAACACAAACAGCCCTTCTGAGGTCTCCGGGTTATCATCCGCATCACCATCCTCCTCTTGTATAAAAAAGCCACGGAGCTGACTGGTATCCTGAAAATCTCCGATAACAATACCGGACAGGATGACCGGCTCCCCTGGGTTCGTAACAGATGGACCGGTTCCTTGAACCAGATGAATGAAGGTTTCTTCAGGCTCCTTATCCGTGTTATCCTTTATCCGCCGAACTCGCACATGATCCACTGCCAGGGGCTCGAAACTATCCGTGGTGGTCAGTTCGATAAGGATCGCGAGCGTGTTTCCGGGAAAAGGTAATGGAAACGAAAAGTCCGTTAAGGTTGTGGTCAAATTGGGTCCATCCCCTACACCATCCAGGTCGGAATCCAGATATAGGTCCGACGCTCCCCCGCGCGGGGCAAATCCACCGATCGGAAAAGCAGCTGCACTATCGATCAGTGCCAAAATCCGAATGCCGTCTCCGTCTTCGGTCTCATAATTGCTGAACTCCGGTTCGGAATTAAGGGCTCCCAAAGCGACTACTACCTCCAGGTCGGTCAAGCCTCCGATATCGATATTTGGCAGGGCGATTGTTCGGGTGGCATCTCCTTCGCCGCCATTATGATCCTGCCCCAGGATTCCAAATTCCAAGTCCCATCCGAAAGAAAAGTCATCCCGTGCCTCATTTTCAGGATCCGGAACGGCAAACCGATTAAAGAAATCAAAGTTTCCATCATCAAAAGGATCCGAAAGGGTGTAATTGACACCAGGCTTCACTTCAAATGATTCTTCAAATAAAGGACCTGTCCGGTAGGAACCAATAGGAAAAGGGCTAGCGGCTGAATCATTGCCTGTTTCATCGTCCAGAGCATCTATCCCACTGAAGCTCCAATGCTCAATCGTAAATGTTGTGGCATCGGGCCCAGATCCATTGACCCGATAGGCCCATCCATCCGTGTATTCCCAGGCTTGGCCGGTGCCGTCTTCATTTATTTCACCAAATACATCAATGACCTCCTCATTCAGGAATAATTCTACCGCATCATCCCCATTAAGAGATGCGGCACCGGAAGATCCGGTAGTATAATCAGGGGAAAAGCCGAAAAAAGTGATAAAATTAGGCGCTTCAGTTGCAACGTAAATAAAGGTGCCAGCTTCCACTTCGACTGCGGGAAAAGAAAATTCTTCACCATCACTCCCTCCTCCATTGTTGGCTCCACCCAAACCATACAGACTGAGGTCGGAAATTCTGTTCCGCGCAAATAATTCAACCACCTTGGGCGTGCCGCCGGAAAGCGTACCATCCATGACTCCGGTAAGGATCAGGTCCTGAGCAAACAAAAAAGAATGGCTGAAGGTCAGATAGCAGGAAAGAATTAAAGAAGTGTAACGAATTAGAGGGGCTAAACAAGATAAATGCGGACTATGGAGCTTATTTGGCATGACTGAGTTGGGTTTTAGATCGCGTTTTCAAAGTGAGCAGAATTTGCAACAAAATATCGAGGGAAACTTAATAAACTCGTTCGGTCATGAAAATACAGTCCGTTGAGGCAAATTAAATAGCTAAGAAAAAAAGGAAAGCCCTTCTTCCAGGCTGGAAAAAGGGCTTTTAAAATGGAATATCAAATTATACGGAAACGATCTTATTTTCTTACGATCTGCAAGGACTTAGCCTTGAATCCTTCCTCCGTAACAATGGCAATCGAGTACAAGCCATTTGCCAGATTCAATGCTCCAAGTTGAATTGGAAAGACCGGTAAGTCTACTTTCAAATTACGCTGCTGCCAAATCAACCGGCCGGTACCGTCCATTAGGCGAATATCAACCTCTTTTCCAAGATAGTTGTCGAGCGCTACATTCACCCGATCACTGGTTGGGTTTGGAAACAGGCTGAAATCCAAAGACTTGATACCGGAAGTAGAACTGTTTGCTTCGATGCTCGCCAATTGGCCGACTGCTGCATTCGGAGCCCCGTCAATTACCGTAAAGAAGATAGATAGTGGAGTGCCTTCCGTTCCTTGGGCACTTTTGCCTTCAAACGGAGTAACCTTGAGCGAATAATTACCCACTGGCAGGTCGCCGGCGAAATTGATTCCATCGCCAGAATCTCCAAACATAAAGTAAGGAGCTCCATTCTCTGTGCGATCCAGGGAACGAGGACCTGTCAACCGGAAATTGACACTACCCACTACCTCCGGCAGGGTAAACGCCCGAATGTTGAATTTCTGATTATTCGGGAAGTCGGCTAAGTTGATCACCGCACCATCGCCAAAGGTTTCAACTAATACCTCACTATTTTCTCGTCCGGTAAGTTGCAAACCAGTCACCTGATCTTGCTGACCTAATACCGTTATAGAACGGAATGCCTTGGCTGTTTTTCCAGCGTTATCAGTAACCGTAACAGATGCGAGAAAAGTACCGGGAGACGTATACTCGTAATTTACTGTAGCAGCTGTTGTCTCTGTTGAATTCCCATCTCCGAATTCGAAGAAGAAAGAAACAATCGAGCCGTCACTGCTGCTTGGCTGTGAACCGGAAGCCTCAAACATTACGGTTAGGTTCGCTGGGCCACTGGCAGGTTGAGCTTCCAACACGGCCACTGGTTGAGCTTCCGCCACGTCAACGACCGTGAAGCTGATGGTTAATGAAGATCCTTGCTCTCCGTTCCCGTTGCGATCTGCAAATGGCGTAGCCGTCAAAGTGTAACTTCCCACAGGTAAGGATTGAGCACTATTGGACCCATTGCCAGAGTCGCCAAAGGCGAAATAGGGCTCTACATTTTCCGTCTGTCTTCTGGAACGAGGTCCGCTTAATTCAAAAACGACACTTCCTACCTCCTCGGGATTGGTAAAGGCACGGAAATTAAACTCCTGGTTGTTATCAAAGTCGTCTAGATTAATAATAGCTCCATCCGTTAGGACATCTTCCAGAATATCGTCATTGTCGTCTCCGGTCAACTGGAAGCTGACAATTTGGTCTCCGTCTGATCCGCCTTCTACCCTAACCTGAGTAAAGGCCTGGTCAGTATTACCTTCATTATCCGTTACGGTCAAGAATACCGTAAAAATTGCTAATGTATCATCGTAAATATAGGTTGCGAATGGAGAACTACTCTCAAAGCTTTCACCATCTCCAAATTCGAATAAATAAGAGACGATTTCCTGGTCAGGAATACCTGGCCTTGAGCCTGAAGCGTCAAAGTCAAAGGAAAGCGGATTAGAGCCGGGAGTCGGACTAGCCTTCAAATCGGCAACCGGCATTGGATTGGTAACCTCCTCCACAACTGTAAATTGGATGGTCTGAGGGGTGCCCATTTCCCCACGGCCGTTGCGCTCAGTAAATGGAGTTGCCGTTAAGGTATACGATCCAAGCGGAAGCTTCCGTGCATTATTAGACCCGTTACCGCGATCTCCAAATAAGAAATACGGAGCCACGTTCTCAGTTTGGTTTCTGGAGACAGGACCATCTAACTTAAATACCACGCTACCAACCGTAGCAGGCAGTGTCGTGGCTTCAATGTTTACCGGAATATCGCCGATCTGATTCAAATTAATAATTGCACCGTCGGTCAAATCGCTAATCAACACCTGATTGTCTTTATCGGTTAGGCGTAGTTCAGCAATCTGAGGTCCTTCTGTCGGCGTATCACCAAGCGTTAGTCCAACCAAGACCGGATCATGATCTGCAGACCGGAATTCGTCCGGCTTAAAAAAGAAGGGTTGATTGACGGTATTGTAATCAAGTGCTCTAGCCAGATCAACATTGATGTGATAGATATCTGCACCGGTTACTTGGCCAAATAGACTGTTATTTGCAAATCCGTAGTCCAAAGTTCCTTCCGGCCCTCCAAATACAAAGGAGTAAGGTTCACGGGAACCCGTATTGAATACATCCACCGTATTCACGAAGCCACCATTTTCAAGGGCTGTGACCGGATCTTCCTTGGCATACGAGTTGAGGTCTCCCAGGAATAAAAAGTCCTGGTCATTGCTACCGGTTGGGTCTGTATCGATCCAATCCAGGAATACCTTAGCGGCACTTTCCCGGGTCAGGTTACAGCTGCTCTGTCCATCATCTGTATCCGGATCAAAAACACCGGGTGCAATCTCATTATCAGCGCAATCGCTTCCCTTGGACTTCAGGTGGGCTACTGCCACGGTGAAAATTTCACCAGAGCTGACTTCCCTAAAGGTTTGCGCCAGAATAGGCCGGTTACTATTATCAAAGAATAAGGGGTCAAAAGCATTATTGAGCACTTCGAAACCACCTACCGGCTCTACGACTCCCTTCTTGTAAATGATCCCGACCTTGATGGCATCGCCTGTCCCATCTCCACGATTGATGGCACCTGTAGCAATGAAATCATAAATGTCTGCATTGAAACCGTTTGATCCATTGATTACGTCCACAAGAGAAGCAACGGATAGGTTGTTATTCTCCATTTCCTGGAGTCCTACAATGTCGGCATCCAATTTGACAAAAGAGGCCGCCAGTTTTTGTCCCTGACGCGCAAATTCCGTAGCGTCAGATGCGCCCCGACTTCCAAAAGTGGTGAAGTAATTCAACACATTGTAAGAAGCTACTGTAAGGCGACCACCTACAGATGGTGGCTGAGAAGGCAACCCGGGATTATCGACAAAAAATACATTGTCTGGATTAACCGGACGAAGGATGTAAGAAGCAAAGCCCAAACCGGTTTCCTGATCGCGGTTCTCGTCACTCACAATTCCGCTTACACCTCCTTTAATTGCCGCTCCTCTTCTAGGAGCAGTTACACCGTCATTGTTAACGGTGAACTTCACATCTGTTCGATTCTCAACCTCATTTCGGCGATCGGCATCATCATCCAGATTGATCTGATTGCGCAGGTTGAATTCATTGGCTGCAACAAAGGCCGGACTGCCGGGCTCTTCGACATTGGTTGCTGTTTCCAGAAACGGATTAGCTGATAGACGCGCCTCCCCGTACCGGCCATAGTTAAAGTAATCAACGCCAAACAGTGTTTGGTTAAATCGTACCCGCATACCCTCGAAACGCTCAAAGAAGTTTAGTGATGGCGCTGGCAGGGTTAGCGCTATTTCAGAGGGTAGGGATTCTCCGGAACTGATAATCTCAAGTTCAGCAATATTAACGAGGCTGGTCAACCCATCGCGCTCATCGACAGTACCGGTTACCTTTACTTTATCTCCAAGACTTACATTTTCGAGGGATATAGTTTCCTCAAATATGAAAATTCCCTCGGAGGTGAGGTCGTTGTCGTCGTAGTCTGCTTCTTCCTCCTGGACATAAAAGCCTCTCAGTCTGTTTGTTCCCTGGAAGTCTCCGATCACAATGCCTTCAATGGTCACCCCTTCACCCTCTCTCGGGCTCTCCAATCCAGTTCCCTGAATATCGTGTATAAAGGTGATGATGTCTTCTCCAAAGACGTTTTCAGCTCCCGGTGTATCATCGGCAAACGTATCGAATAATAACTGTTCGAAGGAGCCATTTCGGTTGGGAATACGGGCTACACCTGCAGGTGCAAAGTTACTAGGGGCAGGGCCGACCACTACATCGCTGTAGCTGAAGTCGGTGTTGTCATCTCCATCGACAAGAGAAACCCCGTCGACAATTGTCGTCCAAGGCTCAATATCCAATACCCCGTCATTGTTCGTATCGAGGTCATCGCCAGCGCTACCGGTAAAATCTTGTACCAAAAAGAAGGTGCTTGGTGAACCAAAGAAATCAAAATCAGCTACCAGATCATCACCTCTCTCTACGGTCTGAGGAATTTCTGTGGATAGCCCTGCATTCCGAATCAAGGCTAAGCCATCCGACAGTGTCACATCGTTCAAATCAAAGGTAAATTCGACCTGGCCGGGTTCAAACTCACCAGAAAGAACAACTATAGAAAGCCTGGTCAGGGCAGTTCCCGCATCGGCTATTAGTTCTACATAGTTGCTGTTATTATCTGAGCCACCAGGAGAGGAGATGCGCAATTCATTGATAGCTACGTCTTGTACAAAGTCCGGATTCAGGGCACCTGGGGTGTCATCAGTCAGGTTATCAAAAAACAGTTGTGCATAATCCCCAGTCCGGTTGGGTTGGCGCAATACACCTGAAGGCGTAAAGTCACCAGGGGCAGGTCCTACCACCACCTCACTGTAATTGCGATCTTCAGTGCCGTCGCCATCGATCAACGAAACGCCATCAATAACTACACTCCATGGCTCGGTATCCAGTACCCCATCGTTATCGGGGTCCAGATCATCACCCTGGCTACCTGTGAAGTCTTGCACTAATAAGAAAGTGCTCGGTGAACCAAAGAAGTCAAAATCATCCACCAGATCATCACCACTCGCTACCGTCTGAGGGATTTCCGTAGATAGCCCTGCATTGCGGATCAAGGCCAAGCCGTCCGTCAAAGTTACAGTACTCAGGTCGAACGCAAAATCAATCTGACCTGGATTGAATTCGCCGGAAAGCACTACCAGCGTAACACCATCCAGGGAAGTACCTGGGTCCGCAATGAGTTCAACGTAGTTGCTGTTGTTATCCGAGCTACCGGGAGAAGAAATGCGTAATTCATTGAGCGCTACATCCGGAGCAGGGGTTGGTGGAGTTGTATTTAGAGCGCCAGGCGTATCGTCACCCAATACATCAAAAAATAACTGCTGATAGTCGCCGGTCCGGTTTGGTAAGCGGAATACACCCGCTGGGGTAAAATCCCCGGGTGCAGGTCCTACCACTACATCACTGTAGTTTTGATCTTCTGTATCGTCACCATCTGTTAGCGATACACCATCGATTACCGTGGTCCATGGCTCGGTGTCCAACACCCCATCGTTGTCGCCATCCAGGTCATCGCCCTGACTGCCCGTGAAATCTTGTACTAATAAGAAGGTGCTCGGTGAACCAAAGAAATCAAAATCATCCACTAGATCATCACCACTCTCTACCGTCTGAGGGATTTCTGTGGATAGCCCTGCATTGCGGATCAAGGCCAAACCGTCCGTCAAAGTCACACTACTCAGGTCGAAGGCAAAATCAACTTGACCAGGATTGAATTCCCCCGAAAGCACTACCAAGAACACACCATCCAGGGAAGTACCCGGGTCCGCAATGAGTTCAACGTAGTTGCTGTTGT
>CAZXLD010000036.1:0-50896 GCA_964641965.1 uncultured Saprospiraceae bacterium | reverse complement strand
CAAGTCTGTTCTTCATCTGGAAACAGAAGGGCTTAGAATGCTAAAGTCGAGCTAAAAGCCTAGTCGCCTATATATAAGACTATATCAAGTGCCAAATGCAGAATGTGGAATGTGGAATGTGGAATGACGAGTGACAAATGGCAAGTTTCCAGTATCGAGTAGCCAATCACCATTTCCAATCTCATTCATTCCAATGGGTTATAGGCTAATTTCTCGTTCTTCAATAAGGCGTCCATTACGGCACCGAATAATGCGGGAAGGATAACTTTCCAGAATCCGATAATCGTGAGTGGCAAAAAGGACAGCCACCTTTTTTTCCCGGTTTAGCCGCAGTAGCAAGAGCAGGATATCATCGGAGGTTTCGGGGTCCAGATTGCCTGTAGGCTCATCGGCAATGATCAGGTCGGGGGTATTCAATAAGGACCTGGCAATGGCGACTCGTTGTTGCTCACCGCCGGATAATTGGTGCGGCATGGAGTCCATTTTGTCCTTCAGTCCTACGCTTTCCAGGGCATCTGCTAGTTTGTTGGTCATGAGGTCAGGCTTCTTCCAGCCCGTGGCCTTCATAACAAACAGGAGGTTCTCCCGAACCGTCCGGTCTTCCAGAAGATTAAAATCCTGAAACACGATCCCGAGTTTCCGGCGAAGTAAAGGAATGGTTTTCCGGCTTAGCTTTTTCAGATCGTAGCCCGCCACCTTTCCGGTACCGTGATTGAGGGGAAGAGCTGCGTACAGCGTTTTCAACAAACTGGACTTGCCGGTCCCAGTCTTACCGATCAGGTAGGTGAACTCACCAGGCATCACTTTCAGATTCACTTCTTGCAATACGGGATGGCCATCCTGGGCAATTACGGCGTTTTGGAGCTCTACAGTTGGATTCATTTATTGGGGATTTGGGCTGTATCTAGAGCACAAATATAGACAACACCTGATTCTATTTGATGGATCTGTTCTGGCTGGGTCTACACTTAAAGGACTGTGTTTAAACTTCGCTTCAAACCAAACAGGGTTCTCTTTAAGAAGAAAAACCCATTCCAACGACGATTTCCCTGAATTCAACGACTGTTTTTCACGCAGCTCCCCTGCTCACCTACCTTGGAAACATTAACCGAATCCTACAACCATGAAAAAAGTAATCTTCGGCCTTGCCTTTGTTATTTTGCTTTTATTTTCTTCTTGCAACCTACTGTCACTGTATCCGCTGTACACCAAGGAGGTCTTGGTCCGAAAGGATGAGATCGACGGTATATGGATGATGCCTATTGATTCCACCTATTTTGAATGGGCATTTGAAGCGCCTACGCTAAGCTCCAGCTACGATTATGCGCTCTCCGTTACCGATCCGGACGATGAAGAAGAGGAGCAATATGAGATCCATATCGTACAACTTGGTGAGGATTACTATTTCGACATCTTCCCCAAGGCCGATCGATACATGCTTCTTACCAGTCTAATGGCCTGTCATACTTTTGGCAAAGTCGAGTTTCAGAACAATAAAATGATCTATTACACTTTCGATGCCGACTGGTTGAAGAGCCTCTTTGACAAACGGAAGATCCGGCTCCGTCATGAGCGTACCGGCAAAGATGAAATCCTGCTAACTGCCTCTCCTAAAGAGTTACAGCAGTTTTTGATCAAGTATGGCCAAGATGAAAATGCCTACCTTGATACAATTGTGTTGACCCGGCCTTTGTAATGCAGATAGTCGAATCCATACTAAAAAAACGTTGGGTACAGCACGCCGCTTTTTGGGTGCTGTCCCTTTTTGTCTTTTGGCGTTTGTTCGGCTATCGAGAAGCTGGGTATTGGGAAACGGACCTGATCTACATCTTTCTTTTTCATTCAAGCTTACTTTGGGTAGTTTACCTGAACCTGCAATTCTTGATTCCCAAGCTGTTCCAGCAGCGCCAGTATGTCCTTTATACCCTATTCCTATTAACCCTTATTGTTTCCGGCATCTCGCTCAATAGGTTCCTATTTAATTTCCTGGTCGATTGGATCTTCCCTGGTTATTACTTCATCTCCTATCATACCTGGTGGGACTTGTTCCTAATCCTGAGTACTTATGTGGTTGTTTCAACTTTGTTGAAGTTATCCAGATCCTGGTTTAAGGTACAGGAGCAGGAGCGGCGCATGGATGAACTGGAAAAACAAAACCTGGCTACCGAATTACATTCCCTAAAGGCCCAGCTTCACCCACACTTTCTATTTAATCACTTGAACACCCTGTATTCGCTGGCACTGGAAAATAACCCGGATACGCCGGACTATGTGGTCAAACTATCCGACCACCTGCGTTACCTGACCTACGGCGATACCCGAGAATGGGTACCCCTGGAAACCGAGTTGGACTGGCTCAAAAGCTATTTGGCCTTGCAGGAAATAAAGGGCGGCAAATCCACGAAAATCCAAATCAAGGGGAAACTGGAAGGTAAACACATCCCTCCTTTGCTACTGCTTCCGCTGGCAGAGAATGCCTACAAGCATGGTGACCTGGAAGTCGTACCACTTTCGATTCAATTGGATATTTCAGACCGACTCCGCTTTATTTTTCGTAATGCCAAGCCCAAACAAGGGATGGCAGGTATGGAAGGAATCGGTTTGACCAATTTGGAACGGCGCTTACAGCTGTTATTCCCGGATCAATATCGCTTGGATGTACTGGATGAGCAAGCGTATTTTCAGATTGAACTCGAAATACCGTCACATGAAACTGAACTGCCTGATCCTGGATGACGAACAGCCTGCCATTCGGGTCTTGGAACGATTTGTAGCGCAAACGCCTTGGCTAGAACATGCCGCTTCCTTTTCGCGGCCGAAAGAAGCGCTTGCCTACTTAAAAGAACAAACGGTAGATCTTTTGTTGCTCGACATCCAAATGCCAGGGATGGATGGGTTTGGCCTATTAGCCGAATCTTCCCATACCGGTTTGGTCATTTTCACCACAGCCTATGCCGATTATGCCTTGCAAGGTTTTGAGTGGGCGGCAGTTGACTATTTGCTGAAACCCATCGCTTATGATCGTTTTTTGAGGGCTGCCACTCGTGCGTTACAGTTGCATGAATTGGGCCTTTCCAGGGAAGAGCACCTGAGTTTTCGAGCAGATCGACGGTTATACCGGCTGGCTAAAGAAGAGATTTTGTACGTCCAGGCTTATGGGGATTATTTGAAGATTCAGACCAAAGAACGGCTGTTCACGCCCAAAATGCGACTGCAGGAGTTGGAGGAACGATTACCGACTACCACTTTCTTGCGGGTACATCGGTCTTGGATGATTAATGCCAATGCAATCGAATATATGGAAGGTAACCATGTCGTTGTGCACGGGCAGAAGATCCCGGTAAGCGAATCACATCGGGAAACGATACAAGAGATTTTTAAATAACGGTGGACGGAGGGGGAGTTATGAGTTATTATTGCTCAATGAAAGCCATTGAAAATGCTTTTAGCTGTTAGTTGACGGTGGACGAAATTTAAGTGTGAAATGTAGGTTTTCAATTTTAATTGGCCAGTTTTTCATTTAATACGACTTGCAAATGGCAAAGGAAAATAGAAAGAAGTTGATCATTTTTGATAACCGAAATCTCCCATAAAACGGTCAACACTATCAGGAAAGTGCATTAGTGGCGAATGTCAAATGCCAAGTGACTAGTGACGAGTGACGAATGGCTAATGTGGAATGGCGAGTGCGGGGTGCGGAGTGACGAGTGACGAATTGCTAATGTGGAATGGCGAGTGAAGAATGGCAAATGGTATACGTCCCTGATATAGGTTGTCCGTCCACCGTGCATCGTCCACCGTGCAGCCGGTATCCAGTTTCGCGCATCAACTATCTAGCCGATTCACACCAGCTCTTCGTACCTTGCCCATAGCTAATCTAAAAATCTATGGCACCTGAAAACCCAACCCTCGAAAGCTTTGATCCCTCCGGTACCGGATTGAAAAACGACCACTTCATTGGGCTACCGTTTACAGAAGAGGAGGCTAATATTGTTGTGCTATCTATTCCCTGGGATGTCACCGTGTCTTATCAGACCGGCACCTCGGGTTCTCACGAAAATGTGATGCGGGCCTCTACCCAACTCGACCTGGAAGATCCAGACGTACCCGAGGCCTGGAAAATTGGCTTATTCGTGCGTCCACCGCATCCGGATGTGCAAACCCTGAATGAGGAGCTACGGCCCAAAGCAGCTCGGTTCATAGAGTTCTTGGAACAAGGGGGACACCCTGCTACCAATGCTGAGCTACATCAACTACTGGACGAGATCAATCTGGCTTGTGGCAACCTCCACCTGGCGATTCAGGAAGCTGCTACCCGTTTGCTGGATGCAGGCAAATATCCCTGTATTCTGGGAGGCGAGCATTCCGTTCCTTTGGGTTTGATCCAGGCATTGGCCAAGAAACACGACCAATTTGGCATCTTACAGGTTGACGCGCATATGGATTTGCGGGAAGCATACCAGGGCTTCGAGTATTCACATGCCTCCATCTTTAATAATGTCTTGTCACTTTCACAGATCACCACGCTAGTTCAAGTGGGTATCCGAGATTGGTGCGAAGAGGAACTGCAAGTGGTAGAACGGGAAAATGGACGCATCCAGGTCAGCTACGACCACCAGTCGCGGCGGGACCAATTTCGAGGGATTTCCTATCACGGTCAGGTTCAGAACCTCCTGGAACCACTTCCCGAAAAGGTGTACATCAGCTTTGACATTGATGGTCTGGATCCGCGGTATTGTCCCAACACAGGCACGCCTGTACCCGGAGGACTCGACTTTCAAGAGGCCACCTATTTACTCCAACAGGTAGTAGCAAGTGGCCGAAAAATAATCGGTTTTGATCTCTGCGAAGTAGCCGGTGGAAAGCATGAATGGGATGGGAACGTAGGAGCCCGCATATTGTATAAACTGGCGAATCTGTTAGGACAAAGTCAAGGGTTGGGATTGAGAGCGTAACGAAGGATAGATAACGCTTGATGAATATTGATTTAGGAATCGTGAACTATACCGGCTTTTTAAAAGAATGGATCGAAACTTCATTCCATGATCTTATGTACTCATAAATAAATAATCGTCCAGGCGTAAACGCCAAGCAACAGAATCGAATAGCCACTCAACCAGCCTAAATCAATATATTGACCAGGGGCAATATTGAATTTCCAGTATAGCCAAATCCCATGGGCTACTTTTTCAAACGTATAAGCTAAAACCGTTCCAAGGGCGATCCCACTCAGGCCCATGGTACGGACAAAGAGAAAGCTTAAGCCAATATTTAATGCCAATTCTACAATAGAAACCCAGAAAACGAAACCATTTTCTTTGAGGCCTGTCATTAGGGTTCGGGAAAGGACCAGCCGGCTAATTATGATCAATAAGAATAAATTGAATATTGGAACTGATTCCTCGAATTCGGGACTAAAAACCAATGGAAACCACCAGGAGCTACTGGCCATTAATAGAATAGCTAATGGCAATAAAAAATGTTGCAGCCGAGACGATCGGCGACGCACCTCCTCTAGGCCGACGTTTACATTGCCAGCAATAACCGGAAGTAATCCCGTGCTCAATCCGGAAACCAAGGCCAGCGATAAAGGCAATTCTCGAGCTCCATACCGCCAGGTGGCAAATAATTGTTCGTTCCCCTCATAAGACCAGTTCACCAGCCACCCTCCAAAAGCCTGACTGAATCCCCCAATAAGTGCATATCCTGCTAACGGAAGTGCTAGATATAACCAATACCTCAATTGAGCACCATCAAATCGGAACTGCCCGTAATTCAATACAAAGCCCAGTAAAACGATATGCTTAACGATCGCCAACCCCACCAAACCTAGAATACTCCAATACAATCCCCACCCCAAATAAATGGGAACTGCCACCACAATCAACTGACCACCAAAGGATAGTAAACCGAAACTGATAATGGATATTGGCTTCTGATAGAGCTGTAGAAAATGCTCCAGCAGGAAGGTAGGTAAATTGATCGCCAAGAACAGGACGTACCATTCAAAATAAAGTAGTTCTGCACCTCCAGCCAGGCCTTCCCGGATCCATTCTTTACCAACTACCATCAACAGACCGGTTAAGACAGCCATGAATACGAAAAAAAGATAGGAAGTGAAGACAAAACGTTGCTGCTGCTCATGATCTTGTTGCGGAAAAACAGTAAGCATAGACTGGAGCGCTCCCGAAACCCAAAAGAAACTGATGGTAGCTCCCAGGTAGGTTAGCAACTCATACAAGCCGATACCATCCAGACCGAGCGCGCTTTTTGCCAGCAATATGGCCAACAGTATATTGGCACCTTGCCGCAACAGTTGAAACCCCTGAACTGCTCGAATAGTGTCGAGGTTAACCATATAAAACCCTTCCCTCATGAAGCCGAAGCGATCTCCGTCTCGGTCTCCTCAAACGCTACGCCCAGTTTTGCCAGTTCTTCCAACACGGGTTTATAGACTTCGCGGATCACCGGGATGTGGACCCCCGTTGCAT
The DNA here is from genome assembly GCA_964641965.1 of uncultured Saprospiraceae bacterium. Lineage (GTDB taxonomy): Bacteria > Bacteroidota > Bacteroidia > Chitinophagales > Saprospiraceae > JAJDFU01. Next base: position 44,405 of record CAZXLD010000036.1, on the reverse strand, counting down.
TTATTTTACCTTGTAATACCAATTTTCCAAAGATCCCCATGGGCAGTCCAACCAACCGGGCCATAGCCGTATCCTCCCTGTTTTCTCCTTTCATCACCAGAGTCGCCAGCCGACGATACTCCCTGCCTCCGACCTCATATTCGAATTCGTGATGCATCACAATCATATCCTTATCGTTGGGCTTCATTTCCCATTTATCCAATAGCAGTTTTTCCAGGATTAAGGCTGGTGTGGCATTGGCCAGTCCAATCCGCTTCTTCCGAAAGAGCCCCAGCCAGTCCAGCTTGCGCATAATAGCACCTTCGGGTTTCAATCCAAGCATTTTGGCTGTCCGATCCTTAACGGACCCTTGCCCTTGGTCAGGCCTTAAATAAGCCTCCATAAATTCATGGTAGGTCAATTTTTCCGATTCCAGGATCGGATAGCTCCCATCCGTCAAGCCAATCCGAACCAACGCACTCCAGGCATCACAGAATCCCGGATGTCGCAAGGTACCTCGGAGCAGATTCGGGATATCTTTGAGCCCATAGGCATCCCGATACAAGAGCGAATCCCGATTGGCATACACTTCAAATTCGCCGACACCTGGAATCTCTATATTCCGGTATTGCCGGAAAAGCCGATGATAAGGAATGTATTTGTATTTTCCGTTCTCAAGGTATTGTGCCGTCCCCTGTCCTGCCAGCACTACATTTCTGGGATTCCAGCTGAATTTATAATGCCAGGGATTGTTATCCGATTCCGGTGCAATCAGGCCGCCCGTATAAGAGCGGAAAGAAATCATTGTCCCGCCCCTATCGTGAATTTCATCAATCACTTTTTTTGCAGACATATGGTCCACGCCAGGATCGAGACCCATCTCACCCATAAAAATGAGTTCGCGCTCCCGGGCCTCGTCCCCCAATCGATACAACTCGTGTGTTACATATGAGGCAGTGATCAGATGCTTATTCAATCGAATGCAATCGTGCGCCACTTCGAGGTGTAAATGAGCTGGCAACAGCGAAATAACCAGCCCGGCCCGACTGATCAATTCGCGACGATCATTGGCCTTATTCACATCCAGCCAAACTGCTCTTCCATTGGGATGGTTATTCACACGTTTTTGCGCTTGCTCAATATTGGCATCCGCTACAATGATATGCCAGCTGTATTGAGCAGCTTGATTGAGCATGTAGGTAATAAGTGAAGAAGAAGAACGACCTGCTCCAATGATTAGGACAGAGTGCATGAAATTGAAGATTAGGATTTTAGATAATCGGATTCATCCGAATCACAAGGGTTAATTTCGATATTTTTTGGCAGCGCTCCCTTCGTTGCCCTTTATTCCTGTGGCTTAGGCAGAATTAATTGGCCCCAATGGGTTTTATGTTGTCCATGTTGTACATCTGCAAAATATCGTTTTAGCGAAAATTCAGAAGAAGTGAAGGCAATTTCTGACCATGGGATTTCAGTTTCCGTAAATAGAGCGGTTTCCAGGCTCTCCTCACCCGGTTCAAAAGTAAGTTCTGTTAGGCGGCCCAGGAAATGCACGTACACTTGATCAATATGGGGAAGGCTGTAAATGGAATGGACCCCCAACAGGTCCACCTGCGCTCTGGCTTCTTCCCATAATTCCCGTTTGGCTCCCTCTTCTACCGATTCTTTATTTTCAAGATAGCCACTTGGGACATTCCAATAACCTACCCTGGGTTCAATTGCTCTTTTGCAGAGCAGCACTTTATCTTCCCAGATGGAAAGGCAACCCGTCACAATTTTAGGATTGGAATAGTGAATAGTCCCACAATTTCCACAAACCAACCGGGGGAAATTATCGCCCTCTGGAATGCGAAAAACCAGTTGGTCCGAACCACAATGACTACAATAATTCATATATACACCTAAGCTGGGGGCCACTTTAAATTAGCCTGGATCAAATCCTCCGGCGTATCAATGCCCACTGAAAAATGAGGACTTTCACCTACTTGAATTTGGTAACCCGAATCCATCCAACGCAACTGCTCCAGCGACTCGGCCTGCTCCAGGGGAGACACCTCCAAGCGGGCTACTTCTAAAAGGATTTCCCTCCGAAAACCGTAAATACCGATATGGTGTAAAACCATATTATCCGTTTGTATCTCTTCAAACGTCCGTCCTCGTGCGTAGGGAATGGGTGCCCTACTAAAATAGAGGGCCGCCCCGCCTTGGTTGCGAACTACTTTTACCACATTTGGATTATTCCAGGTATTCGCAGAACCGACACGATGGCCCAAAGTTGCAATATCAGCACCTTTTCTCAACAACGTTCCAAGTAAATTGATCTGGGCAGGATCAATGAAGGGTTCATCTCCCTGAATATTAACCACATAAGTATATTGTGGGAAGTAGGCCGCCACCTCTGCACATCGGTCAGTCCCGGATACATGTTGATCGGAGGTCATCCGTACCGAACCACCAAATGACTCAACGGCCTGAAATATGCGTTGATCGTCTGTGGCGACAACCAATTTTGACAAGGCGCTGGCTTTCTGGGCTTGCTCATACACCCGCTGAATGAGGGGTTTACCCTGTAAAAGAGCCAATGGTTTTCCAGGGAAACGACTGGACCCATAGCGCGCTGGTATCATACCCAGTATTTTTTCATCTTCCATGTATCGTGCATCTATTCAGATTTGTAAAGATAATTCAGATTCTACCGAACGGGATTTCTGCTTTCAGCCTTCATCCGACTTGAATGATAGGCCGGCAATTCCTATTTTTACAGTACACGGATAAATGAAACACTATGTACAGGCTCAGCGCTATCCTTGCTGCAGGCTTACTCATTTGTGCTATGGGCAATTCTGCTAAAGCTACAGGGGACAGTTTGCGCTATCTCAATCCCACAGATACCGTTTTCCTGGAATTGGGACCTTTCGGAGAAAAATACGGGGTACATTATGTAGAACGAAAACAAACGCTGTTTTCATTAGCCCAATTCTACGGGCTTTCTCTCAATCAACTTTATCTGCATAATCCGAATTATCGGAAAAGAAGCCCAAGCTTGGGTAAGCCGGTACGCTACCCTATTCCGAACAAAGCCATAAAACGTTTTCTCCGAATCGGCATGGACTTCCGGGAATTTCATGCCCCGATTTATTACCGTGTAAAAAAGGGAGATACCATGTACCGGCTTTCCAGGATTTATTTCCGTATGCCGGTGGAGGTGCTCCTGGAGCGGGCAGGATTGGAATCCCATACCCAACTCAAGCCGGGTCAACTCATCCATATTGGCTGGTTAGCTGTGGATGGAATACCCAAAGAAGATCAAGCTCAGCAAACTTATGCTCCGGTACCAATTGATAATCAGGGATTACAGCAACGATACGACCGGCAATTGAATAGTGGAAAAACAGCCAAAAAAGAAAAAGGTCCTGCCGCCTGGAAGGAAGATCCCAAGGCAGGGACCGGTTATTTTGCCTTGCACCGAAAAGCAGCCATCAATTCCATCATTGAGGTACACAATCCAATGCTAAATCGATGGGTGTTTGCCAAAGTCATTGGCCGGATATCTGATCAGGCCTATCCGGACGAAACCACCATTGTATTGTCCCCCCATGCTGCAAAAATGCTCGGCGCCATCGATCAGAAATTTTTCGTAAAGGTGAGTTATTTCAAATAAACGCCATTTACAGCTAACCATTTGATGCAGAAGGTTGATTCTTGATCTAAATGCCAGGTTTTAACGTTATCTGAACAAATAACTTTCTCATCTTTGTAAAAAACAAACCTGCACCTGGCGCATGTATTACGAGAACATACTGAAAACCATAGGCAATACACCACTCGTCAAAATCAATAAGGTAATCGGCGACTTTCCCGCTTTGGTCTTGATGAAAGTGGAAACCTTCAACCCCGGCCATTCTATCAAAGATCGCATGGCGCTGAAAATGTTGGAAGATGCCGAGTCCAGGGGCGATATCAAGCCAGGTGGAACTGTCATTGAATGTACGAGCGGAAACACGGGCATGGGGCTGGCTATTGCAGCAGCTGTAAAAGGATACCATTGTATTTTTACCACTACGGATAAGCAATCCAAAGAAAAAATTGACCTGCTAAAGGCCGTTGGTGGAGAGGTTATTGTGTGTCCCACCAATGTGGAGCCGGATGACCCACGCTCCTATTATTCGGTAGCGGAGCGGCTAAATAAAGAGATTCCCAACTCTTACTGGTGTAATCAATACGACAACCTATCGAACCGCAAAGCCCATTACGAATCTACAGGTCCAGAGATCTGGCAACAGACCGAAGGCAAGGTAACCCACCTGGTAGCAGGTGTAGGAACGGGAGGGACAATTAGCGGAACCGGTCGCTATCTCAAAGATCAAAACCCAAACATTAAAGTCTGGGGAATCGATACGTATGGTTCCGTTTTCAAAAAGTACCACGAAACCGGTGAGTTCGATACTAAAGAAATTTATCCCTATATCACCGAAGGTATAGGTGAAGATATTCTGCCCAAAAATGTCGACTTCGAGGTGATCGACCATTTTGAGAAGGTGACAGACAAGGACGGTGCTTTGATGGCGCGCAGGCTCGCCCGGGAAGAGGGTATCCTGCTCGGGTATTCTGCCGGATCTGCAATGGCCGGACTGTTGCAGCTTAAGGATCATTTTACAAAAGATGATGTTGTTGTTGTCGTTATTCATGATCATGGTAGCCGCTATGTAGGTAAGATCTACAACGATGATTGGATGCGTGAGCGAGGATTTATGGATGCGGAAATGACCCTAAAGGACTTGATTGCCCACAAAAACGGCCAAGACAAGTTTATATCGGTTCAGTGCCACGACAGTGTGCACCAAGCCCTCCAGTTGATGAAAGAATACGACATCTCTCAACTACCGGTATTGGAGCATGATCATCCTGTGGGTGCTATTACTGAAAGTGCCGTATTAAATCACTTACTTGCAGATCCAATTCAGCACCAGGATACACCGGTACGAGAACTCATGGGAGCTGCTTTTCCCATTGTTGAGGAAGACTTGCCTTTTTCCCAGCTTCGTCATTACCTCTCGAAGGAAATACAGGCTGTATTTGCGAAGGACAAAGCCGGTAAATTACATATCATCACGCAGTATGATGTCTTGAAGGCAGTGTAAGTCTCATACTGAGAAGATAGGGGTTTTCATGTGGAGCCATCAAAACAGTTCAGGCTGATTGGCTGAAACATTGTCTTTGGGCATGACCGAATCCAGAGCCTCCACCTGCTGGGTAGATAGCATGCGTTTGATCACACGAAGTCTGCGGGTATACTTACCGGATTCGTGATCAAATACGCCGTAGTGATCAATATGGTCTATTCGCACATGCTCTTGTACATGAAGCACTTTATTATCAGGGAGCAAGATACCGGCATGATCGATCTTATCTTTCCGGCTTTCAAAAAAAGCAATGTCTCCCGGGCGGGCTTTTTCCGCGAAATCGACCGGATTACCGCAATACACTTGGTCAAAAGCTTGGCGCGGCAACCGAAAACCCGCCATTTTGTAAACGATTTGCACCAGTCCTGCAGCATCAATTCCGAAAGGACTACGTCCGCCTTGTAAAAAAGGAGCCTGGAGGTACCGTCTGGATACGCGCAGGATAAACTGAACCAGGTCCGGAATGTCTTTCGTAAAAACAGCTTGTCCACTGTAGGTGTACTCTCGCTCCCCCAGATGGAGTCGAATTCCATCAAACAGCGGCAATTGCGCCCCGAGTGAAATCGGGATTAAATGGTCGTTGGATAGTACTGATTGCAATAAGTCCAGGGCAAATGCATGACTTTTATTGTATTGTGCGAACTCTGTGGGAGTGATGGCCAGCCATTGTCCTCGTCGAACCCAACCTACTACATTATCCCAGGCGCAACGGATCAAAGTCCATTCCGCATTTTTCTCCTCCAGCACTTCCAGTAAGTCGCCGAACAGCAACTGAGTTATCATTTCACTTTTATCGGTAGCCATGGCCCGAACCGGGATGGAACTCAACGGGCAAATACCAAATGCCATACGAAATCTGGATTGAGGGAAGCGCTTAGGCAGCAAAATTCCTGCTTGACGAAATTTACTAAGATTTGTGCATATTCGTTTAAATGGCCAGGGAAAAGTTTAGAGCAAGAATTGGCAAGTGGCAAGTGGCAAATGTGGAATTGCGAGTGCGGGGTGCGGAGTGTCGAGTGGCAAATGGTATACGTCCCTGATATAGGTTGTCCGTCCACCGTGCGCTGAGCATCGAGCATCCAGTATCGAGTATCCAGCAGCAAGCATCCGCCCTTTGCCCCCAGCATCCATCATCGGGTTATCTACTAAATTCCACTGGAAAAATTTGAAATAATCATCTATTATTCTCCGTTTTGGGAAGGTTAGGTTAAGACATAGGGTAAAGGTGTTTTTCCAGGTAAAAGCAATATTCCTAAAAGCGGTGTTTTCATGCCGCAATCCTTACCTTACTTTGTTACCTAGCGTTACCTTAAGTGCTCTATTTCGTCCCAAAGACATCGCTAATTTATGGTCCGGAACACCGTATTTCTTTTTTTACTTTTCTTTTCAAGTAGCTTCTTATTGGAATCCCTTCAGGCCCAAGACCGGGAGTTTTCGCAATTCTACGCCGCCCCCGTTCTTTTAAATCCAGCTCTGACAGGTGCCTATGACGGCCGATACCGAATCAGCTTACTCTACCGAGACCAATGGCGCAATATCCTGGAGGATAGATCACCTCAGTACTCTGCCGGAGTAGACTTCCGTTTCCCCATAAAATATCGGATTAGCCAGGTACAAGATGGAGTAGGTGCCGGCTTTTTCTTCACCCGGGAGAACAACCCCAATAATTTCGGGATTACCCAATTCACACTTTCCGGAGCCTATCATAAGTCCCTGGGAAAAAAGAATACCCAGTTTTTAAGCCTTGGTTTTGGATTAGGACTAAGCCAGCGTTCGATCAGCTATGACGAACTTACCTTTGAAGATCAATTCAATGGGTTGGATGGGTACACCGGCACGACCGGAGAAGATTTGCCACCCAACAACCTGAACTACGCAGATATGTCGGTAGGACTTCATTATTCCTACACTCCTTCTTTTGACAAGGGCCTGTTCATTGGATTTGCTTTACACCATTTTAATTTGCCCCAGGTCAGCTTTTTCTTTGATGAGGAGGCAGATATCAGCCCGGGTGATGATCGACTGGATATGAAGCTGGTTGGCCATATTGGCGGGATAGTTCCTCTTTCGGATCAAATCCAATTACATCCCCGAGGGGTTTTCTATGCCCAAGGGGAGTTTTGGTCCTTTAATGCTGGAACCAACTTCCGGTTTGCATTCAATGAGTATCAAAATAGTGCCCTTCACCTGGGAGCTTGGGCTCGGCCGGTACGAGACTTAAGTTCCATTGAGTTGGATGCGGCTGTTGCTTTGGTGGGACTTGAATTCAACGGCTTTTTGATGGGATTTAGTTACGATTTTCCAATGTCCGCGTTCAGTCGGGATCAAATCGGGAGCGGTGCACTCGAATTTTCCATTCGCTACATCGGGAAAATCGAGAACGATAATATTTTCTGCCCTCAGTTTTAATCCAGAACGCTAAACTGCTTAAAAGGTCATCTTCACCCCTAACCGGCAAATTAATCATCCAAGGCAACATTATCCACAATCTCCAGGCCATAACCAATCAAGCCGATACGCTTACGCGGATTATTGGTCAACAACCGAAAGCGGGTAATTCCCAATTGACGAAGGATCTGAGCGCCTATCCCAAAATCGCGCTGGTCCATATCGCCGGAAGATTGAGACAGGGTTTCCGGTGATGCTTGCAATTCTTTCAACCGATGCAAGATCAGATCGGTATCCTCTGCCGGGCGCATATACACCAAAACCCCTTTACCCTCTTTAGCAATCCGGTTAAGGGCTGCCTGTGCGTGCTCTCCGTAATTACTTAACAAGCTCCCCAATATATTTCCCGTACCCGTAGACGAGTGCATCCGCACCAAAACCGGTTCTTCGGGTTCCCACGTTCCAATTTGAAGGGCAAGATGTAAGTCTCCGTTCGTTGATTGGCGAAACGCCTTCACCTGGATATCCCCGTATTCAGTAGTCAATGGAAACGAAAGCTCTTCCTCGATTAATCGCTCGGTACGCATCCGGTAGGCTACCAGATCTTTGATGGAAATAATCTTGAGATCGTGCTTGCGGGCAATTTCCCGAAGCTGAGGAAGCCTGGCCATAGTCCCATCCTCGTTGAGGATCTCTACCAATACGCCTGCCGGCGCATAACCTGCCAAACGGGCAAGGTCAATGGTGGCTTCTGTATGGCCGGTCCGTCTCAATACGCCACCGGTACGTGCGCGCAGTGGAAATACATGGCCGGGTTTGGCAAAATCGGCAGGCTTGGTTTTGGGGTCCACCATAGCTTTTATACAGGTCGCTCGGTCGTATGCCGAAATACCGGTGGTGCATCCTTTTCCAATCAAGTCGATCGATACCGTGAAAGCCGTCTCGTGCAAGGCCGTATTGGAATTGACCATCATATCAAGACCAAGTGCATCCGCGCGTAACTCATCAATCGGAGCACATATCAGCCCTCTTCCATGCGTGGCCATAAAGTTGATAATCTCTGGCGTCACACATTCAGCAGCACAAATGAAATCCCCTTCATTCTCGCGATCCTCATCATCTACTACGATTACGACACGCCCTTTTCGGATGTCTTCAATAGCTTCTTCTATAGCGTCAAGACGATAAGGGGTTTCCACTTCTTTTGGTTGGTTGCCAAACATTACTTTCTACTCCTTTTAAAAATTTAAATGCACCTATGCCCAAGGCCAGGTTCATCCAGATGAAATACCTTACACTTCGCAACGGGAAAAGGTTTACTCCAATTTTTTGAAGTAACCAATCCAAAACCGGAAACAAGATTATCAATATCAGGATAGCGCCGAAAATCCACCGCAGAAATCCGTCAGTACTGCATACAATTCCCAAACAACCAATTAGAAATACCAACATAAAAAAAGGACCTATCCAGCGCAGGATCTTGTGCGAAAAGAAAGCGAATGCCAATCTGGTATTTATTGGCCACCACAGGTGCCTGAAATAAAACAGGTTTTGAAAATTACCAGTCGAGATTCGTACTTTTCGTCGGAACTCTTCAGTCAATTCGTGAGTAGCCGGCTCCCGAACGATCGCTCCCAAATCACTGATGCTTTCACCGCCTTTTTCCATTGCTTTCATGGCAATGAAAAAGTCATCAACCAGGAAATTCTTAGGCACAGGGTGAAAAAAATCAGACCGAATGGCATAGCACCCTCCAAACGGACCCACAGTGCATCCCCAGTTTTTTCCTTCTCGGTATTTCAACAGGCTTTCACCGGACAGATAAACCTGCTCAGAACGAGAAACTCCTTTGTTTTCAGTGCCTACTGGAACTAATACGGTGTCTACCACTGCGACTTTGGGATCTTCAAAATTTACAACCAAACGGACGAGCACATCCGGGTCCAATAGAATACTGGCGTCCGTGATTACGAACAGATGCTTATCCGACATGCCCCATTCTGCCTGGGCTCGACCAGCTAAAAAGTTAATAATCCCCGGCTTACCGGTACGACCCTCCATCTGAAAGCAGTACATAGCGGGAATCTCGGATTGGGCCTCCTGCAATAGTTTCCAAGTTCGGTCTGTAGAAGCATCCGAACCGATAAAAAAGCTAAGTTTAGCAGAGGGGTAATCAAGAGCCTTAAAGTTGTCCAACTTATCTGGAAGTACCTTTTCTTCATTGTATGCGGCCATCAATACAGAGACGCGAGGGAGATGTTTTTCGGTAGGAATTTGGGGTTGGGGCTGCTCTTGCCTGTTTTTGGCCAGCATCCAATGTATAAAAGGGTAAACTATATAGGAATGCAGTAACGGCAGCGCCGAGAAAAAAGCCAAACCCAAGAAAAAAACAGTGAGCAAAGGGAGCGCCATTAAACGTTTTCAAATACCTGATCCTGGAGCGCCTTGTACACCATCTCTCCAATCTTCCTTCGATCAAACGCTCGCTCCACAAAGGTACGTGCCTGCCGGCTTATTTGTCGCATTTCCTCGGGTTGTGTGATCGCCCAATTCAGGCAATCGAAAAACTCTTTGGCATTTCGGGCTACTAAAACCTCCTTACCGTGCTCTGCATCAATCCCTTCCAATCCAAGCGGAGTGGTAACTACTAATCTGCCCATTGCCATGCCTTCCAGGATTTTAATGCGCATACCGCTGCCTGAATGCAGTGGAACAACCATAATAGGGTGTTTCTTAATGAAAGCTCTTGAAGAAGGAACTTCGCCCAGAAAATGAACGCCCGAAACAACTCTCTTTTTCAATTGCTCCGGCATATTGCGACCCGCCACATAAAAAGGTATTTCCGGGAAGCGGTTGTGGACCTGAGGCCAGATCTCTTTCAGAAACCAATCCAATCCTTCCTGATTGGGCATCCAATCGAGAGATCCGATAAAGGAAACACCCGCATCTTTCCCGATAGATGTTTCCCGGTATAAATCATCTGTTAATTCTATCCCGGCCGGCACCACCAGGCTTTCCCCCTCGTAGCCCAGCTTGCGAAATAGGCGTTCATCCCGCTCCGTGATGGTCATCAAAAAATCGTAGCGATTAAGCTGCTCCACCTCAAACTGCCGAAGTCGGCGGGCCTGGATACCCAGATATCTTTTTTTCAGCGACATCCCGGGCTGTGCAGCCATACGTTCCCAGATCTCATGCTCGACATTGTGGGCGCGCATCACCACCTTTGCCTTGGAATATTTTCGAATTTCCGGCAAATAGAGACTTAAATAGGGGGTCTCCAACTGAATAACATCAAAGGATTCTTCTTCCAACATTCGGATGAGGGCCGCCCGGAAGGCGTTACTTTCAAAACGGCAAATGTGATACGAATCGCTGGAGAATAGATTGTGGAAGGCCGGTAGCAACCGAACGCGATTATCAACCTCTACAGTTTCAATCCGACGGAAGTGATCCAGATGGCCAGGCCGCTTGTCCATTTTATAAAAGTGCTTACTGGTATTCATAGCCAGCAAACTAATTTCACAGCCTTGTTGATGAAGGGACTGACTTAACCCAATGACTGCAATTGATTCACCATCTCGCAGCGGATATGGGAATTTTTTGCAGAGCTGGAGGATTCTCATAGGGTGTTTGGTTTAAAGCCTCCTCTTTACGCCAGATTTTTCCTTATAGAATAAGTGAGCGCACAGCTAAAATTATTGTACAGGAAGCAAGATTTCCTCATTCTCGGAGGACCAGGGTGGCGAAACTACACAGTAAAAGGCTAATTTTTCGGTTCCTACGTTAAGAATGTATTGGTTTGCTCCTGCCGGGATGTATACAATTTCTCCCGATTGAACCCAAAAAACATCCTCATCGATATGCATTTCCCCTTTCCCACTCAAGACCAGATAGACCTCAGCTGAACCCTTCAATCGATGGGGCAAAGAGGACTTTCCCGGATCTAATTCGGCATAGGCAATGCTAAACGATTCGGGAAAACCATCGCGACCCGGCTGCAGGACTTCTTTCAAACGGGTATGGTCTCCGGCAAGGAAAGTCTGTTCGTCGGCAAGTATCTTTTTAATCCAGGTCAAGAAGCTCGGTCTTTTAGGGTTGAACTTTATGACTGTTATTGGAGCGATCTAAATCCGCCAAACCTTCATTCGGATCAATAATCACTTCTGAAACCGTTCCGTCTACTTCAAAACGGTATTCGGGATTGGTCCATGGCCAAGCTGGTAAAAACTCCATTCCTGGGGCTTGTTTATGACCCCGCATTATCCGCAACGGAATAGAATATAATTTTTCGGCCCCGTCCGCCATGACCACTTTTACATCCAGAGGCATAGGCATTAGACCTGCGTTTTCCAGCGAAATAGTGGATTTCCCATCCGTGGTCTCCACTTCCTTGACGCTATAGTCTGTAGACTTATTAGTGAATACAAAATATTCCCTATACCAATCCAATTCCAAACCGGATTCTCGTTCCATAATCCGGATAAAGTCATTATCGTTGGGATGCTTGAATTTCCAGGTATTGAAGTAACGCAACATTCCTGAACGAAAAGCTTCTTCACCCACGATGTACCGCATTTGAGCTAAAAACACCGCTCCTTTCGTATAGGCAGCACGACCATAACCATAATTGGTATAAAAATGATCTGCATGCGTCGTCAACGGTTCAGCCAGTCCAGACTCCATATACTCAAAATAGGAGTTATAGGTTCGTTTCATAAAATTCTCGCTCGGCTTCCGGTAATCAATCACGCCCTGGTCGGCGAGCCAATTTTGAGTCTCCACAGTCCCATAAGAAGTAAATCCTTCGTCCATCCAGCCATATAAGCTCTCGTTGGTCCCTAATACGCCTTGAAACCAGCTATGGAAGAGCTCATGAATAGACACCCCAACCAAACTACCAAGGCTGCGATCTCCGGTGATCAAGGTAGACATGGGATATTCCATCCCGCCGTCTCCACCCTGCACAAAGGAAAATTGATCATATGGATATTGGCCATAGCTAGCATTGATAAAATCAAAGGCTTTATCCATGATACCAGGCAGTTTTTCCCATTGGATATCATAATCCCGACCGGTCTGGTAGAAGAAATGTAAGACAGTCCCATCCTTGCGAGTTAGGGTGGTATGTTTATAGTCAGGGTCTGCTCCCCACATGAAGTCATGCACAGTAGGTGCTTTGAAATGGTAGGTGATCTTATCCCCCCGGTTTGGTTCGGGTGTACCTTCTGGAAGGTAGCCATGCCCGATCTCCTCTGGATTTTGTAAGTAACCGGTGCCCCCGATAATATAGTCCGAATCGATCGTGATTTTCACGTCAAAGTCGCCCCAAACTCCATAGAACTCCCTTCCTACATAAGGATTTGCATGCCAACCCTGGTAGTCGTACTCACAGAGCTTAGGGTACCACTGGGACATGGAATAGGCAATTCCTTCGGCATTATCCCGACCTGACCGCCGGATTTGAATGGGTACCTGCGCATGGAAGTCCATCTCGAATACAACCTCCTCTCCTGGCAAGATAGGTTTAGCTAGTTCCACCTCCAGAATGGTACCTACTTCCCGGTACTCCACCTTTGCACCGTCCTGAGTAAGGTCATCTACACGCAAATAGCCGATCTCCTCTTCGTTCAAGGCAACAATCCGGGAACCTACCTTAGGATTCGGATCAGCAATGTTGCGCGAACGGACATCCATCATGCTGCCTGGCTGAAAGGCATTGAAATAAAGGTGGTAAAAGGCGCGATGAAGGGTATCCGGCGAGTGGTTGGTATATCGGAGCTTTTGATTTCCGGTAAACTGATGCGTAGTTACGTCGAAATCAATATCCATTTGGTAATCCACCTCCTGCTGCCAACGATCAGGTTGTGCAATAAGCAACACACCGGTACTACAAGAGAGGATTGCAATTGCTAATACTTTAATCATTCGTTCTGTGATGTTGGTTTCGGTAAAAGGACAAAATAGAAACACATATACCAAACTGCGAAAATTTCAAAAAAATGCGGCTCTCCCAAAACTGCAATTCATTTTTATGCTACATTGGCTTACAGCCTACACAATACCCTTGGGATTCCTTGGGCGACTCTGTACTTTTGCAATTGAAAAAATTTTACTTTTCATGGAAAATAGTTCCAAAACCCGTTTTGGTCTGCTGGCGGGCATGATTCTTCTGGCCGCTCTTTCCAGGCTGTTGCCCCATCCACCCAATTTCACTCCTGTTACAGCGATGGCCCTATTTGGAGGGGCTTATCTGCTCAATAAAAAGATTGCCTTTATTATTCCGATCCTGGCGATGTGGATCAGTGATCTGATTCTGAACAATCTAGTGTATGCCGCCTATTTTGAAGGCTTTTCCTGGTATGGGAATCTATACGTGTATGGTGCTATGATCCTGATCGTGGCTTTGGGAATAGCCCTACTCAAAAAAGTAACCATTGGTAAATTGATCGGCGTTAGCTTGGGGGCTTCTCTAATCTTCTTTTTGATATCCAACTTCGGCTCCTGGTTGCAAATTCCTGCTTACAGCAAAGATTTTAATGGGTTGCTACAAGCTTATGCAGCCGGCCTTCCCTTCTTACGTAATTCCATTTTAGGTACGCTTTTCTATTCAGGTGTCTTGTTTGGTACGTTTGAATGGCTCAAATCCCGGTATCCCGCTCTCCAATTTGCGAATGGATAGGACCAACAAGCAAGGCCCCTCCTCCAAAACGAGGAAGAGAACAGAAGCGACACAAACTCCCTTGGTCGAGGGAGTTGATTATTATATGGAAGACGGCCTATTCGTGCTGACAGCCTCGTTTCTGAAACGTAGAGGATATTGTTGTAGCAGTGGTTGCCGGCATTGCCCCTACTCACCCGAAGAGAAAAAGGATTAGGCTGGTTTTGATGGACTTGGACTAAAATGGAGTTCAATTTTCCTCCACGGTTTCCTTGGGGTATTCCACCCGTACATGGTGAATGGACCGAAGCATACCACGAAATACATCCTTACAAGCTCCTAACTCTTTGAAAGTCAAAGTAGAATCTTCTAATTGCCCGTGCTTGATCTTGGAAGCGACGATCCCGTCAACCAGCTCGTCAATGTCCTTTCCGGTAGGTTTCTTCAGACTTTTGCAGGCTGCTTCCAACGAATCCGCAATCATCAAGATGGTCTGCTCTTTTGTTTTAGGTTTTGGCCCCGGGTATTGGAAAGCCGCTGTATCACCAGGGGATAATGGATTGGCCTCCAGGTGTTGCCGATAGAAATACTCCACCCTTGTAGTGCCGTGGTGGGTAGCAATGAACTGGATGATCTTTTTTGGTATACGGCGTTCGCGGGCCATCTTGATCCCTTCGGTCACATGCCCAATAATGATTTTAGCACTTTCCAAGGGCGAAATGGATGTATGTGGATTGCCCCGATCACCTTGGTTTTCAATAAAGTATTCAGGTTGTTTCGTCTTTCCAATATCGTGATACAGCGCGCCGACTTTCACCAGTAGTGCGTCTGCTCCAATTTGATGAGCCGCTTCTTCAGCAAGATTGGATACTTGGATCGAATGTTGAAGAGTGCCGGGAGCGCTACGAGCCAACTTTCTAAGTAAGGGGCGATTCATATCCGACAATTCTACTAAGGTTATCGAGGAGGTAAATCCAAAAAGGCGTTCCAATAGTGGAATAAGCGGGTAAGCCAATAAGGTGAGGAAGGAATTGACAAATAACCAAACAAATACTTGCCAATCGACCTTGGCAAACGAACCAGACTGAATAACTGACAGGGATAAAAAGCTTAAGGCATACACGAGCAGGATCGAAGCGATGGAGGTGAAAAACTTACTCCAATCCCTTGTGCTCACGTCCGTCAGCACTACTGCAATCCCGGCCAGGATTTGGATAACCGTGAATTCGTAGCCCTCACTCGTTAGAAAACTGGCGATCAACACAATGATCAAATGGGCGAATAAGGCTAAGGCTTGATTATAAAAAGTGCTTAATACGATCGGTACAATACAAAATGGGATGAGATAAGCACTGTAAATGGCTGTGGATTCGGAGAGATACACCAGATAACTGTACACCCCAAACCACATGAGGATGAAAGCCATCTTTCGAAAGCTCACCCAAATATCCGGGAATACCCGTCGAACATAAATCAAGAACAAACCGATGATCAGGCAGGTAAGTACAACATGACCGGCAAAAATTCCCCATTGGGCTTGGCTAACCGAAGACTCTGCCAAGTACTGCTCTTTGTAACTATCTAATTTTCGAAGGGTTTCGGACGTTATGGTGGCGCCTTTCTGCACGATCAGTTCCCCTTCCTGTACCTTACCTTTGGTTGGCGATACCGAGTTCAGTGCTTCCTGTTCTGCTTTTTGGGTTAAATCCTGATCAAGCGTAAGGTTCGGTCGGATTCTTTTTTCCAGGAGCGGATACAGAAACTCCGGCTCACCCAGTGGAGCATTGGGCAGGGAATCATTCAGAAGGGCCAATGCAGATGCAGGTTCAAAAAAGTATTCCAGGGTGGCTGGATACAGTTCATTGCCACTAACCACCTGGATAACAAAGTCCTTGTCCTTGGATTGATGTTCCGGCTCTAAAGCGATAACCCCACGGCTGTAGATAAAATCCAGAAACTCCATCCCATAACGAAGGTAAACGGAAGCCCGCGCTGCTACATCTTTGAACTGGGATTCTGTGGAGGCCTGCTGAAACTGCTTTTGAAATTGTTCTTCAAACTTTATTTTCTCAACCTCTTGCACTTCGGAATTCAATAGGTAGTAAGGAGAAAGATCGGCTCTGGCTTTTTCGATCTCATTTGCCAACACCTCGGGGTCCTTATTGATCGCGAAATCAAAGGGAGCGATCAGGTCCTCGTATTTCCAGATCTCGTTAAGCCTGTAGTCGTATTTGAACTGGATCCGGTTGGGATACAAAAAACTGATAAAAACAATGACCCCCAACAATAGCAACCACCTTCCGAAAGAAGGCACCTGTCTTAACCACGTTTTCACTTGATCGCCTACGCCCATATCTGGTTCCGCTTAATTTTGGATGGAAAAGTACAAGACCAATGACAATTGCACCTTGGTTCGACTGCATCCCTTCCTAAATATACTAGGCCCTATCCGAAATTTGCCTGCTCTGGTTGAAAAACCATTTTGGCTAGGCTGGAAAATACGAATCAGATACCTCTTGATTAAGCTGGGGAAGTCCAGGTTATTTCTTCTACATCCAATTCCTTAGCCATAAACCGGGCCAAAACGAAAAGGTAATCCGATAAGCGGTTCAGGAACTTCAGAATCGGTTCTTCAACCGTTTCTTCTCTAGCCAAACTCACTACCTGACGTTCAGCTCTCCGGCAAATACAACGGCAAACATGACATTGTGAAACTACTACATGCCCACCGGGAAGAATGAAATTCTTCAAAGGGGGTAGATTTTCATCCATACGATCCATAGCGGACTCCAAAGAGGTTACATGTACTTCTTTAATCGAAGGTATGGACGAGCTTGGCTTTTCGGGATCCATGGCCAGATTCGCTCCAACGGAAAACAGCAAATCCTGAATACCTCGGATTTCCTTTCGTATATCCGGATTATTCATTTGATCCCGCAGCATGCCCAAATTGGCATTGAGCTCATCTACAGTACCGTAAGCTTCGATCCGAAGATGGTCCTTGTACAATCGTTTTCCCCCAAACAGGGAAGTTTCTCCCTGATCCCCTGTCCGCGTGTAAATGCGAAATGCCATAATCTTGGATTAATTCCGGCACAAAGGTAGGATTTCAGACAGGATCTTCGTCGGAGCCCGGTCAACAATATGGATCCTGCAGGGATCACAACTCGAAAGACCTTTTGAATCAGGAGGTAGTCCGGACAAACTTTTCATTGGCAACATCGCTTTCCACTTCTCCATCTCTAAGTCGGACGATTCGATGCGCATGCTCCGCAATATCAGGTTCGTGCGTAACCAGAATAATGGTATTGCCCCGGTCATGGATTTCCTCAAACAGGGTCATGATCTCAATCGAGGTTTTGGTATCCAAGTTTCCCGTAGGTTCATCAGCCAGAATGATAGAAGGATTATTCACCAGAGCTCTTCCTACGGCCACCCGTTGTCGCTGCCCGCCTGATAATTCATTTGGCTTGTGATCCATACGATCACCGAGGCCTACGGAATCCAACACTTCGGCCGCACGTGCCTGCCGTTCAGATTTTGACATCCCGGCATAGATCAGAGGCAGGGCAACATTATCCAAAGCAGAAAGCCTGGGCAACAAATTGAAGGTTTGGAAAACGAAACCAATCTCTTTATTTCGCACCTGAGCCAGTTCTCCATCTGTCATTCGACTTACCTCTTTACTATTCAGGGTATATTCGCCTTTGGTCGGTGTATCCAGACATCCGATCAAGTTCATCAGCGTTGATTTTCCCGAACCGGAAGGCCCCATCAGCGCTACATATTCATTGGTATCAATATCCAGATCGATGTGTTTCAGGGCTTCCACTCGAGTCGTTCCCATCAGGTAAACCTTGCTCAAACTGCGGACAGAAATAATGGTTTCAGACATCTTGACTATGGCTTTTCTTTTTTTGAAGACGATATGACCTTGGGAACCAGAAAATAGGTGCCATCCTGTTTGGGTGCCTGGCGAATAGCATCCTCTACTTTCATAGGGGAATCTGCTTTATCCGCTCGCCAGCCCACAGTTGATTCCGGATCAAATCCAGCATCAACCTCCGTTTTTATATCCAAATCCGATAACGTACTCATCAGATCGGTCATTTTTTCAAGGTCTCGACGCAGTTGTTCCCGCTCTTCAGCAGGTAAATCCAACTGCGCCAGCTTTTCCAGTCGGGAAATTAATTCATCCGTAATTTTCATAGGGTAAGAATTCGATGATTGAGAGCTCCCGCTCGTCGAAAAGGATAATTGGGCCTTCTAGTTACCTAAAAAGAATCTAAAAGCGAGGATACGATTTGTCAAATTGAGAGGAATTGTATTTTCGGAGGGCAATTGAAAAAACTATGGAGGAAACCATCGACTCTATCCCAATCAAGCATGTAGCCATAGCCGGAAATATCGGTGCGGGTAAAACCACCCTGACCACTCTGTTGGGGAAATCCTTTAATTGGAAGGTCCACTACGAAACCACCGAGGACAATCCCTATCTGAGCGATTTTTACCACGATATGCGCCGTTGGTCCTTCAACCTGCAGATCTATTTTCTGCATAGCCGGTACCAGCAAATCATGGAAATCATCGAGGGAGATGAAACTGTAGTGCAGGACCGAACCATCTATGAGGATGCCTATATCTTTGCTCCCAATCTGCACGATATGGGATTGATGGCCAAGCGGGACTTTGAGAATTATCAACGCCTGTTTGATACCATGATCCAGCAAATCCGACCACCGGATCTGCTAATTTATCTCCGGGCCAGTATACCCACCCTGGTGGCTCACATCCAGACCAGAGGCAGGGAATATGAAGGAAGTATGAGTCTGGACTACCTCAAGCGCCTGAATGAGCGCTACGAAGAATGGATTTCCAGCTACAGGGACGGACGACTCCTCATCATATCTGCAGATCAACTGGACTTCGAAAACCATCCTGAAGACCTGGGCACCATCGTAAATTTGGTCAATGCCGAGCTCCACGGGCTGTTTGAACAGTAATCAATCTGCCCACTAGGGAATAGGCCGATCAACTTCCGTCCCAGTGCTTTGCCATTCCTGGAACAAGGATTGCATCCATTCCAGAGCTTCCCCATGGAAAAAAAGACCAATAATTAAAAGCGATTGCACTAATAGGGTCAGCAAAATAGCCTTCTGCCTGGTTTGCCGCTTTCTTCTTTTTTCATACAAATAGGCCATAATATTGAGATTTATATTTATGGGAAAACGTTTTCACCCTCCAGACTATTTTGCACGTTAAGAAAGGTTTTGGAATGAACTTTGGAACGCCCTCGTTTTTTAACAGTTAATAACAATAGGAACGGTTGTAATGGATGCATATCGAAAAATAATGGTGGCGCTTGAGCCTACGGAGGGCAAGCTGGTAGCGGTTTCCAAAACCCACCCAATCGAAACAATCAAAGCCTTGTATGAAAAAGGGCAACGAGACTTTGGTGAAAACCGGCATCAGGAACTGGTCGAGAAGTACGAGGCCTTACCAAAGGATATTCGGTGGCATTTCATTGGCCACCTTCAAACCAATAAGGTGAAATACATTGCCCCTTTTGTATACTTGATTCACGCGGTCGATTCACTGAAGTTATTGAAAGAAATCAACAAACAAGCCCAGCGAAACGACCGGACCATCAAATGTCTCCTTCAATTTAAGATCGCGGAGGAAGACAGTAAATACGGACTTGAACTGGATGATTTTTCAACCGCTTTTTCAGCAAACGAAATGGCTGAGCTATCCAATGTAGAGCTCATCGGAGTTATGGGCATGGCTACCTTCACCGACAATAAAGCACAAATCCGCCAAGAGTTCCAAAGGCTCAAATCGATATACGACCAGCTAAAAGCAGACCCGTTTAAAGATGCCGATCAATTCACCGAGGTTTCCATGGGCATGTCAGGCGATTACCAAATTGCATTGGAAGAAGGCAGTACCATGGTCCGGGTAGGCTCTCTGCTATTTGGGGAGCGGCAATATTGAGTCAATAGAAGTACAGATTGCTTGACAGACCAGACTCGTCGCCATTCCACATACGTTATTCGATCAGCTAAAACAGGCCTATTGCACGATCAGTTTCAGGGTTTGCTGGCCTGCTTCTGTGCGGACTTGTACCCAATAAACTCCAGCCGGCCATTGTTCTACCGAAAGGGTCAAGGTGGTATTGCTGTCCATGATCCTGCTCATTAAACGACCTGCCAGGTCGAAGATCAGTACCTCTTTTTCTCCGATTGTAGGAGGAACTGTCAATTGAACCGACCCCTTGGTCGGATTTGGAAACAATGTCAATTCGCCCAATAAAGAAGGCTCCTCGTTATTCGAAACTACATCCTCTAATTCAGTAGTGTACCATTGCAAACCTCCCCGCTGGTTACCTACCAATAATTCTAAGAAACCGTCATTATTGATATCAGCCAGAGCGGGCCTGGTTCGATAACCTAATCGCAATCCACTAAAAGCATCATACAGAAGCCGAAAGGTGCCTTCCAGATTATCATCAATATCGGTGTAGTGTTCCAGTCCACTATCCTGACTTCCGGTGAGTAAGTGGGTTCCATCGGCTAGTCGGAAAAAAAATGGCGCGCAATAGCCGGAAAAAAAGATGGAATTCGGGCTTCTGGAATCTACTGCCCCAAAAAAACTGTTATTTGGTGCGACCTCCGGATTGGGCTCAAAGGCAGGTAAGCCTGTAGTTCCTAGATTTGGGAAAAAATTGAGATTGCCCAAGCGCTCGCCTATGACTAAATCAACCAGGTCATCCCCATTAAGGTCAATCAGCTGCGGGGCACTGCTTTCGCCCACATCGATACCCTGATATTTTTCCTGCCAGGCTCCGAAAGAAAAAGGGTTGTTCGGCCCAGCCGTATTTTCGGCATAGAATAGTGTACCTCCAATCTCCCCAACCAACAAATCCGGGTCTCCGTCCTGATCCAAATCTCCGAAGGCAGGAATATAGCCTCGGCTGCGGTCATTGAACTGGCGCATACCCTGGTAATCGGCATCGGCCAGCTCAAATGCAGGCGCCGCAGCAGTTCCCACATTTAAAAACAAATGCAGTCCGGCAACCGGACCGGTACCTCCTCCGAATCGACTTTCATTTCCAACCACCACATCAATCAACCCATCGGCATTAACATCTGCGAAAGCCGGATAGGACCCCGTTCCCAGATCTACCATTTCATTAACCAAAAAAGCATTGTCCTGAAAGTTTAAAACAGGCTGGGCATCTGAACCTGTATTAAGGTATCGCTGCAACACAAAAACATCTTCAGCCCCTGCCACGGCATTTGGGGCAGCCAGAAAATCCCTTTTTCCATCCCCATCTGTATCCTCGTAGAAGGCGGCGGGAAAAAAGGGCAATTCAACCGGCTTATCCTCACCCGGGAATCCAACTTCCTGGTTTTCCATCCAGGCATCAAAGCAACTTCCTCCGTTTTCGAGATAGGTGATTCGGCTAAAGGAAATATCGCCCAACAGCAAGTCCTGCAAACCATCTCCATTTCGATCGATCGCCAATAAGGTGGAACCGCTGTGGCGGGGGGTGCCCGATCGACTCTGCACCTCATCCAGTGGGGTAGCACAAAAGCCTGGAGCCAGGGCTAACCTCAATTCTTCATTCTCCCCACTTTCCGTAAAGCCGCCCCAGCAGTTGGTGGATTGAATAAAGATCAGGCTGTCCAGGCCATAGCCTCGCTCTACAGAGAGGTTTCGATAAAATTCAACCTGCGTACCCCCGAAATCAAAGGTCAGGATATCCAAATCTCCATCGCAATCCACATCGGCAATAGCCGGATAATCAATAGAGGTAACCAAAATATTCAGTTCATTGCCACTGGTAGGGGTAAAAGCCAGCACCTGAAACGGATTGCCCAGATTCAGACGGTTAAACACCAGTTGATCCTGTTGGAATTGCCCTTCAAAGACCACAATACCAGGCACCCCAGGTATATCCGAATAGGCAAATAAGTCGGGCACTTCATCCCCGTTGTAATCCTTGAGCTGCACCCAATGCGCTAACTCGGGAAAAGAATCAACCAGTTCCGGGGCTGGCGCCCAGCCAGTGGTAACGGCATCATTGGATACAAAAGCTGTATGCAATCCCCCAGTCCGGTCAAATACATATAAATCTGGCTCCCCATCCTTATTCAGGTCCACCACCGCGGGTTGGGGATTGTTCATCCCGCCTTGCCAGGGCATTGCCAAAGATCTGCCAGATTGAATAAAAGGAAATGCCAAAGGCGCTAGCGATTGGGATACGCCTTGCGGCAAAAACCCACCGATCAGCCCCAGGCAAACACCTGCTAAAAACTTTATTCTACGATTCGGCACAGTATCAGAACAGTATTTTTTCTTTTATTTGTTAGCCCGCCTTAAACAAAAGCGCTTTAGAACAAACGAAAAATGAGACTCCTTCTTTTCGCCTGTCTGGTATTATTTCCATCTGCATTACAACAACTTCAGGCGCAAACCAATTCCGATACGCTTGCTTCCCCGATTCAGACACTTACCGGTCCTCTAAAGCTAACCCACCAGGATAATGCATTCACGTTGACGTACGCAGAACCCATTCAAGGCAAGGCCAAAATTACAATCAATGGAGCAGAACAGGAGTTGCGCTTTGCCAATGGAAAAGCAAGAGTTAGCCAAAAGGCCGACGAAAAGGGGAATCTGCTACTGATCCGGACCGATGCGGATTTACCTCTATTGTACCACCTGTCTGTGAAAAACGGCTCTAGCCGGCTGATACGCATTCCTCTATGGCTAACGATTTTACCCCCAATTCTAGCCATCCTAATGGCCTTGATCTTCCGAGAAGTGATCGTAAGCCTTTTCATTGGTGTTTGGGCCGGAGCTTTTGTAGCTGGAGGATTGCGAATAGATTCCTTTTACTTTTTCGTCCTGTCCTTTTTTGATGTCGTAGGAACCTACATCGTAGGAGCCCTTACCGACAGTGGCCATATGTCGGTACTGGTATTTTCCTTGTTGATCGGGGCTATGGTTGGGTTGATTTCCCGTAATGGAGGCATGGCAGGTATTGTCCATCAACTCTCCGTTTTTGCTCGTTCTCCGCGAAGCGCCCAATTTATTACCTGGCTTTTAGGGGTCGCCATTTTTTTCGACGACTATGCCAATACCTTGATCGTAGGCAATACGATGCGCTCGGTGACAGATCGGTTTCGAATTTCCAGGGAGAAGCTGGCCTACATTGTTGATTCTACTGCTGCCCCAGTAGCCTCAATCGCCTTTATTACCACCTGGATCGGGGCCGAACTCGGCTACATTGATGATGGGATCAGTCAAATTAGTGAGCTTGCAAACACCATGACCCCTTACTCGATCTTCATCAGTTCGTTGAAATATTCGTTCTATCCGTTGTTGACGCTCATTTTCATCCTGCTCCTGGTGGGAATGAAACGAGAATATGGCCCCATGTTAAAAGCGGAGCGGAAAGCGAGAGCTGGCGATTCGAATACCGATGAAAATGCGCCGGAAGTCCGAAATATGGATGAATTTGCCCCAGTAGAAGGAGCGCCCCGAATCTGGACGGATGCTTTCTTCCCGGTTTTGATGGTAATTCTGGTTACTATCTACGGATTGATCGATACCGGCATGCAGAGCACCTATTCTGAGCTGCTGGCCGCAGGAGTTTCGTTAACGGGGAATGGATGGGGGGAAATTTGGGCCAATATGGGCCTCTTATTAGCGGATGGCTCGGATGGGATGTTCATGAAACTTGGAAAATTGATCGGGAATGCCGATTCCTATGTGGCCCTGTTGTGGTCTTCCCTGGCAGGAGTCACCACAGCCCTGATCATCACGCTTTCCAGAAGGACCATGCGTTTAGGCCCCGCAGTGGATACCCTCATCGAAGGAATGAAGGCCATCATGCCGGCAGTTTTGATCCTGACCCTGGCTTGGTCTTTAGCATTGGTTACAGAGGAGTTGCACACCGCGGATTTTCTTTCGGCAGCAGTCCAGGGTTCGTTAAACCCCTTCCTGTTGCCAGGCATCATTTTTGTGCTGGCGGCTTTGATTGCGTTTTCAACTGGCTCTTCCTGGAGCACGATGGCGATCCTGTATCCCCTGGTCATTCCTACCACTTGGGCTTTGAGTAAGTCCTATGGGCTGGAGGCCGATATCGCAAATGAATTGCTATTCAATGTTATTTCAGTCGTTCTGGCAGCCTCCGTTTTGGGTGACCATTGTTCACCGATATCGGATACGACGATTTTAAGCTCCCTGGCCTCCGGCTGTCATCATATTGACCACGTACGTACCCAACTGCCGTATGCGCTAACCGTTGGAGGGGTTAGTTTCGTCTTTGCCCTGTTGTCAACCTATGCTGGTGGCGGGTGGCTATTCTGTTCGTTTTTGCTCCTGATAGGTATCGGGATCCTCTGGTTTGTAGTGCGCTGGTTTGGAAAACCGATTGAGGATTGAAAATCGGTTATGATTGCTTTTGGATGGTTGAATTCAAATGGAAATCTGGACCCATTACCTGCCATCCTGTGCCGAATTGCCTTGGAGAACTTTACCTGATTCCTACTGTTTGACACTTTAAATGTCAATTTACCTTGGGAAAGCAGCGAAAGAAATCCGACCTGCCGGAAAAAATTTGCCCGGTTTGTAAGCGCCCTTTCCAATGGCGAAAGAAATGGGAGCGGGATTGGGAGCAGGTCCGTTTTTGCTCCGAGCGATGCCGAAGGGAAAGTAAAAAAAGTGTGCGACATGGTTGAAGATCGTTTCCAACAAGATCGGGATAATGAATACAGCAACTTGGCCTTCCATCCCTACAATGTCTTGTTGGTCTTGGTCTTGTTTAGCCTATCCATTTTGTTTTTGACCCTGACAGCCGCATTTACGTACACCCGGTTTCAAAATGATGCTCCTCCAATCCGACTACCGTGGCTGTTTTTGGTCAACACCCTCATTCTGGTGGGTAGCAGTTTGACCATGATGTGGGCTACCAGAGCCTATAAATCGGATCAAACCAAAATTTACCAACAGGCTCTTGCCATTACCCTGGGGTTATCTTTTCTATTTTTAATCGCTCAATTTTTGGCTTGGCGCCAGTTGTTCAATCAGTCCGTTTTCATTCACACAGATATCTCTGCTTCTTATTTGTACGTTATTTCCGGCCTCCATTTTGCCCACGTCATTGCGGGTATTCCCTTCCTCGGCTATTTTCTGTTTCGGGCCCATAAAGACATGAAGGAGCCGGTCAGCGTGCTAGTTTATTTTTCGGATCCGGTTCGCCGCTTGAAACTTCGATTACTCACCTTGTATTGGCATTTTTTGGATGCCTTATGGATTTACCTGATCCTTTTCTTTTTTATCAACTACCTGATTTAGCACTGGCAGCTAACTCCAGGCAAAAGCCCCAATATTAGTACCTTTATCGGCTCAAGTAATTGCCATGCAAAAAACGGAGCCAACCGTAGATCTGGCTGTAGCCCAAAACCTGGGCCTCACCGAAGCCGAATTCAACAAGATCAAGGAAATACTGGGTCGAGAACCCAACTTTACAGAAGTCAGCATCTTCTCGGTCATGTGGTCGGAACATTGTTCTTACAAAAACTCGATTCGCTGGCTCAAAACATTACCTCGAGAAGGAGGTCGCCTGCTGGTAGGCGCTGGAGAAGAAAATGCCGGACTGGTCGATATCGGAGACGGCTGGGCTTGTGCTTTTAAAATAGAATCCCACAATCATCCTTCAGCCATCGAGCCCTACCAGGGAGCTGCTACCGGGGTGGGTGGAATCCATCGGGATATTTTCACGATGGGAGCTCGGCCGATAGCCGCCTTAAATTCGCTTAGGTTCGGTGAAATCGACCTTCCAAGGACCCAACATTTAATGCACGGAGTAGTTAGCGGTATTGGAGATTATGGAAATTGTTTTGGGGTTCCTACGGTAGGTGGTGAAGTTTACTTTGACTCCTCTTACAATCAGAACATCCTGGTCAATGCCATGTCGGTGGGTATTGTAAAGGTCGGGGAGACAATTTCTGCTCGTGCCGATGGCCCAGGCAACCCCGTGCTGATCGTTGGTTCGGCTACTGGGAAGGATGGGATTCACGGAGCTACGTTTGCCTCAGCCGATCTGACCGAAGATTCGGAGGAGGATCTACCCGCCGTGCAGGTCGGTGACCCTTTTCAGGAAAAATTGCTGCTGGAAGCTACTCTGGAAGCCCTGCAGACAGGTGCCGTAGTGGGGATGCAAGATATGGGTGCAGCTGGAATTACCTGTTCTACTTCTGAAATGAGTGCCAAAAGCGAGACTGGGATGCGGATTGATCTGGATAAAGTCCCCACCCGCCAGGAAAACATGCATCCCTTTGAGATCCTGCTTAGTGAAAGTCAGGAGCGGATGTTGATCATAGCTCATCGGGGCCAGGAACAAAAGCTGTTTGAGATCTTCGATAAATGGGACCTGGAGTGCGCTGAGATCGGAGAGGTTACCGATACTGGCCGACTGGAATTTTTTAGTCAAGATATCAAGGTAGCTGAAGTGCCTTCATGGGATCTCGTCCTGGGCGGCGGTGCGCCGGTGTATGAGCGCGACTACCAGCCCCCTGCCTATATTAAAGAGATAAAGCAATTTAAAGTCAATGAGATTCCTTTCCCAAAGGATTATCAGGAAGTAGCTCGTCAACTTGCCCAATCTCCGAATATTGCCTCCAAACGATGGATTTATGAGCAGTATGATAGTATGGTAAGGACCAATTCCATGGGTACCAATGCGCCTTCGGATGCGGCCTTGATCCGGCTCAAGGATTCCGAGAAAGCCTTGGCCATGACCACAGATTGCAACTCCAATTACGTGTATGCCAATCCATACGTAGGTACTATGATCGCCGTATCTGAGGCTGCCCGAAACATTGTATGCTCCGGTGGGATTCCGTTGGCAGTGACCAATTGCCTCAATTTTGGAAACCCCTATAACCCGGAAGTGTACTGGCAATTTGTACAAGCCATAAAAGGCATGGGAGAAGCTTGCCGAAAGTTTGATACACCAGTAACAGGGGGAAATGTCAGTTTTTACAATCAATCCATTATTGGGGATCGCACCGAACCGGTTCATCCGACTCCGGTAATTGGCATGGTTGGCCTACTGGAGGATCACCAATTGGCTACTACGTTGGATTTTAAGGCTGAAGGGGATGCAATCTACATGGTGGGCACCCCAATGAATGACCTGGCCAGCTCAGAATACCTACGCTTGATCCACAAGGTGAAATATTCACCGGCCCCATGGTTTAACCTGGACGAAGAATATCAAGTTCAAAAGATTGTCAGCTCCATTATCCGGATGGGTTGGGCACGATCCGCTCATGATGTTTCCGAAGGTGGCTTATTTATCACTTTATTGGAATCTGCCTTAGCCTCTGGTTTGGGCTTTTCCATTGAAACAGACGAAAATTTCCGGAAAGACGCATACCTGTTTGGCGAGAGTCAGAGCCGTATCCTTCTTACGGTTACACCAGAAGATGAAGACAATCTGGTTTCTTTTTTGAATGGTCAGAATATTCCGTTCTCTAAATTAGGGGAAGTAGGCGGCCATCAAATCCTAATTGACGAAGAAGATTTTGGCATCCTGCAAACGTGGAAAGAACTTTACGATCATTCTATTGAAAAAGCATTGGGCGAATGAGATACTTGCTATGGCTGCTTTGCAGCAGCATATTCTTGATCTCCTGTTCTGAGCAGGAAACAGGTATTACCATCCAGGGACAAATTAAACAAGCGGATAACCTGCAACTCTATCTGGATAAACTCATTATTGGCAAGCCGGGTACCGAACTCCTTAAAACCAGTGTAGGGCAGAATGGCGCCTTTAGCCTGACCTCCGAAGAGCCCTTGGCACCCGGTGTTTATCAAATCCGGGTAGGCGCTTACCGGATCCCGATTTTTCTGGATAAGGATAATCAACCCATGCAACTTGAAGCTGACCTCGGTGAGCTGGACCAAATGCAGGTTGGAGTATCAGGCTCGCCTGCCACACAGGCCTTTTATCAATTCCTGACCACTCATCCCAATCCCTTTCCGGATGATGTGCGCCAATTCGTGGATACTACCAGCTTCCCCTACGCTGGAGCATGGCTAACTTTTTTGTTGTGGCGCAATCGGGTCGACTTGTTGGATTTGCACCAAGCAGCTCAAGCAAAGTTGGCCACGGCCTATCCGGAGGCTCCCAATACAGCTCAGTATGCCGCTTTTATTCAGTCCAGAGAATTGGAGTATGCTAAAAAAATGGCCGATCAACGGATTCAGGTAGGGAATCCCGCGCCTAACATTGAACTTCCCTCCCCTAGTGGACAACCACTGGCCTTGGAAGATTTAAAAGGAAAAGTGGTGCTGCTGGATTTTTGGGCGAGTTGGTGTGGCCCTTGTCGAAGAGAAAATCCGAATGTGGTCAAGGTGTATCAAAAGTATAAAGATCAAGGTTTTTCTATCTTCAGCGTATCCCTGGATGGACTGGATTCTCGGACCAAAGCACGTCTGAGTCGCCCGGATCAAATAGAAAAAGTGGAGCAGCAGCAACGGGCAAAGTGGCTACAAGCCATTGAGAAGGATCAATTGACCTGGGAGACACACGTAAGCGACCTGAAAGGTTGGGAATCAGAAGCTGCCGCATTGTATGGCGTGCAATCTATCCCACAAACCTATCTCATTGACCGTGAAGGGAAAATTGCTGTGATCAATATACGAGGTGCTTCGGCATTGGAACGGGAGTTGAAGAAATTGCTTTAAGTCTACAGGCCCGATCTTCCATAAATAAGGTTGGCAGCCAATATACCTCCTGCTACTGCTGCGTTGAGGCTTTCTGCCCGGCCTGAACCGGGTATGAAAACCTGATGAGTGAGCAATTGGTAGGCAGTATCCCGGAGGCCGCTTCCTTCCCTGCCCAAAACGACCAGACCATTTCCAGGCCACTTTCCCTCAAATAAATTTGTTCCATCCATGGAGGCCCCCAAAACGGGAATGGGTTGGCATAACTTCAACAGTTGATCCAACTCAATCCGCAAGGACGGTACTCGCATAAAAGCCCCCATACTGGATTGTACCACCTTCGGGCTAAAAAAGTCAGCTGTATCCATAGAGCCAAACACATACGGCATCCCAAACCAGTCTGCAATTCGAAGGATCGTACCCACATTTCCAGGGTCTTGTAATCCATCCAGGTAAAAGCAAAATTGTTGCTGCAAGTGGGAATAGTCGATGGTACTTTCCCAGAACTCCAGGTAGGCAATTACTTGATTAGGCGTGGAAAGTCCGGACAACTGTTGCAATTCTCGTTCGGATACCTGGAAGACATCAAAGGAGGATTGGTTATGAAGTAGGTCCATTTCCTCCAGCCAAGCAGGTAAGCCTACTAAAGCAGTGATTGCCCGAGACTTATCCTGTAGCACTTCCCGGACCATTTTATCTCCCTCCACGGGGAATTTATTATACTTTTGCCGGTACCTTTTCCGTTTTAGCGACCGGAAATACTGGATTTGTTTTTTTGTAAGTGTCATCAGTTGCGATTTCCCATGGGAGCAAGGTTGGGCAGAAGTAGCGGTATCCTAGTCTTATTAGGTGCTCTGTTGGTGTGCTCTTGTAATACGACCAAGTTCCTTCAGGTTGATGAGTTCTTGTTGAAAAAAAACAATGTCAAGATTATCGAAGATGAGAAATTGACCAAGAAGCGGGAACTTCGATACGCTCTGGCCGATCGCTATAAGCAGGTTCCAAATAAAAATTTCCTGATCTTCTTTCCACGCGAGTGGTTTTATTTCCGAAACGAGGATAAGACTTCAAAATTAAGCAAATGGGTGCAGAAGTCGATCGGTGAAAAGCCCGCCATCTTCGACCAAACCCTGACTGAACGGACCCGGGAGTCCATGCAGTTCCTTATGCAGTATAAGGG
The DNA here is from genome assembly GCA_964641965.1 of uncultured Saprospiraceae bacterium. Classification (GTDB taxonomy): domain Bacteria; phylum Bacteroidota; class Bacteroidia; order Chitinophagales; family Saprospiraceae; genus JAJDFU01. The sequence goes on along the minus strand of CAZXLD010000036.1, from coordinate 14,275 downwards.
CTTTTATGAGGCCCAGGTCTATGTAGACGAGCGAGTATACGGACGACGCAACAAAAAGATTGAGCTTACCTATGTCGTGGAGCCCGGGCCGCAGTATTTAATCGATTCCATATTTTACTACAGCCAGGACCGCCAGGTAGATTCAATTCTTCAGGAATTAAGCCCGGATTCAGAGTTGGCTCCCGGAACCGAGCTGGATGGCACCCGCTACGAGGAGGAGAAAACGCGTATCCGAAAATACATGCAAAACCATGGATTTGCTTTCTTCTTTCCCAATGCTTTTGCCCCGCTCAGAGCCGATACTACCCTCTCCCCTAATAAGGCAAATGTATTTTTTGAGGTCCTCGCCCCACCTGAGGATACGGCACACCAGCGTTTTCAAGTGGGGGATGTGGAAGTTTTGCCGGAATACAACCCCAGAACTTCTGATGCACAGTTATTGGATACCCTGATTGATGGCGTCCATTTTAAGGTGCCTTCTTATGATTTCAGGGTAAAACCCCGGGCTATTATCAAAAAGCTATTCCTTAAAAAAGGGAATTTGTATCGATTCGATGATATAAGCCGAACCCAGCAATCGCTCTCCAGCCTTAGCATTTTCAAGTTTGTTCGGATTCGAGAAATTGTAGACTCCCTGCATCCGAATGTGATCAATTTCAGGATTGAACTTACCCCCAATAAGAAGCAGGAACTCGGTTTCGATTTTGACCTGAGCTATGCCAATCGAACCGGTGCCACGATTACCGGTAACCTGATCGGTATATCTGTAAGTCCTTCTTTTAGCCATCGCAATTTATTTCGGGGCGGAGAGCTGTTTGTGCTCAATTTTACAGCGGGGGTAGAAGTGCAGCCCGCACAAGGTCCTTTTTGGAATACGGTGGATATTGGTGTCCAATCGGAAATCTTGTTTCCCAAATATGTGAACTTCCTGGGCTTGTGGTCCCCTATTTACAAGCTTAGAAAAGCAATTTCAAAAAAGGGGAAAATTCCCAGAGAAGAGCGAAATCCTTTTCTGTATGAAACCATGCAAGAAAAGGCGGGGACCCGTTTGTCAGTAGGCTACAACTACCTTTCGATCATTGACTTTTATCGGTACAACCTCTTCAATGCCTCTTTAGGTTATGATGTACAAATAGCGAATAATCAGCGCCTTGTCTTTGATCATGTAGGTATTGACTACCTCAGACCGGAGACGGATTCTGCATTCGATGTGATTTTGGATCAGAATCCATTTTTGGAGCGTAGTTTCGGGCCTCAATTATTTACCGGATTCTTTTTCCGGAATGCATTGTACACTTATTCCAGTCGCCCCAATCCGGCCGGTGAGTCTTTTGCCTTTGCCTTAAACTTTGAATTGAGCGGCCTGGAAGTACTGGTTGCCAACCGTATAGCCAATGCCATATCCGGTCGGCAAGATACCTTTGAGATTGGCTCTACCCAGTTTTCTCAGTATTTCACTTTTCAAAGCGAAATCCGGTATTACCGGCAGCTCAATCCGAATAATGCATTGGCAGCTCGATTTGTCCTAGGGATCGGCCGACCTTATGGCTTAACCTCTGATGTACCTTATGTAAAGCAGTTTTTTGTGGGCGGACCGAGCAGTATCCGGGCATGGCCGGCAAGGGGCTTGGGTCCAGGCGGGTTTGAAGATCCTCTTACGCAGGACCTCGATAACCGATTGTTGTTTTACCAATCGGGAGATCTAAAATTTGAGTTTAATGTAGAATATCGCTTTCCTATTCTTTGGCAACTGAAAGGAGCTTTATTCCTCGACGGAGGTAATATCTGGACCTTCCGGGAAGATCCGGACCGGTGTGGCTCTCAGTTTCTGTTTCGCGGTAAGGTCATTGACCGATGCGGAGAAGGAGGTCCTCAAACCGTAGATCCATTTTACCGACAAATCGCATTAGGTACCGGACTCGGGTTTCGATTAGATCTTTCCTTTTTTGTCATCCGATTTGATATTGGCCTTCGCTTGCGCAATCCGTTCCCTCGAAATGGCGATCCAGCTACCGCCAGAGGCTTGGATTACTGGGTCGATTGGACGGAAGGCAGTTTCTCTCAATACCTCAACTATAACATTGGACTCGGGTACCCCTTCTAAGGCTAAATTCTTTAAGTTTTCGATGGACCATTTTCAGATCAACCTATATTAGGGACGTACAATCCTTCCTTCATTATTCATTCCCCTCATCCACGCTCCAAGTCTATTTAAACATTGATCGCCTCCCATACTTACTACAGATCGGGCAGGTGTAGGGATCGTGACCTCTTGCTGGGCAATATTCTCGACCGAAGAAAATGATTTGAAGATGGAGCTTGTTCCAACTTTCCTCCGGGAATAATTTCTTCAGGTCGTCCTCTGTTTTTTCCACATTTTTACCCGTACTTAAGGTCCAACGATACGCTAAACGATGAATATGGGTATCTACCGGAAAGGCTGGAAATCCAAAAGCCTGACTCATAACAACAGAGGCTGTTTTGTGCCCAACTCCGGGCAAAGCTTCGAGCGCTTCAAAAGTGGCCGGCACCTTTCCCCCATGCTCTTCCACAATAATATGCGATAGCTCCCTAATGGCTTTGGACTTCCGGGGCGAGAGTCCACAAGGACGGATGATTCGTTTGATCTCCTCAACCGGCACCTCCTTCATTTGGAAAGGGTCGTCGGCCATTGCAAATAATTCAGGTGTAACCTGATTCACCCGTTTGTCTGTACATTGAGCGGACAACAGTACTGCTACCAGCAAGGTATACGGATCGGTATGCGCCAGAGGGACAGGCACTTCCGGATAAAGTTCTTCCAACATAGCCGCTATCGCCACGGCTTTTTCCTTTCGGCTTAGTCGCTTGCTTGTATTCATGTATAAGAAAAAACGGCACCCGTCTCCGGTTGTTTAATCCGGACTTCATTCTGGTCGGCTTCTTCGACCCGACCAACGATCTTCGCCTCTACTCCAAAAGACTGGGCTACAGCCATTATGGTTTGGGCTTGCTCCTCAGCCAAGTAGAGCTCCAGCCGATGCCCCATGTTGAACACTTGATACATTTCCCGCCAGTCGGTACCTGCCTCTTCACGAATCAGCTGAAACAGGGGCGGGGTTTCAAAAAGCTGGTCTTTTACCACCCTTTTGTTTTCCAGGAATTTAAGCACCTTGGTCTGCCCACCGCCGCTGCAGTGGATCATCCCATGTATTGCTGTTGGCGGTAATTCTTCCAGGATCTTCTTGACCACAGGGAGGTACGTACGGGTAGGAGAAAGGACCAACTTTCCTACGGTTACCGTATGACCGTTTATTTCCAAGGTATCCGTAAGCTTCTTACTCCCCACATACACCACTTCATCGGGAAGCGCAGGGTCAAAGGATTGAGGATATTGTGCAGCATAAGCATGGTGAAATACATCATGACGAGCAGATGTAAGGCCATTGCTACCCATACCGCCATTGTATGCATCTTCATAACTAGCCTGGCCAAAGGAAGCCAACCCAACGACCACATCCCCCGCCTGAATGTGATTGATCACCAGCTTTTCCCTGGGCATCCGGGCAAAAGTGGTGAAACCCACATCCAAAGTGCGCACAATATCTCCAACATCCGCAGTTTCCCCCCCGGTAAGGTGGAGTTGGATGCCTAGCTCCCCCATTTGGGCCAGAAAACTTGAGGTACCAGCTATTAATTCATTTAAAACTGCACCTGGAATCAGATTTTTATTTCGGCCAATGGTGGAGGAAATCAAAATTTGATCCACGCAACCGACACAGGCCATATCGTCCAAATTCATGACCAGGGCATCCTGAATCACCCCTTTCCAAACCGATGAATCCCCCGTTTCTTTCCAATACAACCAGGCGAGGCTGGTTTTGGTACCCGCAGTATCCGCATGCATGATGTTACAGTAGGCAGGGTCCCCGGTTGTAAGGTCTGGTAAGATCTTGCAAAATGCATTGGGATAGAGCCCCTTATCCAGGTTTTGAATGGCCGCATGTACTTCCTCTTTTGATGCCGATACGCCTCTTTTTCCGTAAGTCGATTGGTCTGACATAAATAAATTGATTAACCCCCATGATAAGATGGATTCACAAAAAGTCGTCCAGATGGACAAATTTACATGCTTTCCTGCGCACACAGCGCCTTAACATCCTTTCAAAGGTGGTGGCTTTTCCTATTTTTACAGGAATTCCGCTACACCACCCGATTTTGGGGGCTATCGAAAAACCTTCATACGTGAGAAAAGCCGTAACCCAAACTTCTCCGTCCAAAAAACTGGTCTATCTTTTTGCAGGCACCCTTCTGCTATTCCTATTAGCATGGTCGCTGCGACAAGTATTCTATACGGCTCCCCCAGAGAAGACCGCTTTAGAACTGGATTCCTTTCCCGCCAAACAAGCTACTGTAAAGTATGGCTTTGCACTGGATACCTTCTATGTAGAACGGGATACGATTAATCGGAATGAGTTCCTCGGCGACTTGCTCTTTCAACGCGGTATTTCGTACGTAGATATCGACCGGTTGGCCCGGAACGCCAAAGATATCTTTGATGTGCGGAAGATCCGGGAAGGCAGACCTTATCTGCTCTTGTCAACAGATACTACCCAGGCACCGGACTACTTCATTTACGAGCCTTCTGCCTACCAGTATGTTGTATATAGCCTGAAGGATTCCATGGAGGTTTTCATGGAAAAACGGCCGGTGGAAAAGGTCATTAAAACCTATTATGGAGCCATCAGCAGCAACCTGTGGGAGGCCATTGTTGGCCAGGGCTTGAATTGGGATGTGGCCGTAAAGATGGAAGATGCCCTGCAATGGCAAGTAGACTTTCACCAATTACAGCCGGGAGATCAGTTCCGAATGGTATACGAGGAAGATGTGATCGATGGGAGATCGGTAGGAATTGGCCGTTTGTGGGCGGCGGGTTTCAAAAATGCCGCTCATGCGTATCAAGCCATCTATTTTGACCATCCTAAATTGGGAGGCTACTATGATTCTTTGGGTCGTACCATGGAAGCGCCTTTCCTGAAAGCACCAGTTAAGTACACCCGAATTTCATCGCGCTACAATCCAAGGCGATTTCACCCCATCCTAAAGCGGGTGCGACCTCACTACGGGACCGATTATGCGGCTCCGAGAGGCACTCCGATTTACGCAGTAGGAAACGGAACAGTGATTGAAGCCAGCCGAACCAGGGGCAATGGCAATTACGTCAAAATCAGGCATGACAAAACCTATACCACCCAATACCTGCACATGCAGGGCTTTGCCCGTGGTATCCGACCAGGGGTGCAGGTTAGGCAGGGGCAAGTGATCGGCTACGTAGGATCTACCGGGCTTGCTACAGGACCGCACGTTTGTTTTCGTTTCTGGAAAAACGGTCGGCAGATCAACCACATGACGCTGAATTTTCCACCCAAAGATCCCCTTCCGGAAGAAATGTTGCCGGAGTTTTTTGAAATTCGGGACCGATACCTGGGTTTGTTACGTCAAGCACAACCAGCTCAGGACCCTCCGAAGGACACCTTGCTTATTGGCACTTCCATACAAGAAGACGAAATAGGGTTGAATCCATAAGAATGGAAGAGAAAGTAGGAAAGAGGAATTGTTAAAAGAATTCCACGTATATTCCATATATACGAAATCAAACCCGACATCATGACTGCTTTACACGAAATGAAGCGAGAGATCCGCTTTCTGAAGGTCTATGCTTTTGCCTCCACACTCCTTCTCCTTTTCTTATTTATTACCGCTTTTACTGTTGTCGAAAAGGGCAACAAATTCGAAGAAATTGATGTGGAGCGCATCAATATTGTGGAAAAGGACGGCCAATTGAAAATGGTCATTTCCAACCAAGCCCGACAGCACCCTGGTATTTCCAACGGGAAGATTATCGAACGTGATTATCCACGTCCACCTGGAATTCTTTTTTTCAATCAACTCGGCGACGAAATGGGCGGCCTTATTTATGGTGCCAATGGGGACAGTAGCCACTTCGGTTCATTGACCTGGGACAAAGTTCGGGGAGACCAGACGATGGGATTTCGCCATTTGGAGGGCGACAATGGTCGATATATGACAGGAATCGAAATGTGGCAACAACCCACAATTCCAGTAGAGGAAATGATAGCCAAGATCGATTCAGTGAGGGCTATTTCAAATCAAAACCAACGAAAACAGGCGTTTAAGGAATTGCGAAAAGCCAATTTAATTACTACTCGTCGCTTATTTTTAGGTAAGCTCCGCGATGATTCGTCCCTGTTGGAATTGTTGGATTCACAAGGCAGAAGCCGATTAGTTGCAAAAGTGGATGCGGATGGTAAAGCCCAGCTTCTTTTTTATGATACTAATGGAGAAGTGGTGCATCGGATTCCGGAAGATTGAACAAGTAGGCTACATCAGATGCTCTACTTTATGACCATTCAATATCAGATGACGAAATTGGATTGGATCCTAAATGAGAAGAAGAATGGTAAAAGATGAAAGATTCTGATCTGCTCTGTTCTACTTTCTACCATATACTAAATACCCTCGACCTACTATCGTCCACCCATCTAATTCAGGCTTACATCCTCAGGCATTTCAGATATCACCGTGTAGTTTCTGCCTTTATTAAACATAACCTGTCGCCAAAGATCTGCCGGTTGGGATTTGAATAAATAATTGGCGTGCATATCAGCCAAGATCCAGCTGCCGAATTCCATCTCGTCGTGGAGCTGCCCCTCCGACCATCCGGAATAACCTATGAAAAACCGGATCTGCTCCGATTTAACCAGTTGGGAAGCAATCAGGAATTTTAACTTTTCGAAGTCACCCCCCCAAAAAACACCGGTGCAAACGGGAATGCTATCCTCCAGAAGATTCCCCAGATTATGCAGGTAATGAATGGTATCGGTTTGAACAGGCCCCCCAAAAAATACTTCTGTCTGAAACTCAGGAAAATCTGTGATTAATTCTGCTAACTGAACCTCCAATGGCTTATTCAAAATAAAACCCAGGCTACCTTGATCGTTGTGCTCACAAAGTAATACCGTAGAACGCTTGAAGTTGGGATCTAGCATAAAGGGTTCGGCAAGAAGAACCTTTCCACTGCTAACCTGACTTTGTACCATTTGACTCTTTTGGGTTAATCACTTGGGGGTTGATTTGTCCAATTAGTTGATAATAAGGCTTCTAGCCTTAACTATATCTTTTCTCATTCGCATTCGACCACAACTTCAAGAGATGCAACCGGATTTGAATTTAATCAATTCTCCTATTCCGTCACAGCCAGGGTGCGGGTTGGAAACTGTTTATCCACCTTGCGTACAAAGCCTCTCAAGGTTTTTCCATTACCTCCCACCTCTACAAATTCGGTCACGCCATCTGCGATCATATTTTGCATGGTCGTGGTCCACCGAACAGGAGAAGTCAACTGTGCTATAAGATGCTTTTTGATCGTTTCCGGTTCGGTAGAGGGAAGGCCATTAACATTTTGATAAATAGGGCACTTGGGAGTTTTGAATGCGGCTTGTTCAATAGCGGCCTGTAAATCTTCTTGCGCCGGCTGCATCAATGGAGAATGAAATGCACCTCCCACGGCCAGCATAACCGCCATCTTGGCTCCCTTTTCCTTAAGTTGTTCCACCGCTTTTTCTACTCCGGGAATGGATCCTGATATAACCAATTGGCCAGGGCAATTATAGTTAGCCGGGATTACCACCTCATCTATCCGGGCACAGACTTCCTCCACAATGGCATCGTCCAAGCCAATTATCGCCGCCATCGTACCGGGATTGATCTCACAAGCGCGTTGCATAGCCTCGGCCCGTTGTTTCACCAGCAACAGTCCGGATTCAAAAGAAAGGGCACCAGCTGCCACCAAAGCCGAAAACTCCCCAAGCGAATGGCCGGCTACTGCATCGGGCTGAAAAGTATCTCCTGCCAGCTGGGCAGTTACGATGGAGTGCAGAAAAACGGCAGGCTGGGTAACTCGTGTTTCTTTAAGCGCTTCGGCTGTGCCTTCGAACATCACATCGGAAATCCGAAAGCCCAGCAGGTCATTAGCTTGTTCGAACAGCTCTTTGGCCAAGCCAGCCGTTTCATAAAGGTCTTTGCCCATGCCTTCAAATTGAGAGGCTTGGCCTGGAAAAACATATGCGTGCATCGTAAGCGTTGGTTTTTTTTCGTTTGAGCGAAGGTACGGGTTTTGAGGGGACTTGGGGGAGGAACTCCCCGCCGTTCGGGAACTATCCGCGACCCCAAACACCTTCCAGACGATCGAAGGGAACCAGTTCTACCCGAGTAGCAGCCGGCCGGCGGCACGTTAGTGCAATTTCGTCCCGATTAAGCGCAGGAATTCATTGCGGGTCTCTTCGCGCTGAAAAGCACCGGTAAAGGCAGAGGTAGTAGTAACGGAATTTTGTTTTTGAACCCCACGCATCATCATACACATGTGCATGGCTTCGACCACTATCGCCACGCCCAGTGGATTGAGCGTCTGGTCAATACACTTCAAGATTTGATCGGTCAGACGTTCTTGCACCTGTAGGCGGCGGGCAAATACATCGACCACGCGCGGAAGCTTGCTCAATCCGACGATATATCCATTGGGAATATAGGCGATATGCGCTTTGCCAAAGAAGGGCAGGATGTGGTGCTCACAAAGGGAATAGAGCTCAATGTCCTTTACAATAACCATTTCACTGTAATCCTCCTGAAACATAGCGGATAGCAAGATCTCCTCTGCATTTTGCTGATAACCTTGCGTCAGGAATTGCATGGCTTTGGCAGCGCGTTCCGGTGTTTTGGAAAGGCCTTCCCGGTTGGGATCCTCCCCTAATCCTTTCAGAATCTCTTGATAGTGCTTGCTGATCTCGGCTGCCGTATATACTTGTGCTTTGGGTAGGTCGGCCATGATAATTGGAGTTTTGGGACTTCAAATGATTGTCTCCATCGCTAAGTCGTCTCATTAAAACCCGAAAAGGAGGAAGAGGTTGTATAAGATTCGAGTAAGAAGGCAGTTCCGATGACCTTTAGTCGCCGGACATTCCAACAATTTTTAATCGCCGGGCGGAAAATCATGAAAATTGATCTCCGGCATCCAGTCGGTAGCCCCAGCAGGAATTTCAGCCGCCCCTAGCCTTGGGCATCGCGGATCGGCCGAATGTCTGTCTACCGTAAGTAGGTGCGCCGGCTGGCTGATAAGCGCCAATTTATACCGCATGAAATTGGAATGTCGCAGGCTGTTTTATTTTTAACTCCGTATTATAGCTGGGATTCGATACAAGTCACCTTTATGAAATATAAAAGAAATCTCGGGCTAAGGGTTTGACCTTAGCTACTTACTTTAATCCCAAAAGCCAATTCCCTTGCTACCCAATCTCCTATATGCCCCAGTTTATCTAAAACTTTCCTATTTTCCAGATCAGGTCTTTTCTTTTGTGATACGGAATGAATACCAGCATCGATCATACTGATAGCTTACGCTCTTCCTCCTGGCTGGAACGGGAATGGCCGCGTCGAATGGTACGGCTTTTCTTGAACCGCAGGATCTACCACGTCCTCCTTTGGATAGTCGTATTGTTGATCCTTGTGCTTGTGGAAGGCACGGAGAATGGGTTGTGGTTTACTTTAAGCAATGAGCTGATCAATATCTTTTTCTTTGCGGTTATCGTCTACTTTAATCTCCAGTACCTCATTCCCAATTACCTGACGCAGAAGAAGTTTGGCATCTATGCTTTACTTCTGGTCCTGAGTGCCGTGATCATTACGCCGCTAAAGCTGATTGTATTTTTCTTCAAGTTTTCGGGCATGCCGGAGTTCCAGCAAAACCTGTTGGCCAATCAATTCTGGCATTTCCTGGTCATGTTTTTTGTGGGCGGATCAGCCACCCTGGTCCGGATAACGGGTGATTGGGTTCGGCATCAGCGGGAGCGGCAAGACCTGCAAACGCAGACCATGCAGTCCGAACTGCGGTTCCTGAAAAGCCAGATCAATCCGCATTTTCTATTCAACACGCTGAATAACCTCTACGCACTGACCCTGAAAAAATCCGATCAAGCGCCTGAGATCGTGATCAAGCTCTCGGAAATGATGCGCTATATGCTCTACGAATGCAATGAGAAGTGGGTGCCGCTGCGAAAAGAGGTCAATTACATTCGCAATTACCTGGACCTGGAGGGGTTGCGGCAGGGTAAAAACGTATCCATCAATTTCGAAGTGCAAGGATCTATTGACGATCAGCAAATTGCTCCACTCATGTTTATTCCATTCCTGGAAAACAGCTTTAAACATGGCCTCAACAACGAGATTACAGAAGGGTTTGTCAATATTTTTCTACAAGTAGAAGACCAGGAGATTCACTTTTTCATTGAAAACAGTAAATCGGATACGACACCCAGAACCGGTAGCCGAAGGAGCGGGGGGATTGGCTTGGTGAATGTAAAACGGCGACTGGACTTGCTTTATCCGGACCAATATGAACTCACTATTGCCGATAACCCCAAATCGTATGCCGTAAATTTGGAGATTCGGCTGAATGGAAGAAAGGAAGGGAGGGATAGAAATTGAAGTATGGGAGATTGATACACACTATACGCTTAAAAAATACCGTAAAATGATCAATGTAATCATTGTTGATGATGAGCCCCTGGCTCAGGACGTATTGGAGACCTACATCGCGAAAGTGCCGGAGTTAAACATTGTAGCCAAGTGCAATAATGCCCTGGAAGCGAATGAGGCCTTAAAGAAAAATGAGATTGACCTTATGTTTCTGGATATCCAAATGCCTCAATTGACAGGGACGGACTTCCTGAAAACATTAGTTCGGCCGCCTTTGGTAGTATTCACCACTGCCTACCCTAATTTTGCGGTGGAAGGATTTGAGCTGAATGCCTTGGACTACCTTTTGAAACCCATTTCTCTGGAGCGGTTTATGAAAGCCGTCAACAAAGCCATGGATCAGCTGGAACTGCGGAAGGAAGCCGACGCAGCTAAATCCGATTCAGCCCCGGCGGCAGATGATGAACCCGACTTCATTTTCGTCAAAGCCGACAAGAAACTGGTCAAGGTCAAATATGAAGATATTATATACATCGAAGGCCTGAAGGATTATGTGATCATTCGTATGGATACGACCCGGGTTATCACGCTCCAGACCATGAAAAGCCTGGAAGCCAAGTTGCCGGAGGATATCTTCATGCGTATTCATCGGTCTTACATCGTCAATCTAAACAAGATCGAAGCTGTAGTCGGCAACATGGTGGAGGTTACGGAAAAAGGCCAGACCAAGCATTTGCCTGTAGGTAAGAATTATCGGGACGAATTGCTAACTATCGTAAACCGGAATAAACTCTAATGGCGTTACCCGAGCAGCTGGTTGATCCGCTGGCTGCTTTCCTGAATTCGGAGATCCGGCAGGCCCGCCGCCTGACCGGGGGAGATATTCATCAAGCTTTTCACCTGGATACAGCCAAGGGGCCATTTTTTGTTAAAACCAATACGATCGCCCAGGCGCTGGCCATGTTCAAGAGCGAAGCCAAAGGCTTAGACCTATTGGACCAGACCCGAACCCTATCCATTCCCAAACGCTTGGGAGTGGGCCAGGCAGGAGCTTATGCCTTTTTGATCCTGGAATTTATTCCATCCGGACGCCCTAATTCCACATCGACAGAAAGGTTAGGCAGGGGCTTAGCTCGTATGCATCGAGCTTCACATTCGACCTTTGGATTGGATCATCCGAATTTTATCGGCCCCCTACCCCAATCCAATCAGCAATATCCTGCTTTTGCCAATTTTTATTTTCAGGAGCGCCTTTGGCCGCAATTCCAATTGGCCTCCGGGAAAGGACTGATGACGGCTGCAGACGGCGAGCAATTGGAAGCACTGGGCAAACTACTTCCGTCCCTAATTCCCGAAGAACCCCCAGCCCTCATCCATGGGGACCTCTGGAATGGTAATTATCTGATCGGGCCGGAGGGGGTTCCTTATCTTATTGATCCGGCAGTCGCGTTTTCCCATCGAGAAGCCGACCTGGCACTAACCCGTTTATTCGGAGGCTTTGATCAAGACTTCTATGATGCGTATCAGGAAGAATACCCCGTACATGCAGGATGGGAAGAACGGCTTCCCATTTTTCAGTTGTATTATTTGCTGGTTCATTTGAATGTATTTGGCCGATCGTATTATCCGGCGGTAAAGGGAGCGATACGGGTATAGAATTGTCGATTTAAATGGGCTCCTATCAGCTTGAATAGGGAATGGATTAACGTTATATTCAGATCTCGCTAAGCCTAGATCCAGAAATAATTCCGGTTCCATATCCGTAGCCAGATGGCTGCCCACAGTATTTAAAAAAAGGAAAGGGCCTTGTAATCAGATACCAAATCATGAAGACACATAGCTATTTATTCTTGGTGGCGTGTACGCTACTCTTCAGCAGCCATTCAGCTATCCACAGGAATTACGGATTAAGTGCTGATGCCCCCGAGATCTACGGCAACCCTACAGAGGAGTTGAACCATTGGCCTCCTAGCAGTTTCTCGAGCAGGGTGGAGCGTGACGTCATGGTTCCTATGGACGACGGTGTTAAACTGGCGACGGACGTGTATCTCCCGGAAGGTACCGGACCATTTCCCGTGATTGTGGAGCGCACGCCCTATGGTAGGGGTGACGATGAGGGCTTTCGGTACACCGAGAGAGGGTATGCTTTCGTCATTCAGAGTTGCCGTGGCAGGGCCAATTCCGAGGGTGAATGGGAACCTTTTGTTAACGAACGAGCAGATGGCCTGGCTACCCATAACTGGATACTCGAACAACCATGGTGCAATGGGAAGATAGCCACTCCAGGGGGATCCTACACAGGCCTAACCGAATGGGCTATTGCTGCACATACCGGGCCCTCGCATAAGGCTTTGTTCGCCACCAACCCGGTCATGGATGCCTATCACGATTTGACGAATATTGGCGGGGCATTTGGCATTGGTACCCTCATGCACTGGGGATCACTGATGGTACGTCCGGAGGCGAGTGAGCGATAGAAGGTGGAAGGCAAATAAAAAAGCAGAAATCTTATTTTAAAAACTATCTTAACTTGTTATAGATTGCCGGGATAAAATCCTATCCTAAGCGATGAATGGGAATCCTTTGGAAAACACCTGTCAACAAGTATTTTTATATGCATGGCAGGTGAATCCAGGTTGAATTCACAAGCTATTAGTAAAGACGAGCAGGGTAAGAGGCCAATATAGATAGCGTACCTTCCTTTTTGTCCTCCTATCTTGAAAAAAAAAATACAAACTGAATGCTACAAAAAAGATTTGAAAAAATTGTACTTGATAACTATCCCGACGCTCTCGATACCCGGGATACCTCCATACGCTACCTGGGGCTGTTGCAAAATGGCCATGATATTGATATCTCCAAAATGCTTATGGCAACCAGCCTTTGTTCGGATGATATCAATATCCCTTCCACCTCCTTTTTTAGTGTAGTTTGGGGACCCTTTTTTTTAGGCGGATTGGGAGGATTACCCTACGCTGGCATCACCGGTTTGACGGCCTTTGCCCACCATATTCCGGATAATGGAACTGCCTTTATTTTCTACGGTCCGCATATTGGGGTCACCCTGGAAAACGAGGTAGGTAAGATGTATCGTCCTCGACAAGAAAATGCAGGTGCTTGCTGTGGTGCACTCATGCTGGCCCTGGAACGGTTTAAGGACAAATCGTATACCCCTAAAATAAAGCAGAAGGATTATCAACAATCCTTTTTGGAAAGTCTGCTGCACCCGAGAAGAGAGGAGATTGTAAATGACAAGTCGCCCCAAAGAAAGATCACAGAATGCACCTTTGAGCTCATCGATAAAATGCTTCATGAACACTTAAGAGAAGTAAAAAATGAGTTTAAAGTAGATAAGATCGGGCTGCTCGGTGGTATTGTAATCAATACTGATTTCGGTATCGACGATTATTTCTCCGTGCGGAATTTCGAAGTCATCCGAACACGATATTTGTAGAATCTACTTGTCTGGCGAACCACACCCATTTCCCTTTTCTGTTCAAGGGGGAATGGGTTATGCCCAATCTGGTAAGGTCTTCCGTCTACATTTGAAAATAGGCGATGGCTTGTATTGGGTATAAGGCGTGAATGTTCCATTTCAAGCCGTCGTTTTGGTATTAACCAATAAAGCATCCTGACCCTCGTTTACCTGGCCATGTCTCAGTTCCACAAAAATATACGTTTAAATACCTAAGAGCATGTTGAAAAATTTTATGGCCAATCATCCCTATATCGCAGAATGATCATC
>CAZXLD010000035.1:0-51519 GCA_964641965.1 uncultured Saprospiraceae bacterium | reverse complement strand
CACTTATCGTCACGATTCACGGAAATCCGTGAATCATTCGGATTAAAAAGCCTCGTCGTAGCTAAACGAGGCAAGGGGAAGGGGCCCCTTGGCGAAGTATGCCTGGCCTACCCATCCGCTTGGCGGTTCACGAGCCTACGCTCGCTCATGCCTTGATTAGCCTAAAAATCAGCTCGTTTCAATTTGCGACCTTCTCAATTTAAATCGGTATACAAATTGAAACCCCTTTGCCGCAGCTACATGCCCCCCTACCCTACTAGCTGCCATGAACCCATTGAACGAATAGGAGTTTTCACATACAATAGCCCCCATGCCCAATATGAAACAGCAGCTTTACAGACCCCCTTTTCCGATATAGCCTCCAGCCTTGAATTTAACCGCTGGTACTGGCTCAAATCCGAATTAACTGAAATATGTAAAACGCTAGGCATCCCATCCACCGGCACAAAATTTGAATTAAGAGACCGGATTGCCTATGCCCTGGATCATCAGGGAGCTCTCCAACCGAAAGCCACTAAGGTAAAACCAACCTCTTCTTTCAATTGGGCCAAAGCCGACCTTTCCCCTCAAACCGTCATCACAGCCAACGTATCCTTCGGCCCTAATTTCCGGCGGTTTATGCGGGCTCAGCTTGGAAATCAGTTTTCGTGCCACGCCGATTTTATGGACTGGGTGCGATCGAATACGGGTAAAACCCTAGGCGATGCCGTAGTAGCCTGGCAGCAGCTGGACAAGCGTAAAAAGGATCCCGGTTTCCGTAGAATCATTCGTAAACACAACAGGTACAATCAGTACATCCGAGATTTTTTGGAGGATAATCCGGGAAGATCATTGGCAGAAGCGCGCAAATATTGGAACTTGAAAAAGCAACTGCCGGCGGAAAACGGCTTGGTGATCTATGAACCCTCTGATTTAAAACGCTTGTAAAATGACCCGATCTATTTTACTCCCACTGGTAGCCGGCTTCCTTATCCTAGCCGCTTGTCAACCCCAGGTAACGACTGATGATCAAAAAGCCCTGGACTCACCTAACCTGAATTCCAGCCAAAACCTGCTCACCCAAATGTCCGTGGCTGATTTCGCACCCTTTCAATGGATGAATTCACCTTCAGGAGTAGAACTGGAAGGCCATGTACTCCATATCTCGGTGACTAAAGGGACAGATTATTTTATTGATCCGGAATCTCGGGAATCTACAGCCACCGCTCCCTATCTGTATCAAGAAATGGAAGGTGACTTCGAAGCAATTGCCCTGGTCGAACCGGACTTCTCCGCTCAATGGAATGCCGTATCGCTTTTGATGTATATCGATAGTACCCATTGGATCAAAATGGCTTTCGAAAATTCGGATGCCACCGGAAAAAGCATCGTCACAGTAGTGACCCGCACGGTATCCGATGATGCCAATGGGGCTGTCTTGCAAAACCAGGAAAGGATCTGGTTAAAAATGATCCGAAAGGGTAATTTATATGCTATGCACTGGTCTGCAGATGGTGAAACCTATCAAATGGGACGGTTATGCCGAATGCCGGCTGCCAATCCAGTAAAAATCGGGATCGAAGCCCAATGCCCGGTAGGCGACCAAGCCGATCATACCGTTCACTACTTGAGCGTCGCGAAAAAAACGGTAAAGGACCTGCGCAAAGGCATATAGATTGATTTTTCTTGTGTGAGCAAACCCTGCCTGAGTAGCATATTTCGTTTACTGAAAAATTCATCATCCCCCTTTCCAATGGCTAAGCGCTTCTCAAAACTTGGATTGTGATTAAATGAAAGGTCTAAAAAATTGAGGTCCAACCTGTTTACTTCTGTACGAACTCAATACCGATGATGCGCCATTTTGAAATAAACATGGTTTTATTCGTGTAAACTGCGACACTCTTCTTCCAACACTCCGGATTCAATTACCGGAACGCTGGGCCAAGAGGCCACACTTTCAGTTTGCAGGATCTTGAATGAGGAGGAATATCCACCCACCTCCGGTACAGACAGGCCGAATACTACCATTGCAATCTGGTAATGTCGAATCGGATAAGAACACATCCAACACGGTTCGTGCGTAGTATACAGGATACTCGAGGATAACTTTTCCTGATGCCCCAGGCTAAGGGCATCTTGAATGGCAAGGATCTCCGCATGTCGAGTAACGTCTCCGCTCGATCGACCGGATTCAATACCTTTGCCAATTATATTCCCATTGTGCACCAACAAGGATCCCACCGGGGGGTCTCCCTGCTCCTTGGCTTTGTATCCCAATTCAATGCAAAGCCGCATGAAGCGATCCCGTCGATCCATCATCTGTTCATTACTGGATTAGAAAATTTCAACGTAAACCCATTAGGCAATTATTCTCCCGCCACACCCAATGCAGCTTTTGGTCGGCATGCATTTTTTATGATTTGATCCTCCAGGCGGTAAACCTTGGTGTAAGCAATCGGGAAACGACCAGTAGTCATCCGGCAGGAAAAAGACAGTTGTTCCCCTTCTTCAAAATGATGGTAGGCTTTATCCACAGGCACCTCCTGGCAATCAATAGGATTTGAGAAGTCCTGAACCTGCTTTCGTATAACCTGATTTACACCTTCTTCCAAATCCATATTTTCCAGCTTTTGGTTGAAGGCATGACTCGAACGAAAATCCTCAAACTCGATATGCCGCCCCACAACCTTTCCATTGCGCTGTATGCTATTGCGATCCAGATGGAATTCATCCCGAAAAAAGGTATGTACCCGAGCGAGCAAAATATACTGCTCACTTTCTCCAAGGTCACAACCGAGATATTCCGGTTTCAGCCGGTCGCTATTCGGAGCCACCAAAAATGAATCGATGGGGCGCTCCATCACATCATACCAGATCTCGTGCTGTTGGTATTCGAATCCCTCCAACCAACTCCCATCGCTGTCTTTTTCACTCATACAACGGGCATACATATTGGCCTGGGTAGCCACGTAATGAAACCCGCGCTGTTCTCCGAAAAGGGGAATTTTGTAGGGTCGATCCAGTACCCACTGCCCCTGCAGGCGGTAACAAGGGTAAGCACAATCCTCTGGCAGATCGCTCATATGGACATACGGGTTAACATCCGCATCTTCAAACGCCCATTTCAGCAGGTAATCCATGGGGGGATCCTGAGCGTTTACCCCTTCACCACTGATCCTGTTTGGGAGAAAAAGGACGCTTGCAACCACGCCTAACAGTAAGCCGCCGAACAACAACACCAGTCCAAGTCCTAATGATAATTTCCGCTTGCCCATTGGAGGACGGAGGATGGAATGCCGGCTGGGCAGGGCTTCCCGGCTGGTTTTCAGGTCCAGGTATTCCCGGTAGCGCTGGACTACTTTGACGGCCCGGTGGTATTCGCCATCACTGGCAGTACCATTCATCAGGCGTGAAAACTGCGAATCGCTGTAAAACAGTTCCCTGGCAATTACGGAATTGCTTTTCTGCTCAAACTGATTCGCGACGGGATCATATTTCCCGTACACGTCCTGCAGCACATTGATTAATTTTTGTTGAACCTTATGCATTTAACCAAATAAAAAAATGCAAAACAATATGCTTACACTGCTAGAATTTGCTGAAAATCACTGGCAAAGGAATAAATACGCAAAATTACCAGGTTACAAGAATTTTATTTTCCTTAACGTAACCTCTCTTTGCCGGATGAAAACATCTCTTCAAATCAATTTTGAAAGTTAAACAACCTTGACTGTATGATGAAAAGATTACTACTCTTATCCTGTCTGGCGTTGGCAGCAATGTCATCGGGCTATGCTCAGCGAACGATCTCGGGCGTAGTTACAGACACTCGGGGGGAGCTTCTGATCGGGGTGAACATCCTGGAAGAAGGCACCTCAAATGGAACCGTAACTGACCTGGATGGCAGGTATTCACTCACCTTGACCGAAACCACCGGCAACCTGATTTTTAGCTATACCGGCATGGAATCAACAACCCTGCCTGTAGGTGTGAGTGATGTGCTCGATGTGGAAATGCGCGCCAGCTCCGCTTTGCTCGATGAAGTTGTGGTTACCGCACTGGGATTTACCGAAAATCGAGATGAAATGGGTTCCACCTCAACCATTATCGATGAAGAGGCAGTAGCCCGTTCCGGAGAAGCAACCCTGCTCAATGGGCTTGGTGCCAAGGCATCAAATGTGCGGATTAATCGATCAAACGGAGATCCCGGCGCCGGTAGTACCATCCGAATCCGGGGTGCCAATACCATTGACGGAGATGGAGATCCGCTGATCATAGTGGATGGTGTCCCGCTCAACAATTCCACCGTTTATGGAGGAGGCAATAACGTGACTGGAGGACGAGCAGGAGGAACCTCCCAGCAATCCAGGATCAATGACATCAACCCAAATGATATCGAATCGATCCAAATTCTGAAAGGAGCCTCGGCAGCAGCCTTATGGGGAAGCCGCGCCGCCAATGGGGTGATTGTCATTACCACCAAAAACGGTAATGCCGGAAAACCCAATATCTCCTATCAATTTTCTGCTTCTTTCGACTTGGTCAGCGAGCGCATCCCCATGCAAAATACTTGGGGACAAGGCCGTGATGGCTCCTTTAGGGCCGGAGTAGCCGAATCCTGGGGAGATTTCATCCCGGATCGAGCCGGTGGCCAAGATTTGGTCAACACGGAAGAAGAACGATTTATTGCAGAGGATGGAACTGAATATTTCCCCATTGAAGAGAAGCGAGATCGCTCCACCTTTGTAGACGAAAACTGGGATGCCGTATTCCAAACCGGTAAATTCTTCCAGCATGATCTATCCATTAATGGCGGTGGAGAAAAAGCGACCTACTTTTTCAGCTTGGGCCGCCTTGATCAGGATGGAATCATTAAAAACTCCGATTATGAGCGGACCAATATCCGGCTCAACAATCAATTTATATTGACCGATTGGCTCACCTTGTCCACACGGGCTGCCTTTACCACCACCAGTTCCAACCGGATTCAACAGAGTTCAAACACTGCTGGGCTAATGCTTGGCCTGTTGCGTACAGCTCCTGATTTTGACAATCGGGATTATATCGGTACCCATATTGACGAAGATGGAGAAACCTTTAATCGTCGACATCGATCGTATCGCCGTCCATTAGGTGATCGGGATAATCCGACCTACAACAACCCACTTTGGACCGTGAATGAACAGGAAGCCTCCACCAAGGTCAACCGCATCATCTTCACACCCCAGTTTACCATCACTCCATTGAACTGGCTGCAAGTGATCTTGCGCGGAAACGCCGATGTATCCGGAGATAAGCGACAATACTTTTTCCCGATCGGATCCGGTGGAGACCGCAGTGTAGGTATCTTGGCCGAGGATGTCATTGGTATAGAAGAATACAACTTTGATGCCATTGCCCGAGGTAATTTCAACCTGGGGAGAAATGTGGATCTGCGAGCTACGCTCGGTTATAACCTCAATGATCGTCGTATTGAGCGGAATTCCGGACAGATCACCGGCTTTTTGGTGAACGCCACCAAGCCGACTACCGCACTGAATACAGCCAATGAAAATTCGGAATACGAGAACAATCGAACGATCCGGCGGTCCAATCGGGGGTATGCCATCCTTGGCGTGGATCTCTTTGACCAGCTCTTCCTGAATGTTTCCGGTGGATTGGAGGCCGCTTCTTCAGTCAATGGCAGTTTCTTCTATCCCGCTGTAGATGGAGCCTGGGACTTTACCAAATCATTCCTGCAGTCCAATTTTCTTTCCTTTGGAAAGCTTCGGGGCTCCTGGGGCCAGGTGGGTGTCCAGCCTCGCGCACATGCCTTCCAAACCTTGGCAGAAGGAGGCTTTACCTACTCTTCATACAGTGATCCGCTTAGTGTTTCTCAGTTCGGTGGTGGTTTCCGGGTGGACAATAATCAGGGGAATACAAACCTGGAACCAGAAATCAAAACCGAATGGGAAATCGGAGCCGATCTTCGCTTTTTCCAGGATAAACTGGGCGTTTCCTACACCTACTACAGCAATGAAATCGACGGAATTCTAATCGACGTAGAGGTTTCGCCATCCTCCGGTTTCGCCACTACCTACGGCAACTTCGGAACCATGGAAAATCAGGGCCATGAAATTGACCTGAACTATAATGCTATTACCAAGCCCGACTACAATTTGAATTTCTTCCTGAACTGGTCGAAAAACGAAAACCTGGTAACCAGCCTGAGTGGTGCCGAAACAATCGACCTCACCGGCCAGTCGGTAAGTTCAAGAGCAATTGCAGGACAGCCGATGGGCGTACTGTACGGTACCGGCTCGCAGGTAGATGAAGAAGGGAACTTTATCCTGGATGACAACGGTTTTCCCCAGATTACCAATAGTCCAGTTCCACTGGGAGACCCCAACCCGGATTGGCGCGGAGGCGTAGGATTCAATTTTCGCTGGAAGAACCTGGGCTTAAATGTATTGCTGGAACACTCACAAGGGGGCGTATTCTCCCCTCGGACGCTATGGGTTTTGAATCGATTTGGCACAACGGCAGAAACGGCCGGAACCGTTACTCTGGGTCAGGATCTGGTTAACTATGGTGGCGATGTAATTTCGGCCGGTACAACCGTTCGTGGAAATGTAACCGATTTTGGCGGTGGCCCGGTTTTATTGGATGAGACCTGGTATCGCACCGGTATTGGAGGTGGATTTGGAGATAATCAGGCGTACAACTTCTCCATCAAAGACGCCACCTTCACCAAATTCCGGGAAATCACCCTGAGTTACACGATCACGGGGCCTAAAATGCGGGAATCCATAGCCTTGCAGGGCATTACCCTAAGGGCTACGGCCAGAAACCTCTTCTTCTGGGATCAGATCGAAGGGATTGACCCTGAAACCAGCCAGACCGGCGTAGGCAACGGATTGGGATTGGAATACTTCACCAATCCGCAAACCCGCTCCTTTCTCCTAACCGCTATTGTGAACTTCAAACCTTAAGCAGACATGAATTCATCTAACTATATCATTCTATTCTTTTTGATTGGCGGCCTGATGCTGTCCGCCTGCGAGGGGGTCGTGGAGGACCTGAATGACAACCCCAACGATATCACCCTGGAAGATGTGGATGCTCAGCTATTCCTCACAGGTGCCATGCTGGGTAATGTACAGGCCCAGGTGGGTCACCTCAACCGGATTTCCGGGATGTACTCCGGTCAATTGGTGGGCCTATCCTCCTTGTATTCCAATATTTATGGGTTTAGTCTGTCGACAGCGGAATCCGTGGGTATTTGGGGGCATATCTACGTAGCGGGCGTGGCCAACTTGCGGCACCTTCGGTCAGTAGCTCCCAATGACCAACTGCTGGTGGGTATCGCCCAGGTCGTGGAAGCTCATGGGCTGAGTACAGCAGCCAACTTATTTGGCGATGTTCCTTTTACAGAGATCAATAATCCGGACATTCCAAATCCCCGGTTCGATGGGCAGGTTTTTGTATTTAATGCCATGCTGGATCAATTGGACGAGGCCATCACCAACCTATCGGCTGCAACCAGCCGGTCTTTGCCTCAGGATATTTATTATGGCGGAGACAGGGATAAATGGATGGAGGCTGCCTACACGCTTAGAGCGCGCATTTACTTACACATGCGCATGTATACCGAAGCCTATGCCAGCGCGCAGAATGGGATCAGCAGTGCAAGCAACTCTATGCTCTATATTCCAAGAGGAGATGTCAACATTGCAGAAGGGGATAAAAACCTGTTCTGGATGATCCTGGAAGGAGCACGAGCTGGAGATATTGGTACATCCAACAGCTATTTGATGCAGATCCTGAATCAGGATTCGGTCATTACACGCGCCAATGCCAAGACGGACGAGTCGGCTCGTTTGGCGTACTACACCATAGATGAAACCGGAGGTCGGGCTAACCTGGGTGTGATCGAACAATTTGAGCCTCAACCTATGATCACGTTCGAAGAAAACACCTTGATCCTGGCAGAGTGTGGTGCTCGTACGATCGATGATGCTACTGGCTTGGGCCACCTGAACGACCTGCGGGCCTGGCTGAATACCGGCGGACGGATCAATGCAAATTTCCTGGATTCCTCTTTCCGATACGATCCCTACGAACTGGCTGACTTTCAGGCAGGAGGCATTGAAAACCAGGATGGTATTGCTCCGGAACGGGCTTTGCTACGTGAGATTATTGAGGAACGGTATGTATCCGGATTCGGCAGTTACATGCCTTATGATGATGCACGCCGATTGCGTACTCAGGATAGCGACATTGCTGTACCCTATTTTCTGGTAGATGGCCCAAATCCACCCTTCCCGGAACGAATGCCTTACTCGGACGACGAATTAAATTCGAACACGAATGCCCCAGCCGAAGATCCGGGGATCTTCACCAGAACGGAGGTTAACCAATAAACTACAGGGCACTGGTAAAGGATAGGAGGTCCGGTTCAAACCGGGATCTCCTGTCCTTTTTCCTTGCACAAAAAAACACCCCGCTTATACCTTCTCGCGATTCAAGAATGAAAAAGTACCCATCGAACCTACATCCGCTTTAACCATTCGGATCAGGGGCTACCCTACCCACTAGCTTGGCCGGCAATTCCATAATCCGGATTCCCGCTGTTTCAGCTGGTTATGAAAAATAACAACGATGTCACTTGGAAAAATTTTGAACGGCCAAACGCTTGGCTTGATCGCCGGCCCTGTATTGTTTATAGCGACCTTGCTTTGGGTTCGGCCCGAAGGTATGAGTGATGAAGCAATTGCTGTACTAGCCTCTACTCTATGGATTGCTACCTGGTGGATTACGGAAGCAATACCGATTGCAGCTACCTCCCTGCTTCCGATTGTGTTATTTCCCTTAACCGGAGCGCTGGGGTTAGCTGAAACAACCGTTTCTTTTGGCCATCGATATGTCTTTATCTATATGGGTGGCTTTATGCTGGCCATAGCGATCGAACGCTGGAACTTGCACCGACGTATTGCTTTGAGCATCATCAACCTGATCGGTACGAATATCCAATACATCATCCTGGGTTTTATGATCGCCACTGCATTTCTATCCATGTGGATATCCAATACGGCTACTTCGGTCATGATTCTTCCCATTGGAATGGCCATCATCATTCAATTGAAGGATAATCCGGAAACGAAAGAGGATGAAAACCGGCTGTTTGGAAAAGCCCTGATGCTGGCGATAGCTTACAGCGCCTCCATAGGCGGCATTGCGACATTGATCGGCACGCCACCTAACCTGGTGTTGGCGGGCATCTTGCAGGAACTGTACCAGATTGAAATTTCTTTCCTGAGCTGGTTGAAATTCGGTTTACCCATTTCCTTAACCTTACTGTTCATCAGCTGGAGGTACCTCACGACGGTACAATTCTCGTTTCAGCAAAAATCCTTTCCCGGAGGCCGAGCGGAAATTCAACGCCAATTAGCAAAATTGGGTGCCATCAGCTTTGAAGAAAAAAGGGTGCTGGCCGTTTTTATCCTGGCAGCCTTTGCCTGGATAACCAGGTCTTTTCTCCTGAACCGTTTTTTACCTGCCCTCGATGATACCATTATTGCAATTATGGCCGGTCTGGTGCTCTTCCTAATCCCAGCTTCACCTAAACACCAACGAAAACTGCTCACCTGGGAAGAAGCCGTGAAACTGCCCTGGGGAATCTTGCTCTTGTTTGGAGGCGGATTGGCAATCGCACAAGGCTTTCGGGAAACAGGCCTGGCCGAATGGATCGGCAATCAAATTACCGTACTGCAGGCGGCTCCACTACTGCTTATCCTACTGATCCTCGTTTTATCAGTGAATTTCCTGACGGAGATCACTTCCAATCTGGCTACTACAGCAATGATATTACCGATCTTGGCATCGGTAGCCTTGGCCTTGGATGTACACCCCTACATTTTTATGGTAGGAGCTACCGTCGCGGCCTCTTGTGCTTTCATGCTTCCAGTGGCCACCCCACCCAATGCTGTTGTGTTCGGCTCCGGCTACCTTCGAATACCGGATATGGTAAAAGCCGGTATCTGGCTGAATATTATTTCCATTCTGCTCATTACCGCATTTACTTATTTTTTTCTACCGTTTGCCTGGAACTTTACCGCTGCTGGATTTCCGGATATTTGGAAATAATACTCATATCTTTAAAAGTAAATCAAATATCCAATAATCGGAGCCAGTACGGTAATCTGAGCAATCTAATACAAACACGTTTTTCGATGTTGTTCGTCAGTCAGGATCCCGACAGGCTACGCTTTGTCGGGGCCTACGGATGTCAGCATCCAAGACATTATACCATTTAAAGAAATGTTCTAGTTTAGGACCAGGCCACTTTTAATTTAAATTGGTAGAAAGCGACGGGATCGGATTACCCTGGAAGGGACATTATTCAGGATGCAACGATCTTGCGATCGTAAATTTCCTTATTTTTCGCACCAGAAAAGCCAAATGAATCTATGCAGATCGAAAGGAACAAGGTGGTAAGCCTTCATTACAAACTTCAGGAAGACAATGCCCAGGGTGCTATGATTGAGGAAACCTTCGGAGCAGAACCCTTATTATTTCTTTTTGGCGCAGGCCAAATGCTTCAAGAGTTTGAAAGTAACCTCGAAGGTAAAACCACTGGTGAAGACTTTGCATTTACCATCTCCAGCAAAAATGCCTACGGCGAATACAACCAGGGTGCCGTACTAACGCTGGATAAGAAAATGTTTGAGGTGGATGGTCAAATCAAGGAGGACCTTCTGACTGTCGGTAACGTAATCCCAATGAGCGACCCCGAAGGAAATCAGCTGGATGGAGTTGTAGCCGAAGTGCAAGAAAATTCAGTGGTCATGGACTTCAATCACCCAATGGCGGGGGTAGACCTTTACTTTACCGGAACTATTCAGTTAGTGCGGGACGCCACAGAAAGCGAACTCCAACACGGTCATGCTCAAAGCAATGGGGAGCAATCGTAATGGTAAGAATTATACCGGGTTGAAACCTGGCAATTTTACCAGGAGTAATCCCAAGTAAGGCTTTTGATAGCCCCTTCCCTTATCGGTCTTTCATATAGGAAATGCCGTAATCCAACACTTTGGTCCAGGCTTCCTGGATTCGGATTCGGGTGCCCCTGTCCTCGCATTTCGGATCAAAAGGCTCGGAATCGCCGGTTCCGCAAATTAACCCAATAAGGCTGTGATGAAAGTGATCGTAGTGTTCATCTTTGGCCCCGATGTAAAAACCTCCTTGGGTCGATTGCCCTCGACCACTACCGTGCCGGTCCCGGATGTGGCTTAAGATCTTATTCCCAAATGGGACTCTTTCGCCCCGAGCCTCCTCTGCAAAATGCAGCAATCCGAAAATCGCGCCTTGCAAGTGATTCTGGTGTTTGAGTACAGACAGCTCATTTTCTTGTCGAATATTGTATTCCTGAAACTTGGCATTGATCTCTTCATGCCCTACAATAAAGGTTTCGTAAAAAGCGGGCAAAAATCGCTTCCCCTGTAACTTGGTTTTCAAGCATCGAAGGAAACTCTCCCGCGCAATGGAGACCGAATCATCACGAACGATCTTGATTTCTTCCAAGCGTTCTTTTACATCTTCCAGATCTCGAAATCGATTCGATGGGTTGGGTTCCGTCATTCGGTACAAAATATCTGTCAGTGCATCGCTGGCGCAGTTTTTCACGCGTCCGATCCGTTGACGTAAAACCTCGTAATTTGGCTGCTTCTCCAATTCTTTCAACGAGTGGAAAGCATGTACCCGGTCACCCAGGAGCTCATATCCCAACAAGCCTAACATAAATTGGTCAACTTTCTTCCACCCGTTATCGTCAGATAGGCCTTTATATACAAGGTCAAGGGTTTCGGGAGCGAGATACCGAAAGTCCTCAGAGGAGGCCGGATCATCTTCTGGAACTTCCTTCAAGCTTTTTCGAATTTCGGATCGAGTAGGTAAAAAGATCTTATTCAAGGGATTGATATAAGGAATATCCATATTGCTCATCAATATATTGGTAGGCTTGAGGTTAGCATGGGGCTCGTCTGCAAGAATCAAGGCGTCAATGATTTTCCGAAGGAATTTAATAACCCGGGCATAATAAACACCAACCGTATTATTGTCCATCCAGTGCCGCAAGGATCCTTTTTCCAAATATTCCAATACAACATGGTCAATTTTTTCAAAGTCGGCATCATAGATATTGACACAATTTGGAATGTGCTTCGCCAACTGGACTGCGCGCAAAATGCGCTCCTTCAGCGAATCGTCTTTAATCCCCCTGAAAATTCGGATGACCACCTTTCGATTTAGCTTGGTATCCTGTGCTAGCAAGATCAGGTCCCGTTTTTTCTGTGGATTGCCTAATATATTTTCAAATTGGTAGCGATCGCCGTACCGCTTGGCGAAATCCCGGGCTTCTTCTCCATATTCCTTCTCCAGCCGTTTCCCGTTCAGTTCTTTGATGAGACTTTCGGTGTCGGCAATCGGATCAATGATATGTTTATAATTTAGGTCATGCAGCTTTTTCAGGAGTCGACCGGGTAATTGATCCTTGGGCGGCAGCGTTGTATCTTCTCCCACCAAAACCGGAACGACGTTTTTCTTTTTACTTTTTAGAGCGGTTTCCACTTCCATGCGCACCACATCGCCGGTTTGGGCGAGTCGATCCAACTCCCAATCCTTCCCAATTAGCACCAGTACCGTCGACACCTCCTTTAATTTCTTTTCCAGGAAACTAGACCATTCTGTACCTGAATCAATATCTTTTAAATCCAGAAACGCATTGAAATGCTCGTCCAATGCTTTCTTGAGAAAAAGCGCAAAGCTTTTATTCTGATTTCTCCGATAACTAATAAAAATATCGTCTTTCATAACGGTTTTGGGTGCTTAGGGCAGATACCTATTCCTGAAAGCGGCCCTCTTTAACTTGGATTATACTACTTAAGACTTATTGCTTCCTGCCTATTTGATTAAAAACTCGGTTAATCTCGTCTTTTGTCAGGTATCTCCATTGACCGGATTTGATCCCATCCAAGGTCAAGTCCATAATGCGGACCCGTTTCAAGGAGATCACCCGGTAATTCAAAAACTCACACATCCGCCGGATTTGCCGGTTCAGGCCTTGGGTAAGGATGATTCGAAAAGTCGACTTCCCAATTTGTTCAACCCTGCATTTCTGGGTTCTGGTTCCCAGAATCGGCAGGCCATTGCGCATTCGATTCACAAATTCGGTCGTTACCGGCTTATCCACCTGAACGATATACTCTTTCTCATGCTGGTGCTCTTCCCGCAGGATCTCGTTGACAATATCGCCGTCGTTGGTTAATAGCAACAGTCCGGAGGAAGCCTTATCCAGCCGTCCAATGGGAAAGATCCGCCGTGGATGCCTGACGAAATCTATGACATTGCCCTTATCTCTTCGATCAGTGGTACAGGTGATGCCTGGAGGTTTATGCAGGGCAATATAAATGAAGGCAGGTTTAGACTTCAATGGTTTTCCATCCAGGGTGACCCGATCACCGACAACAACTCGATTGCCCTTCCTGGCAGGCTGACCGTTGATACTTACGCGCCCCGCTTCAATCCATTTATCGGCCTCTCGCCTGGAGCAAACACCGGTACTGCTTATAAATTTATTTAGCGATATGGATTCATCCGACATATTGAGTCTCGTTTGTCAGCACACGATTTCAATTAGTTGAGCCTCCCGACCTCTTGTGCCGAAAAGAATTGCTTTTTGGTTAAAGGAAAGAGCCACTTGGTTGGCCTCATCCAGGTCTAAATCCAAAACGAGATAACTCGATTCACTCGGCCATTCTCCATTCCGGTCACGCCCTTCAGCATGGAAGAAGGCTTTTTCCATACTTTTGATAATCTCTTCCAATGCTTCGTTACGCTTTCGATTCTCTTCTGCAGAAAGCAAGGCCGAATTGGGATTATAGGCCGTTATCAATGCCCAGGATACACTCTTATGTTGCTCAAGAAGCTGATCCAGCATTGGATTAGGTGCACCAAGAGCAATTTCGGTAGGTGGGTCAATCAGCACCACATATTGGGCAGCTAAATATAGACTCCACAAGTCCTTTTCTTCAGTAGACAAATCTGGCCTGCTTAATTTCATCTGCCTTCAAACATCTTCTACGATAAAAATACCGTTCTGGTTGGGATCCCGAAAGCCAAATTCATGAGTACCCCAAGGTGTGTGTAACCGTAACTGATCGGAAGTCACTGTACCTCTCTCCAGGAATTCGTCAAACAAAGCTTTCACATTGGACGTGAAAATTCGGACTACAGACCCTCCCAGCAAAGGGTCCTCATTCGTGTCCGCATGCCATTGCAAATGCAACTCTAGATGCTCCCGTTTCAACCCAACATACCTATCATCTCCGAAAATTTTCTCGAAGCCTGTATACTGGGCATACCATTCCAGGTCTCGAGTTATATCGGAAGAGGGAAGTACCGGAACAATTTGAAGGAATTTGGAATTCATGGATCACTCCATTTAATCAAATTGGATTTCGCTTAAGGGAAATGTATATTCAACCCGTTGATTATCATAAATATCCCAAATCTCCGCTTGAAGAATTGGATCTGGCCGATCCAGGTACAGACTCAATAGTCCAAAGTGATTATCCATTACAGGTCCTTCGATCCGGTTGCGATTGGGCGTAGCAAAATGCCAAGTGGAGGATAATCCACTGGAGGTTATATCATAGATAGGATACAAGTTGGGTACTTCCAATTTAGAGATTTCAGCATAGTGTACATCACCGGAAAGGAAAAGTACACCGTTGGCCTTGGTCTTGCGAATGAGATCCAAAAAGCGCTTTTGCTCATGGGGAAAATTTGCCCAAGCCTCATAACCATTATATTCTATACCGAATTGAGTACTTGATCCGATAATTCGGACATCGGCGGGTTGCCGGAGTTGTTCCTCCAGCCAACTCCATTGCGCCTCGCCTAATAAGGTAGAATCAGAATCGGTATAAGGCGCGTAATCCAGGTCGTAAAAGTACCGGTTATCTTCGGCAAATTCCCCGGTATTCGGCTTCAGGTCGTCCCGAAAGGTACGGTTGTCTAACAGTAAAATCTGAATACGCTTACCGCCATGTTCTAACCAATACGAATTATAAATTCCCTTATGTTGGTGCCGCTCGGATTCTTCGGGCTCCTCAAAGAATTCCATGAATTTGGTTTTACTTTCTGCTTTAAATGGATAGTGCCTGCCGGAGTCGTTCCAGCCAAAATCGTGGTCATCCCAGGTAGCCAAGATGGGTACATTGGCTTTTAAGTTTTGGAAACTGGGCTTCGAACCCAACTGGTTGTATTTCGCTATCAGGGTATCCATATCATAGGTGTCGCCATAGATATTATCGCCCAAAAAGATAAATAAATCCGGTTCGTGTTCAACTACCCGATCAAAAATGGGAAGCGGATGGGTTTGATGCCCACAAGAACCAAAAGCAATACGAAAAGGGTTATCCTGCGCACCGCCTATGGTGAAGAATAACCAACTCCAGCAAAATAGAACGAAAGTCTTCATGGATTGGCAGTCAATAAGGATTAACGGATGAATCTATTCAACTACAATAGTAAAGCTTAGAACTTGTATTATACCGTTTTAACTTGAGAAGGTCGTAAATTAAAACTAGCCCGGTAAATTCACCGAATTTTCCGCCCAAAGGGCTAACGTATTGCAAACCTCTAGAAATCAAACATCTATGAATTAGATAGTCCAATTCCTATTGTATTAATTCGGACTCAATTTTGGGCACAAAAATTTTGCAATTGTCAGGGTCTTTAGTGCTGACATCCGCAGGCCCCGACAAAGCGTAGCCTGTCGGGATCCTGACCGAAGCGTCAGGGATCGTCAGCATAACCCTGACGATAAGTGGCTGAAAATAAGCCCGTTTTCAACTTAAAACGGTATTAGGTTTATTCTTCCTCTTCTATTCCTACACCACCTACCAAATGGTTCAAACGATCTTGCAAGCGGTCTACTTTTCGGCCCAGGCTGTAGCGGGCAAAGACTATACTACCAATCGAAAAAAGATTCAAAGGAACATAAAAATACAAAGACCAGCGGACCCAGCTGTATTGCCATAACCACACATACAATAGGAAAGCGATGTTGGTTCGGATAAACCAAATCAGCATCTCTTTTTTTAAATAGTTAGGATTCAGGATATCCAACGACTTCAAGTCGTTTAACTCCTGCTCTAATTGCCATTTTGTATTTTTCTTATAGTTATTCATTACCGCCACTAACCCAAGCTTCACCTATCAGAGTTCCGGGGAAGTGGTTTTTCTGGAAAATTAACGGTCGCAAGGTCTATTCCAGCTTACAGCTTGAGCCGGATTCCACCCCAGACCACTGAATATTTTTGACAATGGACCACAATGGATTTGAACCTGGAGAGATCGGTCACAGGGAGCAGGTACCGCTGAGCACCTTGGTGAGACGCCAGCAGATCTATCAATACGCCTGATTGATCTATAGATTCGCGTTTCCCTATTTCCTCCATGTCTTTAGGCGAAAGAAATAGTTTAAGATCAGGCCCTTCAATTGTCCTGAAATCCTCGCCAAGGACCAGATAGGTCTGGTTGCCTTCTTTGGCCAAGGTCCATGTACCTTCCATTAAATAGTTTTTGGGAATCCACTCGGTACTACTTTGTCCCAATAGCGAGCAAGAGATCCAACATAGGATCAGGGTTAAAACGGTAAATCGGTTTTGCATAGGGCAACTATTTTTTCCTCAGTGTACTTAGTATATGTTAACTCATGTGAAGTATTGATTTAATAAAGCCGAAAAACTGTATGATATTTAAATAGGAATGACTTCAATTAATCGGTTCCAACCCGTCAAGTACCCACGGCATCAATTCCGAAACGGTTGGATGCACCAAAACCACTTCCCGATAATTCTGGCAGGGGATACCGCTATGCATAATGGCGGCAAACATGTTGATTACCTCGTCTCCGCCGGGTCCAAGAATAGACGCACCAAGGATCAGATCCGTCTCACCGTCTACCAACAACTTGGCAAATCCCTTCGTTTCACTCATTTCCTTGGCTCTACTGATTTTGCTCATAGGACGGGTGGCTTTCAGAATTGGCTTTCCGGTCGCCAAAGCAGCCTTTTCAGACAATCCTACCCTGCCCAATGGCGGGTCCGTAAAAAGTGCATAAATCGGAATCCGATCAGAGATCTTGCGACGCCCCCCAAATAAATGGTCCAACACAATCTCTGCGTCGTTGACAGAGGTGTGGGTGAAGGCGCCATGGCCATTTATATCACCCAGGGCAAAGATGCCTTCCACCCCGGTTCGACAGTAATTGTCGACCAAAACATACCCCCGGTCATTTGTTTTCACTCCGGCCGCTTTAAGGTTTAGCTTGTCGCTGTTGGGCCTTCGTCCGGTAGCTACCAGCAGGTGGGTACCATGGAGTACCTGAGTAGATCCACCGTTTGCTACTTCAAGGTAAAGCCTGTTCCCTTCTTGCCAGGCCTTGGTCGCTTTTGTATGGGTCAATATTCGAATACCTTCGCCTTCCAATATTTGCTGGACTGATTGTGCAATGTCTTCATCCTCCCTGGGCATAACTTGCGCATCTGCCTGGATGACGGTTACAGCAGCTCCGAATCGACGGTAAATTTGAGCGAACTCCAAACCGATGTATCCTCCTCCTAGAATGAGTAGGTGATCAGGAAGGTGGTCCAGGTCTAAGAGTCCACTACTATCCATCCAGGGTACGTCGGACAACCCCTCCACCGGAGGAACAAAAGGCCGGGTTCCAGTATTGATGTAAATTTTTTCAGCTTGAATCCGATGTGCACCCGCAATAATGGTATTGGGGTCCTCAAAATGGCCCCATTCTCGTATCAGGCTCACATTGGATGTGGATTCTATCCAATTCGTCAGCCCATCTCTGGAGCCATACCGGATCGCATTCATGCGTTCCCGAATTCGATCAAAATGGACTGTAACAGGACCGGACGAGAACCCAAATTCGGAGCCTCTCCTGGCCTGGTGAATCGTTCGCGCACTGGCTACCAAAGCTTTGGTTGGCGTGCATCCAAAGTTTACGCAACTTCCTCCTACATCGGCGCCTTCCAATACGCCTATGCGATCCCCGGTTGGGATCAAACGCCCTAACAGCGTACCCGTAGCTTGGCCTGTACCTAGGATTAAATGGTCAAATGTTTGCAATAAAGCAAGGGTTTGTATGGTGAAAGGTAATTATAAATGATGCCTGGCGCCACCCTAGCGAGACTCAAATTCCGGAATGGTCTTTTTAGGGTAAAAACGTTCCAAACTCGTAAAGGACCAGGTCATTAAGCCCCCGGGTGATAAGATGCATTAACGCTGGGCGGCAATTTCTTTGGCCTGTTCTAGATGCCGCTCTTCGTGGGCAACGATGATATCGAAGGCTGTTTCCAATCGGTAGACAATGTTGCGGTTGGCTGGAGAAAAGAGTATCGCTTGCTTTCCGATCAATCCTTCCGAAGCAATAATCTCTTTTTTTAGCTTTTCCTGATGTTCTCTGAATTGATCCAGGATGTCCGCTGGTACTTCACTTGTGGTAGCCTCCCATATTGGAAAGGTTTTTATTTTTTTCCGTCGATCCGGGCTGGAAGCGTTTAAAATGGTTTTTCCGAAGAAAGAAACCAGAAATCCGATTCTAGAGGTCCAGGGAAGGGAAAGCGAGCCTGCACGGGCGGCTTCCAGGAGTGGGAAATAGGAAGAATTGATCGTAATGAGATGGTCTATATTTTGGCCAATACTCCATACCTCCGGATTGGGCTTCCAGTTCAATTGTTCGAACGATAATTGACCGAATTCGGATTCGAATTGATCCGTTAATGCATCCAATTCTACAGTCCAGCGATCCATAATATTTTTTGGTTGGTCGAGTGAAATTTTTGCTTTGTAAATATGCCTCCCTAAAGGAATTCCATAATGAAGGTCCCGTATATTAGTTTTCTTTAGATTCCTGAATTTGCTTAGTAATGATCTGTCCGGGATACGAATCCTTTAATTTCGGCGATACTTTCTCGAAATAAAACGATACGGAGTCCTTCGGGATCCAATCCGGATTACGCTGATAATACAACAGGCCGAAATAGGAGTTGAAATTGGATTTGAGGTACGCTTTTTGCCAGTTCAGCACACTATCCTGAACCTGTTCAATTTCCTCTTTTAAGTCGGCAATAAGCGTCGTATTCTCCGTTCCGCTTATATAGCTTTTCAATCGTTTTACTTGTTGTTCCCATCGATAGATCCCTTTGTAAAAAGCTTCTTTTATTTCCTGGGAGGGAGAACCTTCTGTTTCTACATTATTTGGTAATTCCTCCAAATCTGCCTTCAGGTATACTTCCTCATTGCCTATCAATAGATCGGTGTAAAAGAAATTGCCTGGACTCCTTCCTTGTGATCCGTTATTAATCCGCAATTCTTCCGTTGGCTGGTCCAGTTTGCCCTCGAGCACAAATTGACCATCCAAGGCATAGGTACTATCCAAAATGGTATGGGTTCGCCTATTTTGAATATATACGAGCGTACTATCTTCTATTCCATCGAGGATGACCTGGATTCGGAATCCATTTTCCGAGAGGTCTTCGGTACCGCACGAAACCTGTAAGAGCAAGACGAATGGCCAGGTTACACCAACTATAGCTTTGCAGCAAATTATGATTTTACCATTCATAAAAACTCATTAACTTTTTCCTCCACGTTCATCAATTCGACTAGCCCTACCATTCGGTTAGAGCTAATTTGGCTATCCTCGCACGGATTGCGCCACGACTCCGCTGAAAATGTGCGGCCATCTGGGCAACGGATTTACCTTCGTGAAACCAGGCGGAAAGCTCATCGTCCAGCGCTTTGGTCCAGGGCTGGTAAGCGGCTCGGTTCGTTTTTTCTCCTTTGGCCGGTCGTTTTTCCTTCGGGTTACGAAAGGCTAATTCGGGGACTTTAGAATCCATTCGGATTTCAATACCTCCGGAAGGGATAAACCCTTTCGGGACCAAACTTGCTGGTATACTTAATTGGCTTTTTGTTCGGGTGATGGCCACATAAACTAAATTAACCTCTTCGTTAAGCCTGGATAAATTGAGATGTTCCGTTTTATGGTCTTTGAGCATTTTATCCAGCTTGGCTTCCGTTAAAAAATCATCCACCAGCTCAACGGTATCGTATTCCATTCCTTTGCAGCGATGGACAGTGGAAAAGATCACTTCCGCTTGCTCTTTTTCTTCAATAGAAACATGCTTTTCCTTTATTTCCTTTAGGATACCGGGTATTTCCTTACCGTATTCGCGCACGATGTCCATCATCATTCCCAATTGGACGTCTTCGGTTTTTTCCACATAATCTTCCAAATCCTCGATACCATGCATTTGTCGGATCAGCTTATCCCGGATTCGATCAGGTTGCTCCAAATACAGATTTAGCACATCGTATAATGAAGCACCCTCATCGGCATAAGTGTAAGAATAAAAATTTCCTTCAAAGTATAACTTCGGAATGCGTTCCTCATGGATCAGGTCGATTGCCCGAAGCAGCAGCCCCAAGTTTGTACGACCCAAAACAGCCCGGGTCTTAATGTATCCGGACTTGCCAAGTCCTTTGATCTGCACCGGATCCTGCAAACTCAATTTATGTTTCCAATGCAATACCTCCCGAGCCAATCGAGCTATAGATTCGTTAAACCGAAAGCTATTGGACAGGTACAATCTTGGAAATTCTACCTCTTCCAGGGAATTGATTGCATATCGCCAACCGTAGATTTGCTGATGCGTATCCCCCACGATCACCTTGGTCCCTTTTTGCCGCAAAAAAACAGCCAACATAGCCGGAGAAGCATCCTGCCCTTCATCAAACAGGAAATAATCAAAGGGTAGCTCAGGGTTGGAAAGCTGAAACTTTTTTAGATAAAAATCATGGGTCACCTCTATGGCCCCCTGATCCATTTTCTTCAAGAACATACGCGTCTGTCGGGTGATTTCCGATAGAAAAGTAGCGACAAAAGCCTTGGCCTTCGCATCGTGCAACGTATCGAGATAGTTCAACGCCTTTACTTTACTCGATGAACTATTACAAAAAAAGGCAACGTATCGGCTAATATGATTAGCCAAGATCAATTCGGAATGCCGCTCTCCTGTACGTTCCAATTGGAGGATCTCAGCAATTTCATACGTCTTATATCCTTGTGAACGAACCTGATAGCCGTTTCTGCGTACGATGTATTTATAAGCTAGGGAATGGGCTGTTTCAACACTTACATTGAGCAAGCCTTCAGCTGCAAAACGCCGCCGGGCCTCTTCCCTTACGGACTTATTGAAGGCTAAATACAGGATTCGTGCTGATTTTGGCCGGGTTTTGGCATATTCAATCAGGGTGGTCGTTTTTCCGGATCCGGCTACCGCATTGACAATAAGGTCTCCTGAGGATTTGAGGATGGCCTGTTGCTCCGTTGTCCATTTCATAGCGCTTCAAATATCAAACAAAATATGTTATTAATTAAATTTAATTAACTTTTGTTTTTAAAAATAAGACTATGTGTAAATCAAGCCTAGCGGGTAGTTTTACATTTTCTGTTTGAAGAGATCGACCTTAATTTCCTATATTTCTAGGCATTTGCATTGATGCCGGGCTTTCCGATGTTGGACAGTCCGAATTGACCTTACTTCTTACGACAAACCAACACCACAAGTTTATGGACATTCGCTTCTCCCTTGCCTTGAGTCTCTTACTCCTAACCAGCTATTTCCTTCCCAACACCCAGGCCCAAACCGTAGATTTTGATGAATCTATGTATGAGGCGCTTGAATACCGATTGGTAGGGCCTTTTCGTGGAGGTCGTTCCTGTACAGTACACGGAGTGATTGGAGATCGTAATTTGTATTACTTCGGTTCCGTAGGGGGTGGTGTATGGAAAACAACCGATGGGGGTCAGACCTACGAGAATATTTCCGATGGCTTTTTCGGAGGTTCTGTCGGTTCCATCGAAATAGCTCCATCGGATCAAAATATCATCTATGCCGGGCTGGGCGAGAAAACAGTCCGGGGGAATGTGTCCTCCAATTTTGGTGTATGGAAGTCCTTGGACGGAGGCGAAACCTGGAACTTCAAGGGGTTAGAAGCGACGCGTCATATCGGCCGCATACGGGTACATCCCAATAACCCGGACATTGTTTACCTGGCTGCTATGGGAGACCTTTGGAAGCCCACCCCGGAACGTGGCGTGTACAAATCGACAGATGGCGGTGAAAACTGGGAGAAAATCCTGTATGTGAGTGAAGATGCAGGCGCGGTAGATCTCATCCTGGATCCATCCAACCCCAGAACGATCTATGCGTCTACCTGGAATGTTCGGCGCACCCCCTACAGCTTTAGCAGCGGTGGGCCCGGATCGGATCTATGGAAAAGTACGGACGCCGGAGCAACCTGGACTAAACTAACGGGAAGCGATGATCTACCTGCCGCTCCCAGAGGTATTATCGGCATTGCCGTTTCTCCAGTCAACCCGGATCGGGTATTCGCCTTGATCGAAGCAGAGGATGGTGGCTTATTCCGGTCGGATGATGCCGGGAAAACTTGGGAAAAAACCAGCCGTAATCGCGCGCTGCGCAGCCGGGCCTGGTATTACACGCGGGTTTATGCAGACACCCAAGATGAAGATATCGTCTACGTCATGAACGTTTCTTATGGAGTATCCAAAGATGGCGGTAAAACATTTACGCTTCATAATGCGCCTCACGGCGACCACCATGACCTCTGGATTGATCCAGCCGATAACCAACGTATGATCATTGGCGATGATGGAGGCGCTCAGGTTTCTACTGATGCCGGTACCAACTGGACGACTTATTACAATCAACCTACCTCCCAGTTTTACCGAATTGCCACTGATAATGTGTTCCCCTATCGCATCTACGGGGCACAACAGGATAATTCCTCCATTCGGATTTCCCATCGCACCAATTGGTCGGGCATAGGTGAAAATGACTGGGAAGTGACTGCGGGAGGGGAAAGTGCCTATCACGCTATTGACCCCAATAATCCCGACATCGTATACGGAGGGAATTACAAGGGCTACCTCTATCGCTACGACCACCAAACCCAACAACGCAGATCCATCAACGTATGGCCGCTCAACCCTGCCGGTTCAGGGGTAGAAGTCATGAAATATCGGTTCAATTGGAACTTCCCAATCGCTTTTTCCATGCATGAACCCGAAAAACTATATGCCTTTTCCAATCACGTCCACCTAACGACTACCGAGGGCCAATCCTGGGAAACCGTCAGCCCGGATCTTACCCGCAATCAACCCGAAACACTAAAGTCTTCTGGTGGGCCGATCACCCAGGATAATACAGGTGTGGAATTCTATGCCAACATCTTCACAGTCATGGAGAGTCCACATGAAAAAGGGGTCTGGTGGACTGGTTCTGATGATGGCCTCATCCATTTGACGCGGGATAATTGTGACTCCTGGAAAAACGTAACTCCTTCCCAGGCTCCGAAATGGATCATGTGGAATTCCATAGATCCGCATCCAACCAATCCGGGCGGAGCTTACCTGGCCGGTACCCAGTATAAATCCGGCGACTTCAAGCCTTACCTGTACAAGACCAATAATTATGGGAAGACCTGGACCGAGATTAATTCGGGGATCGATCCGATGCATTTTACGCGTGTGGTCCGCGCTGACCCTCAGCGGGAAGGATTGCTATATGCCGGCACAGAATATGGCATGTATGTTTCGTTTGATGATGGAGCTTCCTGGAAATCCTTCCAGCTCAATTTACCCGAAGTACCCATCACCGATCTACAGGTAAAAGATAATAACCTGATTGTGGCTACTCAGGGACGCAGCTTCTGGATTATCGACGACCTTAGCGTGCTACATCAGTTGAATGCTGAATTGACCAGGGTGGATCATCACTTGTTCAAGCCAATGGATTCGTATCGGCTCCGATCCGGTCGAGGCCGATACAATGCCAAGCTACATGGTAAAAATCGACCCAATGGCGTATTGTTTCACTATTACTTCAAGGAAGACCTAGATTCCACCGAAACAGCGGAGTTGCGTATTCTGGAAGAAGACGGCGATGTGATCAAATCCTACAAGTCCGGCAAAAAAGGCCGGTTGGAAAATACAGCCGGCTCCCATCAGTTTGTATGGAATATGCGCTACCCGGACGCGACCAGTTTTGAGGGGCTGGTGTTGTACTCCTCCAATACAAGAGGGCCAGCAGCTGCTCCAGGATCCTACAGGGCCGAATTGGTCGTTGGAAAAGATACGCTGGAACAATCCTTCGACATCCTGAAGGACCCAAGGATTGAGGCCACAGATGAAGATCTACAGGCACAGTTCGATTTTTTAATTGCTGTTCGGGATAAACTTTCGGAAGCGCATCAAGCAGTGATTGATATTCGAAGCCTCCGGGAAGATATAGAATACCTCAAGCGAAAACTTAAAGAAAAAGAGAATGCCCAGAATGCTTTGGCTGCATTGGACGAAATTGATGAGGAAATGACGGCCATTGAAAATGAGCTGCATGAAACCCGGAACGAAGCCCGGCAAGACCCGCTCAACTTTGGCATTAAGCTCAATAACCGCCTTGCTTATCTAGCTACCCATGAATCGGCTGGTGATTTCCGTCCTACGGAACAAGGGGAAGCCTATCGGAAGGAGGTATCTGCACAGATCGATGAGCAACTGGTCAAATTGAAAAAGCTATGGACCGAAGAATTGCCCAAAGTCAATCGAATGTTGGAAGAGGCTAAAGTCAATTTCATTACGGCTCCAATAGCGAAAAGTGCCCGACCTTAATAAAGACAAGAGGCTTTTGAATGCAGCATGCAAACGAGATGGATAATTTATGATTTATGTATTGAGGTAGGAAAGTTAATAGAAGCTATCTCAAAAATGTTTTTGATGCTAAAAAGGGATGATTTTGGCCTCAGGAAAGGCAAAAAAATGGAGCATAGCCGTAGCTACGTGACACTTTTTTTAACGAATCCTGAGGTCAAAAGGGCCTTTTTTAGCCCGAAGGATATTTTTGAGATGGCTTCTAATGAATACCAGGGTATATCTTAAGTTTTGGCCCGATTTTATGAAAAAGTTCTTTCTCGGGTGTCTATGTATTGCAGGTATAGTTGGTTGCCAATCCGCAGAAAAACCTGCCTTGGATAGTCAATTCATCTTGCAAAAGACTTTTGAGGCACATGGTGGCTTGGAAAACTGGGATCGGCTTGAATCGCTTCAGTTCGAGAAAGAATATCGATTGTTTCGGGAGGACGGCTCGCTCGAATCCGAAGCAGTGCAGCAGCATAACTACCAGTTCGATTCCGGTTTTTCAGCAACTATTACTTGGGAACAAAATGGATTTCAGCACCGCATTGAACATACTCCAAAGGGAACCCAAAAATGGGTGAATGACAGCCTCGTTACCGATACAACAGTCATCCAGTCGGCTCATAATTCAGCCTTGGCTGCCCGGTTTACAGGGACCCAGTCCTTCCAACTGCTGGCCCCTGGCACCCGGTTCATCTATGAAGGTAGGGACACACTGGACAATGGATCCATTGTTCATGTGGTTAAAGCGGAATACGACAGTGAAAGTCAGGATACTTGGTGGCATTATTTTGATAAAGAAACCGGGCAATGCCTGGGTAATCTGATCTATCACGCTCCTACCTTTGCCTTGGTGGAAAATCTCTCTTTTGACCAACATACCCCATTTTTATTCCATAACCATCGAAAAACCTTCCGGGTGGATAGCTTTGGGAATAAACAGTATCTAAGGGCTGAATATTGGTATCGGAATTATAAGATGGTAAGGTGGTAGTAAGTAAAGGATGGACCAATTGAACTTACACCTAAGCGGTTGTAATACGGACGCAAGTTTAAAATACACCCTAATCCGCACTAGTGGACGCACCTTTCCCACAAGAAGGGTTGTCAACATAAGTAATACCATTTTTAATTAAAAGGGGTATAAAAAGAACTTTTTTACAGATTCCGAATCTTAAACTCAAAAATATCGGGCCGTTGATAGTGGCCTACAGGGTCAAAGTCTAGCTTTTGAGCAATGATCTGATCCAGATCGAGTTCAGCGGTCAAGATCCCGGCTTTTCCAAACAAAGGACCGGCGAGGATTGCACCATTAGGGGCTACGATCAAGCTCCCACCTGGACATAATGCTTCCGGCTCCTCTTTTACCCAGGGTTGGAATTCCCCGGGGTACATAGATTTGGTAAAATACTGGTTGCAACCTAACACAAAACATCGGCCTTCCAGGGCAATATGCTGCATGGTTGCAGTCCAGGCAGGTCGGGAATCTGCTGTTGGGGCCAAGTAAACCTGGACGCCCTGCTGATATAGAGCCATTCGTGCCAGCGGCATATAGTTCTCCCAGCAGATCAGGCCGCCGATTTGTCCCATAGAGGTAGCGAAAGATACTAAGGATTCGGGCCCGGCCTCTGCCCAGATCAAGCGTTCGGTACCTGTGGGTTTGATCTTGCGGTGTACACCGAGCAAACCTTCAGTGGGCGATATGTAGAGCAATGAACAATAAAGGCTACTGTGTACAGCTTCCTTTTCAGTGACGCCAATAGCTAAATAAACACCATTCTCCTGGGCAATGCGTTCAAAAAAAGACAAATCAGCAGAAGTCACATCGAGGCTTTCTCGATGATACCGGGCATAGAGCTTTTTTCCATCCTCTGTTCGACTTCCTACCCGCGCTCCAAAATCAAACCCTCTTGGATATCCTGGCACAAAAGATTCCGGAAATAAAACCAGCTGAACATCCCGTGGTATCTGCTCTCGGACAATAGTGGCTACCTTTTGCAGTGTTCCTGCTTTATCAAAAAACAAGGGGCTCTCCTGGACTACTGCAACTTTGATCTTCATAGAGCTACTTTTATTTTACTGGTTTAAGGTAAGCGCTTGGAACTCAAAACTGAGGTTGACCACGGCCCTGATTCTTGCGTATAACCTTTCATTTACCTTCATAAGTTGACTATTTTCCGGTCAACCTGTAGCAGGGGCGAACAGTATTTGTGAAGTCGCACATACCATCTGACCATTCATTATCCTACCTTTAGGGATACAATATCGCAATAGGTAATTTACTGTAGCTATGCAATTGCATCACATTTTCATTGGTCTGCCCAAGGAAACAGAATATAATGGCAGGCTGGTTATGACCGGTATCTATAAAGAAGAAGTTGCGCATCCGGTAACCGTCAAGTATCTCAATATTGAAGGGGATAAACAAGCCGATCTAAAGGTGCATGGTGGCGTGGAAAAGGCGGTCTATGCCTACCCCATGGAACACTACGCTTTTTGGGCAGCACAGCGACCGGATCTGGAGTTCGCACCCGGTCGATTTGGGGAAAACTTATCCGTATCCGGCTTGACAGAACAAACCGTTCATATCGGAGACGAGTTTCGAATAGGAACTGTGGCCTTGCGCGTGACTTCCCCCCGCATGCCCTGTTTTAAATTGGGTATCAAGATGGGGGATCCCAAATTCATAGGTGAATTCCTGGAGGCGCAGCGTACTGGTTTTTACTTCAAAGTACTGGAGGAAGGAACCTTCCAACCGGGCGATGCTATCGAAAAAATTGGGGATGACGATTACGAGCTTACGGTGGAAGAAGTGGTACGCCTGTACAATGCAGATAAACACAATACGACTCTACTCAAAAAAGCCATCCAATCCCCTAGTCTGCCTTTTGATTGGGTTACCTTTTTTCAACGGCGGCTGGAGCGTCTGGTGTCCTAGGGCCGATCGAATCCTTGATGTTTACAAGTTTTGCTTTGTCTGTACGGAATGTAACCCCTGATACAAACAGGCTACTGACTCCGAACAGCTTTTTCTCCAGGCCACGCCGAGCAACCCGACTGCTCAATAATACTTCCATCCTATAAGATCTGTCCATACAACTCTATTCTTCCAGCACAACCAGCTTTTTAGTTCGAACCTGTCCACCTTTTTCTCTATACACCGAAACGAAATAAACCCCAGCAATCAACCCGGTCAAGGGTAACTGAATCCGGTTTTGACCGTTGAATAGTTGATTGGGTTGCTGATATAAGGTCTGCCCATTCAAATTGGTAATCCGCACCATGACCTGCTCTGTCTTCCCCGAGCCGATCTGCAATTGCACAGCACCCTGGGCTGGATTTGGGGTCAATTCGAATTCCAGAGAAGGAGTTGAGGGATTTTCCGTAGCAGTAATTACTTCATCCAGGCTGCCAGGGGTTGTCAAATTAAATTTAACTTCAGCCAACCCAAAACAGCTAGGGTGTCCCCAGTTTTCCAGGGCCGTAATCAATACGAAACGGACATCTTCGCCTTTAAAATCAAAGCCTTCAAAGCCTTCATACACTGCTTCCCCTGTACCTTGAGGAAATACATAAGTGCCCAGTGCTGTCCATCTACGTCCGGTTTTGGAGTACTCGACGACCACTTTCTTAAAACCGGCCTCGGTTAGGCCGGCTTCATTGGTATTCCAGATATGTGCTTTGGATAGCCGTTGAACCATCCCCAGGTCGTATAAGATCCAATGGCTCAATCCATGCAGGTCGTTCGGATTTTGGGAGGCCTCACATGATCGCCAGGTATCTTTCCAGATGGAAGCGTTCACTTCCTCGCATTGACCGATGGAATAAAAGCTCATGCTTAATCCCACCAGCAATAGAAATAGGTTTTTAGTATTCATGATTTGTGTTCTTAAGGATCAGATGGATAAAACAGAAGGATACTAGGCTTTCATAAAACCAATAGGTGGAGTAGCACCCGGCACATAGAAGTTGGTCAGGTTCGGAAAGATATTGCTGAGGTCCCCATTGGACACCCCAAACCAACTGGCCAATTCAGCAAAGTATTCATCCGTTGAAAGCGTAGGGACCAAGACCCCGTTTCCAATTTCCAAAGCCGAATTAAGGCCCAGCGATGGATATTCCCCATACACTTGTCCACCCTGAACAGCACCACCCATAACCATAACATTACCGCCCCAACCATGATCCGTACCGTTGCCGTTAGAGGTGAGGGTACGGGCAAAATCGGAGATGGTAAACGTGGTCACGTCATTGGCCAGACCAAGTTCTTCCAGAGCGGCGTTAAACTCGCCAAATGCTTGACTCACTTCTCTTAACATAGTGGATTGAGCATTCAATAATTCATCGTGATGGTCCCAACCATCGTATGACACAAAAAAGGTCTGGCGGGATACGCCAAGGGTATTGCGGGCCGCGATCGTCTTGGCAACCATTTGAAGGCTTTGCGATAAGTAGGTCTCGGAAAAAGTCGTACCCAAATTCACTTGACCAACAGCTCCACTAAACAATTCGTGGCTGTCTTGTGCATTTCGGATGACGTCGGCATAGGTCTTGGTGAATATATCCGAATACTGCTGCTCCAATAAACTATCTATAGCCGATCTTCGCACCTGTTGATAGAAGCCTTCCTCCTCGTATCCGTCGATTCCAATACTTCCATTCCCATCCGGCCGGATCGTGTACTCTGATGTTCTATTGCCCGATTGAAATACATTCCGGCCAGCCAAAGAAATACTCATTGAGATATTCTGATTCGTGTTCATACTCTGGAGGATATCTGCCACCCGGCCACCCCAACCATTGGCATTCCGGCTTTGAGGTACCGAGGTTTGCCACTGCTGAATCTGATCGGCATGAGAGAATAAGCCCAAAGGCAATTTGGCGCTACCCGAGAAAACATTTGTAGTTGTAGTAGGCTCTATCAGTGTACCGATATTGGCAATAACGCTCAGCCGACCCGAGTTAAACAGCTGCTGCACTTCCGGCATGGAAGGGTGAAAACCCAGAGGTTGCTGGTTTCCTGCCAATG
Organism: uncultured Saprospiraceae bacterium; assembly: GCA_964641965.1. GTDB lineage: Bacteria > Bacteroidota > Bacteroidia > Chitinophagales > Saprospiraceae > JAJDFU01. Next base: position 21,667 of record CAZXLD010000035.1, on the reverse strand, counting down.
GGCTAAGTGGTAACAAGGTGTTCTTGGCCAGCGCCTGATTCGATCGGGTGATGGTATACTCCTGGTAAGCAGCATTATCCATTGGCACCAGCATATTATAGGAATCGTTTCCGCCTCCAAATAGGATGCAGACCAAGGCTTTGTAATTGCCGTTGGAGGATACTATGCTGTTGGCACGCGCAGCTGCCTCGTTTGCCATGCCTAGATTAAACAGGGTACTAAAAAAGGTGGTGCTACCTACAGCAGCACAACTGGCCTGCCCAATGAATTTTCTTCGGTTGATTTTATGTTTGCGACTCATTCTTTGTTGAATTTGAATACCGTTGAATAGATGCTTTTCCTATGTTTCTTAGCTTGGAATTGAATTAGAATTACTTCAGAAAAGCATATTCAGGTGCGATCATAATCAGGGAAATAGCCAGTCGAAGACGATCCATAGCTTCCCGATCGTCTATTTGATTGATGGCATTCACAATGACCGATTTACTTTTAGTGGATAACTGGCCTGCGGCTAACAGGATATTAAGCCGATCTACCAAAGCCTCTGGTTGATCAACCAGTGCCAATTCGTCCTGAAAGTCCAATTGAGTGCCTTGCATAGGAAGACCGACATCTTTAAAAATATAATCGATATCCGGATCAAAAACATAACCTTCTAGCGTAATAAAACTCATAAGATTTACATATCCGATAGAAGTAGACGAATTGTGAATTTGGAATACAGGGCCTACAAAGTCATTATCTGCAATAGGCCCGTTAGGCTGAAATTCAGGACTATAGAAGTTAAATACACTTGGCGAATAATAAGGCACTTGCCCAACCATATCATACCAGGCAAACATTTGATCAAAAAAAGGGCCATTTTGATTGCGAATATTAAATGCCTTAAGCAAATTCGTATAGCGTACAATAGGTTCCCTCAGTTTGCCAATGATGGGATCGTCAGTTGGGTTACACATGCGCGCCTCCGGATCTAGCAGTATAGCCTTAATGACGGCCTTCATATCTCCGCGTACACCATTCCCGTTATTATTAAATGCATTGGCCACCCGATTGACATAGGCGGAACTTGGGTTCGCTGACACCAGGAATTGAATTAGGGCTTTACCAATAAATGGGCCCACGTTCGGGTGATTAAACAAGTTGTCCATGGCGGCTTCAAAATCTTGTAGGCCGGTTTGTCCAGCCGGCACCACCACCCCATTTAGCAATTTCTTTTCCCCAGGTTCATGCCAATCATCGTACATGCGCATAGGAAGATAAGCTGCTTCCTCTGCCTCTTCTCCAAAAAAAACGCCGAATTCACCAGCTGGACCTCCATTACCAAATCCGGTAAAAATCTTGGCAAATTCCCGGATATCTTCATTCGTATAGGTTGGAATATAATTCCCACTTGAATCCAGTTTCCGGGTACCATCATTATTTAATTCATATAGGCCAATGGAAAAAAGCTGCATGACCTCCCGTGCATAGTTTTCATCCGGGTGGATGTTATTTTCAGGGTCTGATTTGGGGTTATTCATATGACTCAAATACAACCCCATGGAAGGACTGCGACTCACAGCGACCAACAAGTCCCTATAATTGCCGAAAGCATGTTCATTCAAAATATCGTAATAGGAAGTAGACAATTCAAAAACATCCTCAAACAGATCACTGCCAAAGGAAGAGACCACGAAGATCTGGCTTAAGGCATGGGTCACACGTTGCCGAAGCAGGTCGGGATGTTTCAATACGAGATTTAACCAGGCTGCCCTAAATCCAAACATCCCATAGAAATCTACATCCGAATTCCCCAGGTAACTGGTTATCTCTTCAATTTTCTGTTCGGCAGTCTGCCGAGGCATGGTAAATTGTTCATCCAGCCAAGCCTCATATCCCATGGCTGCCGCCTTCTCGATTGATTCATAGTCATAGCCCATGGTAGATTGAGCCAAAAACCGGGAAGCATCTATCAAAGCCCCTGTGTTTTCGATTGGGAAGCCATCAATGGATTTGGTACCGTCTACATTTGCCAATGCAGTATGACTCGTCGACACTTTGATGCCTTCCATATGGCCGGCACCCAGATAGTCGGTATAACCCTGCCCTTGTAACAGGCTCGGTAGCCAGCAGAGTAGGAGTAAAAGCCTTTTTTTCATAGGATTGTCCGTTTTCAGTGTTGTGGTAGGTAGTATATTCCCTACATGCACTGAAACGACTCAAGATTGAAACACCCTCCCTAAATCATTGAAGAATTTGAAATTATTGATTATCAGGATTGGATTACAAATAAAAAAAGAGCCTCCTTAAAAGAAAGCTCTTCATCAGTTTCTACTGTTCCCTATACCCTAATCAGCATCCATAAACGGATAACGGTAATCCGTAGGCGGAACAAAGTTTTCTTTGATTGTACGCAGGGATATCCAACGGTTCAAATTGAATGAAGACCCAGCCTTATCATTAGTGCCGGACCCTCTGGCTCCACCGAATGGTTGTTGCCCAACAACGGCTCCTGTAGGTTTGTCGTTGATATAGAAATTACCGGCCGAATGACGCAACATTTCAGTTGCTAAGATCGCGGCTGCACGATCCTTGGCAAATACAGCACCGGTCAGGGCATATGGAGAAGTAGCGTCTAACAACGTCAATGTAGCTTCATATTCATTTGCCGGATAGACATAGATGGTGAGTACCGGACCAAAAATCTCTTCACACATGGTGGTGTATTTTGGGTCAGTCGTCAACAGAATAGTGGGTTCGATGAAATAGCCCTGACTCTTGTCGTATCCGCCGCCAGTGAGAATCTCCACATTGGTGTCCTGCTTGGCTTGATCGATATAAGAAGCAATTTTATCAAACGCCTTCTCATCGATCACGGCATTAAAGAAATTGGTGAAGTCTTCCGGCGATCCCATCTTAACGGTCCGGGTGGTACTAACCAATTTTTCTTTTACTTCTTCCCAGCGCGAATCCGGAATGTAGGCCCGGGATGCGGCAGAGCACTTTTGGCCCTGAAATTCAAAGGCTCCACGTACCAAGGCCGTAACCACCTCATCCGCATCAGCTGATTTGTGCATGATCAAAAAGTCTTTCCCACCGGTTTCCCCTACAATACGCGGATAACTTTTGTACAGGCTAATGTTTTCCCCTATGGTTTTCCATAAGAGTTGGAAAACGCCAGTACTGCCAGTAAAGTGGAGCCCACCGAAATCCCGATGCGAAAAAATGACATCTCCCGCATCCGGACCGCTTACAAAGATCAAATTGATTACTCCATCAGGTAGACCCGCTTGTTCGAAAACCTCCATAATAACCTGGGCCGAATAGATCTGGCTCATCGCCGGCTTCCACACCACAGTATTCCCCATCAAAGCTGGTGCACCGGGTAGGTTTCCGGCAATGGAAGTAAAGTTGAAAGGGGTAAGTGCAAAAACAAATCCTTCTAGGGCTCGGTATTCCAACCGGTTCCAGATACCAGGGGCGCTATCCGGCTGTTCGGCATAGATCTCGGTCATGTACTGCACATTAAAGCGGAAAAAATCAGCTAATTCAGCTACGCAGTCGATCTCCGCCTGGAATACGTTTTTGGATTGACCAAGCATAGTGGCAGCATTCATCCTGGCGCGGTAAGGCCCGCTCAACAGGTCTGCTGCTTTTAAGAAAATGGCCGCCCGTTCTTGCCAAGGCATGTTTTCCCAGGCCGGCTTGGCGGTCATGGCAGCCTCAATCGCCATCTGCACATGTGCCTTTCCCCCTAAATGGTAATGCCCTAAAGTATGGCTTAATTCATGCGGTGGATGGATTGGTACCTGCTGATCTGTTCGGATGGGTTGCCCGCCGATGGTCATCGGTATATCCATTGGATTTGCTTTCTGCCGGGCAATTTCTCGTTTAACAGCTTCTCGCTCTGGAGAGCCAGGCGCGTACTGAAATACCGGTTCATTGGTAGCTAAAGGAACTTCAAAGAATGCGTTGGCCATTTGGTCGATCGTTTGGTGAGCTAAAATTGGTGTCTTAATAGCGGCACAAATGTAAGCTTTCAAACAGGGAGTAGGAAACCAGTGGTGCCGGATATGCGATACACGTTTTGTTGATACTATTGATGCTGGATACGCGATACTTACGCCTAAAAACGTGATCCTTGTAGCTGGATGCTAGATGCTGGCAATTCGCCATTTCTAATTTTGGCCTAATCGAAAATTGACCATTGAAAATTGAAAATCCTGGCCTTATCATTGTTCATTCAATGCTCGATTCTAGATGCTCGATGCTCACTTCGCTGATGCTGGCGCCTAAGGGCGCGATGCTCGATGACGGTACAGGGTAGACGGTACACGGTGGACGATGCTCGATGGACGGTGGACGGTGGACGGTAGACGGTGCACGGTAGACGGTGCACGGTAGACGGTAGACGGACAACCTATATCCGGGACGTATACCATTTGCCACTCGTCCCTCCGCAACCTGCACTCGTAAATCCACATTTGACATTTGCCATTTGGCATTCGCCACTTGTCATTTGGCACTTGAAATTTGGCACTTGCAACTTGCATTACCCCTCCCAAATTGACCTATAGCTTCGACCAGCTATTGATCTGGATTTGTTCTGGTAAAAACGGAGACGCATCGCCCCCACCCTTTATAATTTCCCGGACGATAGTGGAAGAGATATGAGAAAAACCGGGTTGGGCGATCAGGAAGATCGTTTCCAGTCCATCTCCAACGATCTGATTGAGTTGAGAAATCGTTTTTTCGTAGTCAAAATCAGAAGCATTCCGCAAGCCTCGCAAGAGATAACTTGCCCCGATTCGCCGACAATAATGAGCGGTCAGGTTTTCAAATTGTCCTACTTCAACCTTGGGTTCCTCCCCAAATACATCGTGAAGCCATTGCAAGCGTTGATCCAGGCTGAAGAGACTCTTCTTCTGTGAATTTATCCCGATTGCTACAACCAGTTTATCAAAAAGGGGCAAAGCACGACGCACCAGATCTACATGACCGGAGGTGATCGGATCGAACGACCCAGGGAATACAGCGATTTTCTCCATGTGGCACAAGGTACACAGTAGATGGAAATGGAACACCTTAGTTAAATTGCAGATTGCATAATTATACCGTTTACCGTCACTCCAGGAAACGGAAGGAATCGAGGAAACGATCCAGGGAGGCATTCAAGCTTTTATGCCGAAAGGCTACTCCACTGATGGCAATGTATGTATCCCGTTTCAAAAAAGCTTTGGTCTTGATGATCGCTTTTTCATTCAAATAATTGATGCGCCATAAATAGCCCGGGTACCTTTGTAAGATGATGGGCGTGGCATACCCCAATTCACCACGTACCGCCTTTACAGCCTCTGCAATGGTTTCCTGGAAAAAATCATCAATCAATGCTGTGCTATCCGGAGGAAACACCCCTTCCGGGTATTGTACCCAGGATACTTCATAGACCAGATTATCACTTTCCTCAGCATCCTGGGTTTGAAAAAAAAGCCGATGGAAAGCCAGCGGTCCCAAAGCCGTTTCTACTGTATCCACTTGTTCAGCCAAGGGCCCAGGGCTTCGCAACTCAAAACCGCCATCTATAAACACAAATTTTTCCCAATGGTCCGGTTCTCCGGATTGACCCCATATCAATGCCGGTCCAAGGAAAGCAACTATCAACAGAAAAGATCTCATCAAATCCTTTTTTAAGATAAAGAGGGTCATTAGGCGATTATCGTTGGATCAGAAAAAATCATTCCAAGTTCTGCGAATCAGGTATTCTTGACGCAGACCGCCTACCTTTGTCTTTTTGGCCACCAAAATAGCTGGTATTTTTGACCAAACGCCCTTTATGTCCTACACCTATTCCTACCCAAGGCCCGCAGTTGCCGTTGATGGCGTATTAATTGGGCTTACCCCCGATCAAATCCCGCATTTGTTGCTAGTCGAACGGCTAAATGATCCATTTCAAGGTCAATGGGCCTTACCGGGCGGGTTTGTGGATCAGGATGAAGATCCGGACCGGTCGATTGTAAGAGAATTTGAGGAGGAAACGAATTGTCCACCCCTGAAATGGACCTTGTTTGGCACTTACGGAAAGCCCGGCAGAGATCCAAGAGGGCATGTAGTGACTCTGGCTTACTTTAGCCTGGTAAATCAAAAGCAACTCCAACTGGAAGCTGGTGATGATGCCAAAACACTCCATTGGTTCCCGGTTAACCAACTCCCTTCCTTAGCGTTCGACCATGATCTGATCATTCAGGATGCACTTGCTTTTATCCAATCCCGAATGCAGATACAATTGCCTAAATTGCAATTGTTCGCAGAGCCAATTTCAGTTCCTATTTTTCAACGCTTGTATACTTCCTTAATTCCAGGTGTGGACAAGATGGACGCATACCAGTTTCGAAAGCTATTGGAAACAACCGAACTCCCAGTTAGCCCCACAAAAAACCAACCATCTTAAATGAGAAAAAAATGTATAGATTCGGGGCTTAATAAACTTTTTTCCTTTACCCATGAATTGAATAGATGGATATGAAAAACCATCAAACACCCCAAAACCATTTTTTTACATCCGAATGCCAAATATGGTGGACCCCTTTTTTGGCCAAGAATCAAGGGAATGCAAAAGCTACTCCTTTGCATTGGTGGAAACTGATTTTGATTCTATGCTGTGGGATGCTTTCTTATTGCGGGCCCGAACCCGAAAGCATTGAGACAGAGAATGCTCAAACGGTGAATAGCCTGCCACCCTTGGAAGCAGACTATGAAGCCTCTCCACGCAAATGGGGGTTTATTGATCGGGAAGGGCAGGTCGTGATTCCGGCTACCTACGACGAAACGCGCAGTTTTTCGGAGGGATTGGCTGTAGTTCGGCAAAATGCTCAATGGGGCTTTATCGACCAAACTGGCAAAATTGTAATCGAACCAACCTACCGAGGCGCCTGGTCCTTCTCCAATGGCTTGGCTAGAGTCATGACCTGGGAAGGAAAAATGGGGTTTATCAATCCTTCGGGCGAATGGGCCATATCTGCTGTTTTTGAAGAAGTCAATGATTTTTCGGAAGACCGGGCCAGGTATATGGACCGCGGATTGTACGGATTTATCAATACTCAAGGAGAAGCCGTGATACCGGCAGTTTACGAGGCTGCAAGCATAAACTTTAAGAACGGCACAGCAAGGGTGAAAAAAGATGGCCAATATGGATTAATTGATTTAAATGGAAATGAAATAATTCCGTGCCATTACGACCGCCTGTATATGATGCACCAAAATCGCATCCGATTTCGTGAAAATGGCCAGTATGGATTTTTGAATCCGGAGGGAGAAAAAGTGATCCCCGCTCAGTTTAAATCCGCAGAGGATTTTGCGGAGGATTTAGCGGCTGTGTCCACCGATACCGGCTTTGGCCTGATTAATTTAGAGGGTGAATTCAGGGTGCCAGCCCGTTACGACCGGATTCGCTATGCCGGAGAAGGCCGTTGGGCAGTAACCAGGAACGGGAAAATCGGTCTTATGGATTATCGGGGCAGCTGGGTAACTGAACCCCAATTCGATCTGGTTTACAATTTCGTAGAAGGTAGGGCCCCCTACTCTATTGAAAGACTTTGGGGTATTATTGATTTAGACGGTCAGGTGCTTACGCCACCTCAGTTTGGCTTGTCTTGGGATTTCTCGGAAGGCCGGGCCCGAGCAGCTGTTTATGGTGGAATTGCTTTTATTGATCCTTCAGGAGAAGTTGTCATTCAGCCCCGCTACCGGGATGTACGAGATTTCTCGGAAGGGATGGCTAGTTTTCAGGAATTCTAACCTCCAATCATAAATCCCTAATCTCCTCATGGTCAGTATTATAATGGGCTCCGATTCAGATCTCCCGATTATGCGCCAGGCAGCAGAAATTTTAGAAGAACTTCAGATTCCTATTGAGGTAACCATTGTTTCGGCTCACCGTACCCCGGATCGAATGATGCAATTTGCAGCCCAGGCAGCAAACCGAGGTGTTCAAGTGATTATTGCGGGAGCGGGAGGTGCAGCTCATTTGCCGGGAATGGTGGCTTCCATTACACCATTGCCCGTAATTGGTGTCCCAATCAAATCCTCCAATTCCATTGACGGCTGGGATTCGGTTCTATCCATCCTGCAAATGCCAAATGGCGTACCTGTGGCAACGGTAGCCTTGAATGCCGCTAAAAACGCAGGCATTCTTGCCGCTCAGATTTTAGGTGCATCCGATGCCATCATACGAGAACGAATCATTAAATACAAGCGGGCGCTCCGAAGAAGCGTGGAAGAAAAGGTGGAGAACCTCGATCGAACGGGATACCAGGATTATTCCAAGTAAAGCCTTAAAGCGGTATCTACCCTTTATTCAGACTCAGGACAAAGCCTCCCACATTCGCTTTACCTGCAAGTCACCAAACCCATAGATGGCTTCTTCTTTGCTGAAAGCCTGAAAAACAGGGCCGAATTGATTTCCTATCTCGCGTTTCAGGCGTTCTAGGGTCTGGATTGCTTTACCCGGAGTACCATCCTCCGGTTCCAGCGCTAATTGAGCCCCTACTGCCATCCCAATAAAAGGCAAGGTCGAAATTAGGGAAGAGGCAATACGTAACAGGGCTTCCCGATCCTGCGATTGGTAAGCGGGCCATAGCTTTTCCAAGGCCTCCATTTCCCATTCGGTCAGGAGGCGTCGATTCTGATACGTTTCCAGGAGCTGTAAATCGGTCAAGCCGGCAAAACCGTATTGAATTTCACTTTCAGGAACGACCAGATTGATGGTCAACGCTTTCTTTTTAGCGCCCAGAAGAGCCAATAAAAACCAAAGGTTTACCTGGCAGAAAAGATCCTTTTCAAACCAGAGATTAAGCTCGGAACCATTTGGAGCCTGCCGGATCTGTTCCAGGGCAGGCACTACTTTAGCAAAATATCCTTCTCTCGGATCCCCGTAGGCCTCCTGGATAAAAGCAGCTCGCTCTACATAAAATTCGGGAAATTGCAATACCGGTGCAGGGCCGTCGACCAAACATTCTCGGCATACAAGTTGAACGCCTTCTATTTGGGACGGAAAACGCGCTTTCAATGCGTCTCCATTCAATACCTGGAAAATCATATGGGATTATTTTTGTTAGTGCTAACCTTTTTCTCGTGTTTCTTGCTCCCGGAGCAATCGAGGTAACAAGCGTATCAATACTATACCTAACGCCAGACTAATGCCTATTATGATAGGGAGGCTGAGCCCGCTGGTAGCCAACAGGGCCAGCAAGCTCAAGAATAGCAATATGGTTCCAAACAACAGGAAAAGATCACGAAACAGGGAATTGGTTTTCATGTTAATGGGATCTAAGATTTATAATCGGTGCACATACTTAACACATTCTCCCATATGAAGATTCCCTTCTCGCCTACATTCCATAAAATCAAACCGTATTTTTTCAGTTCACCTCCCAAAGACGAATACTTATACCGACCCGAGTTTAAAATGGTATTACCTTAAGGCCATTATGCTTTAAAGTAGGATTAGCTATGGATCCCAAGAAAAAGTACACCACCGTCCATTACCACGACTATCTGGGACTCGATCAGATCTTGGGCGCCCAACATCCCCGCTCCGGCCAGTTTGAGGCTGTAGAAGCGCATGAGGAAATGCTCTTCATCATCACCCACCAGGTCTACGAATTGTGGTTCAAGCAGATCCTACACGAATTGGAATCCGTATTGAAGCTTTTCCGTGAAGAACAAGTGGACGAACGCAATATGGGAAAAGCGATAGGTCGACTGGAGCGGATCACAGAGATCCAAAATCTGTTGATCCAGCAAATTCGGATCATGGAAACCATGACGCCCCTGGATTTTCTGGATTTTCGGAATTATCTTTTTCCTGCCTCCGGTTTTCAGAGCTTTCAGTTTCGGATGCTGGAGAACATGCTTGGCCTGCCCGAAGCACAACGACTTACCTACAACAATTACCACTATGCTACCGATTTCACCCAGGAACAGCAAGAACAATTAGCAAAAATCGGTGAGCAAGGAAGCCTGTTTACTGCGGTAGAAACTTGGCTGGAGCGCACTCCCTTCATCCAATTTGGTGACTTCCAATTTCTAGAAGCCTATCGAAGAGCAGTAGATCGGATGATTCAACGAGAACAACATGCTATTCGAAATACGCCCTATCTGTCGGATGCCGAAAAAGAGCAGCGCTTAAACATGTGGCTAGGTACTGATTCTTACTTCCAATCTGTTCTGGATCCGGAAGCCCATAATCGGCTCATACAGGAAGGAGGCCTCCGATTGAGCTACCCAGCCACCTTGGCCGCCTTGTTCATCCATTTGTATCGGGAAGAACCCATCCTTCAAATACCGTTCCGACTGCTTATTTGCCTGATCGATATTGACGAGGCCTTAACTACCTGGCGCTATCGGCATGCCCAAATGGTATTGCGGATGCTGGGAAATAAGATTGGCACCGGCGGCTCTTCGGGTTACAACTACCTGCAAGCCACCGCTCAAAAAAATCACATTTTCAAAGACTTACACAATATTTCTACCCTCCTGATTCCCAGATCTGAACTACCTGAACTTCCGGAAAGCCTGACCCGGGCATTGGGTTTTTATTATTCCTTTCAAGAAAGGCAGACTTAGCCCAGATTATTCACGGATTCCCGTTAACCCTGACAATTGCAAAATTTTGCTATTCGTCAGCCCTTTGGGCGGAAAATTCGGTGAATTTTCAGGGCTAGGAGAACGAAAGACCAATGGCCATAGGCTTTACTCCAACAAAAGCGACTCCTAGTAATGCATCCGTACCGAACTTCCCTTTTCGGGATCATTTTGCACCAACAGAAAATGATCAATTTCATGCTGGAGGTCTTCCACATGAGAAATGATGCCAACCGTTCGATTTTCCTGGCGCAATTGCTGCAAAGTGGAAAAAACCAATGCCAGCGATTCCCGGTCAAGGGTACCGAACCCCTCATCCAGGAAAAAGAATGGCTGCTCAATTCTCTGATGCCCCTGGATCTGTTCACTGAGGGCTAAAGCCAAACAAAGCGAAGCTTGAAAGGTCTGCCCGCCACTTAAGGTTTTAATGGATCGCAAATGGCCTTGGTGCAGAAAATCCCGGACCACAAACTGATTCTTTTCATCCAGATCCAACTGCAGCTGATTTTGGGTTAACTTCCGAAAGCGGTCGTTGGCCAGGGCACACAACTGCCGCAGATAAATGGTACTCACGTACTGGACGAACCCCCGTTTATCGAATAAGCCCTTCATGAGCTGCAAGTTTTCCCTACGCAATTCCAGTGCAGTTTGTTCTTGCTTCAGTTTTGCCTTACGTTCCATTTTTTGCTGCAGGTCCGCAATTTGGCCCTTCAACTCACCGAATCGCGTCCGGGCCGTATCCTGCTGCTGCCGGTTTTCCTTGAGCTTATTCGCCTGGATTTGGTATGCTTCTTCATCAAAAATCTGTCCCTCCATCTGCTCCTGAATGGTTGCTAAAGCAGCATTGCTACCGATCCATTCTTTTCGAAAGGCCGCAATTCGTTGGCGATTGGCTTCTACATCCAATGCATTAACCAAAAGTGCTTCTACCTCTTCCCTTTTACTGAATTCGGCCCGCTGCTCCAACTGCCGGTTGAACTGTAGTTCTGCTTCACTTATCTCTTGCTCGATGAATCGAACATGTTCCTTTGCAGAGTTCCATGCTTCTTGAGCCTCGTGGGCTTTCTGTTGCAGATCAGATGCACTGACCTGTAACTCTTGCAATTCGGTATAACTTGTTTTTAGTTTACGTTCTTGTTTTTTTAATTCCGGAGCTGGAACCCCCTTCCATTCCTCCCCAGCCTGCCTGGATTTTTCGGAAAGCAAGGTTTCCAGGCGGCTCAGCTCAAGCCTTTTTTGTTGTACCTGATCGGCTAAGGCTTTTTCTTCCTGCTTATGCTCAATTTGCTCCTCCAACTCTACAATAGACTGTTGAAGCTTATCCAGCTCTTTTTCTTGCTGCGCAGCTTGAGCGAGTGCGCGCTCAACTGCTTCCCGCTTCATCGGTGGCAACGCTTTCCGCGCTTCCATACCATCTTCTAATTCCAATTGCACTTCTTGAATCGCCTGGGCCTGTTGGTCAAGGAGTTGCTCTTGCTCCAGTTGGCGATCCACCCAATGCAGTCCATCTCGTTCGGCCAGGATCAATGTTTCCCGGGAAGCCCCTAGCATTTGCAATCGGATATTCAAGTCCGTGATTTCTGCATGGTGCTGGTCGTCCTGAAATAGATTTGGATGATGCGTAGCTCCACATAGCGGACAGGGTTCGCCCTCTTGTAATTCGGCCGCATAGGAAGCCAAACCGCTTTTTTTGAGAAGGGCTTGCCGCTGTTGTTCCAACTTACGTTCCTCCGACTCCAATCGATTTACTTCTTTCTTTAATCGCTTGAGGGCAGTGGTCATCTTGACCTTGGCCCAGGAGGCATAAGTAGCGTCCAATTCCTCTAAACGAGCAAATAGATCTTGTCGCTCGGTATCCAGGGTGTCTAGTTGGGATTTGGTGCGCTCAGCCCTTTTCTGTTCCCTTTCTATTCGTTCTCGGAGTTGGTCTTCTCGAATGAAGCTCGATTTCCAGTTGGTCAATATGCCAATGTCAAATTGCGGTTGGAGTTGAGTACGACGTTTTCTTTTCTGTTGAAGTTCCTTCACCCAGCCTTCTCGAGTGGCTACTACCTTTTTCCATTGTTCCTGAAGTGCAGTAAGATCCCTTTCACCCTGTCGGAGCTGAGTTTCCAGGGTTAACACCCCCAATGCAGCTTCCAATTGTTGCACTTTTACCAAATATTCCTCTGGAGTACCCGTATGAGCTTGGACCTCCTCTTTTCGCTTTTGTAGATCAATCCATTCCTTTTCCGCTTCATGAGCCGTTTGTTGGTACTGCTCTTCACTAGCTTTTGCTTCCGATAGTCTTCCTTGCAAAGCATGCAGACGCAAAATCAGGTTCCCAAACAGCTTCTGTGCGGTTTCGTATCGGATTAGCGTTTCTTCAATTTCCTGAATTTCCTTTTCCTGCGCTTTTAGTGTCTGTAGGGTTGCCTCCAGGGTGGCTTGCTTCTCTGCCAATTGCCGAATTCGATCTCCTTCCCGTACTTGAAGCTCCAGCTTTTCCTCTTCCACTTGTAGCTGTTCCATTTTGGTTTCCAATGCCTTAGATTCCTGTTCTCGATGCTCTATCTCTTCTGGGGTGGCGGAATCCAGCTCTAGCAGTTGAGTCTCTATGGTAGTAACGGCCCTACTATTCTGCGCACGCAGTCTTTTCAGCGGATCAGACAAATCGTACAAATCGAGCGGAAACAAGTCCTGCAGCATATCAGACCGCTCGGTAGGCGATTTATGGACAAACTCCTGGAACTTCCCTTGGGGAATGATTACGATTTGACGAAAATGCTCATACTTTAAACCCAATAATTCGGTAGCATCTGTGGAAGGCAAAGGGACCCAATCTTCTCTTTCCTGCCGAAAGGCTCTTCGGTCCGGACTTTTGACGACTTCAAATTTAGACTTCTGGCGCTTTGCCTGGACCTTAAACCGAAAGCGATCTTGCCTATGCGTAAAAGTGAAATCAATCTCCAGGCTATTGGAGTTGAGGTTCATCATATTGTACCCCCTGGACTCCCGTGCATTCAATCGGTTGGATTCCCCGTAGAGAGCAAACGTGATGGCTTCCAGGATGGTAGATTTTCCGCTACCCACAGGTCCAAAAATCCCGAATATTCCAGCTCTAAGCAAAGGCTCAAACTCAATGGTGACTTCCTGCTGATACGAATACAAGCCTTTTATCTTTAGCACCTCCGGCAGCATCAACCTTCCTTTTGGTTTACCAATTCACGGAAAAGAGCCAGGATTTCCGGTGTAGGCTCTTGTCCTTTTTGTTGCAAAAAATAAGACGTAAACAGTTCTTCCGGAAGTTGATCCAGCGAAATGGATTCCCGAGGGGACATCAACTCCTGTTCCTGGGTCGGTTCGGGAATAATGTTCAACACAAAGGGGGAGGCTTTTCGAATGGATCGCAGTTCCTTGGCAGTTAAAAAATACTCGGTGCGAAGGGTAAGTTCGACTAACGATTCATCATTGGCTTGAAGCCATTCCAAGGCTTTGGAGACTTGATCAAAAGTCTTTCGTACCAACTGCCTGCCTGCTTCTAAAGGAATTCGCTGCCATGTTACGGGTTTTGCGGGTTCGATTTCCAGCAGATGAACCACCTTTTGCTGACCGCTTTCGCTAAAGCTATAGCCTAAGGGGCTTCCGGAATATGCCACCAATGAACTGCTGTCTGCGATAACCTGGCTGCGATGCAAATGCCCTAAAGCAGCGTATTGAATCGACTCCGGAATAAGGTCGGCATATACGATGGAAGCCGTACCGATTTGGATAGGCTTCTCCAGTTCGGGTTCTTTGGGTAAATCCGCATCGCGACTTGCTACAAATAAATGAGCCGTCAACAAATTGACTCCCTGTTCATTGCAATACTTCTCCGCCAGATCAGTCCACTGATGTTGAAGGACTTCGCGCATACCTTCCTCTTCGGATTGTCCCAAATATTGTTTCATGCGCACTTCGTTGGCGAAGGGCGTTGTCAGTATGCGGACCGGAAATTCGATACCAGGGACCTGTAGTTGGAGAAAACCGGGCTCGCTTGTCGTGACCGCCAAACCCGAATCCAACTGAAATAGAGGACAGGCAGAATTGGGATACCCCAGGAGAATAATTCCACATTCGCGAGCCAACGGATCGGGAGCACCAATTAAATCCGGCGAATCGTGGTTGCCCGCGATGGCCACAACCGGACGGCGGCCATCGTTTCCTAACTTTCGCAGCGTTCGATAAAATAGCTCCTGAGCTTCATGAGAGGGATTGACTACATCATATAAATCTCCAGCTATCAAGACCAAGTCGACCTTTTCTTGATCCGCTATGCGAACCAACTCATCCAGTACGGCTCGTTGCTCTGGCAGCCGGTCAAAATGATGCAGCCGTTTCCCTAGGTGCCAGTCTGCCGTATGGAGTATCCTCATGGGGGGGTTCAAGGTAGTCAAGCCTAAATCTGGCTAAGGACACCCTCACGAAAAGAAGATCCTTTTACTTAAATAAATTGTCGTAGGAGCCGCTACTACTTTGCTGACGCGCCTGAGGCTCTTTTTCCTGTACCGGATCATTCAAATCCAGGGTATCTTCTTTGGGGGTAGATCCACTTTCCAGAAGCATCAGCGAACTCTCTCGCTCCCAACGTTCCAGCATTTCCAGGCCTTCTTCTTCAAAAATGCCATTTTGAAGATCCACGCTTTCCATAAACTTGGACGACATTTCCATGAAGCGCTCCATCTCCCCTACTTTATTGGCAACGTCATCGGTAATGGATTCCATGGCCGCATCAAACATAGCCCGCTTATCCGGATCACCGGAAATCACGCTCATAGCAGATTTCATGGCAGAATGAGAGGCCCGGATTGCTTTGCGCTCTTGTTCTTTGAGCTTAACCTGATCGCGAGTATCCTCCAGAAGCACCTCTGAATTGGCATGCATTTTATTCAGGATGCGATACAACACATCCATTTTATTGAGCAGTGCCTGGTATTTGGCATTGCTTTCTTTCAAACGGGCCGCTTTGCGAGAAGAAAGGGTAACCTGAGCATCCATACCCTTGGCTTTGGCCGCGCTGGCCAGCTTCATGTTCTTTTCAATTTCCTCTTCGTTCTCCTCCACCAGGGTTTGCAGCTTTCGTTGCTGTCCGCGGATAACCCCGATTTGCTTGCGCATTTTGACCAGGTTGTCTTCCAGGTCTTCTACATAACTCTTGAGCACTCCGATCGGATCCAGCTGGACAAACCAACCGGTGACGGTGCGCATCACGCTCTTATACATGTACCAAACCAAATTCCGCATTTTGGGATCTGCAACCACATATATGAGCAACCCCAGTGCCAGGATCAATCCGGCCAAGGCAAGTGTGCTGGAAAAAAAAGCAAGAAGTGCCTGCAAATTGGCAGCTACTAGAATACCACCGCCCACCAGGAGCGCAGCAAAGAAAAAGAATCCGGTGATGCCTTCAGGCCGTTTCCAAAACGACTTTGGCTTGGAAGAAGGCGATAATGGAACGTTATCTGACATAAAAATTTCGTTTGTCCATGATCAATTAAGAAGGAATGCAAACAGGCAGTTTCCATCTTTAGATTACAAATAATTCTGGATATTCTCTATATCCTTGTCAATTTCGTTGAGTAGAGATTGTAGGGTGTGTTCGAAGTTTTCCTGGGTGGATCGGATCTTTTCTTCGGAAGCTTTGACTTCCGCGTCTGCTTCTTCGATCACTTTAGTAGCTTTTTTGATGCGCTCCTCCAGTTCCTCGATTTTGGCTTTATAATCCGTAACCTGCTTTCTCAACTTCTCGACTTCGTTCTGCTTGGATTTAACCCGCTGAGCCAATTGCTTGTTTACAGCAGCTTCAAACTGTTCTTTCTCTTTACCAAGCACCATTTTGTAATGCTCAGCTGTTTTCAGCAATTTTTCCTTGGTCAATCCCATCGTACTGGCCGTAGCGAAAGCGGAACGAAAAGCCGTGGGCTCTTCCATATCCATGTCTGCCAAGGCGCTCAGGGATTGTTTAAACTCTATGTAGTCGAATCCGGGAAGATTATTTTTATCTATGGCCTTCAGCAGAAATTCAACACTTCTTTCATCGAGGCCATGGTGCGATCCAAACAAGGATACTTTCTTTTTTTGCATGAATTGGGATGCCGATTAATTGAAACTCACCTTAAAATAATACAAAGTACAGGCTTGACCACATATTTTCGATTGCAGCCCGGTCAAAGTCGATAAAGAATGTATTCTCCAATCCTCAATAACTAATCAACAATCCCCAATCCCTAGCTTTCTTCCGCATAGGCTACCACCCGGCGTTCAGCCCAAGTATGCCGATCACCCGGCTGACTAAATCCGACATGCCCTCCTTGGCGAGGCGCCTCTAGATTAAAATAAGGATGTTTTCGGGCCACTTCTTTTGGAAAACAGGTTGCTCCTAATAAAGGATCGTTGTAAGCATTGATCAGCAAGACGGTGCGGTCAATCCCCCCTACAAAACGGATAGCCGAGGCCTGATCATAAAAATCGTCTGCATCTCGATACCCGTTGACCGGAGCTGAGTACCATTCGTCAAAATCGCGCCATTGGCGAATCTGGTCCATCTTGGATAAATCCAGACGACCTGGAAATTGGGCAGCCTTTGCCTCTATTTTAAATTTTAGCTTTTTAAAGAACCTTTTCCAATACAGAATATTCGTCGGCTTATCGATCTGTTCTACACTGGATCTCAAATCCACTGGAGTGGATATGGCAATACCCTTTTTTACGGGCTCGGGCACTTCTTTTCCGTGTACGCCCAGGTATTTGAGGGTAATATTCCCCCCCATACTGATGCCTACGAGCACGATCTTCGCGTAATGCTTCTGTTGGAGGGCATGTTGGATAACGGTTCCAATGTCTCCGATTTCACCATGGTCGTACAAGCGGAAATTTCGATTCATCTCACCGCTGCAGGAGCGACAATTCCAGGCCAAAACATCCCATCCCTGTTCAAAAAACAGCTTGGCCAGGGCAGTAATATAGGATTTGCGGGAATTGCCTTCCAACCCATGCGTAAGCACTACCAGCTGGCGCTGAGTCGACTTTTCCAACCAGTCCAAATCCAAAAAATCGCCATCCTCCAATTCCAATCGAGCACGCTCATAGGGCAGCGGAAAAGGATTGCGCATGAGTGAAGGGACAAGGGTTTGTAAATGACCATTGAGCAATGGGAAAGGGGGCCGTCCGTAAGATGATTCGATTAATGGCATTTTGGGAGCGCTAGAAAACAGGAAGATAGTACAAAAAGTAACCTTTGGCAATCCAATAGTTGAGATTCCCAGCGCGATACTTACGCCTAAAGGCATGATCCTTGTAGCTGGATACTGGATGCTAGCGCCCAAGGGCGCGAAGCTATGGACGCTGGCTGCATGGTGGACGGACAACCTATATCAGGGACGTACACCATCTGCCATTCGTCATTCGTCACTCCCAACTCCGCATCCCACATTCCGCATCCCACATTCGGCATTCGCCATTTGCCATTTGTAACTTGACGTTTGGCAACTGCCACCCCACCCTCAAACAATTCCACCTTTCCAGTCTGGAAACTACTTCTGCGTTAACAAATCGGAAGCTGTAAAATAAGTACCGCCAGCCTGTTCGGGCAGCAAGCGCGCGTGGTATTTATTTTCCACAATGAAATAATACTCCCAATCCGTATGGCTAGGCAAAACCAGGGTCCAAATACCATCCTTTTCAGCCTGATCAGGTAGAATACCATCGTCCGGCATCGCTTTGCGATTAAAAAGGGAGGTGGATCCTTTCGGGCGACACATTAACCAGGCTTTATCTGCATCCTCCGTCTGAAGGGTAATTTCCAATT
This sequence comes from uncultured Saprospiraceae bacterium, assembly GCA_964641965.1. Classification (GTDB taxonomy): domain Bacteria; phylum Bacteroidota; class Bacteroidia; order Chitinophagales; family Saprospiraceae; genus JAJDFU01. The sequence goes on along the minus strand of CAZXLD010000035.1, from coordinate 3,219 downwards.
CTGTGTCGGTAACCTGCTCGATACGCCCCTCCTCAATGTAAGGCGCCGGTTTCTGCATTACCGGATGATTCATTACATATTCTACCCGCGCATCCATGAGTTCAAATAGACCAACCACTTCCTCCGAGCCTGCGGCAACAGTTTGCTCCAGGTTTTGGTCATAGGCCAGCTGATCGTACAGTTTATTAGCATCTTCCTGTACATATTCGGCCATAGCCTGGTGTAAAGCACGTGCTCGTTCCTCAAACCAACCGCTCAGAAATACCTCCTCCACCAGGGTTCGGATGTGGGCCAGATAGAGTTTTCGATAGAAATCCTGCTTTAGAAGTCGGACCACCAGCGGTCGCTTTTCATTCCCTTGCTTATAGTGCAAAAACATGCTGAGTTCCTGCATCTCAGGGGTGGAAAGCACATTACCCAGGCCATCTGATCGAAACCCACCGAAAGCCAGGTTCATATCCCAGATTAACGGATGAAAAATGCCAGCCGTATCCTGATACAGGTAATAGTTGTGGCAAAATGGTCCGAGATAACTATCCAAATTGACGATCACATTATTGAAGGCCAACATCCAAAGTGCCTGGTCTACATTAAGTACGGATTCAATTTTTTTAGGGTCCTTGTTCAGAATCCGAGTCAGATCAATTAAAGGGTCCCAAACATCTTCTGACTTGGGCTCATACAATCCTACATAGCAAGCCTTATCATCGCCCAGGTATTGCAGGGAGGATTTTCCATCACCTTTTGGACAATCGGGTGGGCGAACTGAATTCCAAATCGGATCACATTTGATCAACAGCCCTAAAGAATCACCGTAGTACTTCCGTAAAAACCGTTTATCGATTGACTCAACGGATTGATATAAGCCCTGATAGTCGTCATTGATGTAGAGTTGGGCAAACGTTGCCTCCGGCGCCGGCATGTATTTCCGCGCAATCTCGTAAGCCAGTACCTCCCGCAGAAAGCTGGGGTCGCGAAAGGAGTTGGACAGCTTCAGGGTTTCAAAGCCTTCCTTCAGTCCATCTGGACTTGAATCGTAGTCCAGTTTAATATTGAAAGGTAATTTTATCTGGTCACTCTTTTGGGGGGCATGATAAGAGCTGTTCCCTTTGTAGCGAACACCCAATGTATCAAAAACCTGGCCATCCACTGCACCTGTTACTAGCAAGCGACCTCCATCACTTTCTTTAAGAGAGTCCAAATAGTGCGGCCATCGCTCTTTTTTGATGGTGAGTCGGACTTCCTGGATATGATCCGTCGAATAAAAATAAGATTGAGCATCCAGATGTTGGATGCTGATGAAGGGCATAAGGAATAATCCCATAAGGGACAAACCCTTCCGAAAAGCCAGTTGGTAGTTCATAGGTTTATCGATTCAGCTCACTAAGGCTGATCTTGTATGGTTCATACATGTAACGAGCAGGGTGGTAACTCAGTGTGCGGGCATTGGAAGCAACGATAAAATATTCCATGGTAGCTGCATTGGAAGGTGGATCTAATTGAGTACCATACCAATCATCCCGTGCTTCCCGATCGTTACTTTTTCCATTGTCTACCATTACTTTGCGACGGTAGGATTCATTCGGATCAAATCGGTAGTAAATGTAGACCATACTCGGATTGTAGGTAACCCTGGCTTGCACCTTAAAGTCTTCAACTTTTGCTCTCGCAAAACGCTCCCGGCCCAATACTTCAACCTCTTCAACCGTTGGCGGAATTTCCATCAATTGAGGATGGCGTTTCAGGAACTCAGAACGCTCATCCATAAAAGCTAATAAGCCGGGAATTTTTATTTTCCGGCCATGGGTATAGACCAATCCGTTTTCGAATTCCTCAAACGTGTAATCGGGATTGGGGTCCGCTTTGCGGTAGGGACGAATGAAGTCTTGAAATTGAGTTACCCGTAATTCGAATTTGTCGCCTCGAAATTCCTCTTGCAATAAGGTGCGAACATGGGCAAGGTATTGTTTGAGGTATTGTTCATTTTTCAATAAACTGGCTACCAGTGGCTTACCTTCATTGTTTTGGTGTAAAAACGGATCGAGCTGAAGGAGAGCTTTGATCTTTAAATCCGAACCGTCCCCCGTATTCTTGTAGCTCCCGAACCCAAAGTTCATTGCTCCTAACCCCATGGCAAACCGTTCATCGCCGCCTTGATAGAGGTAGTAATTATCGCTGTACCGCCCGAGATAACTATCCAAACTGACCAATACATTGTTAAATGCGAGGACCCAAAGCACCCGGTCCACATCCAGCACGGATTCCAAATCTGTTGGGCGCCGGTTAAGGACCTCAATCAACTGTTGCAAATCAAACCAGCCAGAAGAAGAAAGCAGCTGAAAGTGGTCTTCGTAGCAAGAAGTGCGACCATCGGCTTTCAGGCTACTGTAGATACCTTTCAGGCATCCATCGGATGGACTTGTAGATTTATTTGGATGGGCTTTGATGAATGTACCATCGGATGCAGCTCCATTGCGTTCAAGAAACCCACCCGCCATAGGCTCTACATTTACAAAGAGCCCGTACAAGGTATCGTTGATGGTAACGTTGGCATAATTAGCTCTTGGGGCTGGAAAATAGCGTCGAGCTATTTCATAAGACACCACCTCTCGAATCATACTTGGATCCCGTAGCGCACTGGAAAGATTGAGGGTACGATAGCCTTGGTAATTGCTGCCGGATTTATTGTGATCCAATTTGATAAATAAGCTATTACGCATACGATTTGGGGTAAACCCTTCGGCATCCCGATAACGAACTCCAGCTTGGTCGTAGGATTTGCCGTTTATTTGAACCGTAGCTTCCAGCAACTCATCGCCATTATATCGCAGGGAATCCAATTGATACCTCCAGTTTCCGTTTGAGAAGGTGATAGCAATTGTGGTGATTGCATCGGTATCATATAGATCAGCAGACTGCTGGTTAAATACCTGGGTAGCAGGCACTAGAAAAGCGAGAAGAAGAAAGTAGCGTGTTTTCATATGCAGAGGGCGGTAGGAACCTGCACAATAATACTAAAATCAACCTACTTGATTGGAAGGATAATCAATTCTCGTTTCCCACTTTACGATACTGGACACTAGCGACTATTGAGGGAGGCTATGGCTTATCAGTACAAGTACGTAGCGTCGATACCGGATACGCGATGCTTGCTACGCGTTGCTGTGGATGCTTGTTGATGGATGCTGGATACTGGCTGCACGGTGGACGGCGCACGGT
>CAZXLD010000034.1:0-52186 GCA_964641965.1 uncultured Saprospiraceae bacterium | reverse complement strand
ATAGAAAAGGAACAAAAAAGCAATATTACTATGGTGGTTGTGGTCTTCATTCTAAGAGCTTGTTTGGGATTTTGAAATAACGAATAATAACTGCCGGTCATATCTTATGGGTCAACCAAAACTCATAAAGATGACCACTCGCTACGAGCGGCTGACCGACAGCCAATGGAAAGTTATTAAGGATTATTTGCCCGTGCAACGGCTTCGGGTACTCGATCTTCGGGATGTTTTTGACGCTATTCTCTGGATAACCCGAACGGGTAGCCAGTGGAGGAACCTGGATCAGTCCTTCCCGGATTGGCAAGCCGTCTACTACTATTTCTACCGCTGGAGGGCCGATGGGACACTTGAAAGGATCAATGAAGCGCTGAACCGGTTGGAACGCAAGGCACTGAAAAGAAAATCCAGTCCCAGTCTGGGATTAGTTGATAGTCAAAGTGTTAAGCTGGCCCCGATGATATTCGAGTTCCGAGGAGTAGATGGTCATAAGAAGATCAACGGACGAAAACGGCAGTTCTTCACCGATACGATCGGAAGGATTTGGCGGGTTATTGTTCACCCGGCCAATGAGCACGATAGTCAGGCAGCAGGCCCCATACTTGAAGATATTACACAACAAATGGAACACTTGGAGAAAATTCTTGGGGACAAAGCTTATCAAGGCGCTTTCGCTGAGAAAGCCACGGAAATAGGACTTGCATTTGAGGTACCTGAAAGGCCTGAGGGAACGAGAGGATTTGCCTTGGAAGCTCAGCGCTGGGTGGTGGAAAGAACCATTTCTTGGCACTATTTTTTCAGAAGACTGGTCATCGACTACGAGCATACAGTAGAAAGTTCGGTAGCATTCCTGTATCTCGGAAATATTTCAATGGTCTTGGCCAAAATCAAATGATAAACCAAATTAAATTCCCAAACAGCCTCTAATACCATTTTAAGTTGAAAACGGCCTGTCACTTAAATACAGCATTTCTTGAAATGGTATAATGTCCTTAATCCCGACACTTGTCGTCGGGGCTGACCAAGTTTGGCTGTTTTCTCCATTTTTAAATAGGTCATTTTAAACTTGCGTCAGTATAAATCCATCAAGTCAATTCTAAGAACATCAAAAAAGAACGCCGATTTTCCACCCCTACTTATACGTTCTGCACTCCTCCACTCTATCTTACCTAAACCCGCCGTACAACAAATACGGCTTCACCATTTGCCGGTAGGCTTGGAGGTCTTTCTGCCAGCTGGCCCGTATCTTTTCCGGGCTTAAGCCCCCTTGTATTTGTTTTCTTAACGTTTTGGTACCTACCAGTTTTTCAAAATAACCCGAATCCAGAAAAAAGGAATCCTTTTCTGGAAATTGGCGGTAAGTTTCAAGCAACCAGCCCAGGTCCAGTTGCCGACTTTCTCGCACACTTAGCGGATCAATTTTATGCAGGTCAAACCCTCGGCACGCTTGCCCTTCCAAAGGGGGATATTTGGAGCCTGCATTTGGCTGAGGAGTAAACAACACCTCCCCTTCCAATTCCGGATGCCCAAACCATTGAAAAGGATAATCGGTACCTCTACCTACACTAATTACCGTTCCTTCAAAAAAGGCCAGAGAAGGATACAAATAAACAGCTCGCATATTAGGTAAATTGGGAGAAGGAGGTACCTGCAGCGTGTAGCGAGTCTGATGGTCGTAATGATCACAAGTCACTACTTCCAGTCGGCATTTTTTTCCATCGCCTAGCCAGCCCTCCCCATTGATCAACAAAGCCAATTCGCCCACCGTTAACCCATGCACGATCGGGATCGGATGCATCCCCACGAATGATTGAAATTCAGCTTCCAGAATAGGACCATCCGTATAATGCCCATGGGGATTAGGGCGATCCAAAACCAGGAGTGGCAAGTCGGCTTCTGCACAAGCTTCCATCAAATAATGTAGGGTGGATATATAAGTGTAAAATCGAACACCTACATCTTGTAAATCATAAACCAGCACATCCAGTCCTTCTAAATCTACAGGAGCCGGTTTCTTTTTGCTTCCATACAAGGAGATAACAAATATACCTGTTTTGGGGTCCTTCCCGTCTTCCACCCCTTCTCCATCAGCAGCCTCTCCGCGAAACCCGTGCTCTGGCCCAAAGATCTTAACCACATCCAGTCCTTTGGCCAATAGCGTATCTACCAAATGCGAATTCCCTACCATCGAGGCCGGATGCACCACCAACCCCAGGCTTTTATTCGAGAGTCGAGGCATCAAGGCTTCCATACGTTCCGCTCCGGTACGCACCGGCGGAGGCGCCTTCACTTCGGTTTCTTCTGTTGAAGTTGGCGTACATGCCAAAAACACAAATTGGATAAAAACTACAATAAATTTTATCTTCATGCAACAAAAAGTTTTATTTGCACAAGGGTTAAGATAAAGCAATGAATACGATCAGTAGTACAACTATCCCATTTCTTCAACTTTACAAATGGTCAATCGTCAATCATCTTCCGTCAACCTCTAACTGCCTCCCGTGAAACGCTACGCCATCATTGATGTGGAAACCACCGGCGGCCGGGCCAGCCGGGACAAGATCACCGAGATCGGTATCGTAATTTACGATGGGAAAGAAGTCGTTGAAGCCTGGGAATCCCTGATCAATCCCGAATGCTACATCCCTTATGGCATCACCCAATTGACGGGCATTACCCAGGAAATGGTGCAACATGCACCCAAATTTTATGAAGTAGCTCGGCAAATCGTAGAACTCACGGAGAAAACCATTTTCGTAGCCCACAACGTCCGTTTTGATTATAGTTTTTTACAACACGAATTCCGACGATTGGGCTACACCTTTACTCGAAAACAGCTTTGTACGGTCCGCCTGACTCGGAAGGTGTTCCCCGGCTTATCCTCTTACAGTTTGGGCAACCTGATTCGCCATTTCGATATCCCCACTGCTGCCAGACACCGTGCCCTGGCCGATGCCCAGGCAACCGCTCATCTGCTGGGTCTAATTTTCGAACAACAGCACAGCAAGGAGCAAGTAGGTCAGTTGATCAATATGGGGGTAAAAGAATCCTTCCTGCCTAAACAGATCAGCCTGGAGCAATTGCATGCGCTACCCGAATCTTGTGGGGTGTACTACTTCCATGATGAAAAGGGAAATGTACTTTACGTGGGTAAAAGCATTCACATCAAGAAGCGGATCTTCGAGCATTTCAAGGACAGAACCGCAAAAGGCAACCTGCTCCAACGCCAAGTTCACGAAATCACGTACCAACTTACAGGTAGCGAATTAATTGCGTTATTGATCGAATCCCAAGAAATCAAACGGCTGAAGCCCCCCATCAACCGAGCCCAGAAAATGAAGCGATTTCCCTTTGGAATCTTTTCCTACACCGACAAGAATGGGTATCACCGCTACAAGGTAGACCGGATCACGAAGAAAAGCCGAAAGGAAATGGATCTCCTATCCGAGCATCCCAAAATGGGCGGAGCCAATCGCCGACTGAAATGGGCCATGGAACAATATGAGCTTTGCGGACGATTGGCCGGTCAGGAGAAAGGAAATGGTACCTGTTTTAATTTCCATTTAAAAAAATGCCGGGGTGCCTGTGCCGAACTGGAATCCCCAGAAGCCTATAACGAAAGAGCTGAAGAGGCTGGAAAGTATTTAACCAAGGTATTTGATCAGGACTTTTACCTCTTGGACCAGGGACGAAATCCAGACGAACTCGCTGTGATCAAAGTGCAACAAAGTCGATTTGCAGGTTTTGGTTACCTGGAGAACGGAGGTTCTTTTGGGCTGGAAGAAATAGAGGATTGCATACGCCCAGTTGTTGGAAATCCTGAAACTACGCCTATTATTCGAGGCTTTTTAAGCAAACACCCGGAAGTGAAATGTGTGCCTATTCCTGAAGAAATGTGATTTCATCACCTTCAATTGAGGGTGTGTCTGAATAATACCCTTTGTGCTGCGAAATGCTCTTTCTCGCCACCAAAAACATTTTCCAAACACACCCTAGGGTAAAGATTCTCAAACACAACCAAACCAACTAGAGGATGGTAACCTTGAATGCTTACCTGTCCAAATTTGAAATGGTAAAGCCAATTAATCCACCCTGCTATGCTTGCCCCTTTCGATGGCAAGGCCTTTTTCAATTTTTAGCAGTCTAAAAAATGGCATTATGAATCATTGGTCCTGAAACATAGAACTTCCCATTAAAATACCTTCCATCTCTTGCTGAAGCCGTTGCGCTTCTGCTCTGGCTAGAGTGGTAAAATCTGCTCCCGAACCTGCATACAAAATACTCCGCGAAGCATTAACCAATATGCCTACTTCTTGATTTAGTCCGAATTGACATACCAATTCCAATGAACCCCCTTGAGCCCCTATTCCAGGTACTAATAAAAAATGCTCCGGTACCAACCGGCGGATATCCGCCAGCTTTTCTGGATGAGTTGCACCAACCACGAACATGAGTTCATCCGGGCTTCCCCAATGGCCGGCCTGGCTCAGTACTTCTTCGAAAAGGGCATGGGATTGATCTGCAAGGCCCAAGGTCTGAAAATCTGCAGATCCGGAGTTGGAAGTCAGGGCTAGGAGGATGGCCCATTTACCTTCAAAACCCAGGAAGGGAGTGATCGAATCTTCCCCCATGTAAGGGGCAACCGTCAATGCATCGGCCCCCAGCTGTTCAAAAAAAGCTTTTGCGTAGCGTTTAGAAGTATTCCCTATATCTCCACGCTTTGCATCAGCAATGATAAAATGCGCATCACCTATGTAGGAGATCGTCTGTTCAAGTAGTTCCCATCCCGGAACACCAAGAGCCTCATAAAAAGCAGTATTGGGTTTATATGCTACGCAAAGATCACGCGTCGCATCAATAATTCTCTTATTAAAGGTAAGCATTGGGTCATCTGCCTGGCGTAAATGAGGCGGCATACGATCCGGATCAGGATCTAAACCCACACAAAGGAAAGAACGCCTTACCCGAATCAAATTGACCAGTTCCTGGCGGTTCATTTCGTTTCTAACTCTATACCATTTATAGCTTCTACCCCGGTAATATCAGGAATAGAGGTACGAATCGTAGATTCAATACCTGCACGCATAGTCATTACAGACATATTGCAATTCACACAGGTACCCAGCCATTTGATACGGACTAGTTTGTCTGCTGTGACTTCTACCAATTCCACATTCCCACCGTCTACCGCCAAGTGGGGGCGAACCTGATCAAGAGCCTGATCTACTCGCTTGGTCAATTCCTGCTTCTCTTGATGCGTCATAATCTCGATTTAATTACTCATTTTAACAATACGGGTTGGCTCTAAGGTTTCATGCCGAACTACAATTTGTCGAAGGGTATTCTGAGCAATCTTGGAAAAATAAGTACTCCCTGGATGGTCTTCCTGTAATACAATGGGTTTTCCTTGGTCACTTCCCTCGCGTATACCTTGTACTAAGGGTACCTGACCCAACAAAATGGACTGGCTCAATTTCGCTAACTTTTTTCCACCTCCTTCCCCAAAAATAAAGTACTTATTATCGGGTAGTTCGGCTGGTGTAAACCAGGACATATTCTCTACTACCCCTAAAATAGGGACGTTGATAGAAGGTAGCAAAAACATATTCATCGCCTTCACCGCATCGGCTATGGCTACTTCCTGTGGGGTGGTGACCAGAACAGCTCCAGTGACAGGAATGGTTTGCACCAGACTCAATTGCACATCTCCTGTCCCAGGCGGAAGGTCGATAATCAAATAATCCAACTCCGGCCAAATACAATCAAAAAGGAACTGCTTGATCAATCCGGCCAATCGAGGCCCCCGCAATACCACCGCCTGTTCAGGTTCGACAATAAAACCGACTGACATGACCGGCATACCCTCTTTTTCCAAAGGGATCAGGCGGGGCTTTCCGTACACTTCTTTCACTTTAGGACGCTGCCCCTGCAGGCCAAGCATGGTGGGAATGGAGGGTCCATATAGATCGGCATCCAGTAACCCAACCCTTGCTCCCAACTTTTGAAGCGCAAAAGCCAGATTCACAGATACCGTTGACTTACCTACACCACCTTTTCCCGAGGCTACCGCCACAAAATTCTTTACGTGCGGTAAAGCATTATTGGATTGCTGGGACTGAGCAGTTCGAGCCACCAAGTGTACATTTACCTGGGCCATCGGAAACACATCCTGAATGGCTTGTATACAGGAAAAATTGAGGTCACTTTTGTGCTCACTGGCCAGGCTGTCCAACTCCACGGTAAAGTTGACTTGGTTACCTTCAATTCGAAGGTCCTGAATCCGCCCCTGAGACACCAAGTCCTGTCCCGTTTTAGGATCCAGAACCTTGCGCAGGGTTTCCATAACCTGGGGAGCCGTAATTCCTTGCTTGTAATTAGACAAAATAAATGGTTGAATACTGTAAAAGTAGAAACATTTCTTCCTTCATTTGAGTTCTGGCCTTGAAAGGAAAAGCAAATTGATGTTCCGGGTTTAATCTATCAGGGCCCAATGAGGATGGAATACATCGGCACTGCCAAAAGGCTTTGGTCCGGATCTAAAAAATTCCCAATCCTCTTGGTTTTGGCCTACATTTGCACCGCCATGCGAGTATTCCGCGATCTAAACCAACTGCCGGCTTTCAAAAATGCCGTGATTACAATCGGCTCTTTCGACGGCATTCATCTGGGCCACCAGTCCATTATCCAGCAACTGAAACAGTTGGCTAGAGAGGTGAATGGAGAAAGTGTCCTCCTGACCTTTTACCCTCATCCCAGACAGGTAGTTTACCCCTCAGATGATACGCTGAAATTACTTTGCAGCCAACGGGAAAAAATTCAATTGCTGGATCGGTTTGGTCTGGATAACCTGGTGATCATTCCTTTTACCGTTGAATTTTCCCAACTTACAGCAGATGAATATATTGAAAAACTGTTGGTGGAAAAGTTTCAACCAAAGTACATCGTAATTGGTTACGATCATCGATTCGGCACTGGGCGCCAAGGCGATGTTAGTTACCTCAATTGGTATGCAGACAAAGCGGGCTTCCAGCTAGAAGTGATCGAAAAACAAGAAGCCGACGATATGGTGATAAGCTCTACGAAGATCCGACAAGCTATAGAGGCCGGAAACATCGAGCAGGCCAACTTGCTGCTAGGCCATCCTTATCCACTATCCGGAAAGGTTGTTTCGGGAGAGAGCCTAGGCCGGAAGATGGGGTTTCCTACTGCCAACCTGGAGTTGGAGGAAGCGAACAAATTGTTACCGCCCAATGCTATATATGCTGTCTGGGTAGTGCACGAGGGCGTTCGCTACGGAGGCATGCTTTATATTGGCGACCGTCCTAGCCTTAAACACCTCACCAATAAGACCATAGAGGTTAATATTTTCGATTTCAACCGAGATATCTATGGGGATCAGTTGGACCTGGAGCTCGTCTCCTTTTTACGGCAAGACATTCAATTTGACAGCTTAACTGAATTGCAGGATCAATTGGCAAAAGATGAAACTACGGCTCGCCAGGCTCTAGAGCAGGCCGAAAAAAAAAAACGACTCCAAGCAGCCTCCTACGGCAATAGTCATTCTCAATTATAACGGGAAAACCTACCTGGAAAAGTTTCTCCCAACCCTATTGGAGTGCACGCCCGCATTTGCTGAAATAATAATTGCGGACAACGCCTCTACGGATGACTCCATCTCCTTCATCCAGAACAATTACCCGAATATTCGGCTGGTCCAACTGCCACAAAACTTCGGCTTTGCCGAGGGTTACAACCAGGCGCTCCGCCAGCTAGACGGCTACAAATACTGGATCCTACTGAATTCGGACATTGAGGTTACTCCGGGTTGGGTTCCTCCCTTGATCCGATTGATGGAAGAAAATGCAGGAATTGCGGTTTGCCAACCCAAGATTCTGGCCTATACCCAAAAACAATACTTCGAATATGCAGGAGGAGCCGGCGGATGGATGGATAATCTGGGCTATCCCTTTTGCCGAGGCCGCATTTTTCACATTACTGAAAAAGATCAGGGACAATATGATGATATAGCTCCGCTCTTCTGGGCTTCAGGAGCTGCGTTTTGTGTTCGAAGTCGCTTATTTTTTGAAGCCGGTGGGTTTGACAAGGATTATTTTGCTCACCTCGAAGAAATCGACCTTTGCTGGAGGTTGAAACGAGCTGGGTATAAAATAATGGCACAGCCGGAGGCAGTTATTTACCACATGGGAGGAGGAACACTGAATTATAATACCCCACGGAAGTCATTCCTGAACTTTCGAAACAGCCTGTTCACCCTGGTAAAAAATGAACCTGCCGGGCGGTTGGCCTGGCTTATCCCAACTCGATTCCTGTTGGATGCGCTGGCTGCCCTTCTTTTTTTAAGTAAGGGAAACTTAGCCCATATCGGGTCTATCATCCGGGCACACTGGAATTTTTGGTACTACTTTCCCCGATTCATTAAAAAACGAAAAGAAACCAGCGTTCGAGTGGAGCGGGTACGGCATTCCCAACCCAATACTGAAGGGAGGTATAGCGGAAGTATTGTGTGGGGATTTTACGCCCAACGGAAACGGACCTTTGCTGCATATAAAACAGCACGATGAGCAAACCCGACCTTATTCTTTGGCAGGACGATCACCTGGTTGTGGTCAATAAACTGCCAGGGGTACTGAGTATCCCGGATCGGTACAATGCAAAACGGCCCAATATAAAGCGGCAGCTGGAAGCCAAACTGGGACCACTCTGGACTGTCCACCGAATAGATGCCGATACCTCCGGCATCCTGATCCTCGCTCGCCATGCCAAGGCCCATCAGCACCTTTCCATGCAATTTGAGCGAAGACTTGTGGAAAAAACGTACCATGCCTTGGTAGATGGATGCCCGCATCCATCATCTGGTTGGATTAATAAGCCATTGGGTCCACATCCAGGCAAACCAGGCCAAATGATCGTTTCAAGTAAGGGTAAAGAAAGCCGGACTCACTTCCAATTAGTGGAGGCATTTGCTCCTTGTAGCCTGCTGGAAGTCCGGATTGAAACTGGGCGAATGCATCAGATCCGGGTCCATATGCAATCGATTGGGCATCCACTTTGGGTAGATCCAGTTTATGGCAGGCGCGAGGCCTTTTATCTCTCGTCCATAAAGGGAAGTCGGTATCGGACCGGAAAATTTGAGGAGGAAAAACCATTGCTTAGCCGACTGAGCTTACATGCAGCTCGCATTCGTTTTGAGCATCCGGAAACTGGCGCACCGATACATTTGGAAGCTCCCTACCCGAAGGACCTGGCTGCTACCCTTAAACAAATTCGCAAATGGGCACCTCCGAGGAATAAGGTGCTTTGAAGATAAGCAATATATTTGAGGCGTTTTATCAGCTAAAAACCGCAACCATGGCTATCGAAGTGTCGAATCTGCAGATTCTGGATCTGGAACGTATCGCCGATCGTTTTGAACAGGCAAAAAAATCGTACCAAAACGCCCATCCGTTCCCTTTTGGACAGTTTGACGATTTTCTTGCTCCTCCAGCTGCCCGAAGAGCCATGGAATCTTTTCCCAAAGTACAGGATAGTGGTTGGATCCACTACGTCCATGTCAACGAAAAGAAACACGGTCTGAACAAGATGGACCTGCTGCCTCCCTTTATTCAGGAGGTGATTCGACAGTTGAACAGCGATGCCTTTGTGGGCTTGTTGAGCAATCTGACCGGGATAGACGGCCTCAAAGCAGACCCTACCTTGGAGGGCGGCGGTTTGCACCAGTCTCAGCGAGGCGGCTACCTCAATATTCATGCCGATTTCACGGTCCATCCCCACAAGCGCAATTGGCAGCGAAGAGTTAATCTGCTCGTCTATCTAAACGAGGGTTGGCAACCGGAATACAAAGGTGATCTGGAGCTATGGACACGCGATATGAAGGCCTGTGCGCAAAAGATCAGTCCTGTTTTCAACCGGGTGGTCATCTTCAATACGGATCACGACTCCTTCCACGGCTTGCCGGAGGCCATCCAATGTCCGGAGGATATGACCCGTAAATCGATTGCCCTGTACTACTTCACCGAGGAAAAAGAAAGACCTAAAAAACGAGCTACCAATTATCGGGCTCGGCCTGGAGATGGCATTAAAAGCTTTTTCATTTGGGCAGACAAACAAGCTGTGAGCGTCTACAACCAAATTAAAGGGACTTTGGGTATTAACGACGACTTTGTCAGCTCGGTCTTAAACCGGTTTGGCGGTAAGAAAAAGTAACTCCCTAATCCATCAGGAAAACGGCTATTTCTTTATTCATCTATCTCCAATCGCTTCCCTTTTGATGTTGCAAAACGAGACCATTCGATATTCCTTGTACCTTCTCCTTGGAGCTGCTCTGTTTTACATCCCATTCAACGGAGGGGTACATTTGTTTGACTGGGATGAGGTCAATTTTGCAGAGATCAGTCGGGAGATGATTCTGTTGGGGGAATACAGCCGGGTTTATGTCAACTTTGAGCCGTTTTACCAAAAGCCCCCCTTGTACTTCTGGCTCCAGGCCCTTTCGATGCATTTGTTCGGAGTAGGAGAATTTGCAGCTCGGTTTCCCAATGCATGTTGCGGCCTACTGACCCTGCCCTTGCTGTACCTGGTGGGCAGGAGGTTGTTCAGCCATCAATTGGGATTGCTATGGGCAGGGTTGTTTGGCACATCCGTGTTACCCTTTCTTTATTTCAAATCCGGAATTATTGACCCCTGGTTCAATTTATTCATCTTTCTGGGCCTGCTTTTCGTGATCCTTGCCGCTTGGAAAAAGGATCAGATTACAGCTATTTCCTTGCGGTATAACACGCTTGGCTATCTGTTGCTTGGGGGATTCTTTGTTGGAATGGGCATCTTGACCAAAGGACACGTTGCCTACCTCGTTGTGGTACTTACGATGGGAGTCTACTGGCTTTTCAGGCGATTCCGTATGTACATTTCCGTAGGCGGATTCTTGATTTTTAGCGCAGCTGCCTGTGTCATCATGTTAAGTTGGTTTGGATGGGAGACTTTGGTCAACGGACCGGACTTCATTGTAGAATTTCTAAAATACCAATACAAACTGTTCAGTACCCCTGATGCGGGGCATAAAGGTTTTCCCGGGTATCATTTCGTGGTATTGCTGGTGGGTTGTTTCCCGGCCTCCATTTTTCTGATTCGGGCATTTTTCAAGCAGCCTAAAGAAGAGCATGCCTTTCAGCAGGACTTTCGGCTCTGGATGAAGATCCTCTTTTGGGTGGTTTTGGTCTTGTTCAGCATCGTCCAATCCAAGATCGTCCATTATTCTTCCCTTTGTTATTTCCCACTGACCTTCCTCGCTGCATCGGTAATTGATAAGATCCTGAATAGACAGATTAACTATTCCAATGCGATTACAGGAGGCTTGTTTGGTATCGGAGCGCTTTACCTGGTTGCTATTGTAACCCTTCCCATATTGGGTCAGAACCCGGAGCAGTTGACCCCATTATTTGACGATCCCTTTGCCAAGGGTAACTTGGAAGCTGAAGTGCGCTGGACCGGGCTAGAAGTAATTCCAGCTATTCTTTTGCTAGGGTTGCTGATTGCATACGAGTGGCTGCGTCGAAAAAGCCAATTCCAAAATGGATTGTGGGTGCTTTTGGGAGGCATGCCCTTTTTCTTAATGCTTACCCTCTATTTCTTTATCGGTCGCATTGAAGGGTATTCCCAACGGGCTGCGGTCGAATTTTTTGAGGGACTCCAGGGAAAGGCTGTTTCTGCCGACACCTATGGCTATAAATCCTATGTGCCTTTATTTTACGGGCGTCCGCAAAGCAAAGGTCAATATTGCTTTCAAAACAAAGATTGCCAGGATCAGCTTCTGTACGGATCGCTCCAACAACCCGCTTTTATCATTACCAAAATACATAAGGCGGAACCTCTAAATTCGATTGAAGGATTGGAGAAGATCGGGGAGAAAAACGGATTTGTATTCTATCGTCGGATCCCCGTTGAAAAGGAATAGAAGAACTGAATTTGGCCATTGTTTTTCTTATATTTTCTTCTTCGATTCCGAAACGGAAAAAACAACAGCTGTTTTGAATTCTAATCTTAAGATACAGAAAGGAACAAAAGCAGCAGATACCTTTATAACTAATTGATATTGTGGCGCTAAGAAAAGAAAACAGCATTCCAAAGTCAGATAATGAAATCCTCATCTTGTACAAAAAAACAGGAAACAACGCTCTTTTAGGTTCTCTTTTCCAAAAACATTTGCACAAGGTCCTGGGTCTATGCCTTTATTATTTGAAAGATGAAACAGTAAGTGAGGATGCCGCGATGGACATTTTTGAGCAATTAGTTGTCAAGGTTCACCAATACGATATTCAGCATTTTGAATCCTGGCTATATCAGGTTACCCGAAACCATTGTCTAAAACTGATCAAAACCAGGTTTTTTGAACCTAAGGCAACAGTTGCTGAAATTAACGAAGAAATTTTTGTGGAATCTGAGCCCGATTCAGATCCTATAGTCAGAGAAGAAAACCTGGAAGCGCTCAGTGAAGCGTTACAAGGACTGAAAGGACCCCAGCGAGAATGCATTGTGCTGTTCTACATCAAGGGACTTTCCTACAAGGAAATTGAAGTGGCAACCTCTTATCAATTGAAAGAGATTAAAAGTCATATTCAAAATGGAAAGCGCAACTTGAAAAATGTTCTGGCGGAACAAATGCGCTCCGATCAATAAAAAAACCATGGAAAAACGATCTCAAAGCAGATCCATCAATCGAAAAGCATTTCTTGAGCTGATACCCAACCAAAAACCGATCAGCGATCAGGATGAGTTTACAAAAAAGGCGCTCGAAGGGGCCCGGCAATTTGGAAATCCGAAACGATTTGAGGGAATCCTCAATCGATTGGATACCCAAGTGGAAAAGCGGACTGGCTCCCAAAACCGACGCCTACGAAAACTTCCACAGTGGATCGGGATTGCAGCTACTATTTGCTTGATTGCATTGGCTGGAAATTGGTGGCTGAAAAAAGATCACCGGATGGCAATATCTGCCTTCGAACCCCTCCCCACCGCCATTGCCAAAACCGATATTCAACGATCTGGTTTAAATAGCCTGGATGAGATCCAAGAGGCTTTGTTACTGTATGAACAAGGAGATTTTGAAAATGCTATTCCGTTGTTCGAGCATGCCCTTCAGTCCAACAACCGTGACTCCTCCATTTTGAACTTGTACTATGGGATTTCCCTACTCGGAAATGGGAATGCAGGCGAGGCCATAGAACCCCTTCAACGCGCAGGTGCAAACAAGGAAAAGAACGTTCCCCTACAACGGGCCAGCTCCTGGTACCTGGCCTTGGCCTATTTAGCCAATGGGAACAATGAAGAATCCTTGAATATTTTAAAAACACTTAAGAAAGAGAACGGGGACTTCCAGAAGGATGCGTCAGAATTGCTTGAGAAGATCGGATCCGAAAAATAAGGAAAAGGAAAGCCGACACCCCAAGCAAGATAAGCAGTCCTTTACCCAATAAGGGCCACCACCGAAGCCGGGTCTCCAAATGTACGATCTCGTCATTTCCGGAATAAAGTAATCCGCCCCAGTAGTAAGGGTGTACCAATAAACTACTGGAGTAATTAGCGATGTAGGTCCTTTTGGCTTCGTTCATGGCAGCGGACTTATCTACCCCATCTTCCAGGTTTTTGTAAAATAAATCCATGATGGCGGCCGTAGTTTTGTCTTTAACCGGCCATAAGGTCATAACCAGGTTGGGCGAACCGGCAAATGCGAAGGCTCTTCCCAAACTGTAAATGCCCTCTCCTTTTTGGAATACGCCAATTCCCGTATTACAGGCACTGAGAATAACTAACTCTGCATTGAGCGTAAGCCCATAAATCTCGTGCACTTTCAACTGCCCATCCTCCTGTGATTCCTGATCATTGAAAATGAGTCGGGAAAAAGCTGGTAATTCATCATCGATTAAGGTGTGGGTAGCGATGTGTAAGACTGAATATTGAGGAGCGTGTTCCAAAAATGCAAGTTTGGTCGCTTCAGCTCCGGTAAAGAAGCGCCCTTTAAAACGCTTTCTCAACTGCCGAACCTCGGTGAGAGCCCCCTCCAATGGAGGTAATACGCTGCCTTCCCGTTCCGAAAAATTTGATCGGGATGGATTCTGGAAATCAGGTGCCATTGCAAGGATCTCCGGGGAAGCTATACCGTCCTTCCCTTTCAATTCAGATAATAAGCCCACCTGTCCGGATAACAAATACCGAACATCATGATCCCGAATTAAAAAGGGTTGGCTCCGAATATTTTGGAGGGGAAGGGTGACTGGTTCGGATAGCAAGGTCTCAAAAGGTAAAAACCCGAGAACCCCATCAGTGATAATGCAAAGGTCCTTACCCGCTATTTGATCCTCAATTGGCTGTAGCAGGCTGTTGTATAATTCATGACCCAGTCGCCAATATTGGTCTTCCTGACGCAGAATAGCTTTCCGAAAACGGGCAACCTTTTCATTTAATTGGGGCGGGCGCGGCCAACTCACCAGATCCAGCACCTCTTTACCAATCAAAAAGGCATAGATATATTCTTCTCCCAAAAAGTACTCAATGCCAACCTCTTTCTCCCCTATGACGACCTGGCGAACGGTATCCAGATTGCCAATATCCAAAGACTGCCTCATCTTGTAGTACTGCGGGTAATGCTGCGCTAATTGACTCCATATCGATGCCAATTCTTCCTTTTTGGTTTTTAAGGTATTTCGTATTGCATCTTCTTGCCCGTCCGGAGCCTCCCCATATTGTACTACATTGGTATAGAATTCTATATCGCTTAACAATACCCGCTCCTGTTGAATCAATTCAGTAGGAACCCCGGTAAAATACCTGGCATACAAATCATTAAGGCTTTCGGCTACCAGCTGGGACTTATTTTTTTCGGAAAACTGAAACGCCAGGTCCAGATATCTTGGATCGTGGGTCCGCTGGTACAGTTTTTCGCAGGTTTTTATGGCCCCATTGTACAACAAAAGCGTACCGGCCAAGAGGCTTTCTTTGGAACGCGTATCCTGGAAAAGCAACCGCATTCGAGAAGCCAGCGAATCTGCCAGGCAATAGACTTGCAAAGCGTCCTTCAGGTATTGATCGGTCCCTAACTGATTCACTCCTTTTTCGTAGATCAGCTCCCCTTTGGCTTTGAGGATCTCTAGTGTCTCGGAATAGTTTTGAATCTGAGCAATGGATGGGTTGTCCTGAAAAGGATTTTTCCCCTCAAATCCGGGCGTAACAATACGCAATGCATCATGGACATCCGCTATGCCCTGATCGATTTTACCCATTTCGCGATAGATATTGCCTCGGGTAAGGTAAGTTGCGGATTCATGGGTCAGGTCTAGCGTTTGAAACGACATAGCCTCTTCAATTACTTCCAAGGCCTGTTCCGGCTGGTGGGTTTGATAAAGAATACAAGCCTGGTAGGTCAGGGCTTGTTTTAAAAAAAGATCTTTCCGCCCTCCCCTTCTCAAATAGCCTATTGCCTCAAGTACCAAGGCTTCCGCTCGTTCCAAATTTCCGATCACAAAATGAGAATTGGCCATATCCAACAGGATGGAAATGGTATTGTCTGATGCAAGCGGATAATATTCATAACAAAGATCCAGGGAACGTTCGTAATTCTTAAATGCCTTAGCTGTATCCCCCATGGAGAAATGCCAAAACCCCAGGTTTTTGTAGCCCTTTATTAGCTCTTCGTTCAAGGTGGTAAGGCGCAGGGCCTCTTCCTGGTGATTGATGGCACTTTGGTAATCCCGCTTGAGCGCATATACAAAAGCCAAATTGTGCAAAGCACTGGCAATACCTCCCGTATATTGAATGGCTCTTGAGATTTGAAGGGAGGTATCGGTAAAAGCTACACACTTGTCCCAATACCCTCTTCGACCGTAGGCTGCTCCTAAACTGAAATAGGCATCTGCCGCTTGGGGACTCCGGGAACCATGAGTTTTCAGAGCCTGTTCAAAGGAAAGTTCATAAAATGCGTTTTGCTTTTCATAGTCGCCAATCGAGGAGTAAAACACACCTAGGTTCTGGAGTAATTGTGAATAATACCCCACCGTATCTGGATGCAGACAAGCATCCACCCGGTCCTTTCCGGACAGACTTATCTGTATTGCTTCTTCCTTTTTGCCCAATTGATAATAAGCTTCACCGAGCCACAAAGCAGACCATCCTTCCCAATAACAGTCTTTTTCTGCCTGGGCTTGCGGATAGATCTCTTCCAGCAACCGCTGTGCCGGTTCAAACTTTTCCTCTTGGATAAGCCGATCTGCAGATGGAATTTTGGCTCGCCAGGTCGAGGCAACCGTTTGAGAGGACAAACTTTCCCAACTGATCAAAAGCCAAAAGAATAAAACAAAAACTCGCATTCTATTATTCGTACTTATGGCTAAAGTTAGGGTATTGATTGCATCCCACAAGTCGACAAGCTGAATTTGGTATGGAATACTCAATAGAGGGGACCCACATTGGAAAACGCTGGGGCAAAGAATGGAAAGACCTGCGTTCGTATTGGAAGGAATTAGGTGCATTGCCTGTTCCTGATTTACACGAACGAAAAGTAGTATATGGGCCTGGTCTTCGGCAATACGCAGTTATTCAGGAAGTGCCAGACCCAATCCCAAATCTAAAAGTCCTTTTCTTTCACGGTGGGGCCTGGACGTTCGGCCATCCCGAGCGATTCCGGCATCATGGCCATTTCTTTGTCCAACGCCACCTTGATTGTGTCTTGCCTTCGGTGAGAAGACTCCCTTTTCATTACGGCAAACACATTCGAGCTGATATTCTTACTCTGTTACAATTATTAGATAGGACTTTTTCTAATGAGACCAAGTGGATTATTGGAGGTGCTTCATCGGGTGGCCACCTGGCTGCGGTCACCGCAACCGACCCAACGATCCTGGAAGAAGCTGGTTGGAACAGTCAACGGCTTGCCGGACTGATTTTGATTGCTCCGCCCTTGGCCATAGGCCAAATGCCTAAACCGGTACAACTAGCCATGGAAAGAACGCTCCCTCCCCCCAATCAGGCTCTATTGAACCCGATGGCTCATGTCCATAATCACCTGGAATTACCTGTTTTTATAGCACATGGAAAAATGGATGAAATCGTGAAGTCCCAAGCGGTGCTCCCCTGGGCTCAACGACGACAAGAACAATCGCCCCATAATACAACCTGGCTACACTTGGACGGAAAAGGACACATGGACCTGGTGCGCTGGTCTTTTCCAGGTAATATCCTCGAACCGGAGTTGGAAAAATGGCTCATGAAGCAATGGAGTATTAGTCAATAGGCCCAAATTGCCTGGTGCGTGAACTCACAAGAAACTAGTCCCTTCCAAGACGGCCGCCCAGCAAACTATTTTAACCCTAAAATCAGTCCACCCCTCGCTGCCTTAATTCTTCCACCTCTTTGACTGTTTTTGGAATGGGATCACCTATCAATCGATACCCATCCTGGGTGATCAGGAAGTTGTCTTCAATACGTATACCCGAGAAATCCAGGTAATCCTCTAATCGGTCGTAAGCGATGAATTCCTTGTGGAGCCCTTCTTGTCTCCATTTTTTGATCAGGGAAGGAATGAAATAGATGCCAGGCTCTATAGTAACTGCGAATCCTGCCTTTAGGCGTTTTCCCAGCCGCAAGGCTTTTAGCCCAAATTGGGAATCCCGTTTTACCTCCTCATCGTAGCCTACATAATCTTCCCCCAACCCTTCCATATCGTGAACATCCAAACCAATCATATGGCCCAGGCCGTGTGGAAAAAACAACGCATGAGCCCCAGCGGCCACAGCCGCTTCCGGTTCGCCTTTCATTAAACCCAACTGGATCAGCCCGTCAGCTAGGACACGGCAGCCCAGCAGGTGGATTTCCCTAAAAGAAATACCTGGACGCAAGGCCTGAATCGTCTGCAGCTCAGCTTCTAAAACGATTTCGTAAATCTCGCGCTGCCGGGACGAAAATTGACGTCCAACCGGAAAAGTTCGGGTAATATCTCCTGCATATCCATTGGAGGTTTCCGCCCCAAAGTCCCCCAGAACCATTTGTCCGGCTTGCAAGCGATTGTGGTGATGGTGGTTGTGCAACACTTCTCCATGCACAGTGAGAATAGCTGGATAAGCCAGGTTGCCCCCACCAGCCACTGCCAGTCCTTCGACCAGACCTGCCAACTCCGCTTCCAGCATACCTTCGTGTGCAGATTGCATAGCGGCTTTGTGCATCCTGCCGGATAGGGTAACCGCCAAATCCATTTCCTCAACTTCCCGCTCCGTCTTTATCTCCCGTTGGGCAACTACGGCCCGAATCAATTCAGCTGAAGAATGGTCTGCTAACTGGTCAGAAGGGATTTTGAGCACATTACTCAGAAAGAGCATGGATATCCCCTGGTAAGGCATTAAAAAGTGGATGGGTTTGCCTTCCAGCTGAATGCTATCCAGTTTTTCACTAAGATTGGAAATGGGCTCAGAATTGGAAACCCCGGCTTTGCGGCATAGGTCAATCAAAGAAGGTTGAGGACCCATCCAGATTTCATCATCCAGCGAATAGACTGGTCCGTAGAGCGTTTCAGTACCTTCCTCTGCATCGATCAATAATGCCAGGTCTGGCAAGTTAAGGCTGGTGAAGTATAGGAATGTACTATCCTGGCGGAACGGAAATGGATTGGCTTTAAAGTTTTTCGGACTCTCCTTGTTGCCAAGAAAAAGAATGTATCCGTTGCGGACAGACTCGAGCAGTTTACCGCGTCTTTCTATATAAATGGGAGGTTCAAACATGTGCTCATTGGGAATGTACCCTTAAAGGTACAAATCCATCGTACTTGAACAAGGAAGCTTGACAGGAAGACGACCGGATCTGGAGGATCAGTTCCCCGAGCCTTCACGTTTCTTGATTTCGTCCCGAATCTCGGCCGCACGCTCATAATTTTCCTTACCCAGTTCTTCTTGCAACAATGCATTCAATTGCGTCAGGGAAAGTGTATGTAGTGGTGCATTTTTTGCGGGACTAGCTGTAACAGCCTCTGAAGAACCTTCCTCTTCCTCCCATACCATACCGGCTTGATCCATTATAGTCGGATAGGTATAAATCGGGCAGCCGACCCGTACAGCTAAGGCAATTGCATCGGAGGTTCGGGCATCTACTTCCAATGGCTCTCCATTAGCTTGCTGACATACTAACCTACCATAAAAAATTCCCTCCTTGAGATCGGAAATAACTACTTCTTGGAGACTTACGCCAAGGTCATCGAGGGTATTGCGGAAAAGATCATGCGTCAATGGGCGGGCGGGCTTTATTCCTTCTACTGCGATAGCAATGGATTGCGCTTCAAACCCACCGATCACCACAGGTAAACGCCGAACCCCCTCTTCCTCTTTTAAAACTACGACAAAGCTGCTGGGTTGTGTAGAGCTGTTGGCCAGTGCCACCACGTTTAATGCAATCTTCTCCATAATATTTCACTCGTTTTCATAGCCGGGGCTGCCGACCAAATGCTAAGGTAACAAATGGGAAGGGCGTCGGTTTCTTTTTTCGGAAAAATGCAGGACTCATTTATCAGGATGAAGCCATATTAATCCTGGCTGGCCAATCGAACGTGTGCTTAGGGGTATTTTAGGTTATGACCTGAAACAGCTTCTACAGCATTACAAATGTCGAATGGCAAATGCCAAGTGACGAGTTACGAATGGCAAATGTCGAATGGCAAATGTCGAATGGCGAATGGCGAATGGCGAATGGCAGATGGTGTACGTCCCTGATATAGGTTGTCCGTCCACCGTGTGCCGTCCATCGAGCATCGAGCAACCAGCATCGCGAAGTGTGCATCCAGTATCGAGCATCCAGTATCCAGCTACAAGGATCACGCCTTTAGGCGTAAGTATCGCGCAGCGAGCTTCAACAGTATCAATTTTACGGGTATCGAGTATCCGGCATCCACAGCATCGCGCCCTTGGGCGCTAGTATCGAGTGGCTTACGTGCACCTATCCAATATACACTGCTGCTTCCTTTTTTATGGCCAATTGAGCTTGATGGAGGGGATCGCCTTGCTGCTCATCCAGTACTTGGATAATAGCATCTGCCAAAGACTGGGCATTACCTCTGCTATCCAATGAATCGGCAGCCCGGGCAATAATCTCCATGTTAAAATCACGTGCGAACTTGATGATTTTCCATAACTGATCCGATACGTAGACTTGTTGGGTGACGTTGTGCTCAAACTCCTGCTGAATACCCATCAACAAGGCTACCCGCAATTCCGAAACGGTCATTCCATTTCGCTGAATCCGGAGTAACATATTGGGCAAGGAAATCCGTTCGCAGAACAAAGAAAGCCGCTCGTAGGCTTGCATTTTGAGCGGAAGGCCTGTTTTCTGGCTGCCTTGTTTCAATTCGTGGACAAACCGTTGTTGTTGACCGGCAAAGAACTGCTTGAGTAGCACGTAAACCGTCAGGAATACGATCAGCGCCGGCACCACGGATTTTATTATTTCCAATATAACGTCTAACCAAACAGGCATAAGGCAAATACTGCTGAAAGCTGCGAAGATACGAAGCGGTCTAAGATTCTGTTACAGAAAAGCGGAGCGTTAATCCAGGGACGCAGTCCTTTACCCACATTGTCGCATCCCAAACATCACAGGCAGCCCATGGAAGATTTACGCACAACTATAGAACCAAGGCATTTTTTGAGACGTTTGTAAATTGTTTATTTTTGTATTCGGCTTTTAAACCATAGATGCAAATGAGTGAAGTAACGACTACCTTGCAACCAATCACCCTGACAGAAGGTGCTGTGAAGCAACTGCTTCGGATCAAACAGGAGCAGGATGTTTCTGATGAACATGGCTTGCGCGTAGGGGTGAAAGGAGGCGGTTGTTCTGGTTTTTCCTATATCCTGGGATTTGATGTCCAAAAAGAAAACGATCAGATATACGAAATAAGCGGGTTAAAAGTGTTGATGCAAAAAGCACATGCTATTTACCTGCTCGGTATTGAAATTGACTGGCTGGAGGGATTGAATAATCGCGGTTTTACCTTCAACAACCCCAACGCAAAAGATACCTGTGGTTGCGGTACCTCCTTTTCTGCCTAGTTGTAACCTAGGTACAAACAAAAAAGGCTGCATCCTCTTCAGGAGCAGCCTTTTTTGTCATATAAGGACTGGCTAGTCCATGTTTTTGATAATCTCGTCTCCGTATTCAGACGTTTTCAACAAGGTGGCTCCATCCATCAATCGATGAAAGTCATAAGTGACCTGTTTATCTGAAATAGCTCCTTCCACGCCTTTAATAATCAGATCGGCCGCTTCTTTCCAGCCCAAATACCGCAACATCATTTCTCCCGAAAGAATTACAGAACTCGGATTGACCTTATCCAATCCAGCGTACTTGGGAGCTGTGCCATGCGTGGCTTCAAAAATAGCCTTTCCACTTTCATAATTAATATTAGCTCCAGGGGCAATCCCGATGCCGCCTACCTCTGCCGCAAGGGCATCTGAAATGTAATCTCCATTCAGATTTAGTGTGGCAATGACGGAATACTCGTTCGGACGCGTTAGGATTTGTTGTAAAAAGGCGTCAGCAATAACATCTTTGATCAGAATTGCTCCTTTTGCCAAGGCTTCATCCTCTGCTTTATTCGCAGCCTCGCGCCCTTCCTTTGCTGCAATTCGGTCGTATTCAGCCCAGGTAAATACTTGGTCAGCAAATGCTTTCTCCGCCAGTTCGTACCCCCATTCCTTAAATTTACCTTCTGTGAATTTCATGATGTTTCCCTTGTGTACCAGGGTAACTGAAGGTAGCTTGTTATCAATGGCGTATTGGATGGCCGATTTCACCAGGCGCTCTGTCCCTTCAACAGATACAGGCTTGATCCCCAGCGAAACTGTATCCGGGAATCGAATTTGAGTTACCCCTAGCTCGTCTTGCAAAAACTTTTTGAGCTTCTCCACTTCCTCCGTACCATTCAGGTATTCGATGCCGGCGTAAATATCCTCCGTATTTTCCCGAAAAATGACCATATCTACTTTTTCGGGTTGCCGGACCGGAGAAGGAACCCCATTGAAATAGCGCACCGGACGAACACAGGCGTACAGGTCCAGTTTCTGACGAAGGGCTACGTTGAGCGAACGGATGCCGCCACCCACAGGCGTAGTAAGAGGCCCCTTGATGGCAACCAGAAACTCATTAATGGCGTCCAGTGTGGCTTGTGGAAGCCATTCACCAGTGGAATCAAATGCCTTTTGCCCGGCTAGTACTTCCTTCCAAACGATTTTGCGCGCTCCTCCATAGGCCTTTTCCACTGCCGCATCAAATACACGTACCGATGCCGCCCAGATATCTGGACCGATACCATCTCCCTCAATGAATGGAATAATAGGGTCGTTGGGGACAACCAGGGTTCCGTCTTTAATTTCGATCTTTGTTCCGCTCATGTATAATATGTATTTTGGTTAAGGAGGCCGGAAGGGCCGTGGAAGATTCAAAAACGCCTCAAAATAAAAGAAAAAACCGGACTTGGTTGGCCGCCTAGAAAGACATTCCCCATCTCTTTTTTTCAATAGTTAACCTATGGCAATTAACCGATTTTTTTTAGCCCTGATCTGCCTAAACCTGATGTTCCTGGGATGTAAAACCAAGCAGCAGACCGGCAGTGGTTCTGCCTGTGATACAAAAGGTACTTTTGTGGATCGAACCGGGCTTGATGGCTGTACTTTCTTGATCAAATTAGAAGATGGCCGGCTTTTGTTGCCCATATACGATGCTAATCCTGATTTTCAACCCAAAGACGGCCTGAAGGTACGGCTGGCATTCACCGCCGAAGAGGATTATGTATCGATCTGCATGGCAGAAAACCTGGCCGGTAAAATCACCTGCTTGGAATTGGATGATTGAATACTTGAGATTGTTTTCCATAGAATAATCTTCAATCACATACCTTAGCTCGTCAAATGACAAATCCCTTATTGGATCCGAATGCAGAAGAATGGAGCTTAGAAGACCAGCAGGCTGAAAGAAGCTTACGTCCACAAGCGCTACAGGATTTTGCTGGACAACCCAAGATTGTCGACAACCTGAAGGTATTCATTGCGGCCGCACTCCAACGCGGAGAAGCTTTAGATCATGTACTGTTGCATGGCCCTCCGGGCTTGGGTAAAACGACTTTATCCCATATCATCGCCCATGAATTAGGGGCCAATCTCAAAATGACCTCCGGACCCGTATTGGAAAAACCGGGCGACCTCGCGGGCTTACTCACCAACCTTGAAGAAGGGGATGTCCTCTTCATTGATGAGATCCATCGGTTAAATACGGTCGTAGAAGAATATCTGTATTCTGCCATGGAGGACTACCGGATCGATATCATGATCGATTCAGGGCCAAATGCACGCAGTATTCAAATCAACCTAAATCCATTCACCCTGGTCGGAGCGACCACTCGTATGGGACTATTGACAGCACCAATGCGAGCCCGTTTTGGTATCAATTGCCATCTCGATTATTACGATGTACAAGTGCTGGAAAAAATATTACATCGATCTGCCGGCATCCTGGATATTCCAATGAATACTAAAGGTGGCCGAGAGATAGCCCGCCGCAGCCGGGGTACACCGCGCATTGCCAATGCCTTACTACGTCGAATTAGAGATTTCGCACAAATAAAAGGAGACGGTACCATTGATCAGGCCATTGCAGAGTATGGATTGGAAGCCCTAAATGTAGACGAAGGTGGACTGGATGAGATGGACAACAAGATCCTCCATACCATCATTCACAAATTCAAAGGTGGGCCCGTGGGCTTAACTACGATTGCAACTGCTGTTGGAGAAGAACCCGGTACGATTGAAGAGGTGCACGAGCCATTCTTGATTATGGAGGGATACATCCAGCGGACACCCAGAGGGCGAGAAGCTACTGAAAAGTCCTACCGCCATATCGGGGTAGTTCCTCCTGGAAGGGAAGGTACCTTATTCGAATAGAGTAAAAAATGGGGAACGCATGCGCTCCCCACTCACTTAAGGAATAACCTTAATAATCTACACCTAAAACGCTCGATTTTTATTGGCGATTTCCGCGTTCACGCGTGCGCTTACGCTCTTGCATTTTAACTTTGCCTTCCTCTTTCATGCTTGTCCATTCCTCCATTTGCTCTGGAGTTAGAATCTGAGAAAGCTCTTCCGTCTTTTCAGCTTGAATAGTTTGGAGTTGTTCCTTTTGCTCCTCCCGAGTCAGGCTACCGTCTGCGGTGATGGCTTTCATTTTTTTGGTATACGTCTGGTTTAAGGCCTCCCATTGCATAGCTTGCTCATCTGTGAGTTCTAGCTCCGTTTTGACCTTTTCCGATAGTTCAGCCATTCGTTCTTGGTTTCGTGCCTTCCGTTCTCCCTTTCGCTCTTGAGCCTGGGCCTGTCCTTCCGCCTTCATATTTTCCCATTTTGCCAATTGCTCTTCATCCAAAATAGAAGAGAGTTCGGCATTCCATTCTGTTCGAATCGCCTCCATTTGGGTCCTCTTTTCATCCATTGACATGGAATTATCACCGCGAAGGCCACGGAGCTCTTCCATGTACTTTTGATTAACGGCTGTCCAGGCCGCCTCTTGGGTTTCATCCAGATTGAGTTCAGCTTTTATTTTTTCCCCCATCTGTCCCATTCCTCTTCCCTGGCCTCCCTGGGCCATCAGACTGATTGATAATGCACTGACCAATAAGCAGGTTAGCAATAGCTTGAATTTCATGTTTCTTGGTTTTGTGGATTAATACGTTATGTGCGTTAGACTACCTCAAAGTACATCGGTTTAATACGACTTGCCATTAATTTTTGAGTATACATTATTTACATTTATAAAATGTGTATTTAACATACAATCAAATTTCTATATGCTATTGAATACACTCGAAGTACTGTAAAAATGTAATTGTGTCAGGTAATTAAGCCGTAGCATAAATGGTGCAGCTATCCGGTAGCTCCTAAGTTGATGCTAAAGAGTTGGAGGAAAGGTATTTTCTACATCAGGTGATCAAGAGTAGGCAGAATAGTTCACCATTAACAGACCACTGGTAGGTAAAAGTAGGCAGTGTCCCACCCATTAAGGATTTCAGTCATGAACCACCATAAGTACCTCCTTCAATGAAAATTAAACTCCGCCTTTTCTTCCTGCACAATGGTGCGCCAGGTGCTCGGCAAGTCTACTTTGGGTTGGGTGCGGTAATAGATGTAGCCTGGATCCCGGGCGAAGGGATTGGCCACGCTGTCTACCAGAGTCATCGAGTTAAAGTGGTTGGAAGAATAGTGCTTGCGGTCGTCCACTAGTATATGGCGTTGAAAATTGGGAATTTCTTCCGGGACCCAGATCCTATAACTACCATTAAAACTGTAGGCCTCAGGCAAGCCGAAATCTCTACCAAAGTAATTGATAGCCCCCGCATGTCCGTAACTTC
The DNA here is from genome assembly GCA_964641965.1 of uncultured Saprospiraceae bacterium. Taxonomy (GTDB): domain Bacteria; phylum Bacteroidota; class Bacteroidia; order Chitinophagales; family Saprospiraceae; genus JAJDFU01. The sequence continues at coordinate 26,748 of CAZXLD010000034.1, read as the reverse complement.
CACCCTGGATAACCAAGCCCTCTTTCTCGGATTCCGGCAACGCCTCATAAAAGGATATGACTTTTTTAGCCATTTCATCCCAGCCAAACATATCTGCATAATCTTGGGGAATTTCGTAATACCGGCCATCTTCCCAACGCAGAGGCATACTTAGCCCGAAGGTATCTTTCATGTAGGCACAGTAGGCTCGCATTTGATCCAAAGGAAGAATCAACAGGGAGTAAGGCAATATCACCAAGCTACTCACGATAAGGACAATACTCATTGCCCATTTCCAGGAAACACTTCGAATCCATTGATCCAGGGCCATGCCCCCAAAAACCATAAGCATGGGATAAATACCTAAGGTGTAGTAAGGCTTCCCACTTAATGACCCGATAATACCGATCGTCGCCAACGCAGCAACCCCAATAAAATGGTAGGGTCTCACCTCCTTTTTCACGAAGAGGTAAATCAACCCGCTTATGGCGATAACAGCACCTGAAAACAACATCAGGAATTGGGCAATGGTAAATCCAAGTGGTTCTACATTAACCAATTGGGTCCGGGTCAATTCTTTCATGTGGGCTACAATGGGCAAGTTGTGGTCCACCTGCCACCAAAGGTTGGGCGCTGCAATCAAGAGTGCCAGGCCAAGGGCAAAATACGGATAAGGTTTTCGAAACCAGATCCGATGCGCACTCAACAGCAACCCAATACCCAGCCCCAGATACAGTAAGGCTATCGAGTATTTGGTCAGGATGCCTATACCGGCAGCGACTCCAATCCCATACCAAATCCGGCTATTTTGAGTACGGACCAGCTCTACAAACAACAGGCAGCTAATAAACCACATAAACTGGTTAAAGGTGACGGGTTGAAATAGGGTATTACCTCTCAGGTAGGCCGGCGCCAACAAAAAACCCAGACACGCCAGTCCTTGAGCCCATTCTGACCCTTTTAGCTTTTGCACCTGCCATCCCACAAGAAAGATCAGGATGGTACCGGCCAATGTAGGCGCCAATCGAACTACCCAAACCTCTGCACCAAATGCATTGATACCGGCAGCCAGTACGGCTATAACGGGCGGGACTTCCATAAAGCCCCATCCCAAATGGCGGCCCAGGTCCAGATACAGGTATTCATCCCGGTGCAAACCATAATTGGAATTGGTCAGGAAATGGGCCAAAAGCTTGACCAAGCTGAATAAGAGCGGGATGCGATAGGTTTTCAGGAAATCCAGATTACTATTCCGGGCCATGCGGGAAAGGAGTTAAATCAATCGGATTCCCTCGAAAATCGACAAGATGAATAGAAAAGTGGAAAAATTTCGACGAAAGGAGAATCGATAGCCCTATTCTTCTTCCTGAAACAGCGCATCCATCTTTTCGGAAGTCGTCCTTAACTTTTTCCGGCAAAATCGGATCAGCGTAGCGGCACGCTCAATACGTTCCTCCAATACATCCATAGAAATCCGTTGATCCTGGAGCGCATCCACTATTTCCTGTAATTCCCTTAGTGCTTCTTCGTATTTCATAGACGGAAGTCAGTAGATGGTTAAAGGTTTGCGGCGAACGGTTGTAATTCATACGCGATTCGCCAATACAGTTGTTTCTTGATACTCGATTCTGGATGCTTGATACTCGATACTGGATACTCGATACGAACACTCGGCACTTGAAATTTGGCATTTCCCAATAAATGAATAATCGAAAATTAAAACCTTGAAAATCATTTAAACCGGATCGCTTTCACGGGTTCAATACGGGTAACCAACCAGGAAGGTACGATCAGGAATACCAGCGTAAGAGCCAAGGTGCCTACATTGAGCAAGATTATTGTCATTGGGTTAATAAAAATGGGCGCTTCGGAAAGGTAGTAATTCGTTTCGTCCAGTGTGATAAATCCAAACCGGTCTTGCAACCAGCAAAAACCCAAGCCGATAATATTCCCCCACAACAAGCCCAAACCAATAATATAAGCTGCATAGTAGAGAAATATAGCCCTTATCGTCCAGTTGGTACTGCCGAGGGCTTTTAGGGTACCGATCATGTTGGTACGTTCCAGAATAAGGATCAAAAGCGCCGTAATCATATTGATAACAGCTACTACCAGCATTAGCGAAATGATCACCACTTCGTTAATATCCTGTAGGTCAAGCCACTCAAAGATCTCCGGAAGTTTCTCTCGGATGGTTTCAGCGTAGAGGTCTTGCGGGAGCTCTTCAAAGTAAATAAATTCCGCCATGGCCTCCAGGTCGTCCAGATCCTCCAGAAATACTTCGAAACCAGATACCTGTTCTGGGGTCCAATCCAGTAGCTGTTGGAGTTGTCGGATATCGACCAGAGCAAATTTCTGGTCATATTCTTCCAAACCCGTCTTGTAGATTCCTTTAATGGTGAATCGTCGCCGCAACTGTTCCCCCTTCTGCACGAAATAGACAATAAACCGATCTCCAACTTCTACCCGCAAGCGGTCGGCTGTTTGCCTGGAAATCAGAATTTCCCTGGAAATGGCAGAATCCGATAGCACAAGCGGTTCTCCTTCCCGGATATACTGATTCAGGAAGGACCAGTCAAAATCAGCACCAATGCCTTTCAGGATAATCCCTTCGATCTCGTCATTGGCTTTGATGATCCCGGGCTTCAAGGCAAACACTTGAATATGACGGACACCTCCCCGAGATTGGTAAGAAGTACCATCATTTCCTTGAAAATTGATCGATTCAATGTCAGCCAGTTCGGGGTAAAAGTCCTGATCTATGGAAACGGGCAAGGTTTCAATCAAAGGTCGCCCTAGAGAAGCCTCTGTAATATGAATATGCCCCCAGAATCCGAAGATCTTGGTACTGATTTCCCGTTTGAAACCTGCAATCAGAGAGGTGGCCACGATCATGACTGCAATGCTCAGGGCCACGGCTACGACTGCAATCCGGATGATCAGGCGCGAAAAAGTAGGTTGCCCGGAGGCTGCCACCCGGCGGGCTATAAAGTAGACGGTATTCATGAAGGCGCTAAAATAAGCTTGTTCGAGGAATAAAAAGGGAAAAGGTATGGGCGGCTATTTATCCAAATCACACTTTACTTACCTTTGCTCCCTGAAAAACGGAGGACTGAATTATGAACGATTTTATGGCCGAACTTCGCTGGCGGGAAATGCTGCAAGATCACACCCCTGGCTTGGAAGATGCTTTGCAAAAAGGATCTATGACCGGTTACATTGGTTTTGACCCAACGGCCCCCTCGCTAACCATCGGCAATTACGTGCAGATCATGCTGCTGCGTTTATTTCAGCTGAGTGGCCACCGACCCATTGTCCTGATGGGAGGCGCTACCGGACGGATTGGTGACCCCAGTGGAAAGGACAAAGAGCGGGAATTGAAGTCTACCGATGAGTTAGATCAGAACCTGGCTATTCAATTGGAACAAATTCAGGGCTACCTGGATTTTGAAGGTCCGTATGCAGCCCGTATCGTCAACAACCTGGATTTCTACGCCAATATGGATGTATTGGACTTCATGAGAAATGTGGGAAAAACCTTGACCGTCAATTATATGATGAGCAAGGAAAGCGTTAAGAAGCGGATCGAAACCGGGATATCCTTTACCGAGTTCAGTTATCAACTCCTCCAAGCCTATGATTTTCAAGTACTTTACCAAGAGTACGACTGCAAGCTCCAGATGGGAGGCTCTGACCAATGGGGCAACATTACCTCCGGTACGGAGTTTATCCGCCGCAATGCAGGCGGGAAGGCCTACGCAGTAACCACCCCCCTGCTGACCAAAAACGACGGGACCAAGTTCGGCAAATCCGAACAGGGCAACATCTGGTTGTCTCCGGAAATGACCTCGCCCTACCGGTTTTATCAATTCTGGATCAACGCCGATGATGCCGACATCGCCAAATTTACCCGCTACTTTACGTTAAAGTCCGAGCAGGAAGTACTTCAAATGGAGATAGATCTCCAGGACGACCCTAGAGAGCGAAAGCGTCTGCTGGCTGAGGAACTGACCCGGCGGATCCATTCGGACAAGGCTTATGAAGCTGTATTACAAGTATCGGAACTACTCTTCAACCGGAAAGCCGACAAAACCATGCTACAGGGCCTAAGTCGGGAAGCGTTGGGAGAGGTAGCACGAGAAATTCCTTCCTTTAGCGTAGCCGCCCAGCAATTGAAAGGCGGGATAACCATCATTGATCTGGTGGCGGAAATAACACAAGTTGTTAGCTCCAAAAGCGATGCCCGCCGGGCTATCCAAGCAAATGCCCTGAGCGTCAACAAAGACAAGGTGTCAGACCCGGAGCTAAGGGTTTCAGCCTCCGATCTACTCCATGACAAGTACTTACTCGTAGAAAATGGAAAAAAGAACAAGTTTATCGTGGAGGTGAAGTGAGGCGGATAGGATTTTCAATGCCCAATTCTCGTTTATAGAAGATTCGTTGATAGAAATGTAGGTTTCCAGTACCGGCCCTAGGCCAATAGCATCAGCGAAGCAAGTATCTACAGGATCGAGCATCTAATGACAAATGACGAGTGGCGAATGTGGAATGACGAGTGCGGGGTGCGGAGTTTGGAGTGACGAATGGGGAATAGCAAATGGCAAATGGTGTACGTCCCTGATATAGGTTGTCCGTCTACCGTGCGCCGTGCACCGTCCACCGTGCATCGAGAATCCAGCATCCAGCTTCAAGTATCGCGCCTTTGGCGCTAGTATCCAGCATCAAGCTACAAGGATCAGGTCTTTAGGCGTAAGTATCGCGCTGCGAGTATTCAACATCGCGGCCGCTGGGTGCAAGGCCGGGAGGTCACGGACTGAAAAGGCCCTCGCATATTACCTACATTTCTACCCTATCCATAAATTCAACCTCCAGAATTTCATAGGATTTCAGAGTTGATTACCTTCGAAGATGCACCTAGGCCACAAGTATGAAAACCATCACCCTCAGCTTGCTACTCTTATTTGCTGCCTGGAGTCGGATTTGCGGGCAAGAACAATTTTTTCTCTTAAACGCTGAAGCCTCCCCTTCAGCACCTCAGGTTGAAAAAGCCCTTTCTTCTTTCGCAGGCCTTTATGAAGAAGCTGCCCCCCTAAGCTTGACCCTCAAAAGTAATTTCTCCCAACTCTTTTCCAATAAATTGAACACGGAATACCAACCGGCTGAGTTTCAATTGGCATTGGATGAAACGGTGGGTCTGTCTTTCCCAGTCCGTTTACGTACCCGGGGAAAATCCAGATTGCGCATTTGTAATTTTCCACCGATCATGCTCAATTTTAAAAAAACAGAGCTCTCCATCCCTGCTCTGGTCGATCTGGAAAGAGCCAAGTTGGTCACCCCCTGCAAGAAGGAAAAATGGTATAGAAATTACCTGTTTAAAGAATATCTGGCATACAAGATCTTCAATCTGCTCACCGAAAGGAGCTTTCAGGTGCGTTTACTGGATATCCAATTCTTAGATGCCGGTAATGAAAAGAAAAGCTGGAACAATCACGGCTTTATTATTGAAGATGTGGATGATCTGGCCCAACGCATCCGAGGCAGTGAAGTCAATGCACATACCCCAAACAGTTGGCAACAAGCCGACCGGACTTACCTGCTATTGGTGGCTGTTTTCCAGTTTATGATCGGGAATACGGATTGGCATTTAGCGAAAGGGCATAACTTGAAGTTCATTGCTCAACAAGACGCTCCTTCTATACTATATGCTGTCCCCTATGATTTTGATGTGACCGGGCTGGTCGATGCTGAATATGCGCTCCCCAGGCAAGAGCTGGAATTGGAGAACGTCAGACAGCGACGATACTTGGGCTATTGTGCAATTCAGGAAGATTTGAACGCTGTTTTCCAGCTTTTTCTCACAAAGGAAGAATCTATTTATCAATTAATTACAGATTTCCCCCTCTTATCCAAGCTGGAAAAAAAGCACATGATTCGTTATATTAAAGAGTTTTATTCGATTATTCAAAACCCTAAAAAAGTGGATCAGTTTTTTCATCAAAACTGTAAAACCTGGGTTCCCATACCGATACCTACAACCGATTAATCACATGCGTAGATACGTACTCCTCATCCAATTATTTACAGCCGCTGCAAGTATGGTAACCGCCCAACAAGGACTGTACAATGCCCTAACCGATCAACCAGCAGCCCCATCTACTCTTGAAGGCTATCAAAAAGAAAAGATTGACCTTTTCGGGGCAGATCAGTATCTTAAATTAACACTGGTAAGCGACTTTGACCAATTCAGTGAGGAGCGATACGAAGAAAAGTATCAAAAAGCAATGCTGACAACTCGGGTTTCCGATAGCCTGGAGGTTCGGCTGAATGTTCGAATCCGGGCTCGAGGAAAATCCAGAAGGCGGCTTTGCGAGCTCCCCCCCATCAAATTAAATCTGAAAAAATCGGACATCATACACGAAAATTTCAAGTCCCTGGAAAAGTTAAAGTTGGTAAGCCCTTGCAAAAAAGGATCCGAGTATGAAAATGTAATTCTCAAAGAATACCTCGTATATCGACTTTTCAATGTGCTTACCCCAACCAGTTTTCAAGTACGGCTAATCGAAATGACCCTGCAAAATACCGGAAAGAAGGACTGGAGTCGAAAGAGCTTTGGCTTTGTGATCGAAGAGGGAGAATCGGTAGGGAAAAGGCTGGATATGGAGTATTTAAATAAATTTTCCCTTTATCCCAAAAGCGTAAATCAAGAATACTATGCCATGTTAGCCTTATTTCAATATATGATCGGCAATCCGGATTGGAGCATCCTGGGGGCTCAAAACATTAAAACCTTCCGCCAAAAGGATGAAAAACCAGAAAATACATTTACTATACCCTACGATTTTGATGCGGCATCCATTGTAGATGCACCCTATGCAACCCCTCCGGCTACCGGTAAAATTCAGGTATTGGACCGCCCCTTTCTGGCATCCTGCCTTAGCATTGAGCAGTGTCAGTCAGCTTTTACCTACCTAACCTCCAAACGGGAGGAGCTAGAGTCAACCATTTCTGAATTCCCTTATTTGGGAAAGGGTCAAAAGAAACAAATGCTAAATTACCTGAAAACCTTCTTCTCTCAATTAGACACTCCTCGTACCTGGGATAAAATTCAAATGCCACCTTGTCAACAACCCTAAAACCTGTACTTATGTCCCTTCGACTCTTACTGACTACCATAGCTTTTTCTACCTGTACCCTACTTTCGGCCCAGACTGAAGTGATCTTATTAACCGAAGATCGCCAAATCGAAAAAGAAGAATATGCCAATTATTTGCCCGACACCCTCGATTTTTTCCATCGGAGCGAACCCTTGAAAATTACACTCAAAAGTGATTTTCGCAACCTTACCCGCCGGAAGATGAAGAATGAATATCAGGAAGCTCTTCTTACCTTCTCAATCGGTGATACTATTAAAGTGCAGCAATCTTTGCGCATAAAACCCAGAGGAAATTACAGGCTACAGAATTGTGATTACGCACCCATTATGCTCAATTTTAAAAAAGGTGAAGTTCCAATTAAAAACCTAAAAAATTGGAATAAGATCAAGTTGGTCAATAAATGCAAGGAAGGCGGTCACTATCAAGATTACTTACTGAAAGAATTTTTGGTCTATAAGCTATACAACCAATTAACTGAAAAAAGCTTCCAGGCTTGTTTGTTACATATTGATTTTGTTGATACCGGCCGAGACGACAAGGTCCGAACGGATTACGGATTTATTATTGAATCAGGAGACGCTATGGAGGCCCGGACCGGTTTGCGGTATTTGGATAATCGAGGCGTTTTACCAGAGAACACCGACCCTTATCATGCCGCAGAGCTTGCACTTTTCCAATACATGATCGGGAACTCCGATTGGTCTATCAAAGGTAAACACAATGTCAAACTACTTGCCGGACAAGATTTGGCCAACAAGGAGCTCTTTGCAGTCCCTTACGACTTTGACTATTGCGGCTTCGTCAACGCGGTTTATGCCATTCCCCCAGACTTTTTACCCATTAAGAGTGTAACGGACCGGATTTATCGCAGCTATTGTAGTTCAGAGGAAGAGTTTAACCAAGCGTTCGAAAAATTCAGGGCCAAAAAGGACGATTTCTATGCTACCGTGCACAACTTTACCCCGCTTGAAGAAAAAGAAAGGGATAAAATTATTCGCTTTTTGGACGGCTTTTATGAAGTGATCAACAACCCCAAGTTGGTCAAGGCTACCATCATGAAAGAGTGTCGGCCTCGAGAAAGCAGTAAAAAGTAGTAGCGATAACAGATAGTCAAATTTTAGTTCCCCACCCACCTTTGCCCAATTGCGATGAACAAAGCCGGTGGAGAGGGCGGCACTCCAATTCCCCCCCGGCCAGCTGAAAACCCACAAGTATCTCAGGATTTTGAATGTATTAAAAGGTGCTTCTTTACTTTCCATAGAGTAAATTAAGGGTCGTTCGAGTTATCCTTCCATCGCACTCAAAAACCACCATGAAAACCCTGAAAAAACGGATTGCAATCGGATTCGGGCTTCTTTTCGGAGGCTTGCTTGGCGTGCTTCTGCTTGCCGTAGTACTGCTCCAGTGGAACGTGGATGCCCTGGCAAACCGACTGCTAAAAGTGGCCAACCAAAATTTCCAGGGCGAAATCGTACTGGATGAAGTCGAACTGCGATTGTTGCGTTTTCTGCCCAATGTTACCCTGCAGCTAACTGATGTCAGCCTGCGGGAAGAACCCGGGAATCCCGATTCTGAAGTGCTGAATGCCGATCGCCTGCTGGTTGCGATCAACCCATTCAAACTCCTTTCCAATGAATTGAGTCTATCTGCTATTGAGCTGGATAGCGGCTTTGCCAGACTAATCGTCTTTCCCGATTCGACAACCAATCTGGCTAATGCCCTCACCTTAACTAATCCGGCAGACACCCTCGATAAGGATAAAACCAAGAAAAAGACCGACCAAGAACCCTTAGGGATTCAGGTAAAACGGTTGATTATTCAAAACTTTGAACTGCTGGCTGAAAATCAATTATCCGGACTCAGCCTGCGCAGTACATTAACCCGACTTGAGGATAAAATGGTCTACTCCAAGCGTATGATAGATAATCAGCTGGGGATCGACTTATATTTAAACTCCCTTTCTGATTCTACCGGTATTCTTCTCGCAGACCAATCCTTGGGTTTGGAATCGGATCTGTTTTTGGACCGTACACAAAAATTGATCCGCATCGAACAATGCTTATTGAGTCTGAATGGTGCCGGCATTCAAGTAGAAGGCACCTATGATCTGGAGAAACAAGGATACGCCGATCTGGAGTTTTTTACCCAAAACGTCGACCTGAACTTATTCTCCTTGCTCACCAATCAATTGCTGGATCTCCCCGAGGAACGATTTACCCTGGATGGACAAATCGAATTGATGGGTAAAGTCAAAGGCCAAACCTTAGGCAACACCTTGCCTTACATCGAATTCAATTTCCAGGCGATAAACATCCAGCTTTTTGATAAAGAGCAGAAGGAACAACTTCTCCAAAACCTGAGTACCCGGATCTTTTTCACCACAGGTCATAAACAAAATCTAGAAGATCTAATCATCGAGATCGATACACTCGATGCGAAATTAAGGGATGGTTTCATTCGGCTTAAAGGATATCTCCGAAACCGGATTCGCCCTCAACTGGTCCTGAATCTGACTGCCGATAATAACATGCGGGTCATCCAACGCATGCTCAACAAGGACCTGATCACAGGTATGAAGGGGCGACTAAAAACCAATATCAACATTAAGGCCCAAATCAATCGCGAAACCAATAAATATCAACGGGATTTTGGTTACTCCAATATTAGCTGGGTAAATGGTGCTTTTGTCCTTCCCTCTAAAGACCTACGGGCTGATTTGATCAATGTGACCATCTCCGGCAATTCGAATACTTTCCAGATCAACGAGCTGAATCTAGTCCGGGGGGAATCGGACTTTGCTTTAAGTGGACGACTGGACAATGCTATTTCTTACATGCTCAAGGACCCTGACAACTTGAAAGGAACCTTAAGCCTGAAAACCCAAAAGTTGCGTTTGAACGATTTCATTGACTCTACCCTCATCCCTGGAGTCAGTCCGGAGCTCTATGACCTCCAAACCCGGATCACCCTCACTGCCCCCTACCAAGCCCGACAGGCTGGGAAGCTGCCCCTTACGAATTCAGTCCTGACGCTGGCCTATTTCGAAACTTCATCCAATTTTTTCACTCATATCCAGAAACTAACCGGTAATGTGAGTGGAAACCGAAATGAAATTCTATTGGAAAACTGGCAGGGAGAATTAGGAGAAAGCGATATTCAATTTAACACCCGGCTTTATACGGATAAGAATTTATACAAACGGGAATTCAAACTGGAGGATCTTACGCTTGAATTTGATTTCAATTCCAGAGCCCTTCGGGCAGCCGATTTTTTCACCTTAATGAACGAATTCTACCTGCCGGAGAATTATCGTGATGAAGAGTTAAGGCGCTTTGAATTGGCAGGCTCCCTAAAGGCGTCTCGCCCGGACAGCATCGAAGCTTATCAGATACCTAATTTGGAGTTTAAGGTTAATACCTTGTCCTTTCGGCTTTCTTCCTTTCCCGTTGATTTTAAAAATTTTAAAATAGATCTGGTTAAGCGGGAGCGGCACGCCACGATCAACACCCTGGAAGGGCAAGTCGGCCGCAGTCAATTTCGAGTCCAGGGAGAGGTTTTAAATATGTTTGTCCCGCCCAATGAAACACCAAGAGATTTGAGTGGGGAACTGTTCGTTGCTGCCGATCGCATCTCCACCCAAGACTTTATGGACGCTTCTCAGGTATTAGATTTTGCTCCTGAATTGTACAATCTCGATACCCGGGTTCAATTGATCGTCCCCAAACAAGCACGTATGCGGGAAAATTTTTCAGGTACCCGATTGACGCTGTCCAACTTCAGTACCCAATCCAATTTCATTGCAGATATTAAGCGTATCACAGGCCAAATCCTTATAGAAAACAGGGATATCCTATTGCAAAATTGGCGCGGCCAACTGGGAGAAAGCAAACTGAATGCCGACCTGGCCTTCCGGGATATCCCGCCTTTCCTCAAACAGGATAAGCCGTTGAAGTCATTAAACCTGGAATACAATATTCAAGCCCCCCGCATGCGCGCCAGCGATCTGTTTACATTTCGCGACAGCTTTTACTTCGCCGATCATTTTGAAAAAGAAGAACTACAAAATCTGATCCTCACCGGCCGGATCAATGCCGTCAGAAATCCGGATCTGCAAGTTCAGTTTTATATTGATAGTTTGAAGTGGGACTTGACTTTGTTTCCCATGCCGTTCCGGAATTTCAAGGTAGACCTCTATGCCCAGAAGGGGGAAATCCGACTCAACACTTTTACAGGGCAAATCGGGAGCAGTGATTTTGCCATAGAGGGCCGCACCGCAAATCTCGCGGCGCTGAATGGAAAAGGGGGCGGCCCCCCCGAGGCAGAGGTTTCCATAGTAAGCAACCGATTGGACCTCAATGAGTTGATCCTGCTCAATCTTTCTGAACAGGCTACTTCGGAAGAAAATCAGGAAAAGATGGTTGCCAACGAAGTGGAGCGGCCGGTTGACGCTGCGGAATTGGATGCATTTAACCCTTTTGAATTGTCTATTCCAAATGGCACGCTCGACTTGCGGATCGACACTGTTTTTTACAAGCAGAACCGACTATTAGGAATCCGTGGCACCTTGTTAACTTCAACCGATAAGGTGGTGAAACTGGATCAACTTCGAACTGATCTAGCAGGAGGTCAGGCCATACTATCCGGGCAACTTGCTTTTCCGAACCCCGATTCAGCGACTATACAGCTTAAAGCCACAGTTGAAGATGCAGACCTGGAAAAGCTCCAAAATCCGATCCAGTATGGAGACCAAGAGTATATTCCAGGCAACCATTTCCACGGTGTATTCAATACGGATATAGATATAGCGGCCCGCTTATTACCCAATATGGCGCTGGACGTTTCCGGTGCGGACGGTACCGTAGATCTGTCCTTTAAGGAAGGGGCCTTGATTGAGTTTCCTCCGCTGGAAATGCTTTCCGACATCATGGGCACTAAGGATTTGGCCAATGTCCGGTTTGACGACCTCCAAAATACATTAGAGTTGGAGGATGGCTACATCTTCATACCAAAAATGGATATCAACACGACCCTTGGTGCAGTCCGGATAACCGGCTTTCAGCACTTTGACAGCGAAATAGAATACCTTGTGCAAATCCCATTTGGAATGGTTTCGAGCGTGGGTTGGAACTTTCTCACCGGGAAAAAGCGAAAGGAGGATGCGGAGCCTGATGAAATCGTCAAAATGAAAGACGGAGGCATTAAAATAAACGTCCGCATCGTAGGGACCTTGGACGATTATACAATCAAACTTGGAAAAGGCAAAACCTTCAAGGCCATTGACAAAGCAGAGAAGAAGGACGCTCGAAAAAAGAAGAAAAAAGGATAGCCAATAACATTCACCTAACCCAAATCGCACCTAATGACACTAGCCCTATTTCAAGTAGACACTTTTACCGATCAGCTCTTTAAAGGCAACCCCGCTGCGGTAGTTCCTTTGGGAACCTGGTTGCCCGATTCCACCATGCAGGCCATCGCTGAAGAAAACAACCTTTCAGAAACTGCCTTTTTTATCCCTAACGGGGACGGGTTTCATTTGAGATGGTTTACCCCCACAATAGAGGTAGACTTTTGTGGTCATGCCACAATGGCGACTAGCCATGTCTTGTTCCAACATTTGGATTACGAGAAAGACCAGATCGAATATCAAACGCGCGTTGGTTTGGTAAGTGTCCGGCAATCGGAGAATGGATACGAAATGGACGCACCTGCCGATCAGCTCCACGAGGAAATCATACCTTCCTCTCTGGAGGACGCACTAGGGGCAAAAATTAAGGAATTGTACAGCGGCAGGGAAGATTTGTTGGCTATTGTGGAAAGTGAAGAAGTGGTGCGTCATGTAAAGCCCAATTTCGAGGCTGTCGCCAAACTAACCAACCGAGGACTATTGGTGAGTGCTCCAGGCGAACAAGTGGATTTTGTTTCCCGTTGCTTTTTCCCAAATGCCGGGATTGACGAAGATCCCGTTACGGGATCAGCCCATACAACCATGGCTCCGTATTGGTCCGAGCGTCTCGGCAAAAGCGAGCTGACTGCACACCAGATATCCTCCCGGGGAGGCAAGGTACACTGTCAACTGGAGCAAGATCGGGTGATTCTCGGAGGAAAAGCCGTGACCTATTTGACAGGGGAATTATTTCTCCCAGCTTAGCCCTTTTTCCTGGATTTCAACTCTTGAAGCATCTGGTCATGAAGCAAAGCCTCCACCAAAAAGCCCTCCAATGCTGTCATGGGAATGGCAGCAGGCTCAAACAGTTCAATTCCAGGGATCTGCTTACACCCCTTGGCTTGAAGTAATACCATTTTAAGTTGAAAATGGTATTATAGGACAAGCGACATCCTAGACTAATTCCTCCGGATCCATGGCGCGTTCTTCTGCACCTGCCGGCCCCAGATAATTGAAATTACCAAAACCCAAAATGAGCAAAAAGACAGGGGATAATAAAACCAAACCGAAGGTGAAAAGCACGTTCTGCCCAAAACTTTTTGCCAGCAGATTGGCTACCCAAACCAACATAACAAAACTAACTACTGGAATGAAAAACAGGAATATCCACCACCAGGGTTTCCCCACGATCTTGATGATCACATAAAGATTGTAAAACGGAATTAATGCTTCCCAGCCGGGTCTCCCCGCCTTTTCAAATACTTTCCATAATCCAATCAAGGTCAGGATCAGATATATGCCGCCTGGCCAGGAATCTTGATCTAGTAGTGGGTTCATTTTTTTTTATTTCAATACTAAAGCATAGAATGCAGTTCTATTACAATTTTCAGACCGACCGGCATCAGAGGTAGACCAGCGCATATCCCCAAACAGAAAATGTTAGCTGAGGACGGTTTTGCCTCAATATTAAAACAAATTGCTTCAAGTTTAAATTCTTTCTATCTTGCTGATAAGAAACACTATACACTATGAAAAAGCAGGCTCTCCATCGGAAGTACAACTTCCCGGATGCCGATCTCTACTTGCAATCCATTGAACGGATTAATTACGCCAAACGCGACCTCCCCTTCTTCGGCCAATACAGCTATGATGCTGGAAAGCTGAAGTCCTTCTACAATTTGTGTGAAAAGTTTCGTGCCCTTCCAGACGATGACGAGTTATTGGGAGATCAGATGATTTGTACGGAAAAGAAGTATGCCGGGGCTGAAAAACTAAAGACCGCTATCCGAAGCCTAATGACTAGAGTGGCACTCAAATTTCCAAATAAAAGCGGTCGATATCGAAAATTTGGAACGGCCAAGATGGGTGATATGACAGACGCACAATTGTTATTCTGCGCCCGCCGGGTCGTTCGCGTTGCCCGGGCCCAAATGGATTTCCTTGGAGAGGTTGGTATGAATGACAATGTCCTTCAACGCATTACCAAAGCGAGTCAAGACTTTGAGATGGCATTGAATATCCAGCAGGATCGCATTTCAGATCGGGATATCGCCGTTGAAAACCGGATTGAGCTTGGTAATAAGGTATACGATCAACTCGTCACCCTGTGCAACATCGGCAAGGATATTTGGGCCGAAAAAGACCTGACGAAGTACGAGCAATATGCCTTGTATGAAAGTAACAATGACCAAAAGATTGCTCGAAAAGAACGCTTGCAAAAGGAAAACGCCCAGTAGAATGAGGAACGGATGAATGTAGAATGACGAGTGATGAAATTTCCCACTATTCTACATTCTTCTGTTCATCTGTTCTACCGCTCCCTAATTTTCTTCCTTAGGTACAAAATCCAGGGATGCAGAATTAATACAGTACCGAAGACCTGTCGGAGCCGGGCCATCATTAAACACATGCCCTTGATGCCCTCCACAACGGCCACACAATACTTCAGTGCGTGCGTAACCAATCTTGTAGTCCACATCAAGCCGAACGTGCTCTTCCCGAATAGGCTCATAAAAGCTGGGCCACCCGGTTCCGGATTTAAATTTGGTAGTCGAGGCAAATAAGGGTAGGCTGCATCCTCCACACACATAAGTACCTTCTTGTTTATTATCCCAGTACTTTCCGGTAAAAGATCGTTCTGTACCTGCCTGACGCAAAATCCTATAAGCTTCAGGAGATAATCGAGCCATCCACTCTTCATTGGTTAGATTGACCGGATTTAGTTTTTCTCCATCCAGGCCAATGTAAGGCCCCTGGCCAGTCGCATTTTCTTTTTCCTGATTAGATGAATTGCTGGTTTGCCCGGTACAAGAAATGGCTACTACCGCAAATAAGAGAAGGAATAGGTTTCGCATCGTTATTATCGTTTATGCTTTTATCGAAAACAACAGATCCGTGTTGAAGATTTAGGACTTTTGTTTTGGTTTTGTTAAACAGCGTGAAATTACTTCCGATTGCGAAGGCGGGGCTGGTTCCACTCCTCTTTTTGAGCAAAATCAACTATGGTGCGCATCAAGTTCATGATACTCATAAACACCAGATAGGATATCGTGACCACGATAAAAATCCACCGATACGATCCGGCATCTCCAATGGGCAAGCGAGAAAAGCCCCAGGCCAATAGCCCTGCTCCCAGAGCCAATCCCATAAAGCTATAAATGGATCGGCCCCAGTACTTTACTCGATTTTTAGCAATTAAGGATGCCAGGCTGCTGAACACCGCAAAAAACAATAGGAAAGAGGCTGCCGTAAGCCAGGGAAAGTCTTCTTCCACCAGGACTAAGCCTGTTAAATCGATCAGCTCACTAATCAAAATGACCAGTAGAATAGCAATAAGTGTTATGCCTGCCTGAACGATTGGGTCCCGCGTTCTGTCCCAAAAGCTGGATAATTCTTGATTCATACTGGTGAAAGCAAATTCAGGAGCCTATTGTTCAGGATATCCTGATTCTTCCAGCGCCGGTCGAATTTCATCTACTCTTGTTTATTAAGTGGCAAGTTCACCAATTAGATCGTATTCGAGGGCGTCGGTGATTATGACTTCCGCAAAATCGCCCACCCGAACATACTGCTGATCCGCAGGTACATAAACCTCGTTATCTACTTCGGGACTATCTCCTTCCGTTCTGCCGATGAAATGGTTCCCTTCCTTACGATCGAATAAAACTCGAACCTTTTTACCGATCCATGCCTGATTCTTTTCCAGAGAAATAGCTTGCTGAATCTCCATTAGCCGATTGGCGCGTTCGGCTTTCACTTCGGCTGGTACATCATCAGGGAGCTCAAAGGCATGGGTGCCTTCCTCATGGCTATATTGAAAAACACCCAAGCGATCAAACCGCTGCTCTTTGACAAACGAACATAGCTCTTCAAACTCTGCTTCTGTTTCTCCCGGAAAACCAACTAATAATGTGGTTCGCAAGCTTAGGTTGGGTACTAGGTCCCGGGCCAACTGAATAAGATCCTTGGTTTCTTGTTGAGAGATCTGCCGTCGCATTCTTTTCAGTACCGTATCGCTGACATGTTGCAGGGGCATGTCCAGATAGTTACAGATTTCCTTCCGCTCTGCCACCACATCCAATATTTCGGCAGGAAATTTGCTCGGATAGGCATAGTGAAGCCGAATCCATTCTATTCCCTCCACATCTGCCAAGGCATGCAATAAGCGCGGAAGGGCTCGCTCTTTATATAGATCCAGCCCGTAGTAGGTGAGTTCTTGCGCAATCAACATCAATTCCTTGACACCGCGACGCGCCAAATTGCTGGCTTCTTGCACTAGATCTTCCACCGAACGGCTAATATGCTTCCCTCGCATCAGGGGTATAGCGCAAAAAGCGCAGGTCCGATTACATCCCTCTGAAATTTTCAGATACGCATAATGAGGAGGGGTAGTAATAGCCCGTTCGCCGATCAGCTCATGCTTGTAATCAGCTTGCAGGCGGGCTAGTAAAGCAGGAAGTTCCAACGTACCGAAATAAGCATCCACCTCTGGGATCTCCTTTTCCAAATCATCTTTATAGCGTTGGGAAAGGCAGCCGGTCACGTATAGTTTTTCGAGCCTGCCTTGCCTTTTCTCTTCTGCAAACTGGAGGATCGTATCTACACTTTCCTGTTTGGCCAGGTCGATAAACCCACAAGTATTGATAATTACAATATTGGCATCCGGCTCCGGGCTATCATGGCTTACCTGATAATCGTTAGCTTCCAATTGGGTGATCAGGTTCTCTGAATCCACCAAATTCTTGGAGCAACCCAATGTAATCACATTAACCTTATCTTCTTTGATCGTCCTCGTCCTCATTCAACCCATTTTGGCGGCAAAAATAAGGGTATTCCATCGGCTTTCAACCTAGGGATGCCAACTGGAAAACCTTTTGCTCAAAAGAACCCTCATTTGGACAACTGGGTTTAAACAAAAAATGATTTATCAACTTAAGCGTTTAAAAGTTGGCTTCAACGCATCCAAACAGAATGATCTAATTTTGACCTTTCTTTTGAATACCACCCATAGGATAAAACTGCCACAACTATGAAATCCTGGAATCGAAGAACCACCTCCTTACGCCCATTCATGCTTACCATCTCCCTGGCAGCTTTAGTCTCCCTCTTGCCGCAAAAAAGTCAGGCTCAGCTCGGTCTGAACCTTCGTTACCTGGGGCCCATTGAGGCTGGGTGGGTACTTCAAAACAATACCGACCAAAGCGGACAGGAAGTATTATTGAATCAGGGATATGAGTTTGGGGTGGATTATTGGCTGTACCTGGAAGGCCTTCGCATCGAATTTTTGCCAGAAATCACGTACAGTCACTTATCGATTCAAAATATCCCCGAGGCTGATCTTAAAAGTAGAGGATTGGGCGTACACCTGAATACAAACATCTATGTATTCGACCTTCAAGGGGACTGCGGTTGCCCTACTTTTTCCAAACAGGGAAGCTTTTTCTCCAAGGGATTTTTTATACAACTTTCCCCGGGCTTACTGTATCAAAATCAACAAATTAACGGGACCGATTCAGAGGTATCCATTTCCTCCAACAGTCTGGCATTTAGCCTGGGAGCGGCATTTGGCCTGGATATTGGTCTATCGGATCGTTTCACCTTAACCCCGATCGGAGGGATTCGATGGCTGCCATCCGTTCCCTGGGAGGGATTGAATGAATTAGAATCCAATGGCATCCCCTGGAGGCCGTTGGAAGCAGACCCTGCCTTGTTGCTCTGGCAGGCTGGTCTCCGTTTCGGATTTAGATTCAGATAACAGCTTGCCCATCTAAATTTCTAAAACCCAAACCCATGAATGCTACCGGTCGACTCCGATGTCTAATCGGTTTCTTAGCTGCAGTGACTCTGCCTTGTTTGCTGTCAGCACAGCTGGCCTATTCCGGCTTGCTGGCCCCTGCCTCGGCACCTTTGGAATATCGATTTGGGCTAGACTGGCCTGCCTTAAAACAAACTCACCATCAACTTACGGCCGATAGCTTTCAATTGGTGGATCTGGAAACCGCAATCCAAGAAGGTGAACGCCGGTTCTGGGGCATCTGGGCAAAAACCGGAATTCCCAGTACCATTATGGCCAGTACAGACTGGACCGAATTTTTACAGCTAAAGTGGGCCAACCAGGATTCAATGGTCCTCGACCACGTATTATCTTTCAAAGGTATTGACGGAGCTACTCGATTCCTGGGTATATGGAAACCAGGCAAGCTAGGCCATTCTATTTGGCGCGTTGACGATCCAAAATTTATGGGTGAAATTGTAAAAGACATGGAGGAGGAACGGCGCTACTTGGTGGATCTGGAACCGGTGCAGTATGATACAGGCTTCGTTTATTTAGCCCTTTTTCAGGCGGACCATCCCAAACAAGCCGGATTCATGCAACTGGCATCAAATGAGGAGGAGATTCAGAAGGAAGCCCGATTGAGACGGAAGAGCAATTATTTTATCTCCGATCTGGAATCACTGAAGGGGCCCCGGCAAGCGGGCTACATGGCGGTCTACCGAAAAGGTACTGGTAAACAGCCTATTCCAATATTTCACGCCAACCTCAATAGCTTCAATCAATTACTTAAATTCCATCAACCGGAATATCAATTGGTCGACCTTGAGGTGGCCGAACGCCTAGGCACGGAGCAGGTACCGGCCTATTACGACAATCGGCAGTATAAATCCTACGAGACCCGTGGTTCGTCTGCCAATGTGCAATCGGAAGGACTCTCTCTGGTCCATTGCGCTGAATCCGCTTTAAAATGGTGGTCAAACCAACAGGATAGCGCAACTATTCACTCCATGATTGAGTGGTTACCGCCGGCAGTGGAAATGGAAAGCGACTCCATCTTTTATCAGGTGCTCAATACCGCTTTATCGGTCGGCGACTCGCTGGAATCAGGTACCCAAATCGAATACTACGGTGTCCGGCCGTTTCGGATTGATCAAATTTCCAAACTGGATAGTCTGGACGAGTTGGTTTTGGAAGATGGAAATCCCAATATCCCCTTGAATCGAGCTCTTTTTGCCTTGCATGAGCAGAAGCTTCCCTTCCTCCGATTGGGCTACTACCAACGAGATACAGCAGATGCCTCCAGATTCAACCGGCTGGAAGGTACCTGGGTGGGGCTTGAAGGGTATGGAAAAGATTTGCTGGGAAATTCCTCCAAAGAAGCGGTGCAAGTCTTCATTCCCCATCGGAATGCAGACGAAAGGCATGTAGTGGTCGAGGCGGAGGCGCTGCCTTCCTTTGTGTCACTGGCCGGAGATCCAAACCTGTGCCTGGATATCGCTTGTGAAAACGCTTTCCCAGTTCATCAATCCTATTTTTTTTATGGCATGGAGGTTCCCGCCGAGGGTACCTACCCTGTAATTGAGAGCTTGGTCATTGTAGGGTTCAGGAAGGATGTCGAACCCTAAATCACTAGAAAGCCGTTAACCCATCCGCATTGTTTCGGTCATACGGTAACTTGAGGAAATCCAGCGACCCCGGCTTCACGCGGATAAAGAACTGATACGTACCCCGATCCGGCGCCCAGTTTAAGCCCATTTCCCAACAGTGCAAATCGCGGAAAAAGCCAACCGACGGATAGGAAAGCGACCTCCGAATAAAATCGTAACCGAAGTTTCCAATCTGAATGGTCCAGTTTTTAGTCAAAGCTATATTCCCACGAACATTAAGCGAATTAACCGAAATGCGAAAAGTATCTCTGCCGTCTGGCAAACTCCTCAACTCCATCACCAGATTATGATTAACGGAAAAATTTTCAAAGAGCTTGACAAACTCGCTGGATTCATTATTCCTCTGCAAGGTACCGTTATCATTGCCTCTGCCACTCTGACCTTGCCCTTCTGATCCAAAAAAGCTTTTGATGCGACCCAGGCTAAACGAGGTGGCAAAACGTGCCGAAAAGTTGACAAATCGAAGCAAACGCCGCTCGGCTTCCCACCGGGTCACATCGATCCGACGATTATCCTCATTAACGGTATAAGGGTCGAAACTGGCGTTCAGAGAAATGGTCGTAAGCCCTTTGAATAGCCTGTGGGTACCTCGAACAGTAATTTGGCTCCAATTAAGCGAATCCGCTAAAATGTTATAGGATCCTCCCACTATGATGTTGTCAAAGATCTTGAACTTCTTCTCGGCCGTATCTCTTTTAGACCAATACTTTCCTTCAAATACATTGTTGATCGAGTAGGTCAGTAACATGGCTGCCCGATTATCATTGGGTGCGCCAAAAATTGCGCCCTCAAAAATATTGTACTCATCCATCAGAGTCGGATCCCGGATATCGGTTTGTACCGATTGAATAAATCGATCCTGAAACAGATTGGGTACGAAAGACAATCCAATGGAAGGCTTAAGGGTATGCCGAAATCCGCGGAGCCATCCTTTCTTGAATAGAACGGTTCCGAACAGCTGGGTATTCATGGATAAGGAGGCAGACATGGTGCGCCAGGAATCAAAACCGGAGACCAATTGTTCGTTCACCGTACCAAAACCAATCGTATCTATTTGAAAACCGATCGTATCGCCATCTACTACAATGGGTATAGAATCCAGATCGGGTGTAGGGTCAAAGTTTTTTTCAAGGGTGCGGACATACCAAACCTCCTGGTAATTAATACTTGGGTTTAAATTGATGTAGTTAAAAAGCTTCAAGGAATTGGACAGTGAAGCAGATTGCCTGACTCCAAACTGGGCATTATCCAGGGTTTCTTGTGAGAAAAGGGAAGTATCCGCTGCGTTAAAGCGGGTTCTGAGATCCCCATTATAAGTGATCACCGTGGTTTCGAGTGCACCTTCTTTTCCACCAGGTCTTTTGAAAGGGTAGATGTTTTGGGTCCGGAAATTAAAGTCGGGAAAGGTGATGGTCATTTGCCGGCTCCTATTGTTCTGGCTATGGGAAAAACCCAGAGAAAGGGCAATGGGAAGGTCGCTCCAATTCTTGCGGAAGGAAAGGTTGGAGTTCAGGGTATTTTCAAGCACATTAGCTGCATCATTCTGATCCCTGCTTTGGAAGAGGTTGGTTTGCAGGTTTATACTTCCGCCGAAAGTATTGGTGGGGTGAGCGGCGCGATCCTGGTTGTGAGTCCACCTGATGGCAAAGGACTGCGTACGGGTCACCTCTCCGGTATTAAAGTTTTCCTGGCGGCGATTGTCGTATCCAAAAAAGACGTTACCGCTGTATTTGTAGCGCTTGCGGTATTGCGACGTTAAATTCAGGCCGAAGGTTCCTTTCAAATAAATATTCGTACGAAGCGCAAGGTTGGCGTGTGGCCCGAGCGGAAAAAACCACCCTATCCCCCGAAGCCCAAAGCCCCATTGTTCTGAAAATTCGTAATCCCTTGGAAAAAGTAACCCACTACTTCTGGTTTTTGTAACCGGGAAAAAGCCGAAGGGTAGAAACAAAGGGGTAGGTACACCCATGATTTCCAAGTTGGAAGGGCCTACCACTACCAATTTACCGGGTACTACTTTTTGCTTGTTGCTTCGAATGCCAAAATGGGGAATGTCATGCTGACAAGTGGTAAAAATTGCACCCTGCGAATAGACCTCATCATTACTGGATTGCAAGGTATCCGTCTCTCCTCCACTTACGAACTTGGACTTCTGTCCACGCACTACAATGTCAGAGTAAGTGGTCGACACCCCAAAAACGACTCCTTTCTGCGTCTGAAAATTGTAGCGCATGCGCTCTGCATTGAACGTTTGGGTTCCATCTTCGAATACTGGTTTGCCTACAATCTGTCCTGAAGAATCGGGTAGTCCCTCTGCAGTAACAATCCCTTGTTCAACATCATAATAAATGTGAGCGGCCGTTAATTTGATGGTGGTATAGGTGACATTGGCGTTGCCAAACAGCTCGAGCACCCCCCCTTCCAAATTATTGTAGATCATGGAATCGCGGGCATAGTAATCGACCTTGGCCTCCAGAGCGTCATCGGACACCGGATAATCCGGCTGAGCAGTAAAAGGGATAGAGTCTTGGCCAGGCCGTGCCACCCGCTGCGGTATCGTATCTGCATTGGAAGAATCGGGCAAGGTAACCCGCGATACTTGCCCACAGAGGCCAACTGACCCAAAAAACAGGAAAAATGCCACTAACCCTTTTGCTTTCAACTGTTTTTATACCGTATTTTGTGAGAAACCGCTACGTGAGGGATCGAATGCAGCCGGTAAGGCATTATTTGGTCCAGCAGGTGCGGAATATGACAACTTAAATTTCTATGAAACACTTATCCAACTACCTAACGGTTAACCTACTGCTATTGCCATTGCTAAGCTGGGGGTTTAACAATTCATTCTGTTCCCTGCCTGACACAAACAAAACCTTTCCCGATCGGGCGCCCAAAGTTAAGGCAAATGAGGGAATCCCTGCAAATGGGTACAACATATCCACCATTGTGATCGATGCCGGACACGGAGGCCATGATCCTGGCTGCTCGGGTAGTGGCTCTAGAGAAAAGCACCTGGCGCTTGCTATCAGCCTCAAGGTGGCTCAATTGCTGAGGCAACAATATCCGGATCTGAAAGTAATCCTTACCCGTGATAAAGATGTGTTCGTTCCCTTGTATGAACGTGCTGCCATTGCCAATCGAGCCAAAGCGGATTTGTTTTTGTCCATCCATTGCAATTTCATGCCTAAGCTGGACTGGGTTAAAGGATCGGAAACCTATGTGATGGGATTGCACACCGCTGAACACAACCTAAAAGTGGCCAAGCGCGAGAATGCTGCCATTTTGCTGGAAGCGGACTACGAGAAAAACTACGACTACGATCCCAATTCTCCGGAAGGACATATCATGCTCAGCATGGTCCAAAACGTATTTTTGGATCAAAGCATTTTGTTTGCAGAATTAGTGGAGAAGCAAATGCACTTTCATGCCGGGCGCAAGAGTAGAGGGGTAAAACAGGCTGGATTTGTGGTTCTAAAGGAAACCATGATGCCGAGTATTTTGGTCGAGGCCGGCTTCCTAAGCAATGCTGCTGAAGAACACTATCTGAAATCCTCGAGCGGACAAACCAGCATTGCCCAGTCGATTGTCAAGGCTTTTGGGGAATACAAGGCAGAAGTAGAGGAAACGGATGGTCCAATCGTTGCCGGTACAGCTCCCAAGCAGGCGAAACCGATGGACCCATTGGCAGTGGAACCTCAACCCCTTTCGACCCCTGGCAAACAACCAGTCGTGGTCAAAACAGAATTAAATGAACAACCCCAAGGCGCTCATGCTGCTTTTGCCTGGGAAAAAGAGGAAGTGAAAAAGCCTAAAAACCCTGCCAAAGGATTTGATCCGGTAGTGAAAACATCTGCTCCAAAAGTAGTCCCAATCACGAAATATTCAACTACTCGATCCAGTACTTCTGTTCCTCCTCCTGTTTACGTGCGGGACACGAAGCAAATTCCTGAACCAGGAAGCCAGGAACCCAAACCGGAATATTTCCGCAGTGACCTTCCCGTCTATTATCGGATACAACTGGCTGCCTCTAAAAATCCGCTGCCCGCCAGCAGTAGGGAGTTTGCAGCCGTTACCAAGCCTGTGGAAGTTATCGTTGAAAATGGATTTTACAAATACCAGGTTTTACAAATCAACTCCTATGAGGAAGGCATGGAACTGGTTTCTCTATTGCGGATGAAGGGATTTGTGGATGCTTTTCTGGCGGCCTATCAAAATGGTAAACGGGTGGACTTCCAGCAGCCCCAGGCCCTCGAAAAGTGACTTGTTCATCTTGGAAAAGATAGATTGCTCTGGCATATAGAGCAGGTGCAAAACCATGGGGCCTGGCGTATTGTTCTTGCAGTTATTGACAAAAACATACCTTTGCCCTCGCATTCAAATACCGCTCCATGTCTAAAGAAGTAAAGGTCGCTTTACTGGCGATCGTCACCTTACTCGTTTCCTTTTGGGGGTATCGCTTCATTCAGGGGAAAAATATCTTTACCCGCTCGAACCTGTATTATATTGAATATGAGGATGTACAAGGCCTTAAAGCTTCCTCTGCTGTAACCATTAGCGGGGTAGAAAAAGGCATTGTGGCCAGTATCCGTAACCGCCCAGATAATCCACAAAAAGTACTGGTTACCATAGATATGGACCGGGATCTCAAGGTTCCACGCGATGCCGTAGCCCGGATCACCTCCGATGGGCTCATGGGAGGCAGATACATCACCCTCCTGATCAACGAACCCTGTGCTGGTGAGGATTGTGCAGCTCCCGGAGATTTTATCAAGGGTGAGAATTTTGGGCTATTAGCTTCTACGCTCGATCCGGATGAACTTAAATCTACCCTGAATGAAGTAAGCACTGTCCTGAGAGGCTTTGTGAATACCCTGCGAAAAGATCTCCTGGAAGACCGGGACTCGAGCACCCTGGCCAGGACCCTGGCCAATCTGGAAACCTCTACCGAAGGCTTTTCCCGGATAACCGCCCGCGTAGACCGGCTTCTTAATCAACAACAATACAACATTGATAGTACGATGCAAGGCCTTGGTGCTTTGGGCAATACCATGAAAAGCAATGCCAGCAACATTGATACACTCATTCACAATCTGACTGTCTTAAGTAAGGAGCTGGGCAATCACAATTTTGGCCGCACCCTGGATTCAGTGGATGTGGCAGTAGCTAGCCTAAATGGTACACTACGCACCGCTAATGCTTCCGTGGATAATTTGCGAGAGATTCTAAAAGGGATCAATGAAGGCGAGGGCTCCCTGGGAAAACTGGTGAGTGACGATGAATTGTATTTCAAACTGAGCGACCTCGGCACCCAAATTGATTCCTTTTTGACGGATATTGAGGACCGGCCGTACCGCTATATTCCGTTCAAAAGCCGTCGTAAGGTTAAGAAGTACGATCGCAAAGATCAGAAAGAAGAGGGAAATCAATAGGTCCAGGATATAGAGGAAACGATTTACAAACAATTTACTTCCGGTTGGAGCATAATCTGGAACTTGGCTTGAACAGATGCCCGAACTCGTTGGGCAAAGTCCCAAACTTCAGCACCTGAGGCTCCCCCGTAGTTGACGATCACCAATGCTTGTTTGGCATAACACCCTACCTGACCTATTCGCTTGCCTTTCCATCCGGCTTGGTCGATGAGCCAACCGGCAGGCACTTTTACCTTCCCATCGGGCAACGGATAATACGGAATTTTTGGGTAGGCTTTTTGTAACCTTTCAAATGCACGCTTTTCCAGTTCCGGATTCTTGAAAAAGCTTCCTGCATTACCCAATGTGGAAGGGTCTGGCAATTTGGACTGCCGGATTTGGATCACAGCCTTACTTACATCCTGGATGGTTGCCTGTGCTCCGGCCATCTCCGACAAGGTGGTTTTCAAAGCCCCATATTGAAGCTGTAATTGGTGCGGTGGCTTCCTCAGAATCAATCTCACCTTGGTAATTATGTATTTCCCTTTCAATGCACGCTTGAAAACACTATTTCGATAGCCAAATTGGCAATCGGAATGTGCAAAATGCACCGTACGTCCGGATTCAAGCGAAGTAGCTTCCAGAGAATGGAATAGTTGCTCTAGTTCGACACCGTAAGCTCCAATATTTTGAATGGGTGCAGCCCCCACAGTACCTGGAATGAGGCTTAGGTTTTCGAGCCCACCCAGGTTGTGCTGCAGGCTCCAGACTACAAGATCTTGCCAAATGACACCCGCCCCTACTCCAACCCGAGCCCAGCGATCTGTTTCCTGTTCAATAGCTATTCCAGGGATCTCATTTTTTAGTATTATTTGATCCGGTTCATGAATCCATAGCACATTGCTCCCTCCTCCCAAAACAAAAAAAGGACCTGGATCTGTAGCCAAAAGATCCTGCAAATCCTCCGAGGCTCTAATGTGGTACAGCTTCCTGGCTTGGACCGCCACCCCAAAGGTGTTGAATGGTTGTAGGGAGACCTGTTCGTGCAAAATTGCCATAGGCCCGAAAGTAGCAATTAGTTTGTGAGCGCTGCAACCTAGAACTCGACACTGTAGGCTCTGACCTCTATGCCAGCGCCAAAAGGAGCAATGTTGAGCTCTTGAACGAACTCAAGATACTGGTTCGACTGTCTGTGCATCCGTTAGTAGTAAAACTCTTTTACGCAGGATACTTGTACTTGTAATTTGGCATTTGGAAGTGGAAATTTAAAGCTCAATTTTTTTCCTTTATTCTTGGTCAAAACCTGGATAAATAATCACAAGCCCTTTAAATTCCAGCATCCAGCATCCAGCATCCAGCATCCAGCATCCAGCATCCAGCA
>CAZXLD010000033.1:0-55413 GCA_964641965.1 uncultured Saprospiraceae bacterium | reverse complement strand
TCAAAGCGTGGATGCTCCAGCGACCCCACAGCAAGCATCCCTAGACCTCGCAACCGGGAATTCTGCTTTTCCAGCATTCCTTCTTAGGTTCTCGGATATTATTTTTTCACCTTTATGTATCTTATGTGCAAATACTTCGTCTGAACAGGCGAGGCAGCTAGAATTAATACCGATTTAAATTGAGAAGGACGCAAATTAAAACAAGCTTATTTTTCGGCTGATCAAGGTAAAAACGTAGGCATAGCCTAAGCTGCGGCGAGGCTTTTTAATCCGAATGATTCACGGATTTACGTGAATCGTGACGATAAGTGGCAGAAAATTCGATGAATTTTCCGGGTTAACGCAGAGTAGTCGAAAAAGGAGCCGTTTAAATGCGTCATTTTAAAATGGTATAAAGGAAACCCATTGACCTTGCGATCACCATGCAATAGCACAATGGATGACCTCAAGGTGATCCATACCTATCTCGAGACCCATGCCTCGCAATGCTTCACGTTACTATACGACCGATACATTGACCTGATTTCCAGAAGATGCTTGACCTTATTGGGTAATGAAGATGAAGCCAAGGATGCGGCTCAAGAGATTTTCGTTAAGATCCTGACAAGCCTTTCCCGTTTCCAGCAAAGATCCAGCTTTTCTACTTGGATCTATTCGATCACCTATAACTTCTGTATGGATAAGCTTCGAAAACGAAAACGAGATCCAGTAGCAGAATATGAGATCCCAGAAATTGGAGAGGAAAAACCAACGGTATCAGACGAAGAAATTTATAGTATGGAAGTCAATGCACTGAAATGGGTGCTGCAAAGAATCAATGAAAATGATAAGGCGATTCTGGTCATGAAGTACTATGACGATATGTCAATAAAAGAAATTGGTAGTATCTTGAATAAATCCGACAGTGCAATAAAAATGCAGCTTAAGCGAGCAAAGGAAAAAGCTCAAAAGCTAAGAAAACAATACCAAGAGCAACAACAATTGGCAGAAGGCCTATGAATGAAAATAAGAATAGCTTCAAGTTATTAATGGATCAGGATGATTCCTGGTTGGATCAGGATGACCATCAGGAAATCCAGCAAAACATACACAATAGAATGGGTACGCTGCGGTTCGTGGGTCACATTGCAGATATGTACCTGAATAAAATGTTCAGGACCGCAGGTATGAAGATGGGTGGACGCTACAACGGAAGATTTGATCTCAACCAGTCTGATGAATATGGACCTGCAGGTCCTTCACAACCTTAAAAAAGCATACTTCTATTCAGCAGTTCTACTCTTTAATTGCAGCCTATGACACTGGAGGAATTTCCCTTGCTACAAGAATTATTACAATTGCTATCTGTAGCAGCGATCCACTTTCTGGGGGCTTCTGCAGTAGCTCTGATCGGCTGGTTAGTAGCACGGATAGTTTCGAGAATCATTCGCAAGATACTCGCTAAAACAAGGGTGGATAACTTGATCGATCCAATCAACCGGATGGATCTTATGCAGCGCTACAACCTCCGGTTGTCAGCATCTAAAATTATTTCCAGGGCTATATACTTTATTATCCTTCTGGTCTTTTTAGTGGGAGCAGCGGATGTGTTACAGATGCCTGCCGTTTCTAGTCTGGTGCGGGATCTTATCAATTATATCCCCATACTGATTTCTGCCATACTCGTTTTTATTCTGGGTATTCTACTGGCTGATTTTCTTAGGGATACAGTGTATCACTTATTCGAGTCTCTCAAAGTATCTTCGGCAAAATTAATCTCCGATGTTCTTTTCTACTTCCTGGTCATCAACGTATTAATTATCGCTTTAGACCAGGCGAAGGTGGCCACTGAATTCGTCGAGGGAAATCTTTTCATCTTGCTGGCCGGAGTGGTGCTAGCTTTTGCAATTGGCTACGGGCTGGCAAGCCGGGATTTAGTCTCCAATTTTTTGTCCGCTTTGTACAACAAGGATAAAATCCAGGTTGGGGATGAAATCACACTGGAAGGTGTGCGAGGTAAAATTGTCTATATGGATAATTTATCCATTGTCCTTCAACAGGAAGAATCCGAAGTAGTCATCCCCTTAAGTAAACTGACCAGCCAGAAGTTTGAGGTCCATAGCGTAAAAGCACCTCCTCCGGACAGAGGATAATCATCAACCATTTGCGTTTAGTGATTTCTTGCTTCGGTAGCTCGGAGCAAGGACTTTGCATTTGAAAAATTTGGATTTAATTTCAGCCTGCATTTGCGATGCGCACCTTCATTGTTAACTCAGAAAAACCAAATTGACATGCATCAATTTCGACTCCTATTCATCTCATTCTTATTATTCTTAGGGATCACCGCTCCTATATTTGCTCAAGAGGAAGAAGAAGTGCCGCAAGGCTGGACCACGAAGCTAAGTTTCGGACTGGATTTTTCCCAATTGCTTCAGCTAAACCCCAAGGTAGGGGCAGGGCAAAATAATTTTGGTTTCGGAGGGCTTATCGCTTTTGATGCCAATTATAACCGGAATCGCTGGCAGTGGGAAAATGGATTCTCGTGGCAGTTCGGAGTCCAGAAAGTAGGATCCGGAGAGGTTTCTTACAGTGCTCCAGGCGATACCAATGTCATTTCTCCCAAAGTCCCCTTTCAAAAAACGGTGGATCAAATTCGAATGGGAAGCAAAGCAGGATACAGTATAGATCCCAACAACAAATGGTTTGTTTCGGGAGCCTTTACGCTTTTTACCCAAACAGCGATCACCTACACCGGCCCAGCGAATTATCCAGGTAACTTTTTGACCAACTTTGCAGGTGTCAGCCTGTTGAATTCACGCTTTTTCAATCCCGCATTCATAACCCTTTCTGTAGGGATTGATTACAAGCCCAGTCCAAAGTTCTCCTTTTATTTATCTCCTTTTGCGGCTAAATGGAACATTGTTCCAGATGATGAAATAGCCTTGTTAGGCGTGCATGGCAACCCGGTCACTCGGGACGAAAATGGGAACATTATTGCAGCCGAAAATGTATTTAGCCAGTTTGGCGCCCTTTTTCGTGCTGCTTATACAGACCAGTATTGGAATGAGCGAATCAACTTTCGCTCGGCCTTGTTGCTCTATTCCAATTACTTGCAGAATCCCCAAAATATTGATGTAGACTGGAATAATGAATTGGGCGTGAGGCTTTTTAAAGGGTTGGAGATATCCTACGTGCTGACGCTTTTTTATGATGATGATGTCCAGGTACAAATAACGGATAATAATGCCCCGGGGGCCGTTCGTGGTGTCGGTAATCGGATCAGCTTGACTTCCCAGTTGTTAGTCAAATACTCTATTGTTTTTTAGGTAACCGTACATTTAAATATCAGACCGGCTTGCCCCAATCGGGCAAGCCGGTTCTTTTTAGAGTTTGAAGGAAGTGTCTCTCATCTCGTATCTTGTACAAGATCCGCAAATTTCTTATTCATGTCTGATAAACGTCTTTTCTTGCTCGATGGCCATGCCTTGGTTTACCGGGCTCACTTTGCTTTCATCTCTCGGCCATTAATAAATTCAAAAGGGGTCAATACTTCCGCCGTAACCGGTTTTACCCGCACGCTTTGGGATCTGATGCAAAACGAAAAACCAACTCACTTAGCCGTAGTATTTGATCCGGACGGGCCAACCTTTCGTCATGAAATGTTCACCGAGTACAAGGCTAATCGAGAAGAACAGCCGGATGATATCCGTATTGCGCTACCCTACATTCAAAAGATGTTGGAAGCATGGCACATACCGGTATTATCCGTTCCCAATTTTGAGGCGGATGATGTGATCGGTACGCTAGCCAAACAAGCGGAGAAGGAGGGCTATTCGGTGTATATGGTTACTCCGGATAAAGACTTCGGCCAGTTGGTTTCGGAGAATATCTTCTTGTACAAACCTTCTCGACAGGGCAATGGAGTAGAAATCATGGGTATTGCCGAGATCTGCGATAAATGGAACATCAAGGATGTGGATCAGGTGGTCGATATCCTGGCCTTACAAGGAGATAGTGTTGATAATATTCCGGGAATCCCGGGAATCGGGCCGAAAACAGCTGCCAAACTGCTGGCCCAATTCGGTACCCTGGAAGGGCTTTTGGAAAATACGGATCAACTAAAAGGTAAACAAAAGGAAAAAGTCATTGAGTTTGCTGATCAGGGCCGGATGTCCAAAACATTAGCCAGGATCAATATCGAAGTACCGATCCAGTTTGAAGCAAAGCGGTTCAACCTGGATCCGCCAGATCGCGAAAAGTTAGGAGCCCTTTTTGCAGAGTTGGAGTTCCGAACATTGGCGAGGCAGATCCTGGGAGAGGATTCAGAAAAGGCAGGAGAAGATCAGGGTGGGCAACAAGCTTCCCTGTTTCCTGAAGAAAAAGTGCAACCCTCTGAAGCTGCAATCGCTCGAAAAAATATTGAAAACACCCCACACCAATATCATTTGGTAGAAAATGCTGAACAAAGAAAGGAGCTGATTGACCTGTTAAGTAGGCAAACCCAGTTTTGCTTCGATACTGAAACCACCTCTGTAGATGCCAATCGGGCAGAGCTGGTTGGTATGTCCTTTTGCATTAAGCCCGGAGAAGCCTACTACATCCCTGTTTCGCCAGATCGCGAAGAGGCGCAAGCTATTGTGGATGAGTTCAAGCCGGTGTTGGAAAATAGTGCAATCCGAAAAATTGCTCAAAACATAAAATACGATGTGTTAGTACTCCAATGGTATGGGGCTGAAGTCGCTGGAGCTTATCTGGATACGATGATCGTGCATTATTTGATTGAGCCAGAACTAAGGCATAACATGGATTATCTGGCGGAAACTTACCTAGGGTATAAACCTATATCCATAACCAGTTTGATCGGTAAGAAAGGGAAGAAGCAATTGACGATGCGGGATGTCGCGCTGGAACAAGTGACCGAGTATGCTGCCGAAGATGCAGATATAACACTACAACTCTGGAGTTTTTTAGAGCCTAAACTGGAGGAAGAAGGGTTAACCAATTTATATAAGGAAATGGAGGCTCCATTGGTAGGAGCACTCGTTGGTATGGAGAAAGAGGGCATTCGGTTAGATGTGGATTTCCTCGCCAATTACTCCAAAGAGCTTCAGTCCAAGGTGAAGGAATTGGAGGAAAAGATATACGAACAGGCAGATGGGCCCTTCAACATTGCTTCTCCCAAACAAGTAGGTGAAGTCCTGTTCGATCGAATGGGAATCCCATATACTTGGCGGAAAACTAAGACCGGCCAGTATTCTACCAATGAAGAAAAGCTGACAGATCTAGCTAAGGAGCATCCTATTGCAGATGACATCCTAAAGTACAGAGGGCTAACAAAGCTAATCTCAACCTATGTGGACGCATTGCCCCAGATGGTTAATCCACGAACGGGACGGATTCATAGTTCTTTCAATCAAACTATTGCTGCTACAGGACGCTTAAGTTCAAACAATCCCAATCTTCAAAATATTCCGATCCGAACCCCTGAAGGTGCGCGTGTTCGGGAAGCTTTCATACCTCGTGATGAGCATTACTTGCTCCTGGCTGCAGATTACAGCCAAATTGAGCTTCGGTTAATTGCCGAGATTAGCGGTGATGAAGCCATGCTTGAGGCCTTTCAAAAAGGGCAGGATATACACCGGGCCACTGCAGCCCGGGTCTTCGAGGTGGCCTATGACGAAGTGACCAAAGAGCAGCGTTACCGGGCGAAAACGGTCAACTTTTCTATCATTTACGGCGCTGGAGCAACCAATCTAAGTCGCCAGCTCGATATCAAACGATCTGAAGCCTCGGAGTTGATAGAAGCTTATTTCAAACAGTATACCGGGCTCAAAAGGTACATGGATGAAGTAGTAAGTGAGGCAAGGAAGACGGGTTATGTGACCACCCTAATGGGCAGGAAGCGCAAGCTTCGAGATATTAATTCCAAGAGTTCACTGGAACGCAGCAATTCAGAGCGAATGGCGATCAATACTCCGATCCAGGGATCGGCAGCTGATATGATAAAGATCGCTATGATCAATATCGATAAAACTTTTCGGGAGAAAGGCTACAAGAGTAAAATGGTGCTACAGGTCCATGACGAATTGGTATTTGACGCCCATCGAGATGAACTGGAAGACATCAAGCCAATCATAGAGGATCTAATGAAGCATGCTATGCCTGGTTTAAAAGTGCCTATCCTGGTGGAAATAGGAGAAGGCAACAATTGGCTGGAAGCACATTGATCCTTTTTCGGTGAATTTTCCTACCATTGTCACCGACTCATTTGAAAAATTCGTTTTTCCTGATTCTAAATGATAGCCATCGGGCTTTTCTTAGCATGGAAAGAACTCATACACCAGTAAATCTGGTTCGCCAAGATAGGTCTGTTCAAATCATTCTTTTTCTTGGATTGGTAATCCAAATCATTACCGCGATAACAGCAGTCGGGGCCTACCATCCAGACCAGCACTTTGCAGTTGTTGAATATGGTATGCGTTTTCTAGGCCTACCTAGCTCAGCCGAGGTTTTGTGGGACTTTGAGGAAAAAATGTTGCCTAGCCTCAAGATGTTCTTATTCATGGGGTACTATAAACTGGTCACCTTCTTGGGAATGGAAGATCATTATCATATCCTGACATTGCTGCGTTTGGTCTGCGGGCTCTCCACCTCACTACTCTTCAATTTTATCATTCTGAAATTCCTTCGGCCTTTCGATACTCGCATCTTGTATGTCTGTTTAGGAATCCTGAATTTCTCTTGGTGGTTCCCCTTTATCCGGGCTTCCTATAGTGCAGAGATCTTGTCTTCCTTATTCTTTTTTGGCGCTATGACGCTCTACCTCATTTGGCAGGAAAAAAAGCCCCTCTCCATTGGGAAAGGATTATTGATTGGATTCATCATGAGCTTGGCTTTCTTCGCCCGGTTTCAAATCGGTTTTGCTGGGATAGGCTTTTTGGTCTGGTTCTTCTGGACCCAAAAGGGAATCTGGAAAACCTTAGGATGGATGGGTTTGGGCTTTAGCATTGGTTTTGTGTTAAATACCTATTTGGATAGTCTGTACTACGAGGAATTTGTAAGTACGCCGGTTAATTATTTTCGTGTGAATATCGTAGAGGGAAAGGCGGCAGATTTTGGGACGGAGCCGGTTACCTTTTATTTAGCTATTCTAGCAGCTGTCCTGACTGCTCCATTGCTAAGCATACTACTCCTGGGAACCGCAGCATGGGGAATGTGGAAACGAATTCGAGATCCATTTGTATTGGCAACCATCTTCTTTCTGTTGGCCCACTTCGCTGTCTCTCACAAGGAAGACCGTTTTCTTTTTCCCATTTTTGGGGTGCTGCCCTTGTTGGTAGGCTATGGTTTGGCAGGATTTTTAATAGGGTACTCTAGCTGGGCAAAAGCTTGGAAATGGGTACTGGGAGGCGTGGTAATTTTCTCGCTCTTGCTCAACACATTTGCATTGGGTTTTTTCATGCTCACTCCCTATTCCCAGGGAATCCACTTTATGCAATTGATGGATCGACAGTTTGCAGAACAACAAGAATCGATCACGATCTATTGCCACCGGCGAAACCCATTCCAATCCAGCAGCAGGATTCCGCTGGAGTGGTATTACGCGGTGTTCAATCCGAAAGTAGAATTTGTAACACGGGATTCACTAAATCAGATCTTTGAACTGGCCTCCGGAGAAGGAGAATTTTATTTAGCCTCTACTTACAATCAACTTCGGAATGATTCGAGCAGGGAAGCATTGGAGGCAAGGATGGAACCAGTTAAGTATTCTTCCAAAACTATTTGGAGGGTGAATGAGTGGTTGGAGCAACAGGGTATCAACACTATTAATGAGATCTGGGTGTTATATCGAGTACGCCCGATCGATTAACCAGGGCCTAACCGGTCCTCCGCCAACAATAAGTAAGGTGATCATCCACCATTCCCACAGCTTGCATAAAGGCATACACAATGGTAGGGCCAACAAATCGGAACCCCCTCTTTTTTAAATCTTTACTTATCTCCCTGGAAAGGTCAGTTTGTGCAGGGACTTCCTCCATACTTTTCCAGTGATTAACCAAAGGTTTGCCATCCACATACTTCCATAAGTAATCGCTGAAAGAGATCCCTTCCGACTCCAGTTCCAAATAGGCTTTCGAGTTTTCAATAGCTGCCTTGATCTTTAGTTTATTGCGTATAATTCCGGTATCCTGTAAGAGCGTCTGGAATTTTTGGTTATCGTAACGTGCGATTTTCTCGGGATCCCAACCATCGAAAGCTTTGAAATAACTGTCAACCCGAATCAAAATAGTATACCAACTCAACCCGGCCTGAGCGCCGTCGAGGTTTAACTTTTCAAAGAGCTTGCGGCTATCGTATTCGGGTACTCCCCAAACCGTATCGTGATAATTCCGGTAGATATCGTCTTTCTCACACCAGTCGCATCGTTTCCGATCTTGCATTATATAAGAAATAGAAGGATGCTGACCGATTAGGAAAGCAAGTTGAATGAATGATAAAATATTGACGAGCTAATACAATGAAAAATGGAATCCGTATTTAGAAGCCTTAGTTATTGAGATATTCTGCCAGGTCCGAGATGGATTGTATGCCCAATTGATCAGCTTGATTTGCACGCATCATAAAGGCATACGTGTTATTGAAACCCAAAGGGTCGAACCAAACGCCTCCATATTTTTCCAAGCTTTTTTCCTTCACATAAGGATAGATAAGTTCCGGATTATGATACAAGGAATCCAGGACTTCTTCTGTTGGTTTTATTAAAACCTGAAGTCCGGTACCGGTATATTCTGGATAAAGGTCAATTTCCCCAGCCAGCAGAGCATTAAAAACGATTTGAGTACCCCCTAAACCAAGCTTCAGTTCTACGTCCAAGGGGGTTAGGTTTTCGATGAGTCCTGCATACAATTCTCCTAATATATATTGTTCGGTGAAGATCTTGGCCCCAATTACAATATCCGGTTGTGCGGTTTTTCGCTCAATAGCGGTTGGAAATCCGCGCTGACTCAGAAAACGGAGTGCTACTTCCCGGGGGGATCCTTTGAGGCCGTCTACCTCGTAATTCAGGCGTTGCATAGTTGAATCTGGAATGCTGTAAGCAAGGAGGTTCAAGATGGAATCTAATTCCGGATGCGTCTCCAGGGTGGCTGCTCGGACCAGGGGAGCTGCGAAATAAGGGGGAAAATAATTTTTATCGTCTTGCAGTACTTTCAGATTGTAGGCCTTTATCCTACCATCTGTGGAGTTACCACTGATGATATCCACACTCTCGTTGACTAAGGCATCGTAGAGTAATGCATTGTTCATTTGCCGGGGCTCCAGGTCGATGCCATATTCTACTTTTAAGCCTTTCCAGCCATCCTCTCGTTCCATGATTTCAGGTTCCAAACCCACAATAAGGGTTTCAACAGCATCGCTTTGAGAAATTCGCCAGATTTGCCGAGCAATTGACCCCAGCATGGCTAATGCGATTAGAATCAGAATAGGGCCAAGTAGGCGTTGGGCGTAGGGCTGTATTCGCCCCAGCAGACCATCAATCAAGATAGCGAGCAAAGCCGCTGGAATAGCACCAGCCAGAATCATAGTGCTGTTATTCAAGGAGATACCGGTAAAAATATATTCTCCGAGTCCCCCTGCTGCGATCAAAGCACAAAGTGTGGCCACGCCTACGTTGATCACTGCAGCTGTTCGAATTCCAGCGAAAAGGGTGGGCATAGCTAATGGAAGTTCTACTCGGGTCAACAATTGTAGAGGCGTCATGCCCATTCCAATTCCTGCTTCCCGCACTGCCGGATTTACTTCCTGGATTCCTACAAAGGTATTGCGTACGATGGGTAAGAGGGCATACAGAAAGAGGGCGAATACAGCTGGCTGGGCACCTATTCCAAAAATGGGGATCATAAAGCCGAGTAGCGCCAAGCTGGGAATAGTTTGCAAAATACTGGTAAAACCCAAAACCCATTTAGATAGCTTTTCCCTTTTCGAGATGAGAATACCTGTAGGAACTCCGATTAAAATGGCCAGAAAAAGCGATACGCCTGTAAGCCAAAGATGCTCCAGTGCGAGCCGTCCAAGCTGTACACGATTAGCCAAAATAAAATCCCACAGATCAATGATTGTGTCCCACAGTTCAATCAAAACGTCCGCTTTAGTTTTTGGATTCTAGATGTTTTTTCCATAAAAAGTAACTCTTAAGCAAATCTTCTCTGCTCGTAGTTCCTAAATCAGGGAGGAGGATTAACGAGCTGTTTGTAGCGGCCATTTTTTCCAAAACCTCCAGCAGGCTATCTCGGGCATCGGCCTCAATGAATTCATCCGGACGGTGAATATTTGTCGAGTCCATTTGAAGGAATGGAATCACCACTTCAAGTTTTATCGATCTCAATTCTAACTCCATTCGATTTCCATCGAAAAAATGGTGGACAAAATCACTTTTTGGATTGAGCAGGAGTTCGTCAGGACTTCCCAACTGGGCTAGAAGGCCATTCTCCATTAAGGCAATTTGATCCCCGAGATCAACAGCCTCTACCACATCATGGGTGACCATCACCACGGTTGTTTTAAGCTCCCGGATCAAAGCTTCGAATTTGGCACGTGCCCGCACCCGGGTAATTGGGTCCAGAGCGCTGAAAGGTTCATCCATCAGGAGCAGTGGAGCCTCAGCTGCTAAAGCCCTCGCAATAGCTACTCGTTGTTGCTGTCCGCCGCTTAGTTCGGAAGGAGCCTTCGGTCCATATTCATCCGGATCTAAATCCAGCATGCTCAACATCCGATGGGTTTGTGCTTCCTGCCGTTTTTTATCCCATTTGAGTAATCGGGGAACCAGCGCAACATTTTCGGCAACTGTGTAATGAGGAAAAAGGCCATTGTCCTGAATTACATAGCCTATGTTTCGTCGGAGTTCTTCCGGAGGGCTTTTCATGACGTTGCGGCCTTCGATCAATATTTCACCTCCAGAGGGTTCGATCAATCTATTGATCATTTTCAAGGTGGTCGTTTTGCCGGAACCGCTCTTTCCAAGCAGCACCAGGATTTGCCCTTTTTCTACTTGGAAACTCAGGTCTTTGACAACCGCTTTATCGCCAAAATGCTTCGAAAGATTGCGAATTTGCAGCATACATTGGAAATATATAGAGAATAGATGCGATCCCAAAATGGCAATTCCTGGGGAAATGATACTCCATGGACAACTTCCCCTATTTTAACACCGTATTTTACGGCCATCAATCCCAAGCCTGTATGAAATTACCACAACCTATTACCGCCAAGGATTTGGCAGAAATGATTGGGGCAGACCTGTATGGAGAATCAAGCCTGAAGGTGGAAGGAATCAATGAAATTCATCAAGTCGAACCAGGAGATATCACCTTTGTAGATGCAGAAAAGTATTATGCCAAGTCTTTACAGTCGGCAGCCAGCCTAATTATCATTGATAAGGCAGTCAAAGTACCTGTGGGCAAGGCATTGTTGGTACACCCTGAGCCTTTTAAGGCTTACAACAATTTGGTGCAAAAATTCCGACCGTTTCACCCATTGACCCAGGCCATTAGTGAAACTGCAAAAGTTCATCCGACAGCAGTGATTGAACCCGGTGTGATCATCGGCCATCATGTGGAAATAGGAGCGAATTGTTATGTCCAGGCCAATGCATCCATTCGAGATTATGCTATACTGAAGGACAATGTGACGGTTCAGAATAGTGCAGTAATCGGGAGCGATGCTTTTTATTTCCAGAAAACCAAGGCAGGATACCGGAGATGGCGTACGGGTGGACGGGTAGTTCTGGAAGAAGGAGTGGATATCGGGGCAGGTTGCACCATCAACAGTGGAGTTTCAGGGGATACGATTATCGGAAAAGGGAGCAAACTGGATTGTCTTATTCAGATTGGGCACGACGTGAGGATTGGTGCGAATTGCTTAATTGCAGCCCAAGTTGGGATTGCAGGGAATACTGTAATCGGTGACCGGGTAACGATTTACGGCCAGGTGGGCGTCGCACAAAATCTAAAGATCGGGGATGATGTTATTGTGTATGCCAAATCTGGGGTATCGAAAAACCTGGAAGCAGGCAAAGTCTATTGGGGAGCACCAGCGACTGAAACTCGAGAAAAGTATAGGGAAATTGCTGCCTTGAGGCATCTGCCTGATTTTTTTCAAGATTATTACAAGTAGAGCTGTCCGAAGAGATGGCTATAGCTTATTGCTTATTCATTCGGCGGGTAGCAAGAACCTGATTCTTTGGGTCAATAAATTGTACCAAGTAGGTACCCCTGTTCAGATCGCCCACGAAGAAAACCGAATTATTAACGGCTAGAAAGGTTTTAAGCCGTTTACCAAGCAGGTCGTAAACGTGAACCTCTTGTACGGACTGCTGTCCCTTAAGAGAAATATAGTCCATGGCTGGATTGGGGTAAAACTGTAACTCCTCCCCATCCGATAGGTATCGACTACTCCGTTGCCCAAAGGCCGGAATCAACAACGCAATAAAAAATAAGGAGAGTAAAAAATGCTTCATCCCAAAAATTAAAATGATAGTACGATATTAGTTCGGAAAAGGGATCGGCGCAAGAAGTTTAAATATAGTTTAACTAGTTAAAAGTCTCGTTAGAAAAGACAGGAAAAAAATTAAATGGTTGACTGCAATAGTGCCAAAATTGAAGAATTATTGTCCTTCTTCTGTCTCTATAGCCTTTTGAAAGAAAGCAATAAAGCCGTCCACATCCATACTGCCGATGTCACCCTCGCCTTGTTTTCGGACAGAAACCGTTTTTTCTTCGGCTTCTTTTTCTCCAACAATCAGCATGAATGGAATTTTTTTTAATTCGGTGTCTCTTATTTTACGTCCAATCTTTTCACTTCGATCATCGATAAATCCTCGAATATCAGATTCCGCCAGCTGTTGCTCAATTTCGGCAGCATAGGGGTTGAATTTATCGCTGATCGGTAGGATAGCAATCTGATCGGGAGTGAGCCATAAGGGAAACTTCCCACCGGTATCTTCAATGAGGATGGAGATGAAGCGTTCCAGAGACCCGAAAGGCGCACGGTGGATCATAACCGGCCGGTGGGGTTGATTATCAGCCCCAATGTATTCCAGGTCAAACCGCTCGGGAAGGTTGTAGTCCACTTGTATGGTACCCAACTGCCAGGAACGACCGATGGCGTCCTTGATCATGAAATCGAGTTTCGGACCATAAAAAGCCGCCTCTCCCAATTCACGGGTAGTTTCCAATCCTATTTCTTCCGTTGCCTCAATAATGGCTTTCTCTGCGTGCTCCCAATTCTCATCTGAACCAATGTATTTGGCGGGGTTGTTGGGGTCGCGCAGCGAGATCTGGGTTTTGAAGGATTTGAATCCCATTTTTGATAAAATGGTAGTGGTCAGTTCCAGTACATTGAGGAATTCTCCCTTCAGCTGATCTTCGGTACAGAAAATGTGCGC
Organism: uncultured Saprospiraceae bacterium; assembly: GCA_964641965.1. Lineage (GTDB taxonomy): Bacteria > Bacteroidota > Bacteroidia > Chitinophagales > Saprospiraceae > JAJDFU01. The sequence goes on along the minus strand of CAZXLD010000033.1, from coordinate 41,993 downwards.
ATCATCCTGGGTAAAGCCCCGAACGCGACTTAGGCCGTGCAGCTCCCCACTTTGCTCATAGCGATATACAGTACCGAATTCAGCTATCCGAATGGGCAGTTCTTTGTAGGAATGAGGTCGGTGGGCATAAATTTCACAGTGATGGGGACAATTCATGGGCTTCAAGAGAAATTCCTCCCCCTCCCGTGGCGTCTGAATCGGACGGAAGCTATCTTCGCCGTATTTCTCCCAGTGGCCCGAAGTCTGATACAGTTCCTTTTTGCCGATATGCGGAGTGGAAACCAACAGATAGCCCCTTTTTTCCTGCTCTTGATTGAGAAAACGCATCAATCGATCCCGGAGCTTGTTCCCTTTGGGAAGCCACAAAGGGAGGCCTGAGCCTACCCGATCACTAAACATGAAAAGCTCCAGTTCCTGGCCCAGTTTTCGATGATCGCGCTTCTTGGCTTCCTCAAGCATCTCCAGGTACTCATTGAGCTCCTTTTGCTTGGGGAAAGTGATTCCGTAGATCCTGGTGAGCTGTTTCCGGTTTTCATCTCCTCTCCAATAAGCGCCAGCTACGTTCAGGAGTTTTACAGCCTTTATTTTGGAAGTATCCGGAATGTGAGGGCCTCGGCACAAATCTACGAAGTGGCCCTGTTCATAAAACGTGATCTCCCCATTTTTTAAATCCTGGATGAGTTCCAACTTGTATTCATCGGCCTTATCCTCGAAATAGGCAAGGGCTTCGGATTTGCGGACTTCTTTTCGGACGAAGGCATTTTTTTGCTTCGCTAGTTCCTTCATTTTGGCCTCGATCTTGGGGAGATCATCTGTGGAGATCACACGGTCCCCGGGATCCACATCATAGTAGAATCCATTATCTATCGGAGGGCCAATACCAAATTTAATGCCAGGGTATAACTCCTCCAGTGCCTCCGCCATCAAATGCGCGGAGGAATGCCAAAAAGTAGCTTTTCCCTCCTTATCCTTCCAGGTAAGCAGTTCAAGAGTGGCATCCTGGCCAATAGGACGCGTTGCATCCCATACTTCACCATTGACTTTTGCAGCTAGCACATTTCGGGCGAGTCCTTCGCTAATAGACTTGGCGATTTCCAGTCCACTTATACCCTTTTCATATTGGCGAACCTTGCCATCGGGGAAGGTAATATGAATCATCAAATCGGATTTCCTTTAATTGACTGTTTTAACCCATCACACGTTTATCGAGTTCCGGAGCGCCAAAATTAGGATTTTATAAACAGCATCCCATCAATCGGCCTTCTTCCTTGATGCCAAAATGGGAAAACTGTGCGCGGGTCCACAGCTGTACCTTGATCTTGGACTAGGCCTGTCCTTCTGCTACCGGTTCAGGAGCCTGGCTGGTCTCGACTGTAGAAAATGGAATAAACAGCGTCCGTTTTTTTAACATGGCCACCACTTCCTCATGGCTGTTATAGTTTCCAAGATCTACCACATGATCTGCGAGCTCGTCATACTTTTTCTTCATGAGTTTTACAAAAACCTGCAAAAAGTCTAGACCGTCGAAGACCAAGGCATCGTTCTTACGATATTCTTCGATATTATCCAGGAAATGCTTTGGGTGCAAGGTCCAATGCATGCTTGGGCGGAGGTGATGACTAATGTGATACCCATCATTCCAGCATTTGTGGTTGTATTTGACATTAATGCAGGTGATGCTGCTTTTGTACAGATTGGTCGGATCATCCGGATCCACAAAAGCGTGCTGGCTCCAATTTCCCATCATAGTAATGAATCGGAAAATCAAAAATGGAAGGATGAAAACGACAAGGGTAGCAGGAAAGTTGACGATGGCCAAGACGACGCACAGTAAATAGAAGGAGAGTTCGCCTAGTACAATTCTGGGCAAAAAGAATGGCCAAGTCTTTTTGTCCTTGTGATAACCGTAAAGTTGGAATATTCCTTTGAAGAAGAAATTGGAAAAATAGCGCATAAACTCCTTGAAGCTATCGCGCCTATATTCCATCGTGCTGCTTATATCTTCTTCCAAGTTGTTTTCTGCATGGTGCATACCGATATGGTGCGCAAAATAGGTTTCTGGCGTGTGCCCGAAAAAAGGAGCCAAAAACCACGGAATGTATTTGTTGAGCCAGTCGTATTCCTTCTTGAAAAAAGGGCGGTGGGAGGTACAATGCATCATAAGTCCGAAGGGCCCCTTAAAATATAGATTATTCAGATATAGGTAAATTACTGCCAGAGAATACCATAACCAGGAAGGAAGTCCCGGAACAAACAACAACAGCCCAGCAGGAAGCATGAAAGCTGTAATCTTTAGGATCAATGGAATGAAAGGTAAATCTCTTTCGTCCCGAATGAATCGAAGTGTAAACCGTTCCCAGGCACGATAGTCAGCTTTTGCGACAAATTGTGGATCAGTGATAGTTCCAAGTTGCGTCATCGTTTTGTGTTTAAAGGGTTTTTAAAAACAAAAACCACCGTATTCCTGCCTCTATAAACAGGATAAAATGAACGTGAAACTCAAGGTTTCCAGGATAAAGACGGAAGCTACGCAAAACTGAACAGATCAGGTCAATCAGCCGTCAAATTCCTAAGTAGTAGGCGGGTATTAGCAGAAAACAAACGATTCACTTTGGTAATTATTTCCATTAGGGCCTTTCCATCTGGTCGATCAATCGACCCAAATCCCTCACCAGGTCGCTCTCTCTAAAACGAAGAACCAGCTCAATTCTTCTGTTCATGGCTCTACCATCGGCAGTTTCGTTGGATACCTTAGGGGCAAATTCCCCTTTACCGGCAGCCATCACCTGGTTTGTACCCAAACCACTTCGGGTAAGGACACGAGTTACAGTGGCAGCCCGCAGCAAACTGTAGTCCCAGTTATCCATATTGCTTCGAGCAACAGGTTGGTTATCCGTATGTCCTTTTACGTCCACTACCAATTCGGGAAATTGGCGAACTACTGCTGCCAAGTCACGAATTGCATTTTGGCCTGTTTCCAATAGTTTATCTGTACTGTACCGCCTGAAGAGGAGGTTCTCGTTAAGCGTGATCAGGCAAGCAGTGGGTTGATAGTCGACCTCCCAATAAAGGGTATCGTATTTGATCAGGGTAATCGCACATGCTCCGGCCACTTGCTCCAATCTTTCCAATCGTTGCTGCAATAGGTTTTCGGACTGATAGAACAGGTTTTGTAGACGGCGAATCTCCACTTCTTTTTCCTGAATGACCCTATCCTTACCTTTTGCTGTAGTATTGGCTGAGAAGTTAAGCCGATCAAGTTCCTCCTCCAGTTGGTCTAGGCGGTCCAGGTAGTTTTTTTGGGTAGCCAATAAGGCTGCGTTGGCTCCAGCCAGATAAAAGGAATCTTGCGTCAACCTGCCTAGCCGTCCTTTAAGTAATTGATTTTCAGTCCTTGATTCGGTTAATTGATCCAAGTATGCTGCTTCAATACGATCTACTTTCTTTTTACTGATGCAGGCTGAGGCCAGGACAAATAGTAAAAGGAGGAAAATGAAACGTTCCATGCCTAAAAATAACGAAGCGCGGGCTCTTCAAAGAGCCCGCGCTTGGAAAAGAAAAACGGAATTTATTCTTTTCTCCTCTAAGAAAGCCTAGCGCAACTGAAAGCTGGAAGCTCCAAGCAGACCTAAATCAGTATATACAGTAGCTCTATACAGCCCTTTATCCAACTTGTCAGATAACTCATGGGTAAAGGACAAACGCTGGCTTTCACCGATGTTAACTTCCTTGGCTTCTACCGCAACCAAGTCCATTGCCTGCCCATTGACCATGATATCGGCCATAACAGGTGTTTCGCTTGCGATTGGAGTACCGGTTTCATCTGTGATGGAAAGATAAACTGGACGAACGCCTTGATACTCAGCTGGAACATTTGCCAGATCGAATGTCACATCGATGGTTTTAACCCGACCAGCTTTGGTGTTGGTCTTTCCATTTTTTTGCATGGTTTGCACTGCAAATCCAGAAGCTTTGAAGTTGGCCAATGTTAGCCGCTTTACTTCTTCCTGAATCGTCCTATTAAGGTTGGTTAGTGCTTCTTTTTCCTGCTCGGACATGGCCAGACTCTCCTCCAACACACCTGTGCGTGCTCTTAAGGAATCATTTTCTGCCTGGATAGCAGTGATATTCAGTTCAAGCTCTGTTTTAGCGGCCATTAGTTCTTCAATCTGAGCTTTCAGGCTGTTGCGCTCGCTGGCATCTGCATTTTTGGCATTGCGCAAAGCACGTTGTGTGCTAACCAATTTTGCTTGAACGTCCTCAAGAGACCCAGATAATTCTTGGTTTTCAGAGGCGAGGTACTCATATTCCTCTACGAGACTGTCCACCTCCATTTCAAGGTCAGCACGCAATTGAGCCAATTCGTCAATTTGCTCGGTCATGACCTTATTTTCGGTTTCCAATTTCTGTTTGGCACCGCTTTGGGATACCCCCCAAATGATCGCTCCAATAAGCAATACAGCAAGAACGATAAGTCCTACGGTTAATCCTGAATTTTTATTCACGATGAGTCGTTTTAGATGAACGAATAGTCTGTTTTGAACGGATTATCTTTTTTAATCCAATACAAAGGTATGAGTACACAGACCTCGATTCTTGGACTTATGTTTAAAAAACAGGTAGTTATGTAAAAATGACTCAGTTAATATCTGTTTGGCCTTGGAAGATCAATTTAATGAAAAGAAGAGAGCCAGGATGGGCTCTCTTACCTATCCTTATCGTTTGAATCCATTTGATCAAGAATATCCGATGTGATCATACATATTTCCAGTGGCCAGGTACCCAGGTATATCCTCCCCGTACTCTTCTCCAACGACCGGTAACATAAACCTGATTAGGGCGGCGCTTTACCCAACGGCCATCCACCCATACATATCGGTTCCGACGGGGGTTCCATTTCCAATATCCATTGATAAACACATAGTTACTTCCTGGTCGAGGGGTTTTTATGACTACTCTTTTAGGAGCTGGCGGTCTAACGCTTATCACTACTCGTTGGGCAGAAAGGGTAGTCGAAAGCAAAAATGAGCTTAGCAGAATTCCAGAGGCAATTAGGATCTTTTTCATGTGTCCTTGTTTTGCCTCTTTGACTGGGTAAATAGACTGGGGTTTAGTGCCTGCTGTGGAATTGGCAGGATATTAACCCTTTTTAGGAAAGTTAAATCAATTTTACCATTGTCTTAGCAAGTTTGATCCATTCTTCAGGGGTAGTATTTTCAAGAATAGTACTCCTAAACTGAAGGGTTGCCAGGAAAATCTCCTGCCTGTAGTTGGCCAACCGATTTGCAATAGCCAACATTTCTGTTTCAGATACATTCTGGCGTTTAAGAGTTTCAATATCTATCAACATTTTGTCATCAATTTCATCCAGTTCATTCACCAATTGAACTTTATAATCTTCCAGAGCCATCTGACAGGATGCTCGCCGCTCGGGATCTGCAATTCGCTTGTCAATTGCCTTTTGAATGTCAATTAATGGTTTAAAGGACAGCAATTGATTCCTGGCATAATCTAAATCTCTACCGGTTCGGCCTTTGTCAAACTTCCCGTAAGAAAGGGATAGAATTTGTTCCCATTCTTCCGGAGTGAGCAAGTCTTGGACTTTTATGCGATCTTTGATATAATCATTGCGAAGGATTTCGCGCTCCTCCATGGCATCTTCGAACAGTGGTAACAATTCTTCCCGGGTGGCGTCTCGACCCACGAAAAGAAAGCGCAGTCCCTTGGTACGTTCCTTTCGACCTTTATCAAAAGCTTTTTGCTCGTCGTTGAATTCTTTTAATATGTCATAGACCTCTTTTTCCCGGGTCGGCTGTTCTACAACGTAATAGATTTCCTTCTTGGCATCGGAAAGGAGGAATATACTTTGATAGTTGGGCCCAAAAAGCAGGGAGGCCATCAGACCATAGATAGCAGTTTGCATGGACGGTGGGTTTAAAGTCCTGGATTAAACGATGTTCAGTGCTTCCTTATTTACCGGAGTAGCTTCCGGATATAAGGATTCGATATCTCCTTTTTCGGATAGCAAAATGGCGAAGTTACGTGTAGAATCAAATTGGGCGGAAATAATGATCAGAATGGAGGTGATTGGTACAGAAAGGATCATTCCCAATATACCCCAGATGTAGCCCCAGAATGCAAGGGCCAATACCACGACTAAAGGGCTCATATTGAGTGACTTTCCCATCATCTTGGGCTCTAGATAATTGCCAATTAGATTCTGGATCACCTGAATACCACCAAAGACATAAATAAAATACCATATGGAGCCATATTGCAATACGGCAAAAAAAGCGGGCAGTAGTGTGGCCACCAAGGATCCGATATAGGGCACGTAGTTAAACAGGAAGATCAGGAAAGCCAGAAAGAAAGGTTGTAGCAGATTCTTGAAATAAATCAGACAAAACAAGGTCAGCACCACCAGGATCAACCAGAATAGGGCCTTCAGGGGCTCGCGCGGCAAGGTGTTTTTCATGTTGAGGTGCTTCTGGGGTGTTAAGGTAGGGCTAGCGTTTATAATTCTGGGTTTTTAGTGTTGAGATTGAAGCAACCAAAGTTCACAACTCATAACCCATCAATTACGATTATCCTATTTATTTTTATGCGGAACCTATTTTCAACTTATGGCCCCGGAGTCTACCACTTACTTCATCAGTTACGCACGGGAAGATGCCGACTTCGCTTTGCGGCTGGCGCAGGATCTTAGGGAAGCGGGCGCTCAGGTGTGGATCGATCAGCTGGATATCAAAACAGGGGAACGATGGGCGCGAAGTATCGAAAGGGCTGTTACAAAATGCTCGGGATTAATTTTTATCCTCTCGCCAGACTCAATCACCTCAGACAACGTGATGGATGAGGTTGACTACGCTCTAGACATGGATAAAAAGGTCCTTCCCGTAATGTTTCGTCAAGTAGACTTGCCTTTCCGAATCCGAAGGCGTCATTACGTTGATTTCACCGAAGGCTATGATAATGGATTGATACGTTTGATGAGGGATTTGGGATTATCCCCTCAAGAAAAATCATTTGAGCGATTAGAGTATAAAAAACCCTCAAAAAAGACAATTAAGGGATCTTTCAATCCAACCGGGAAAAGCTTTGTTTCAATTGCTTCAAAAAAGGAAGAAACCGATTCCCGATCTAACTCAAAATTGATTTCTCCTTGGGTAAGAGCTTACCAAAAACAGATCATAGTCTTTGTGAGTATTGCGGTATTTATAATCCTTTTGGTTTGGATGTCACAATTTCGGACTGTAGTTCCTTTTCCAAAAGAGGATTTAGCTGTTTTGAATGATTCAATTTTCGAAGATTCCTCTCTCTTGATCAAAGCCAATTCAAATCCAAATAAGGAAATCGAGGTAGATTCTTTATTGCCTACTGGAGGAAAAAAGATGGAACCTGAGACCAATCAGTCTCAAAATTCCGAGTATCCTTCAAAGGCGAGAACAAAGGACTTAAAGGCGGGAAAGAAGGATCTTACTGCCCAAAAACCAACTTCTACTCAAATCCAGCCCCGCGAAACCAAGGAATCTAACGAACGGGACACAGACCTCCCATATATGGTTTTTGTCGAAGGTGGGACCTTCAATTTGGATTGTAGTGTAGAATTAGGAGATGAATGTGATGATGGCCAAAAATTGAACCGCAAGGTGACTTTGAGTGACTTCTATATTGGAAGATATGAAGTGACTTTTGAAGAGTATGATGAATTTTGTGTTGCTACTAATCGGCAATTTCCAAATGATGAACTCTGGGGTAGGGATGATCGACCTGTGATCAATGTTAGTTGGCTCGACGCAGTGAACTATTGCAATTGGCGTTCAAGACAAGAAGGTCTGAAAGCTGTTTACAGAATCAATGGGACCGATGTAACTCCCCATTGGAATGCTAATGGATATCGTCTTCCTACTGCGGCAGAATGGGAATATGCGGCTCGAGGTGGGAGATTGGCTAAAAGTGAGCCAAAGCAATGGGGTAGAGAACCCTTCATAGGAGAGGGATGGAACTCAAAAAAGAAGACAAACAATGTTGGACAATTGCAGCCAAATTATCTTGGTTTGTATGACATTGGCGGTAACGTCTGGGAGTGGTGCTGGGATCTACTTGAAAGTGGCGAATATCCAACTGGGTCCTTAAGAAATCCTACTGGACCTCCTGGGGATGGCATGGAAAGAGTCTTGCGTGGAGGATCTTGGTCTACCTATTTTTCTTGGGGAAACGATCGATATTTCAAAGTCGAACTTTTGTCAAAGCGTGCTAATATACTACTGTATAAAAACAGCGACGATGTTGGCTTCCGCCTTGCCCGAAACGCGAATTCAAACTAAAATGTGCTGATTCAGGAATTTGAAAACAATCAAGCTGCTCCTTAATCAAGAAGAGAAACCTAGTCTAGACTACAGAAAAGGGATTTAGAAGTCGAATCCCGTTGATGACTGAGAAGTCCTTGTATTCCAGGTTATGAGTTCTAAATCGTAGATCAGAGCTGTGGCAGCAATCACAGCATCGGGAAGCTTGATAGCAAGTCTGCTTCGAATTTCAATGGTCTTGTCTTTTATCTCTGCTTCCAATCCGATGACTTAGGAGTTTACTACGAATCCTTTGAGGATATCCAAGTGGCTAGGGCAGGCCGATTTCCATCCTAAAAGTTCGATTTCTGTAATGATAGAGATCGTTGGTTTGTTGGATTCAATGATCTGATCTATCAGGACCTCTCCTTTTGGAGGGAACTGCTGTTGTAAATAATAGATAACCGTATTGGTGTCCCACAAGTAGTTCAATCCCATTCTTTTCGAAGGTCCAGAAGTTGTTGATTTACCTCCTCTAATGGCTGCTTGGTCATTTTTCCCTTGAATTGGGAAGCCCAATCTGGATAGGCGGGAGTAGCATCAGAGGTAGGGTCACCCTTCAACCGGATGAGGTTGAGATCCTCCAGGTCCTTTAGAAGCTGTAGGGCTTTTTGATTCAGGATATCAATGACAACGGATTGCTGCATAGGATTCTTTCTTCTAACAACAATCACTTAAGGTAAGGGGTTCCTGAGGATTATTCAGCTTGATCAGAAGGTTTTGTAGTGTTATTCTAACTCAACGTTCAATACTCAAAAACAAAAAAGAATTCCCACCGGCAGGGAATTGAGATTAAGAAATTATGCGTTCCAAAGCTTACTTCGTACTGGCGATTTCAATTGCCAAGCGGGTAGTCTTGCGGCGACTAAAGATCGCCGCTATATGTTTCTTCTGTACTGTCCGCCGATACTGACGCACTCTTCGAGTGGTCAGCATTTCCGGACAATAGGAATTACATATTTCTACGGTATTGTCCTCCAACCTCGTACAAGGCATGCGTGATCTGCCCCAAGGTACAGTACTTGGTTGCTTCCATTAGCTCTTCGAAAAGGTTTTCATTGTTTACGGCCTTTTGTTGCAGACGACGGAGCATTGCCGGCCCTTTTTCGGCATTCGCTTGATGAAGGTTATCTCGGGTTTGAATTTGATCCCGTTTCTCTTCTTCAGTAGCCCGGATGACCTCACCCGGGATGATGGTTGGTGAACCCTCCTTACTGAGGAAGGTGTTCACGCCAATGATAGGCAATTCGCCGGTGTGTTTTTTGGTCTCGTAATACAGGCTTTCTTCCTGGATCTTTCCGCGCTGGTACATGGTCTCCATGGCTCCCAGCACCCCACCTCGCTCGGTAATCCGGTCGAATTCAGATAACACAGCTTCCTCTACCAAATCCGTCAATTCCTCGATGATAAAGCTGCCTTGAAGCGGATTTTCATTCTTAGCAAGGCCGAGTTCCTTATTGATGATCAACTGTATAGCCATGGCCCGGCGCACGCTTTCCTCGGTAGGCGTTGTAATGGCTTCGTCGTAGGCGTTGGTGTGCAGGCTGTTGCAGTTGTCGTAGATAGCGTACAGCGCCTGCAGGGTGGTGCGGATATCGTTGAAGGCGATCTCCTGGGCATGCAGTGAGCGCCCGCTGGTCTGAATATGGTATTTGAGCTTTTGAGACCGATCATTGGCATCGTACTTTTCTTTGAGTGCTTTTGCCCAAATTCTTCGAGCCACCCGGCCGATAACAGCATATTCGGGATCCACCCCATTGGAGAAAAAGAAGCTGAGGTTGGGGGCAAAATCATTGATATCCATGCCCCGACTCAAATAGTATTCTACAAAAGTAAATCCATTGGCCAGGGTGAAGGCCAGCTGGGTAATCGGATTGGCACCAGCTTCTGCAATGTGGTACCCGGAAATGGACACGGAGTAGAAGTTCCGCACCTTATGATTAATGAAGTATTGCTGAACATCCCCCATGAGTCGCAGGGAGAACTCTGTGCTGAAAATACAGGTATTCTGCGCCTGATCTTCTTTCAAAATATCAGCCTGAACAGTCCCGCGCACAGCCGACAATGCTCTAGCCTTCAATTGGGTATAGATCTCCGGCTCCAGTACCTCGTCGCCGGTGAGGCCAAGCAAAAGTAGCCCCAGACCGTCGTTTCCTTCGGGGACATCAGCATTATACGCCGGACGCGGCAATCCCCGATCATCGTATTTTTCCTTGAGCTTTGCTTCAACCCTAGCTTTTAATCCATGCTCCACGATATACAGTTCACATTGTTGGTCGATAGCTGCATTCATGAAGAACGCAGCCAGCGTCGCAGCTGGTCCGTTGATCGTCATCGAAACGGATGTACGCGGACTACAAAGATCAAATCCGGAATACAATTTTTTGGCGTCGTCGAGGCAACAAATACTGACCCCTGAGTTCCCGATTTTACCATAGATATCCGGACGGTGATCCGGGTCCTCTCCATAAAGTGTTACCGAATCGAAGGCGGTACTGAGCCGTTTGGCTGGCATATCGAGGGATACGTAATGGAAACGCTTGTTGGTTCTTTCCGGACCACCTTCTCCGGCAAACATGCGGGTGGGGTCCTCCCCTTGTCGCTTGAAGGGAAATACGCCGGCTGTATAGGGAAACTCTCCCGGAACATTTTCGGTCAACACCCAACGCAGCACCTCTCCCCAATCCTTGTATTTAGGTAAAGCAACCCTCGGGATCTTATTGTGAGATAAGGTTTCCACCTTGGTGGGTACCCGGATCTCTTTACCTCGCACCAAATAGATGAATTCATCCGCTGCATAAGCAGCTGTTTTTTCCTCCCAACCATCGAGGATTCGCTTACAGTCTCCATCCAGATCCTGCTCCAGGCGCTGGTATTCCCCCTCCAACAGTTGAATAGCTACCTGCTTATGATCTTGCTGGGGCTCATGGCTGGTTGCTTGCCGACCGGCATCGGTCGTTCCCTTAAGACCTTTAATGGTTTCCTGTAGGGCAAACAATCGCCTTGCAATAAGAACTTGCTTATCTACCCAGCGGTCATAGCTCCGGTTGTTTTCGGAGATTTCAGATAAGTAGCGTGTGCGGGCCGGTGGAATAATGTAGATTTTTTCACTCATCCCTTTGCCTACATCAAAGGAGGATTTTAGAGCTGTCTCGGTTTTTTCTACAATAAGGTCCATCACCCTTCGGTAGAGGGTGTTCATACCTGGGTCATTAAATTGGCTGGCCATGGTGCCGAAAACCGGCATTTGATTCAGGTCAGTATTCCAAAGCTGGTGATTGCGCTGATACTGCTTTTTGACATCCCGAAGGGCATCCTTCGCTCCACGTTTGTCATACTTATTTATGGCGATCAAATCTGCAAAGTCGAGCATATCAATCTTTTCCAACTGAGTAGCAGCTCCATATTCTGGAGTCATGACATACAGGCTAACATCCGAATGATCTACAATTTCCGTATCGCTTTGGCCGATCCCGGAAGTTTCCAGGATGATCAAATCGAAACCGGCAGCCTTTAAAATATCGATAGCCCCTTGAACATGTTGACTCAGTGCTAAATTGCTTTGTCGCGTGGCCAATGAGCGCATAAACACGCGTGGATGATTGACAGAGTTCATCCGGATACGGTCACCAAGCAATGCCCCGCCGGTTTTCCGTTTGGACGGATCCACAGAAATGATGGCAATATGTTTATCCCCGAAATCCAGTAGGAAGCGCCGGACAAGTTCATCTACCAAACTGGATTTACCAGCTCCACCAGTACCGGTAATTCCTAAGACAGGAATGGTTTTGGTTTGTACTTCTTGCTGTAGCTGATTGAGCCATTCTTTGTTTTCTTCCGGAAAGTTTTCGATCGCTGATATCAGGCGGGCGATGGCCTTAGGGTCGTTTTCAGAAACCTCCTTGAGTTCGCCGTTCAGGTTTGTCCCTGCGGGAAAATCACACTGTTCCAGCAGGTCGTTGATCATTCCCTGCAGTCCCATTTGACGTCCATCGTCCGGGCTGTAGATGCGGGAGATGCCATAGGCATGCAATTCTTCGATTTCAGCGGGTAGAATGGTGCCTCCGCCTCCCCCGAAGATCTTGATATGACCCGCTCCTTTCTCTTTCAATAAGTCATACATGTATTTAAAAAACTCGTTGTGCCCCCCTTGGTAGGAAGTGATAGCGATACCCTGGACATCTTCTTGTATTGCAGTATTTACGATTTCCTGAACGGAACGATTGTGTCCTAAATGAATGATCTCGGCTCCGGAACTTTGAAGTATCCGTCGCATAATATTGATAGCTGCATCGTGGCCATCGAAAAGGGAGGCGGCTGTGACCAGCCTTACCTTATGCTTTGGGTGGTAAGGAGCGATTTGTTGCATGGCGATTTGGTTGGGAGCAGCCAGAAAGCTGCTATGGAACTTCCTACAAAATTAATAAATATTACGGCCTCTGGCCCGGATGGGAGCAGCCCCAATGAAAAGGGGTAAATCTGCTTATTTCCCGAATTCTTATTGCTGGAAGACTGGTACTTCCACAGGGGGGGCTTTACGAATAATGCGGGTTGAAACAGTTAAGTGGTTGAGCCCACCGGCATTGTGGAAATGGGAATGACCGTAGTCGATCCTAATTTTCTTGATCCGAATGCCAAATCCGAAGCTAAAGCCGGCCAAGCTGCCAAAGCCGTCTACTTGGAGTTCTTGTCGGACTCGATGGTTGTATCCAATTCGTAAACGGACGGTCTCTTTAGCTCCGAAAAGGAATTCTCCACTAAAGATCAAGTGTCGGAATAGATTATCGATAAATTCAGAGGCAGCGCTTCGCTCAGTTGGTCCTTCTCCGAAAAGGGGATCATTTTGGGTATCCGCATTCGGATCATCATATAAAATATCCCATTGTTGCAGATGCTGATAAACTACAGAAAGCCGGAAGGGAAGGTATTTTAATCGTTTGGAAAATCCGATCTGGATTTCAAAGGGCAGCTGTTCTCGTCTACCTTCCCGATATTGACTTAGCTGGAGTCCCATATTGCGAAAGACCAGTGTGGCTGTGAAATTACTGGCAGTATCAAAATAGGTGGCTGCTACATCGAAGGATAAGCCGAATGAGGAATAGGTTTCAAAGCGAGAATTGATAAGCTTGACATTAGCTCCTACACTCAGTCGGTCGTATAAGGCTTTTCCTGCCCCGAGGTTCAGGGCCACCTCAGAGGCCTTGAAGGTACCGAGGTTTTGGAAAAATTGATCCGTTAAGTCGAATTGACCATAAGTTATGTACTGGATGCCTCCTTGGAAGGTAGTCCCGATCCCTTCAAAATGATGGCCATAGGCTGCATATCCAAATTGAATGCCAGCCACATGAAAACTGTGGTTGACAGATAGAGCCGTATGCATCGATGGATTTAAGGCAGCAGGATTATTATATCCCAATGCAAGATCATCATCTCGAACAGTGATCAAGTTTCCTGCAAGACCGGAAACACGGGCCGAGGGAGATAGATTGAGAAAATTATACACGGTTTGTCCGCCAATGCCTTGCCCATTCATGGGGTTTGCAGACGCCAGAAACCCAAGCATAATGAAAGTGGATACCAAGAGTCGATCTAGGTGCATAAGCATCACTTGTTTTCTGACCAGGTGGTTCTGCAAGTACCTTTTTCACAATTCATAATACGGATCAGTTGCCCGTTTCTGTTGTACAATTTCAGTTCCCCATGTTCATTATCACCTTGCAAATATTGACCCTCTGCTTTCAATTTCCCGTTAGGATGATATTCGATGAAAGGACCGTTTTCCAAATTGTGGTCAAATGTAACGATTTCCATAAGCTGCCCATTTGGATAAAATCGCTCCCACTCTCCTTTCATTTCATTCTGAATATACTGACCCCGCAATTCAAGGGAGCCATCTTCCCGAAAACTGATATAGGGGCCTTCATAAATCCCGTGATCAAAGGTTTCCACGCTTAAGGTGTCACCATTTTGGAAGTAAAGAACGCGCAAGCCGTGTAATTTGTCCCCATCATAAAAGCCGGATTCAAGTACGTTGTTTTCCAAATCGAGTTTTTTGAATGGACCCTCTTTTAAACCCGTCTCTGGGTTTCGGAAGTACTGCCAGCGCGTAACAGGGTCTGCTAATGTATCTACCTGCACAAACGAAGCATAGGGGTTCGACGAGCCAAATTTGCAACTATGAAAAGTGAAAAGGCTCCAGCTGAATACCAGCAGGAGCCCGAAGCTTTTTTTCATGTTCGAACTCTTTCCGAGAAAGAACGTCAGAAAGAGTCCTAGCGTATTTTTAATTACTCGGCGTTTTGCGTAATGCCGACTTTTTCAACTTTGCTTCGACCGATACTTTGGTAGAAAAATCCTTCTTCCACCATTTGCTCAATACTGTAGAGATTTCGGCCATCAAAGATCACAGGCGCTTTAAGCAATTTCCGTATCGCAGTAAAACTAGGCGTGCGAAATACGCTCCATTCGGTCACAATAGCCAAGCAGTCCGCCCCTTCAAGGGTATCATATTGATCCTTGGCAAAATAAACCCGATCTCCATAGATTGCCTTCACATTGTCGATAGCTTCCGGGTCAAACGCTCTTACATTGGCACCTGCTTCCAACAGCGAATCGATGGTGTAGATAGCAGGAGCCTCCCGAATGTCATCGGTGTTGGGTTTGAAGGCTAGCCCCCAGAGCGCAATAGTTTTTCCCTTCAAATCGCCTTTGTAAAAAGCCTTAATATTTTCAAATACCCGGAAACGTTGCTCGCTATTGACCTCCAGGACAGAGTTAAGTATCTTAAAGTCGTATTTCGCTCCGGCAGCAGTTTTAGCCAGGGCTTGCACATCCTTTGGGAAACAGCTCCCTCCAAAACCAACCCCGGGAAACAGAAAGCGCTTACCAATGCGGTTGTCACTTCCCATACCAAGCCGAACCTTATCTACATCAGCACCCAGTTTTTCGCAAAGGTTGGCGATCTCATTCATGAATGTAATTCGGGTAGCTAGGTAGGAATTGGCAGCGTATTTAGTCATTTCTGCCGAACGCTCATCCATAAAATAGATTGGATTCCCTTGCCGAACGAAAGGCTCATATAATTTGTGCATTAAATCCCGGGCCCGATCACTTGAGGTTCCAATTACTACACGGTCCGGCTTCAAAAAATCGTCTACCGCAACCCCTTCTCGTAAGAATTCCGGATTGGAAACTACGTCAAAAAGACTTTCACTCAGCTTGGCCGCGAGTACATCGTATACTCGTTCAGCTGTTCCAACAGGAACCGTACTTTTATCAACAATAACCTTGTAATCCTCGATGATATCACCAAGGTCATTCGCCACATTGAGAATATAGGATAAGTCTGCAGAGCCATCTTCTCCTGGGGGAGTCGGCAAGGCGAGAAATATAATTTCTGCACTGTCGACCGCTGCTTTGAGGTCGGTCGTAAAAGAAAGTCTTCTTTGTTCTGTATTTCGGTCAAAAAGTAGATCAAGACCAGGCTCAAAAATGGGGATTTCCCCGTTTTTCATCCGCTCAACTTTCTTCTCATCGATATCGACGCATACTACGTGATTACCTGTTTCGGCAAAACAAGTGCCGGTTACCAGGCCTACATATCCGGTTCCTACTACAGCAATATTCATGATTTTCAAAGGCTTTGTTAATTCTGGGACAAAAGTAACGAAATCAGGACTCTTAACAGATGGGGCCTTTCGCCATTCCTGCCATTTGAACCAAGGAGCGGATCAAATGGCACAAATGGCAGGCCTTTGTATCTTCTGCTTTTTAAGCCCTTTTTTTCTTCCATGCGAAGATTTGATAACTGTATAACCAACTGAAATGGGCAGGATTTCCTTTTATTTATAGTCGTCTTTATCCAGATTTGAATGGGACATCAGTTTAAAGATTTCTTTTTCAGTTTTCCACTGCAATTGTTTCTTCTGCATTTGAGGAGCAACCTATTGCTGCTCGGGCTTTGGTTGGTGTGCCTGTTTTTTATCAGCGGGAACTTAGGGTATAATCTGGGTTTTCAATATCTGTTCCTGGATCCGGAATATTTAGGAGTAGTCAATTTCTGGAGCTTTTTCTTTGTCGGCCTTGCTTTTGGAGGTTTTTTTATGACCTGGAACTTAACCATTTACCTGCTGACAGCGCACCACTTTCCGTTTCTCGCATCCTTGTCCCGGCCTTTCACTAAGTTTTGTATCAATAATCTCATTTTACCGCTTCTTTTCTTTGGATATTTTATTGGAAAATTAATTCACTTTGAACGCTCTTTTGAGGAACAATCCTGGTTGGGTATTTTGACAAATTGTGCCGGATTAGTAGCTGGTGCTTCCTTTCTCATTTTAATTTTTGCATTCTATTTCCAGCTGACCAATCGGGATATTTCCCATTTTGAACAAAAAGAGGAAGGCGAACGAAATAAAAAGAATTTGCCGCCGGGCAGGCCGGGAATCGACCTGGATTTCGTAAAGTTGGACGTTAATCGCTTGCCGGTGCAGACCTATTTAACCGAGCGATTTCGCCCCAGGTTGGTTCGATCAGTAGCCCACTATGAATCCGACTTATTGTTGAGCATATTCAGACAAAATCATTTAAATGCTCTGGTTATCCAATTGATTAGTCTTGTTGGACTGATGTTTCTGGGGTGGCTAATTGATTTTCCAGCCTTTCAAATTCCTGCTGCAGCTAGTATTTTGATACTCTTCAGTGTAGTGGCTGCTATAATCGGGGCGATCACCTACTGGTTCCACGCCTGGAGGTCTACCCTTATTATTCTGCTGTTGGTCTTCATCAACTTTGCTACGAGTTTTAAGGAGTTTGGACACGTGAATCGAGCTTACGGTCTGGATTATACCGCTCCGCCTACTCCCTATTCATTAAATAAACTGAACCAGATCAGTAATCCGGCGCAAATAGCACGCGATAGCCTTCAAACGATCCAAATATTGAACCGATGGAAAGAAAAGGTAACTCCATTGGTGAACAGAAAACCCAGACTGGTTCTGATTGCAGTGAGTGGTGGTGGGCTCCGATCGGTTACCTGGACTATGCACGTTATGCAAACGGCTGATCGAATGTTGGACGGGAATCTGATCAGGCATACGGGTCTCATAACGGGAGCTTCTGGAGGTATTATGGGCATGAGCTATTATAGAGAGCTATGGCTACAAGAACAAAAAGGGACGGGACAATCCCGTTTTGATCCCGAGCATCTGGATCGAATTACACAGGATCTACTCAATCCGATTGCCTTCACCCTGGTCACCAACGATTTATTTTTGCCATGGGGTCGATTTGAAGTAAACGGCAGAACGTACCGGAAAGATCGAGGATACGTTTTCGAAGAAACCTTAAATGAGAATACTGATTTCCTGTTGGACAAGCCATTGGCCTACTACAGAGAACCAGAAAGAAATGCGGAGATCCCACTTTTATTTGTGACGCCTTCCATTGTTAATGATGCTCGAAGGCTGATTATTTCTCCGCAAGGGGTGACCTATATGATGGTAACGCCCATGGTTCGAAGTCTAACTTCTCAACCGGATGTGGATGCAGTAGATTTCCGAAGGTTGTTCAAGGGGCAAGATGCAGATCAGCTTCGCTTTCTATCTGCCTTGCGCATGAATGCGACCTATCCTTATGTTTTGCCTACGGTCCATTTACCAAGTTCACCGGGAATTGAGGTGATGGATGCCGGCTTTCGCGATAATTTCGGGTTACTTTCTGCGACTCGCTTTATCCAGGTTTTCAAAGAATGGATCCTGGAGCACACCAGCGGAGTGGTATTGGTTCAGATTAATAGCTCGGAACAGACTATCGAAATTGAGGCTAGCGATAAGCAGGGATTTGTTGAATCTCTGGTAAATCCCCTTGGAATTGCTACGCAAGTGCTCGACGTTCAGGAATTTGAGCAGGATAATGCAATTGGATTTATTAATGATATTCTTGGACCGGATCATTTTGAATTCGTTCGATTTCGCTACAGCCCGCCTGCTGGAAGCAAGGTAAAACCCTCTATATCCTTTCATATCACCAAGCGAGAAAAAGAGCTAGTTTTAAAGGCCCTATCGAATCCCTCCAATCAGTCCAACCTGCGACGTTTGGTGGACTTGCTTCAACCTTAGACTGAACCTACCTCGTTTCAGGATTGTCCTCTTTGCGAAACAGCACATCGGAAATGAAAACCATCTCAGAAGAATACATAGCTAAAGGCATTACATATGCTGCTTATCGGAAATTGGTAAATGATCTTTTAGAAAAAGGGAAAACTACGGGAATACAAAGTCCCTCCCTGCTGGAATATACCCGTTTAAATGAAGTCCGGATGAATCGCCTGGACCGGACCTTGAAGCTTAATCGGGAATCGCAAACAGCCATTCAGCAACTAGATGGACAATATATTTGGCTGGTAATTACGGAAGGTTGGTGTGGAGATGCGGCTCAAAGCCTTCCTGTGATTGCTGCATTGTCTGAACAGAATGCCGGGATTGATCTTAGAATAGTACTACGTGATCAGCACCTTGAATTAATTGATGCCTTTCTCACAGATGGCGGGAGATCCATACCCAAGCTGCTCCTCTTAGATGCCGAAAGTCGTCGAGTATGGTCTAGCTGGGGGCCTCGGCCCAAAGTGTTGCAGCAATACGTTCAAAATACCAGAAAAGAGATCCTGAAGCTGGAGGATGGAGAGGAGCAAAAAATGCACTTTCGCCAACTGGGAATAGATACCCAAAAATGGTACGCCAAGGATAAAACTCGGGCCATTCAGCAAGAGTTGACAGATTTACAACTGGAAGCTAGTTTGGCTCTAATGGAGGTGTAGAAATTGGAACGCCATCATTATCTGTCCAGCAGTCAACTAAGGTCTTCAATACAATAAACAGAGCTTCCCTGCCTTCCCGAGTGACCAATTCGTCATCTTCGTAATCGGAAAGAGCGTCTTCAATAAAGGCAAGAAGATCCTCCTGATCTGTTGTCTTAAAAAAGGGATCGAGTCTTTGGTGAAAAATGCTGCTGTTTACTGTACTCATTGTCTCCCAGTTGCGTTCTTCAGCCTGGCTTATAGCGTCGGCATCTGGTTGAGGAACCTTGGTAACAGCTAACCGGATGGAGTGGTAAATGACTAAGGTTAAATATAACAGATATTCTCGCTCGGCCTGGGTGAAAAGGTCGAAATTGGCGGAGAAGAACCAACCCATCACAATGGGTTGGTCTTGTTGCAATTGTTCTATAGCAACCTCAAAATCAGCGTTCTCGGCTAATTGTTCGGCAGCCTGCTCAATGGTTTGTTCGTTTATTGGTATCCCTCTAGACATCAAAGGTAATCTCTACTTCTGCAGAGGTAGGATGACTTTGGCAAGTCAGAATCAACCCGTCTTGCACTTCTTCTTCATCTAATGCCAGACAAGTATCCATTCGCACAGCACCCTTTACAACCTTGGCGACACAGGTAGAACATGCGCCTGCAGTACAGGAGTAGGGTGCTTCTCTATTTGAATCGAGAATTGCGTCTAAGATAGTTTTCCCTTTTTTGATACTCAGTTCAAAATCCTCGCCTTCAAGGTGTACTCTAACCGATGCGGTTTCTAAGTCTTGAGAGGAAGCCTTTTGGGCCTGGTCGTTTACTACCCCGGAAAAGTGTTCTACATGGACCCGTTCTTTGTCTATCCCTTGATTCAGTAGGAATTTTTCAACTGCAAGGTTCATGTCGCCGGGGCCACAGATGAAATAAACGGATTCCTTGTTGGCATCGCTCGAATCAGATATAAAGTTGGCTACTTGTTTTGGGGTAATGCGACCGGTTTTTCCGGTCCAGGTAGTTGTACCCTTTGAAAATAGACCGGCCAGGCCTTTAGCTTTATCTTTTTTAGGGCGACTCAGGATCCTTTCAACTCGAAGTTGACCATTGTAATGGGTTTTTAATGCCTCAAGTTGTTCATTGAAGATGATGTTATCCTCATCGCGCGAGCCGTAGAGGAGATGGACTTCACTCTTTGGCTCTTTCTCCAAAACGGTTTTCAGAATGGACATTAGCGGTGTGATACCGCTGCCGGCTCCGAACAAATAAAAGGTTCTGCGTTTTTCTTCCTCCAGCGCTATTGTGAACTTCCCTTCAGGGGGTGAAATTTCAATTTGGTCCCCCTTTTGCACCTGCTCGTGAATATGGGAAGAGACCTTTCCCTGGGGGACGCGTTTAACAGTGACTGCCAGGCTCTTTTCCAGCGGGCTACTACTCATGGAGTATGCACGCCGTTCCTCTTTACCACCAATATGGAACCTCAGAGTGAGATACTGTCCATGCTGATATGCAAAAGCAGATTGCAAACTTTCAGGAACATCTAAGACCAAAGTCACTGTATCTGCTGTTTCTTGTACAATATCCCTTAGGGTAAGTTTGTGAAATTCTTGTGCCATTTGTATTTTAATCTGGATAAGGAAACGCAAAAATAACTGCTCAATGCAGAACTTTATTACCAGCCAATCAAACAAGCGAGGAGCCTTTGGGTTTAAGGCACCTGTAATGAATCGCAGCGACCTAAAATATTTATTTGCTTACGTAGCCCCTTTAGCTGCTCTACTTGGAATTTGGCTAAAAGGGCCATGGTCTTTCGGAAGCATGTACGTGGCCTTCGTCTTTATACCCTTAGTAGAACAATTTCTCCCAAAATCGGATTCGAATTTAAGTCCGGAGGAAGAAGCAGATAAGCTTTCGAGCCGATTCTTCGATTGGCTGTTGTACTTAAATGCTCCAATTTTGTTTTCTATTCTATTCTACTTTTTCCAAACGATAGCCACTACAGAATTAGCCGTTTATGAAACGGTTGGACTTATACTAAACGTAGGATTGTTAGTTGGAACTATAGGTATAAATGTGGCCCATGAATTGGGACATCGCTCTAATAAAACCGAGCAAAACTTGGCTAAGTTACTATTGATGAGTGGCTTGTACATGCACTTTTTTATCGAACACAATAGAGGGCATCACAAGCATGTAGCTACTCCATCAGATCCAGCCTCAGCCAGGAGCGGGCAAACCATCTACGGTTTTTGGATACAATCTGTATTCGGAGGATATCGGAGCGCTTGGAATCTGGAGCGCCTTCGCCTAGCCAGAAAAGGCATTCCATTTTGGAGTATTAGTAATGCTATGATCCGCTTTACCTTAATTCAATCCGGGTACCTGGCTTTTGTTGGCTTATTTTGGGGATGGTATATGATCGGTTATGCCATTGCCGTGGCGGTAATCGGGTTTCTTCTACTGGAGTCGGTGAATTACATTGAACATTATGGTCTTCGCCGCAGGGAGGTCCAGCCAGGACGATATGAAAAAGTGGGCCCCATGCATTCCTGGAATTCCGATCATGAACTTGGCAGGATTTTCCTGTATGAATTGACCCGACACAGCGACCACCATTATAAAGCGTCTCGTAAATACCAGGTGTTGAGGCATTTTGAAGAGAGTCCGCAGTTACCATTGGGGTACCCGGCCTCTATTTTGGTGAGCCTGCTACCACCCGTCTGGTTCTATCTAATGAAGGATAAGGTCGAGTTGGCAGAGAAAGCCACATTAGGTAACTAATACCCGAATAATCAGGGCAATTCCGAATCCAAATAGGATAAGACCTGTAATTCTCCGGGTCCACAATAGGTGCCTTAATGATAGCCATCGCCGAATTCGTTTAGCCAGGAGCACTTTAATTGTATCCGCGATTATAATCATGAGCATGAGTCCAAGGAAAAAATGAAATGCTTCCCTTTGGGAGTAATCTGCCCCAAGAAAAACGGTGGAAACCAATGCAATCCAGAATAAGATGGTAAATGGGTTGAATGCATTCAATAGCATTCCTTTGAAAATCAGACCTGGATAAGAATTGGATCGGATTGGTTTTTTACGGGGCCGCATGCTCATAGTCGGTCGGGTAATTAAAGACATTGATCCGAATACAATTAGGACAATACCCCCAACTATGCCGATGATCAAAGAAATGACAGGATTGTCAGCATATCTTTCGATCAGGGACAAGCTGAAATAGGAAATAATTATGAATAGCATATCGCATACCCAGACTCCGGAACCAAGAGCCACCCCTGCCCTGAAACCTTGTTCAATCCCTGTTTGCAATAGGGCAAAAAAAATGGGCCCTATCAGAAATGTAAGTATCAGACCGTATTGAATACCTTGCCAAAACACATTATCAAGTTTGGGGTTCTCGCTGTTGCTGAAGCCGAACAAAAGACTCCCATGCGGAAAACGGTTCCTCCTTCATAACCCGAGGAAACTTATTTTGTCCTCCGATTTTTCCACTTTTTTCCTGCCAAGCGTAAAAAAAGCTAACCGGAACAATCTCTACCTCCAGGCCTAATATTGAATTTCGCTCAGTTGCATAATCTGCGTTCACCTTTTTTAGCTGCTGATCCAATATCTCGCGGACTTGTTGAACATTCAGGATACGATCACATCCCAGATACCATTTATGAGCGAAGAAACTGCCCGACCGGATGGCACATACCGTAAACTCAGGTACGGTTACAACCATCTGTTGTTCTACAAATTCGATACCCTGATTCATATTATCCACTGAAAGGTGCTCTCCGCAGCTATTGAGGAAATGAGTAGTTCGACCGCTGATGATAATCTCACTTCTTTCCAGGTCAGTAAAGCGAATCGTATCTCCGATCATATATCGCCACGCCCCAGCGCAAGTACTGATCACCAGGCCATAATCAATACCTTCTTCAACCTGACCAATGGACAAGCAGGCAGGGTTAGGTTTTACTTTTCCTTCGATATCGTAATTCTCTTCATTAAATGGGATGAACTCAAAAAAAATGCCATTCTGCAATAATAGTCGCATGGCCTGTGTTGCTTTTCGGTCTTGAAAAGCAATAAACCCCTCTGAGGCCAGATAAGTATCCACAAAGATGAGTGGTTTTTGGGTGAGCCTATTGAAAGCAGGCCGGTATGGGCCAATATGGACTCCCCCGTGGACATAAACCTGCAAATTGGGCCAAATATCGTGTATGGTTTCAACCTGATTGTGTTCTATGACCTTTTCCAAGGCTAATTGTATCCAGGCCGGAATACCGACCATAAAACCAACATCCCAGTTGCCGGCATTTCGGGAAACTTCTTCGATTCTTTCATTCCAGTCATTTATACGCGTAATATCTGAACCAGGCTTGTAATAAGGCCTTAGCCAAAAGGGGACTTTAGAGCCATTGATACCGCTAAGGTCACCGGCAAAATGCCCTTCCTGTTCCTTCAAGTTGGTACTGCCGCCCAGCATAAACATGGCTTTTGTAAAAAGGTCCGGATCAACATCGTGGTTGATCATGGAAATGAACAACCTGAATGCGGCTCGTCGCATGGCGCGGATCATATCCTCCGTAACAGGAATGTATTTCGAAGGGGCCCCTGTAGTGCCCGAGCTAAGCGCAAAGTAATTCACCTTACCCCGCCAAGTTACATTTTCAATATTGTTGAGAGTCATGTGCCACCACCTATCGTACATCAAGCCATAATCGTGTAGAGGGACTTTCTCCTGAAAAAGGGTTACCGGATTATCAGATTTATAAATGTTTTTGAAGTCATAATACTGACCAAAGGTGGTACTCCCGGCTTTTCGAACTAGGCGTTTCAAGGTGCGTTCCTGACTCAAGGCAGGAGAAACAATGGGACGTTCCAAATGGTTCCCAAGCGAAAGGGCTCTTTTTATCATTGGGCCAAGGATCGCCATATTCGATCTTTTTTAGGAGAACCATAAAGGTAAAAAAGCATGTAAGAGCCCCGCAATGAGCTATGTCCAATTAGCTGTAAATACTTGCTACAAAATGGCGGCCAGAGGCGTGGTTTCTAAACTCGCATAAATAAATGCCTTGCCAGGTACCTAGGGCCAGCCGTTGCTGATAGATGGGAATACTAAGCGAAGATCCGATCAATGCTGCTTTAATATGGGCTGGCATGTCATCCGGGCCTTCCAAGGTATGTTTCAAAAACGGTAAATTTTCCGGCACAATCGAATTGAATATAGATTCAAAATCGACTCGTACGGTAGGATCCGCATTTTCATTTAGGGTAATAGCTGCAGAGGTATGCTGAATGAAAAGGTGGAAGATACCAGATTCAGGGAGTGTAGAAAGCTGGTCGATTACCTGTCGGGTGATCAAGTGGTAGCCACGGGGAAAAGGGGGAAGAGAAAACGGAATATGGGTTACCATGAAGCTATGTTGGCCAAAGAGTAAGCGCCAAAATAGACATTTAAACAGGCATCGGAAAATGGAAAGGAGCCACCCAGGAAGGGACGAAACCGGACAATGCTTTTTGCATAAAAGGGGGAGGATTACTTACCGGGCCGAGAAATATCAGGGCATGCGAGATCCCCGAAATAATAAGTAATTCCTATGGTAATGGTGGCAACCTGATCAAGGGTCTGGACCTCCCCCCGCTGAAACCCTTGTGTGCCGATTGGACTGTCGTTTATGCCTGGAATAATCAAGGATCGATCTGAAAGATCGGCTGCTACATCCCCTCGGGTAGCTCTGAGTTGATCATTATCCGGGTAGGTACTGCTTACGTCATCAATATAATCGGTTAGGGCAGCCCTGGCATTAACCTCAGCAAAGAGGGTCCATTTCATATTGAGGTTAAACTTTACTCCCAGGCCATACACTAGAGCGCCGTGAATTGGCAGGTATTCGTCTCCCGGAGCCTGACCCTCCGTACCAAGGGGGCGAAGGTTTACCCATTCATCCTGGTATTTTGCCTGAGAACTAAAATATAGGAACGAGGCACCTACAAAAAGGTAAGGAGACCAAAAATGGTCCTTGTCCCCATGGACTATAGGTAGAAAGTTAAATTCAAAAAGCCCTTGAAATTCGCCAACGTGACCTCTAAAACTTAAATTCCTTATCTGTTCAAACGTGTTATTAGACCTGCTATCCATGGCCTCCACCATGGTATAGTGCAGTCCCATCCGAACAGAGGTGCGCTTATTGAAATTGAATTTACCAAGTAATCCGCCAGATGGCCTTGGTAGCCCAAGGTCGAAACGGGTGTTTAGATCCCCGAAGTAGTACCCTACTCCCAGGTGTCCACCCAATTCCCACCCGCGTTGCGCCTGTAGCGGAAGGAATAGTAAAAAAGTACCTGCAAACAGTAGAATCCGCAATATCATCCTTGTCATTTACTCGGCTAATGTGGGCAAAACAACCATTTAACGAAATAGGGCCTTGGGCTGGTATTCAGGTTGGCATATACCTCCTCCACAAGGGATCAAAACTGAAGCTGGAGGCCAACGCGAATACCCGCACCGTTAATGCCAAATACGCTTGGGATGCCTGGATTGTCGCGGTAGCTCAGTCGATGCACGTAATCGATTCGAAAAACTTTGAAAATATTGGATATGCCGGCACTGATCTCCATGTAAGGCCGACCCGAGATGGAATAGGTTTCAGGTAGACCTTCTTCATTAACTGTAAATTGAATTAATCCCGGGTTTTCGTTGGGATTGTTAGGGGTGGTTAATTGACCGTAGAAGATCTTATAACCAAAAATTGAACGGAGTTTTAGTTTTTTAACAAGTGGGATTTGGTTAAACAACAAACCATTTAAATGATACTCCAACATGAAGCTCGCGTGCTCGTCTCCAACAAATTCTATAAAATTCATCAGGTTGAAAGAACGAGCTGCAAATGCAATAGTCTGATTTGAAGACGCAATATGCACCAGGGGGTAGGGCACTCCGGAACCCCACAATTTACCTGCTTGAATATCTACGAATGCAAATCCCGCAATGCCTAGGAAAAATCGCTGGCGCATGCCTAGCACCAGATGGTGAAACGTATGCTCTCCACCCAAAAGCCCATCAATTCCTACGCGATAGTCCACGGAAACTAGGGGAAACTGGTTGGGAATGATAAATCTGGAGTTGGGTCCTTCCCACCATTTCGCCTTTGGAGCAAAGAAAAAGGAAAGTTGAGCGGTAGTGGTTCGAATGCGCTCCACGTTCTCAATTCGATCCTCTTCCTCATTATAGGTTTCAAATTGCCATTGTCCCACCGGACGTTGCTCACGATGTTCCAGAAAGAGGTCAAGGCCAAAAGAAGCAGAAAACTCTTTGTGGTATTGTAATCGAAGAAATCGATAATCGATCATCTTGTTAGCCTCACCTACCTGGAGGGATAGGAAAATATTATCCCGGCTGAGAAAACTGGTAAACTGTCCAGGAAATTCGTTGTCGTCTTCGTATTGCAGGCGCAAAAAATGCCTTGGAAAAATGGTAAGTTTTGGATCGAATGAATACTCCACCCGAGTGGAATATTTCACCTTTCGATCTCCAAATCCATAAGCAACATACCCTCCTAAACGCCAGTGATTGTGGAATTTGGAATTGGTTTCGAGCCCAAATCTGGTTCTGACCCCTTCTATATTATTGTAGCTGATCAGCGAATAAACACTTCCGATTCGGAAGGGGCCCAGATCAAAATGACCAGACGCTAAAGCTTTGCCTATACTTACCAGTCGATTGAAGGAACGATTTTCCAGCAGAGAATCGATCATCGTGTAAATCCCCTTTTCTCTAGCGTTTAGTGGAACGACCCGCATGGAATCCCAATAAACCTCAGGTCGGACCAGGTTATCCGGCGAGATGATTTCAGCCGGTTTTCGTGTAAATACGTCAACTTGGTTATCGGGTCTGAACCGGTGATTTGTGTAGTAAGTCGTTTTGCTACCGATCAGACCCAAAAGAGCTGGATTCACTTCAAAGTTGGCAGAAAATGCATCTCGACTGGTAACCCAGATACTGTCAATCTGAGTGAAATCCTGTTCCAGCTTCAAATCCTTGACGAAGTTTAGATTTACGGAAACCGGCACTTCCATATTTACACCCAATACCTGATAGCTGCCGTCCAAGGCTATATACAGGACACCGTCAAAACCAAAACTAAAAGGATTGGAAGGAACAAAACGCAAGGTGACCGCTTCCTGGCTTTTGAAAGCAATCGTATCTCCCAAATAAAAATGGTAAAATGTTGGAGCGATAGCTGCAATCGGACTAATAAAATCAAGTTCAAATATTCGAATGCGGTCGGAATAAATATCTACATTCTGATTGATCCGCTCAGTGGCATCTTTTAACGATTGTTTAGAGACAAACCGGTCAGGGGAAGTGACCCGGAGTGCATGTTGGATAGTTACCCGATCTTTTGGTGCGGAACGGTGATAAACCGTAGATAGAGACTCTTGAAGATAAAGTGGCAATACTGGTTTGGAAAAGGAAACCGAATCCATATAATCGAATATGAACCGGTAATTTTTCCAAAGCTTACGGTTGGCAAAATCCTCTGTGATATTGGTAACTCCGGCTTCCAATTTCTCGTACTTGTCAAACTGATAATAGGGTAAGGCCTCTGGCTGGTTTCGGTTTTTAGCGGCAATTACTTTTTTAATGAGGTCTACGGCCGGGTTGCCTTTACGTCGATACCTTTCCTTTTTTGCTCTTACCTCAACTTCAGATAAATTGAGGGACTCCGGCTCCAGACGAACAAGGAAAGGGTCAGGATAAGCTGTTGCCTCCAGTGGAATTTCTACAGATTGGTACCCAAGAAAGGTAATGAAGAGGGTATCCCTTTGGGTAGGCCCGGCGAGCAGAAACCTTCCTTCTATATCTGTGATCTCGCCTCTGCCAGTTACTCGCAGGCCTACGGTAGCATAAGGAAGCGGTTGGTTAGTAGTTTTATCGAATACCCTACCCGTCAGCACGCGCTGTCCATACATTTGGCCAGACATTCCAGCGAGGGCAAACAGAGTGACACAGCATGTGACCCAAGCCCCTATGAATCGTCCATATGGTGGCATGTATTGGTTTTTTGGTTCTCTATTCCGAGGCATCATTTCTTACCTTTAGCAATCCACCTAACGAACCCGGTTTCCTGAACGTTTTATCGTGCCGAAGAAATCTTTGCGGTATGGTTTACTAAGGCTTCGATGGCAATACTTAGAAAAAGCAAAATTACACTTTCGAATGCCGGTAAAAAAATGGATAATTAAGTTATAATGAGTAAGAGCTCCATATTTTACACCCCTGGGATGGGTAACTCTTTTACCACTTGGATACGCATTTTGGGGCGGTTGGGAAATTGGCAAATCTACCCGAAATATTTTCTGAGAGTAATTATTGTAATGCTTATAACGTTGGTTGCAACGCCCTTCCAATGGTATGAGCGATGGCGACTCCAAAAGGGAATTCGTTCCCTTCGCCTCCACCCCGAACCCGTATTTATAATTGGCCATTGGAGGAGTGGAACTACTCATTTACACAATATTCTGAGCCAGGACAACCAATTTGGGTACATGACAACCCTCCAGGGAATCTTTCCCCGGTGTTATCAGACAAATTGGGTTTTTCCACTCATTATCAAGTGGCTGCTCCCACCTACCCGGCCAATGGACAACATGAAAATTAGCCTACACAGCCCTCAGGAGGAGGAGATTGTAATGGTTAATGGGAGTACCTTTTCCTTTTATCAATTCTGGCACTTTCCTAAGAAGATGCGTCGTATTTATTATGATTTCGGGAAATTTGAAGGACTGAGCAAAAGTGAACTAAAGGAATGGAAAGAGGACTATCTGTACAACCTCAAAAAGGCAGCCCTTTTCCTGGGAAAAGAACGAATGCTGCTAAAAAATCCACCAAATACGGTTCGAATTCCATATTTACTCGAACTGTTCCCCAAGGCACGATTCATTTTCATTCACAGAAATATTAGAGAGGTATACGGTTCAACAAAAAAGCTTCATGGCCGAGTAGTACCCTACTTTAATTTACAGCCGATTGATACGGATCAAATTAATAGAGATATCGTTCACGTGTATAAGGATATGATGCAGACCTATAAAAAGGATCGAAAGTTAATCCCGGGAGGACAGTTAGTGGAGATTGAATATGCGGATTTAGTACAAGAGCCTGAAGAAACACTCCGGTATATCTATGAAGGATTGGGTCTGGGTGAATTCGACAAAACGAAAAGCTCCTTTGCTACCTATGTACAAAAGAAGAAAGGCTATAAGGTCAGCCAATACAAGTACAGTCAGGAAGAGGAGGACATGATTCAAGAAATGGAAGAACGCTTTGAACCAATGGTTAAGCAGAAAACCAGTTAAAGGATATCGGGCAGTTTTTACTCGATCACAGCAGATAACCCCCGGTCTACGAGTGCATCTTTCTTGGGCTTGAGTTCTGTAAATGGAGCTGTTTTGACGGTTGCCTTACCCTTAAAGTGAATGATCAGAGCGAGTTGTTCTGATTGTTCGGGACTGTGGTCCAGCACTTCGACAAAACACTGAATTACCCAGTCAAACGTATTGTGGTCATCATTATAGACAATCAGCTGTGAGTGTTCCCCCACATCACTGGCCACCTCTTCTTCTTCGAGCAACAGTTCTTCCAACTCTTCCCGGGGATCCCATGCCATGATTTCGCGTCTTATTTTCTTCCCGATACAAAAATAATTAATTAAGGGAAGAAAGGGTTTGCTTTACTGCCTCAAAGTCAGGCAATTCTCCTGCGTTATCCAAGACTTCAGCATGCTGTACCTTGCCGTGTCCGTCAATAACAAACGCGGCCCGTTTGGATACACCTTTTAAGCCCAAGACGAAATCTTCATAATAGGCTCCATAAGCTTGAGACACTTCTTTATTGAAATCAGACAACAAAGGGAAGTTCAGATTTTGGTCTGACTTGAACTTGTCCAGGGTGAAAGGGCTGTCTACAGATACTGCCAAGATTTGTGCATTCAATCCTTCATAATCTGCAATGTTATCTCGCATGCTGCACAACTCTGTTGTGCAAACACTGGTGAACGCCATCGGGAAGAATAGAAGAACCACATTCTTTCCCTGATAGTCCTGTAAAGAGACTTCTTTCTTCTCATCTGACACTAAGGTGAAAGCAGGTGCTTGGTCGCCGTTTTGAATTGCCATGGTGTTTCGTTTTGTTTTTTGTGTACGGTGGAATATTTATCTGAAAAACGCTTTAGCGACAAGGGTGTTCAACCGTTTTGGGTATGATAATAGGCTTTGAGTCCACTGAATGCTTGTTAGACCCGGCTTTATTTTTTTCTTTGCCGCGGTTCAAATTTAAAGATCAATGAAGGCGGAACGCCGGGCCTACCTGGAGCTACATATTGCTGTTTTTCTCTTTGGATTCACTGCAATTTTGGGGGATGTTATTCAGCTATCCGCTCTGGTCCTGGTTTGGTGGAGGGTACTGCTGACCAGTATCAGCCTGCTATTGCTGATCCGATTGCGGTCTTTATACCGGCAGTTAGGCCCTGGCATGATCTTGATATTCATGGGTATAGGAGTTTTGGTGGCTTTACACTGGATTGCTTTCTATGGTGCCATCAAATTAAGTAATGCGTCTATTGGATTGGTAGCTATGGCAACCACTTCTTTTTTTACTTCCCTGATGGAGCCGTGGATATTGAAACAAAAGATGAATTGGTATGAAATCGGCCTTGGAGTGTTAATTGTACCTGGCATGGTACTCGTGGCAAACAACACTGAATTGGGTATGATGGATGGCTTGTGGGTTGGCCTATTGGCGGCTTTTTTGGCTGCCCTGTTTGCCATTCTTAATAAAAAATACATCGGGACAACGGATGAGATGAGCATTACCTTTCTGGAACTCGGAAGTGCCTGGATCTTTCTGTCATTGGTCATCCCCATGACTGCTTTATTGTCTGAAAACGGACTCACCATTTGGCCTCCTTCCTGGCAGGATTGGTTATATCTATTGGTGTTATCCCTCCTTTGCACCACACTAGCGTATGTTCTTGCCTTGCGTTCATTGCGCCATCTGTCTGCTTTCGCATCCAATCTGACTGTCAATCTCGAACCCGTTTACGGCATTGCGCTGGCCTGGATTCTACTGCAGGAAAACGATGAACTTGGAAATGGCTTTTATTGGGGCGTACTAATTATCCTGGCAGTAGTTTTTAGTTACCCGATTCTCCGAAAACAGATGAGGTCCAAACCGATAAAACATCAACCTAAGGACGGAAAAAGCGACCTAATAAAAAATGCTCAACAGCGATAAGCCATTGAGCATTTAAAAGAGGCATGCAAGTACATTTAATTTTCCTTTGGTGCTTCCGGTTGGGCAGTCTCATTACTGCTTTCCTCCGTGGCTTCTCCAGCAGGGTGACCATCGGGATGGGTTTCCACCTCCGAGAAAGGTCTTGGCCCAATTAGACGCTCTACATCAGATTTTAATAAAACCTCTTTTTCCAACAGTGCA
Organism: uncultured Saprospiraceae bacterium; assembly: GCA_964641965.1. GTDB lineage: Bacteria > Bacteroidota > Bacteroidia > Chitinophagales > Saprospiraceae > JAJDFU01. The sequence goes on along the minus strand of CAZXLD010000033.1, from coordinate 10,354 downwards.
TGAGCCAACTTTTCCAGATCATCGCGATGCTCTCTAAGCAATTGCTGGGCACGTTGATATTGTGACTCAACCAGCTTCCGCACCTCTTCGTCAATCATGGAAGCAGTAACATCTGAGAATGGCTTTTGGAAGGATTCATTCTGCATACCATAAAAAGAGACCTGTCCGACCTTGTCACTCATACCGAAAATGGAAATCATGCTGTACGCCATCTTGGTTACTTGATCAAGATCGTTTTGAGCTCCTGTGGATATTTTTCCAAAAACGATATTCTCTGCGGCTCTTCCCCCGAATGTCATACACATTCGATCCAGTAATTGCTCGGTGCGGGTAATATATTCTTCCTTGGGTAAATACTGCGCATACCCCAGGGTACCTATGCCTCTAGGAACAATAGTTACTTTCACTAAAGGGGAGGCATGCTCTAGAAACCAACCGCAGACAGCATGTCCGGCTTCATGGTAGGCAATAATTTTCTTCTCTTCCGGGGAGATTAATTTGTTCTTCTTCTCCAACCCGCCAATGACCCGGTCCAATGCATAGTTAAAATCGTCCATGTCAACCGCTTTCTTATTGCGGCGAGCTGCTACAAGCGCAGCCTCATTACAGACATTAGCGATATCAGCTCCAGCAAATCCGGGAGTCATTTCTGCGAGCGCTACCGGGTTGAGTTCGGAAGAGGTCTTTATATTTTTGAGGTGAACTTTGAAAATAGCCTCTCTTCCCTTCAGGTCGGGTCTATCAATTCCGATCTGCCGATCGAAGCGGCCAGGTCGGAGCAAGGCTGTATCCAAAACGTCAGGACGGTTGGTTGCAGCCATCAGAATGACCCCCTTATCAGTGGAGAATCCATCCATTTCAACCAATAGCTGATTGAGTGTATTTTCCCGTTCATCGTTACCACCCTGGATCGCATTTCGTCCGCGGGCACGTCCAATGGCATCTATCTCATCTATAAATACGATACAGGGCGCCTTTTCCCGAGCTTGCTTAAATAAGTCACGCACTCTCGAAGCACCCACACCAACGAACATTTCCACAAAATCAGAGCCAGAAATGGAGAAGAACGGCACACCGGCTTCACCGGCAACTGCTTTGGCTAGTAAGGTTTTACCTGTACCGGGAGGGCCTACCAAAAGCACGCCTTTAGGAATTTTACCTCCCAGTGAAGTATATTTTTTGGGATTCTTGAGGAAGTCAACTACTTCCATTACTTCTTCCTTGGCTTCATCAAGGCCTGCTACATCCGCAAATGTGACCGATACTTTACTATTCTGGTCAAAAAGAGTCGCCTTGCTCTTTCCAATATTAAAGATTTGCGCACCGGGTCCACCGCCGGCACCACTCACACGACGCATGATAAATATCCAGATACCGACAAGGATTGCGATAGGCAGAATCCATCCTAGTATTTGAGGCAGCCAATTGGTTTTGGTTTCATAAGTGGGATAAATCCGTTCGCTTTCCTCTATATCAGCATCGGTTTGAACCGTTTCGATTTCTTCCTCAAACTTATCAACAGATCCTATATTCATCCAATAATGCTCTCTTGGACCGCCTAGATTGGAAGAAGTAGCATCTTTGTATTTCTCCTTTTCAAGGGCTTGCTGATCTAGATAAATATCTGCTCGCCGGTTGTTAATAACGACGATCTTTTCGATATCCTGATCGCGAAGCATATTATTGAACCGTTGGCGATCCAGTTGTTCTCTGGAGGCTGTATTCATATAATATATGTTCACCGCGAGTAGAAACATCGCGATGATCCCATAGATCCAGAGGGAATTGAATTTCCCGGGATTGGGCTGATTTGGTTTTTTATTTCCTTCGTTCTGCATTACTTACCGCATTTTCCGAGTGAATACTACCTAGCGTAGCATTTTTGATAAAAACGCCCTCTTTATTAAATCGTTGCCAGATATCGACAAAATTGCCGCTTGACCCTACAAATCTTGATATTCAGTTACGAAAGCATCGCCCCACATATCCTCAAGATTATAGAAGGATCTTTTCTCCTTGTAAAAAACATGCACCACTGTGTTGAAATAATCAATGCAAATCCATTGAGCATTTCGTTCACCTTCCGTTCGAGAAGGCTTTAAACTGCCTTCATGATTAACCCGCTTGACAATGTTGTCGGAGATCGCTTTGACCTGTGTGTTGGAATCCCCCTCGCAGATGATAAAGAAGTCGGTAGATGCGTCTTCGAGGTGTCTGAGATCGAGCTTGACAATGTTCTTGCCTTTAATGTCCTGAATGCTGTCGACAATGAGCTCGTTAATTTCTTCTGGCGTCTGAGGCCGTGGAGTGGAGATCTGGACAGATGAATTCAAATTGTGGATTGGTTAAATTTGTAATTTGGAAATGCTTTCCTGTATCTCTGTTTTTCTGTTTAATAAAAAATTGAACATTTCGTCTAAATGCCAGCAGTAAACAAAAGGGCAAGAATGGAATGTTCAATCCAAATCGGTGTTCGTTCTAAAAATATAGGGTTTTGACAAAAAATCGAAACACTCTTTTTGTTGGAGGCAAACTTTTCCATTTTTCTTCCCTTCCATCTACTAACGATTACGCTATTGAATTACTTGCAAGAAGTAAGCCAGCCGAAGGAACTGTCATTTCGACATACAATCAAACCCACGGCAGGGGACAATTTGGCACAACATGGGAAGTAGCTCCAAATGTCAACATAGCCTTTACTACGATACTCTATCCCGGAAAAGTTCCACCACACAATCAATTTTTATTAAATCAGGCTATTTCTATATCAGTCGTAGATCTTCTTCGACACTATACTGACCGAGCCGTACACATCAAGTGGCCGAATGATATTTATCTGGAAGAAAAAAAAGTTTGCGGTATTCTGATTCAAAATTCAATTGGTAATCACCGCATACAATCCAGTGTTATTGGGATTGGTTTGAATGTAAATCAATTGTCCTTCCCACCACACCTCCCGAAAGCTACTAGTTTGGGAATGGAAGAAGGCAAGCGTTTTGACCTGGATGAGATCCGGGATACTTTGTGCCAGTGTTTAGAACAACGCTATCTGGCCTTGTTGAACAATCGGTTTGAAGGCCTGAAAGAAGCCTATGGCGAACTCTTGTTTAAGCGCGGCCGGTTTTGCTGGTTTAAAGACACAAGCGGTCGAAGGTGGGAAGGAAGAGTCGAAGGCGTGTCACCGGAAGGTTTATTGAGATTGAAATCCCGAGAAGGCGCTGAAATACAGGTACAACCAAAGCAGCTTGAATGGATTTGACAGCGGCTAGTCTCTTAGTCGGCCTGCAATTCTTTTAAAAAAAGAATATTTCGGTAACCAAACCCCAGGGAAATCGTTTCAGTTTGTACAAGATTATGAAAGTATATTTAATTACTATCGGAGACGAATTACTCATCGGGCAAACTGTCGATACGAACTCAGCCTGGATGGGCCGGTTGCTTAATTTGCACGGAGCTCGAATTGTAGAATCGCTTACCGTTGGAGACGAAGAAGGGCCTATTCTGGCAGCCTTAAATCGAGCAGAAGCACAAGCTGATGTCGTTCTTTTGACCGGAGGACTAGGGCCCACCAAAGACGATGTGACCAAGAAGGTGTTGTGCACCTTCTTTCAGGACCACATGCATTTTGATGAGCCTACGTTTGAGCGTATTACTAAGCTATTTGAACGTTGGGGCAGAAGCATGACTCCCGCTCACCGAGAGCAATGCTTTATGCCTTCCAGGGCCGAACTCCTCCACAATAAAATGGGCACTGCACCCGGTATGTGGTTTGAGCAAAATGAGACGGTTTTTGTCTCCATGCCAGGTGTACCCTATGAGATGGAATACCTGATGGAGCATGAGGTGGTGCCAAAGCTTAAGGCAAAGTTTCCGGGAGAGCCCATAGCACATAGAACCATTCTGACGGTTGGAGAAGGAGAGTCCCGAATTGCCAGACGCCTGGAGGAATTCGAAGAATCATTGCCGCCTTATATCAAACTGGCCTACCTTCCAAACCTTGGCCAGGTTCGAATAAGGCTCACAGGCCGACACACCGCCCAGGAAGAGTTGAATCAAGTGTTGGACCAAAAAGCAGACGAACTTGAAAAGGTGATACCCAAATTGGTGTTCGGCAGGGAAACTGAGACCCTGGAAGGAACTATTGGCAGCTTGTTAATGCGGCAGAATCTCCGCTTGGGAACTGCTGAAAGCTGTACGGGCGGTTATATTGGTCATAGGATTACTTCCGTTTCTGGGTCTTCCCGGTATTTTGAAGGAGGTATCATCAGTTACTCCAATGCTTTGAAGCGGCAATTGCTAGGTGTGAAACCCGAAACACTGGAAGCTTTTGGTGCTGTGAGCAAAGAAACTGTACGGGAAATGGCCGAAGGGGCCATCCGAGTTTTGGGATGTGACATTGCTGTTTCCATTTCAGGAATTGCCGGTCCAGATGGAGGAAGTGCAGAAAAGCCGGTGGGTACCGTCTGGATTGGCGTATCGAATGGGAAACATACAGAAACCTATTTGCTTCGTGCAGGAAAAGACCGCCTTAAAAATATTCAATACAGCACCGTACATGCTTTGAACCGGTTGCGCCAGTTCATTTTGACACATTACGTGGAAGGAAATCCAGTAGTTCTGTCCGGAGAAGAATTGTAAAGGCATTGGATTTCCGCTACTTTTGCAGCAAATTTTGTGTTTGCTGTCCTAACCAAATCGCAATTGCGCCAACATTATGGCTAAAGTGGAACTGATCATGCCCAAGATGGGCGAAAGTATTATGGAAGCCCAGATTCTTTCCTGGGTCAAACAAGTTGGAGACTCCGTAGAAGAGGATGAAACCATACTGGAAATTGCTACCGACAAGGTAGATTCGGAAGTCCCTTCTCCGGTTAATGGAACTATAGCAGAGATCCTGTTTCCCGAAGGAGAGACCGTGGAAATTGGAAAAGTTATCGCCGTGATCGCTACGGAAGGAGCATCCGTAGAGCCTAAAGACTCACCTGCCGTAGGTGCTTCCACGCCATCCTCCAATGGTTCCTCTTCCGAAAGTAACGGCACTGCCTCTTCTTCCTCAACCGTTCCACAGCCACAGCCCATGGTAATGGAAGCTGCAACAGCCACTTCAGTGAGCAGGCATAGTGGTGATCGTTTCTATTCTCCATTAGTGCGAACCATCGCGAAAACCGAGCAAATCAGCCAGGAAGAGCTTGATCAACTTGCAGGGACCGGTAAAGATGGTAGGGTTACTAAAAGAGATATTCTGGCCTATGTGGAGCAACGTAAGGCTTCACCCAAAGAACAAATAGCTCCTCCTCAACCAACTACTCGTTCCAGTGCTCCACCTCCTGTTCCATCGTTGGCAACCCCTTCGGAAAATGTAGAGATCATTGAAATGGACCGGATGCGGCGGCTGATTGCCGACCATATGGTCATGTCCAAACAAACGTCCCCGCACGTAACTTCCTTTGTAGAGGCAGATGTAACTGATATCGTTAATTGGCGCAACCGGGTAAAAAAGGATTTTGCTGCCAAGCATGGGACTAAGATTACCTTTACGCCCATTTTTGTCGAAGCTACTGTGAAGGCCTTGCTGGACTATCCCATGGTCAATGTTTCGGTGAAGGGCAACCAGATTATTCGACACAAAGGATTGAATGTGGGCATGGCTACGGCTTTACCCAGTGGAAATTTGATCGTTCCGGTCATTAAACAAGCCCAACAGCTCAATCTGGTTGGATTGGCTCACCAAGTTAATGACTTGGCTGCCAGAGCCAGAAACAATAAGTTAAAACCAGAGGAAATCCAGGACGGTACCTTTACCATAACCAATGTGGGGACTTTTGGAAATGTAATGGGCACACCTATTATCAATCAACCCCAAGTGGCCATTCTGGCTACCGGGGCTATTCGAAAAAAGCCTGCTGTGGTCGAGACAGAGTATGGCGATTTGATTGCTGTCCGCCACCTAATGTTCTTGTCTTTGAGCTATGATCATCGAGTGGTTGATGGGGCATTAGGAGGGTCATTTTTGCGCCGTATTGCGGATTACCTCGAACAGTTCGATCCCAATCGCAACATTTGATGGAAACGGAAGTCCTGGCAACTGAATTCAGGACTTGGTTTTCATCCATCTGGATACTAATTTTATTATAGTATGTATTGATCAGGGGTCCTTATTCCATTAAATTCATGAAAATTCTGACCTTATTTCTCCTTACTTTTCTCTGGATTTGCACAAGTTGCAGCAATATCAATCCCCCGGATGAATTGCCACCTGGTGCTGAGTTGAATTTGGATCGGATCGAGTTGCCGGAAGGATTTCAAATTTCATTTTGGGCAAAGGAGGTCAAGAATGCTCGCTCCATGTGCTTGAGTCCGTATGGAACTCTGTTTGTCGGGACACGCAGAGAAGGCAAAGTATATGCCTTGCGAGACGTAGATGGAGATTTTAAAGCGGACCAAAAGTTTGTTCTGGCAACAGATCTAAACATGCCTAATGGGGTCGCTTTTCGGGATGGAAATCTGTATGTAGCTGAGGTAAACCGGATTCTTCGATTTTCGGATATTGAATCTAATTTGGAATCTCCTCCCCCTCCGGAGGTTGTTTTCGATCAGTACCCTACTGAATCACATCACGGGTGGAAATATATCGCCTTTGGTCCAGATGGGAAACTATACGTACCCGTTGGCGCCCCTTGCAACATTTGTGAATCTAAAGACCCTGTGTTCAACAGTATAACCCGATTGGATCCGGATGGGTCGAATATGGAGGTATTGCACCAAGGTATTCGGAATACGGTTGGTTTTACCTGGCACCCCGAAACGGGGGATCTTTGGTTTACCGATAATGGACGCGATTGGCTGGGCGATGATGAACCTGCCTGCGAGCTCAATCGTGCTACCCAGGCGAATATGCACTTTGGGTATCCATATTGTCATCAGGGTGATATGCCAGATCCTGAATTCGGAGAGAACCGGGCCTGTGCGGAGTTCACCCCACCAGTGCAAAAGTTAGGCCCTCACGTGGCTCCACTGGGATTGGAGTTTTATCAGGGCAACCAGTTTCCAAAAGCCTACCAGCATCAAATTCTAATTGCCGAGCATGGTTCTTGGAATCGGAGTACCAAAATCGGCTATCGCATCATGCAAGTAAATTTGGAAGGTAACCAGGCTACAAGCTATGAGCCTTTTGCTTCCGGATGGTTGGATGAAGACACCCAACAGGTTTGGGGTCGGCCGGTAGATCTGGAGCACCTTCCGGATGGATCTATGTTGGTCAGTGATGACCATGGGGATGCTATTTACAGGATCTCTTACTCAGGTAAATAGTTGTTAATAAAGGCTTTTTCTAGTTATCCCCTTCCCATTCAATAAATTCTTCTCCCTGATCGGTGGGGTCCTCCTGGTATTCCGGAATATCTCGCCATTCAATGGGTTCGTCCACCATTTTTACGTAGCCAAAGCGGTCTTCTAAAGCCAGACGTATACTTCGGCGTTGCCTGCTACTGCGCTCAAAATCTTCCAGTACTTTACGGCGGGCCGATTCCATTTCAAAGGCATCATCCTGACCTTGAATGTGGAAGTAAAGATTGACAAAACCATTTTTCCGTGCTTTAATCGGTTTTAATTTTCCGTCATGTCGACGAATTTTCTGACCCAAGGCCTGCAGCACGTTAGCTTTAATGTTGTAGGTAAAAGAGTTGTCGAAACCATGTACCCCATTCATAGTAAGGTTGATGGCGTTACTTTGAATGAACATGACCGGAATATAGATCCGGTTTTTTCGAATTTCCATGAAATTTTCAAGGTCTGAAAACCGGATTTGGTCCAGGTCTTTTTGTTTGACCACTTTTGCAAGTTGTTGGAGTGGCTGGAATTGCCGAAGCTCACCATCCTGAATACCTATTGCAGCCAGCACTTGCAGTTTATCTTGCTCAAAGTTGCCTAACTCATCAAAAAAACTTTCTATGGCAATTTTGGTGTTAAGGGTGCCGTTCAACTGCTTTCCAGTAAGAATATCCTGGCCAAAATTTTCGCATTGCCTGAAAAATTCGCCTACATCAATTTGTTCCCCTTCCAACTCTGCGACAAGGCGAGGATAGCGCTCGAAGTAAAAAGATCCGTCGAGTTCAAAGGACCCCTGCATTGCTTTTGTCGTTCCTTCAATGGATACCCGATTGTTATTAAACCGTAGTTTCCCTTGAAAGTCTTCCCCTTTTATTTTTCCGTAGGTAAAAGACTTGATGTTCGCGTCAAATAGCCCGTTCAACAGGCTGGTGACTCGTTCTCTGGTTTGAACTTGCCTGGCTTTTACAACGGCTTCCTCTTCTTTTGACAGATCTTCCCGTACCTCCTCATCAATGCCTAGATCCAGAGATGACAAAAGCTTATCAATAGCCAACGACTCCCCGGCCAATTCTGCTTGGAAAGTCAATTCTGCCAGTTCTGAATTCAGGGAATCTGCAAACAGGACCGGCAGCAGATTTTGTATAAACCCCTTGAATTCAAGTTCTGTATCCGGACCCTCAAACTTGATGTCCTTTAGCAATAGATCATTGTCATCTACCACCAGCTGCCCCCTGTCTATGGTCAACCGATTATCGTTTATTTCCAGCATAGCGTCGTCAAATTCGATGCGGCCATTTGCTTTTACCCGATGAATCCTTGAAGTTTTGATCATATCCTTAAAGCTTCCTGCCAGCTGGACTTCTTTGACTTCAATTTCGCCGCTGCCACCAGTAATATTAGGGCTTCCAAAAGAGGGGTAAATGGATCTCATCGGGATAACCCCATCTAAAAAAGCTTGTATGTAGGGATTTTCAAGGTTGGTAATCTTTAATCGGGATTGGATGAGTTCATTATTAAAGTAACCTTTTAGCTTGCGGATCTGAAAAACGGAAGTTCTGGCGGCCCGGTCTTTTCCGTTAGAAAAAGAGGCTAATAAGCTAACGTCTTTAAGGTCATCTTTAAACTGCGGGCTGGATATACGTCCTTCCTCCAGAGAGAAAGCTGCCTGAATGGAAGGCAATTCGTTATCAGCGGTTTTACCTGTGACGGTAGCTCTTAGATCAAAATCCCCACGGCTATCCACATCTTGAAGGATATCCTTGACGCTATTTGGGAGCACTTCGATAATAGGGGCGAGGCTGCCATTTTTGGAAGTTAGTTCCAGATCGTATTCGGCACCTGCTGAAGCCTTTAAAATAGAACCGTCCACCAAAAACGTATTGGGGCCAACTTGCAATTCCAGGCCATTTAGCTGAATATCCCCCTCGGTAGAATTGACTGCTACCTTCCCATTATAAGCGAGCGGTACATCTACCAGAAAGCGATCTTCCCCCCGCTCCAAAAATCGACTTTCAAATTGGGCCCGTGCTTGCAGGGTGGTCTGGTCAGGCGAGAAATTACCGCTCAAAGCGGCATCCGCAATAAGCATTTCCAGCCGAAGGTCGTTTAATTGGTCCTGGTAAAAAACCTCAATATCCTCCAGTGCCGCCTTGGCGAGAGATATCCGCATAGATCCGGATTTACGGTCCTCTTCTGTTGATTTAAAAATGTCGAAGTTTCCATTTCCCTGGCGATCAATGAGCACGTTGATACGTGCATCCTTTAGGGTAATAGATTTGATTTTCAAGGTGTTTCGAAATAGGGCAAAGGGACTCATGGTAGCCGAAAGCGCACCGGCATAACAAAGTCTTTCTCCTCGGGTATCCTGGACCTCAAGACCGATTAAGCTGGCAGAAATACTGGGAAAACGTTGAAACAAACTGAGGTCGAAGTCTTGCACCCTGGCTTCTGTAGTTAGGCTATTATTCACGGCGGACAGCAGTTGTTCCCCGATCTGTTTTTTGTAGCGAAGTGAAATAAATAAGGTTGCTCCGAGCAGCAACAGCACTAAGGCAAGCAAGGCCAGGCTTATGCGGGTGATGATTTTTTTCATAATAAATGGGCCAGCAATGGTGAAGAATTACAAAGGTAGTATATATGAAAAACGAGTGTAAAGGTTCCTTTCTTTTTCCAAAGCTTTGGTAAGGATTAAAAACCAGCCTGTACACTTGCCTGAACAGAAAGGACTTTCTATATTTGCATTCCCTTTGAAGAAGGGGTTTTTGGGCGATTAGCTCAGTTGGTTTAGAGCACCTGCCTTACAAGCAGGGGGTCGTTGGTTCGAATCCATCATCGCCCACCGGTAAGCCTGGTCTGAAGTAGATCGGGCTTTTTTATTTGCCATGAAATACTATTTCTATACCCTTTACTCTTCGAAATTAGATCGGTATTACCTAGGTCATTGCGTTGCTCCGTTAGCGGAACGGCTTAGAAAACACCGGTCAACTCATAAGGGGTTTACCGGTCGGGCTGGAGACTGGGAAAT
>CAZXLD010000032.1:0-55435 GCA_964641965.1 uncultured Saprospiraceae bacterium | reverse complement strand
TTTGTAATCGGATTTTCAATGTCCAATTCTCGATTATTCATTAATTGGCAAATGGCAAATGGCAAATGGGGAATGGCGAGTGCGGGGTGTGGAATGACGAGTTGCAAATGGCAAATGTCGAATGGCAGATGGTGTACGTCCCTGATATAGGTTGTCCGTGTACCGTGCACCGTCCATCGAGTATCCAGCATCCAGTATTCATAGCTTCAAGCCTTAAGGCGTAAGTAACGCGCCGCAAGGCACTAGCAAGCTGTATTAACCAAACGAAAAAAGGCCCCCGACTGTATCGAGAGCCCATGTTCAGACGATGGATCTGAAGCAAATTACCTACTGATCAAAATGGCCCTTGTAAAGGATCCAATTCGTAAAGCATACATGCCAGGAGCTAAGTCCGAAACATCGATCGATAGCTCAAATACTGCTCCTTCAGGAAGGGGAATAGATCGAACCAACTGGCCAAGGCTATTGGAAATAGTCGCTTCATCCAATCCAGGTCTGGCCTCAAAGGATTCCCATTCCCCTAGGATGGTTAATTGAAAGCTGGCCGGGACCGGAAATAGGACGACCTCTTTCAATATTGGGCTGGAATCGACACCAGTGATTGTACAAGCCAGGCCAGATCCTCCCATACCGTCCGGCTCAGATGCATAGTTGGTGATCAACAGTTTATCAAATTGTATACCTGGCTCACGCAATGCAAAATCGATGGTATTTAAGCCGCTCTCCAGGTTAAATACATTAACAAAACCCTGATTATTTTCTAGTTCGCCTTCTGCCAGATCCCACTGAAACTGATTGCTAAAGCTGGTGGCATTGATATCATTCCATTTAAGCCAGCTCTGATTATTCGCACGGACCCAAAATGAATTATCATCGCCACTGGAAGTGATCGTCCGGGCGTACAGCTGATAGTTGCCTGCTTCAGGCACAGAAACCCGGTACCGGATCCAATCTGCCTGATTGGTTGGTGGATCAACCAGATTCGAGACGGAGACCGAAGGCATCAAAAATGCTTCATTGGATGCCTGTCCGCTAGTTTCCACAGTCCAGTTTTCACCGAAATCACCGCATTCAGCTTCTACCCAAAGATCAAAATCGGTGGCCGGAGGAGGCGGTGGAGGGACCACTTCCCCTACACAATTGCAATTTCCATCTTCCATATCGTTGACCGTATTCGGATTCATATCATCACAGGCAGTACCTGCTACAGGACAAGGCTCGTCAATCGGAGCTATTGTCCAAAGGAAGGTAATCGTATCGGTTTGAGCAGGATTCCCGTTATCTTCCACGATCACCGTAACCAGATAAGGGCTGTTTTCAGCTGCACCGGGAATGATTGTTCCTTCGGTACCGTCACTTCTCGTCGATTCCGGGGTATCATTCAGCTCATTGCCAGCATAGTTGTAGCCGTAGGTGTCGATCTTGGCTAGTGACATTTTATCAATCTTGTGCCCTTGCGACCGGTTGCTGACTTGCATCAGGTATTCCCCAGGCGTTTTAAACCAAACAAAAACGTTATGCGCATCATTATCGCTGGTCCGCGATTGCCATTTCCATTCGCCCTGTCCACTTCGGTAGATCTTGAAAAAACCATCCTTGGACTGCCCCTCCGGAGTCGTCCCGGGGCCTTCCAGCCCACTGCCTTTAGGATAGACGATGTTGTTGCTGTTGTTTAAGGCATTTATTAGAACTTGTTCATTGTTTACCCCACCCTTATATCCAAAAAAGACAACGTCTGAGGTATTTTCGAATTTGAGCCAACTATCGTTGTGCTCGGTGGGCTCATTTTGCCTGAGAATATTCGAACGCCAAACAAACTGGTACAGACCGGTGGTAGTAATCTGAAGGGGGAAATCCAGGATATCGGTTTGTGGATTGGACAAGCTGTTTCGAGTCCCTTCGTAATAGGTGATCCCATTTTCCGTTTTTTCTTCCCAACCACCTTCCTGGAAAGGAACAGATTCAATCTCCAGGATAAGCAGTCCATTTTCCTCTTGAAACGCTCCATTGGTGCTTGGGGCGATAGATTCTGCTTTAAGCACACCTGAAATGACTCCGGTCGCTGGATCAATAGTCAGGTCTGGTGGAAGACCGGTAGCAGAGTAGGTATAGGCACCTTCGCCACCTGTACCCGGAATAGGTAGATTAATGGTTTCTCCTTCTGCATGGGTTTGGTCACCAGGGTTGGTCAGTACCAACTCAGGGGTTGGATTAGGCTCGGGTATTTCCCCGGTACAGTTACATTCACCATCCTCTACATCATTAATTGTTTCGGGATTCTGGTCGTCGCAGGGTGTTCCAGCTGCGGGGCAAGCCTCTACAAAAGGATCTACTGTCCAGGTGAAAGAAATCGTATCAGAGGCTACAGGATTCCCGCTATCCGAAACGATTATTTCCACCGCATATGGACTGTTTGCTGAGGCTCCAGGTAGTGTATCCTGCCCATTGGGTTCTGGCAAAGCCAGGATACCCGAAATAGCTCCAGTCTGTGGATCCAGAGCAAGTGCTTCGGGGAGGCCATTTGCTGCAAAGGTATAATCCCCTTCTCCTCCGGTGGCATTGAGGAAGAAGTTAACTTGATCTCCTTCAGTGCCATTCTGGTCCCCAGGATTAGTTAACTCCAAAGGTTTTGGACTAGTCTCCGCCAATGTAACCAGCGCAACCCAGTCCTCATTAGTAGCATTTGGTGGATTGCCCAGGCTTTGTTCTCCCGGGCCTATAATAGTGCCCCCGTCAATTAGATTCCCCCCACTTCTAGGGTTGAACCAGCTGATCTCGAAAGTTTCTGTACTGTTTTCGAGGTCCAGATTATGATTGCCACCGTCCCCCAGATACACCACGTAGATCTGTCCAGGATTGGCGAAGCAAAATTCATTGTCGTTGTCATTGTTGTTTCCAACCAGATCATTCTGGTTTTCCATTTCCCAAAAGGGAACATAGGTAGTGAAGAAATCCCAGGCAATTTTATTGTAAGCCCACATGTTACTGCGGGACCGAAAATCTTCGCAGGTGAGGTCAGAATGCGGGCGGCTGTACCCGAAATAATATTCTACGCCTGCGCCACCGGCCATCAAGTGTCCCCATAGCACCTGCTGACGTATGCCATCGTGATCGGGCGGACCTTCAAAACCGTTTTCGGGCACTCCTATCTGCGCATTCCCTTGTTCGTCATTCGCCACTACCCAATTCTTACCGGCATCTTTGGACTTACCAATCCATTCCAGCGTGCGTTTGTGGGTTCCATTCCAACCCACCTGTAGGCTAGCTCCGGTGTAGTCGCTGGCATTACCCAACAAGTCGGTATACACCTGATCGTCCTGACCGGGATAGGTATGGATGACAATATTGTGGCCGTAAGGGTCATTTTCTTTGAAAAAGGTAGCAAACGCTTTGCGCTGGGCCTCGGTATTGGTGTTCTCTTCCCCTATATTCCAATTCAAAGCCAGGTGATGCCCAAAGCGGGCGATCAATTCCCGGTAATAAAGCCTCCGCTCATTACCCAGATCCCCACCATCCAGCAGTTGATCATTTTCTGTTTCCTGAGTTTTGAAGTGGAGGTACATGCCCATCTTATCTGCATGCTCCAGTACCATTTCCCATTGATCAAGCTTGGAACAATCCATCCGCAAAAAATCATTCCGATTGTCGCTGATGTAGGGGAACACGTTTTTATCATCCCCACTGATGTTCATCGTGAGGAAGGAAAATACATTCTGTCCTTGTTCGGAAAGGTAGTTGACGGCTCCGATGATACCTTTACCCTTATCGTTCTTCCAGGTGGGATCACCTTCGTTCCAATCCTGAATATGTGGGCCCCAGCTTTTGCGCCGATTGCCATTATCAGGGGTGTTATCGAAATCATCGTACGCAAAAAAGTTTTCGGGTGCATCCGCACCGATCTTAAGGAAGTATTCGCCGGTTTCAGCAAATTGGAGGTACCTTTCCCCTATATATTGCAGTCTGCCTTTGCCCCGAAGGTCACGCCCGGATTTGTTTGTAGCACTTATGTTAAAGCTTCCGGTTTCGCCATCAAAAGACAGGGCTTCGCCTGCAGCAGGTTCGGATGATAGCGCAACGTCTTCACCGGTACGGAAAGAAGCAGTCCAGTTCCAGGTCCCGGTTGCATCCGGAGCAAAATGCACTCGCCATTTATTGCCGGAAAAGGCGCTGCTTTCTCCGGCGTTGCCATCGGCTGCAAAGTAGCCGGGTACGGTATAGGAGGTATTGCCGTTGGTGAAGGTAACCTGTAAGCGGTAATCGGTGAAAGGGTTTGGATCTGCCGCCTCCGAAGAGTTGGGGCCATCAAAGGTTAAGGTAATTTTGTGCCATTTCCGTAATTCGCCGGTCAGTTCGACCTGACTAAAAAGCGTACACGTGCACAGGAGAGCAAGGCCCACCGTGAGGTAGAGTAATTTCATGGGATCAATTGTTAGTGTGTTTCAGCTTTTCCAGGCCTTTCGACCTTATCAAGCTATTGTTCTTTACTAGATCTCAAAAAGAGATTTACTTTAAATGTATTCCTTAATTTATGACCAGAAACGGTAAAAAGGTGTCAACCTAGCCAATGCCATTTCTTTCGAGGAAAACGGTTAGATCACTCCAAGAAACGGTCTACCCCATTCAGGTTAGGTGAATACCCGCCGATGAACAGTCTGTAAACCTATCGAATGAAATCGCATGAGCAATACTCGAATCCTCCTGACATGGCCATACCCGTTTTTTGTATTATTTTCCTTTCATCTACTTGCCAATTGCACCGGACCAACTATGCAGAAAACGACCTCGCCGGATAAGATCCAACAGTTTTTTAAGGACCAGGGTAAATATGTGGTGACCTTCCTGGGCTTTTCTGGTGCTGGTTATGAGCATGCGGATTCGATGCTGCTCCTTGCTGATCGTGTGTTGGATTCCTATAACCCGGCATACACGGTTGTGAATATAGGAGCTACTCCCGAAGGTATAGGAGCCATTTATCCGTTGGCCAAGAGGAAGGGCTTTTATACGACCGGTATCGTTTCTTCCCAGGCGCTTGAATATGCCGTGCCCCTTTCGGATGCCGTAGACCAACCTTTTTTTGTACGGGATTCCTTATGGGGTGGTCAGGTGCCGGGCAAGGAAAAGCTCTCCCCTACTTCTCGCCTCATGGTCGCAGTTTCTGATGAGTTGATCGCCATTGGCGGTGGTGAAGTTGCCCGCGACGAACTCCTGGCTGCCCAACAACTGGGTAAAAAGACTCAGTTCTTCCCTTTGGATTTCAATCACGAAACCGCAAAAGCCAAAGCCCGAAAAAAGGGAGAAACCGAACCGGAAGACTTTCGCGGGGAGGCGGAGAAGTCGATATCGGACCAATAAAAAAGGCTACCCTCAAAAGAGGATAGCCTTTGATTCCGTTATTAGGAGAAAGTCAAGGCCACCAAAGCTTCATTGAGCAGTGAAGGCCTACAACCTAATTCGTCCCTGAGTGTATTCGGTTCTACATTATTAACTGACCTTACACAAATTCCATGTTGATGGGATGCCAAAAGTCAAAACCATACTTTCAAGTGAAAAAGACATTAGACTGCAGGTTTTTAGACGATAAAAATCTGGTAATCATCTAGATAAGCTATCTAATACCTTATCATCTAAAGTCTATTTCGAATCGTTAAATTGGTGCGTAAAATCAGCTATAAATAATCAAAATTCGGTCCATCACCTGCCTTTCCGTCCCTGAACCAACACTTTTAGGGTAGTTTGAAAGTCCGACCTGAAAACCTGCAGCCAATAGATTCCGGGCACCTCCAACTGGAGGTGGAACGGCCTATCTGGCTCTATAGCTGTATACTCCCGAATCACTTGTCCGTTTAGGTTCAGCAATCGAGCATGTACGTATGGGAACGGATGATGAATGCGGACCTCATCCCTGGCGGGATTTGGATAGACCCACAAGTCTTGCCCTTCAACCGGATCCTCTATGGGCGAAACAATATCTTCATCCAATCTGAAAATGACCCCATTTGTATAAGGCACATACAAGCTCCCGTCGACCACATCCGAACCGGTAATTCCGAAAAACCAAGACTCCTGCTGAAATGGGATTTCCATCAATTCCCAGTTTTGCCCACCATCTTGGGTATAGTAATACAAGTCTCTGGCCACATTCCCGGAATCCGGATACAATTGGGCAAACGCTACTGCATGGGCGGAGTCAAAGGCAGTAATATGTTGCAGCACCGTAAACCCTCCAAGATTCGAACTGTTGAGGAGTGTTCCCTGCTCCCAATTGACGCCACCATCAACCGTTCTCCAAATGGTTTCTTCACCAATCATCCAGCCGGTTTGGTCATTAAAAAAGTAAAATCGGTCTTGGAAATTACTCTGCGCCAGGGTCAAAAGTGTATCCCAGCCTATTTCAAGATCCGAACTGGCAAATAGCTGGTCGTTGTAAGCCGCGTAAATCTGGCCGGAGGGCATTACTTGCAGCCGACCCGCCTGAAAATCAATAGGTACCTGTTTGATAGTGGCGGAACCCCATTCCGCGCCCGGATTTTCCCGATGCAAGAGGGTTAATTCCAGACCAAACAGCAAGGCTAATAGGTACTCTTCCTGGCCGCGAAGCGCCACATCGAGTACTACCGTATCGCCTACTCTCCCCATAATCGCTACCCATTCCGTTTCTCCAGGCAGCCGGGTGAAGGATTCTCCAATTCGATTCAGTACAACCAGCTTTCCCTGACCATTACCTTTCACCTTAGTAAGATCTTGAGCATAGGTGAGCGTATCCTCCGGATGAGGGGTGACCTTCCAATCGGCTCCTTGCTTTTCCAGTATATAGCCTCCGTTTCCAACGGCTATTCCTTGATCGGGACTTGTCATGTAGATATCATTCAGGTTCGGAAAGCCTTGAACCAGGGACTGCCAGGATTCCCCTCGATCATTAGAGTAGAGCAGGCTTCCCCCGGTACCAACAATCAGCCCGCGATCTCCTTTGAAAGAAATCTTTTGCGCATACAACTGATCAAAAGTCAGAGCTGGCCATACCGGAAGCTCCACAACCTCCCAACTTGCTCCCCCATTCTCGGTCCGATACACCTGCTTCGCCAATTGCAACCCGCTAGGAGAACCAAGCAGAAGACCTTCATCTTCTGAAAACCAGTACATATCTCGGATCAGAGGACCTGCCGTACTATCCGTTCCCGTTGGAATGGTTTCCCACGAATCCCCGCTATCCGTTGACCGTAACAAGAGATCCCCGGGAAAAACATAGTTTCGGTTTGTCAAAGACAGGTAAAGGGTGGTATCATTTACTGGTTGGAGCTTACCATAGTGGTGGTCACTTTCTCCAATCCCCGGAAGGACTTGAATTTCTTCCCATTGTTGCCCCCCATCTTCGGTTTTGAGCAGAAAAGCCCTGTAAACGCCAATATTCAGCAGGATATCATCCACCTCATACCCCACCACATAGCCCTCCAGCTCATTCCGGAACACGACCTCACTTAATCGGCGGTAGGGGGCCGAGGAGGTACTCCATTGCAATTCTTCCCAGTTTTCTCCCCCATCAACGGTCTTAAAGATTTTATCGAACGTACCTACCGCATAGCCTACTTGTGGAGTCGGAAAATTCAAATTGGTAAAAAAGGCGCTTAGTGGATAGGTGGAATTGTTGGGTTCGAGCTGTTTGACCACTTCCCAACTTGCCCCTCCATTTGTGGTCTTCATAATTTTGTCAAAAATGGCAATGAAACCGGTGTCAGCAGACGTAAAGACCATGTCACTGTGGGGCTGTGGAGCTGGAAAGGTGACCAGCAGATTTTCAAAGCTGTAGGGCAAATCGAATGTCGGTTGAACTACAGGCTGCAGCGTATTAGTATCTATCAACAGGAGATCTTGCCCCAGGGCAATCCAGGTAGCAGAGTCCGGAGGATTAGCCAAATGGAAGTAGCTATTCCGGGTAGCATCCGGGAATTCGATATCCCATTGCCCAATAGCAAGGTAGGGTAAAAGAAAGCCGGCGATCCAAACAAAAGTTGTACGTACATTTCTCATGGCGATTTGGGTGATTTTATTTTAAAAAAAGCAATACCACTCACAGATCAACTGATAATCCATTGATTTCAGAATGTGCGCTTTATGGTAGGACGATGGTTTTGAGCTTATTTTGCTCTTATTCCCCTGGCCATCAATTCAAGCCCGGGGAAGTCAGTAAGGATTTTCGAAAAGGACTATTTTCCAACACGTAATGCATACGAGCAATTTGGTCGTTGGTAAATACATGCATACAGGCGTCCGGAGTAAAATCCATGTAGTTTTCGACCATGGCCAGTTGGCCGTCACAAGCTTTGGGCGCCGGTCCGGAACATCCTTGGGTATGCTTGGAAACTGGTGGGGTATCTTCACAAAAATCGTTGGTTTCGCAATTCCCATCGCCCCAAAGGTG
Source organism: uncultured Saprospiraceae bacterium (assembly GCA_964641965.1). Lineage (GTDB taxonomy): Bacteria > Bacteroidota > Bacteroidia > Chitinophagales > Saprospiraceae > JAJDFU01. The sequence continues at coordinate 47,019 of CAZXLD010000032.1, read as the reverse complement.
TAGTAACCCTAGATAGTGACCCACCTCGTGGGTGGCAGTCCTTCCCATTCCATGCAGTTGGCTAGCATTTGAGATACCAAAATGAGCCGAGTTAATGTGGACGCCCTCTGCTCGTGTAGGTTCACCGGCAATAAAAAGATCTCCACCCGGAAGATCGGTATCGGGCCCGGTAGCCTGGCCCAAGAAAACATCCTCCAGACCCGGCAGCGGGATAGACCAGATGTTCAAATAAAGGGCTGGATCCCAATAACTGTAAAAGGCGAAATAATCAAAATGGGCACCGGAAGGAACGGGATTCTCGACTTGTGTCATGTCTACCCGAACGATTCCCTCGGTAGAAGTACCGTCCGGGGCGGTTTTCGCGAGTACGAATTCGATCCGGGCATCAGCGCCGTCGGGATGGTCGTTAAAGCCGGGAGTACCTGCCTGGCGACGAAAATCCTGGTTCAGAACCTGAATTTGACTTTCAATTCGAGCCCGAGAAAGGTTGTGTCCCTCCCCAAGAGGCTCTCCAAGATGTAGAACGTGGACCACAATAGGTATACGGTAAATTCCATCCCAAGGTGTTTCTTCGTCCGGGATAGGCTGATCTTGTTGGCAGGCAGCCAACAACAAGAGGGCAAAGAATGCCCAAAAACGCATTACTGTTTTCATTGATTTAAGGATTGTCGGGTAATTTATACTGAGTCTTTACAAAAAATGCCGAGGCATATACGCGAAGACGTCACATCGGATCTCAGGGTTGGGTCACTGTCCTAATTTTTCTCAATATTTTTTATCCATTGAACTGAAGGGGTACCATTGACTTACCCATTAAACTTTCCAGATGTAAACCGTAAGAAATAGTACCATCAATACGCTTTCCGTTCAACCTTGCAGACCTATCCCCAAAAAGAAAGATTTCTCCCTCGTCGAGTCGAAAGGCTAATAGTGACGGGACAAAAATACCCGCACCTAGTCATACATGCTTGGCCATCAGGGACCCTAACCAATTATTAACAGGATATGCCGCAAAAACTACCCACTTGGGTAGGTACTTCAACTTTTGCCTATCAATGGAAAATAACGCTTTCTCAATAGATTGGCATGATGAAGCTGATGCCCTATCAGTAGAAAACCGAGGGCCAATACCGACATCTCGACCCCGCTGGCCATACCTGAGCTTGAAAATTGTCCCGCTTGCAGGCTGTCAAAGAACAACCTTGATGATTGTCGCACTTGCCGGAATTCTTCCAGCAGATCATCCATCTCCCGATGGTTTAGCGGAGCCGCATCTGCAAATTGGGATTGGTCAAAACCCGGCAGCTCAGTCTGATCGCCTCTTGAAAAGCGCAAGGCCCGATAAGAAAACACACGCTCCGTATCAATCAAGTGTTGGATAATGTCCTTGGGCGTCCATTTATCCGGCGCGTATTGAAGGTCTGCCGACTGGCGAAGTAATGCTTCTTCACCCTTCATAAAGGAAGGGTATTTGCGCAACAAGGGTAGCAAGGGCTCATCTTCTACCTGCGCTACATATCGAGCATAAAAGGTGGGTAAGGCTTTGATTTCTGACTTTCGCATGATGTATAAAAAATAGGTTTTGGGGAAGATCCTGATTTTTTGGGACACCAGGATTCATCAGCTGTTGATGAACTATTATGGGTTGATTTTTATGAATCCAATATGGACGGAAAATTTTAACTGAGAAAAATTAAACCTAGTCAATTGGAAAGGCCTGCCAGATATTTAATCGGCAGACCTCCACTACAGCATTAGATCATTGCACCATCAATACTTCGCCGCCTGTCCCTCTCCCGGCGTAGCGTTTCGAATAAACTCACGGATGTGTTCATTCGCTTTAGCCAGATCCTCCTGGCGTAGATACATCATGTGTCCGCTGCGATAGCCCTCAAAACGGAGCCGATCCTTAAGCTTACCACTCGGATCCAGGTGCCACATGGTATATTTCGCATTAAAATAGGTGGTCGCTCCGTCATAGTAGCCCGATTGGACCATCACCTTGAGATAGGGATTCTGGGCCATGGCATGGCGCAGGTCCCGGCCGGTATTGTCGCCGCTCCGGTCCCAGGGGCGCACTGGTCCGAACATGTTGTATTTCACATCTGTAGCGAAGTTGAGGTGATTGCGGAAATAGAAATTGATGGCAGGAGTAAACGAATGCAACCAGGAATCCAGTTCGGAATTATAATCCGGACGATCACCGGCCTCTTTCATATCAATTCCGGTGTAGCGGGAATCCAGTCGCCCAACCGTCATGCCACCACGTTCCCGCATCAGGTCTTTCCAGAAAAAGGCGTACGGCACATCCAGGTTGTGTTGCAGAATCGTTTTTGATGAAAGGCCTGAATAATAGGCCATTTTATCAGCCATGGCTTCTTTGGTTTCCTGGTCCAGAAAGCCTCCTTTGGCCATGGCCGGGAGCAGTTCCTCAATAGTGAACGATTCCACCTCTGGCAGCAGTTCCGCTTCCAAATCTTTTTCCATTAACTTGCTGGGTAGGGCTTTGTGGTACCAGGCAGCTGCGGCATAATAGGGCAGTCGATTCGCTGCCCCTACCGGTCCGTCCCGGTCGATACCCAAGCCGGTGGGAGACACCAGGATAACCCCATTCAGGTACATCCACTGTCGGTTTTGAAGTTCGCGGGCAAGACCGGATACACGGGTAGTCCCGTAGCTTTCACCAATCAAATATTTAGGCGATAGCCAGCGATTCTTGCGGGTCACAAAGGTGTTGATCCATTCGGCCAGGTATTGAATATCCGCATTGACCCCAAAGAAGGTCTCCTTTTTGACTTCCTCATCGAGGATGCGGGAATAGCCGGTATTGACCGGGTTCACGAAAACGATATCGGCCACATCTAAGATGGAATGTGGATTGTTGCGCACACCATATGGCTGCACAGGAAATCCCTCGTCCGTTATCTTGAGGACCATAGGGCCGGTATAAGCCAGATGCATCCATACGGAGGCAGAACCGGGTCCGCCGTTGAACGAAATGACTAAGGGACGGCTCTCTGTATCTGTTACATCCGTACGCTCGTAGTAGGTAAAGAAAACAGCTGCTATAGGTTTACCTTCTTCATTCCAGACGGGCTGAGTCCCAGTGGTAGCCCGGTAAGGTACTTTGACACCTTTGATAGTGGTTTCGTGAATGGTAACCACAGTAGTATCAGCAGGCATATGCCGGTGTTGAGCATTTGCCGCCAGACTGGCACCAACGGTTAAAACGAGGATGTAAAACAAGTTTTTCATGTAGATCCGAATTGTGGGTTGAGAAAATCGGCTTTTGCCGGTAGAAAGTTAAAATAGAAAATTTCTTCCCCCACCTTATTCATTCGAGGAGAAACCTTATAAAAACGGAGGGACAGTGGACGGTGTGTCGTTTACCCAATAGGATACAAGGATGGGATGGACCAAGGTCAGCCAAACAGGTGTTCTACAACGTGTATCTACTGGGTCGCGTCATGGATGTCAGGATCCCGGAACGAACATCAGTCACAGTAAACCATCAGCATAGACCTTATAAAATTTTCAAAAGATCAGGTTCAAGCCAAAATCTACGCCAGCCGATAATTCTCTTACCCGGAAAGAAGCGTGCTCCGGAGGATTGGTGATTGAGCCTATGAACACGGGTGAAAGGGAAACCTCCCAAGAAGGGGTGATTCGATAATTGACACCCCCACCTACCAGATAATCAAAAGTAAGCGCCTTGAGTTCGGGCTGGGGTCGGTTTCTCCGATTTGGAAAATCTTCGCGCAATTGGTTATCTGTAAATTCAACTCCGTCAATTAAAAAATCGGTATCGAGCAGGTAGTTCGCTAAAATTCCGCCCTTCAATTCAAAGGTAACCGGAGACTTCCCGAAACGGTATCCGACCAACAACGGAATGCTGAGTTGCTGTTCGACATGGGTCGTCTTCAGGTTCAGATTAATAATTTCCTCATCTTCGATAACTTCGGCAGGATCGCTCTGAATGGCCACCAACTCAATGGCGACATCTCCGGCAGGGGTGGACACAGGATATTGCAGCGCAAATTGAGGATCATTAGTCCCGCCACCTGGTTGAAACTGAGCGAATTCGAATCGCAATTGAAGATCAGAAGATAAATTGAACGATCGGTAGTTTACCCCCGTCTCCAAAAACCAATGATTGCCTATATCCAGCGATGCAGATAGACCAGCTGAGTAGGAGAATCCGGTAATTTTTGTCAGTGCATCGTTAGTGCCCCCGCCAGCAGTAGGCGGAATCGGCTGCCTGGCAGCCGGAGAGGATAGTTTTGCCACTGTAAAATATGGACTGTAATGCACCCCCAGCCGAAAGGCAAGTGCACCCCTTCTGGTATCCGAATCCTCCAAAAAGGACTTTACAGAAGGCTGGCGATTCCTTAATGGCAAAAGACGTACATTTGATAACAAGGGAGAAAAGGGCGTAATTCTGGAATCTGAATGCTGCTGTTTACGTTCCGATACACCTGCCAGCCTAGTCAACCTTTCCGGACCAGCAACTGAGCCGGTTATGGATTCTGATGAAACCCTCGCCTTCTCCGCTTGAAGGCTTCCAGGAGGGTTTGGTATGCCTAAAGTCGGAATGGGCAGTAATGGCCATCCGGATTCTTTCCTTTCCAAACGTGCAACAGGTCTATCGAATTTATTTTTTTCACCATCATACTCTTCGTTTATAGTAGTATCCTTTAATGGTACAGGAAATTGATCGATTCGGATTTGGTCCTGATCTATTCTTTGCTCCAATCGCTGAATTTCAATCGCATTTTGGTTTATCTCTTGCGTTAAGGCCCCCACCAAATGCTGATAAAGGAAATAATGCCCCAACCCCAATACAACCACTAGGACAGCTGCAGCTCTGAGCCAGATGCTACTAAAGAGATACATGCCTTTGGGTTCGCGCACCAGATCTTGCTCGATCTGATCCCAGACCTGATCCGACGGACTCTGTTCGTATTCGTCAAATGAATTCCGCAGAAAGTCCTCTAAACCGTCTTTGTTCGTATACTCCTTCATATTTACTTGGTTTAGGGGAGTGAACCCTCCATTACTTTTGAGCTAATTGTTACCATCATTCCGTCAAACTTTTTTCCACTAGATCGCGAAGGAATCTTTTGGCCCGGTTTAATTGCGATTTAGAGGTACCTACGGAAATTTGAAGTTCATCTGCAATTTGCTGATGCGTGTACCCTTCCAGGATATAGAGGTTTAGGACCGTCCGGAAACCGGGTGGCATTTTATGCATGAGCTTCAGGATTTTCTTGACCATTTCCTGATCATAGTCCATCCCTACCGGCTCAGCTGTAGTTAACAGGTGTTCCCACTCCATATAATCCAGGGAAGACTTTCGAATCTTTTGCTTCTTGATATGTTGTAAGGCTATATTCAGGATCACTTTTCGAATCCAACCCTCAAGACTTCCAGTGCCTTTAAATTGTTTGAGGTCGCGGAATACGGTTACAAAACCCTCTTGTAAAATATCCTCAGCATCCTCGTAGCTATTGGCATAACGAAGACAAAGCACAAACATCTTACTCTTGTAGCGCTCATACAGAGCGCGTTGCGCCATTCGGTCACCCCGTATACAACGCTTTACTAAATCTTGCTTTGAAGGCACAGTGTGTTTTTCCAGTTGTTAGGTTAACTCTATTAAGGGGTGACTTAGAGCGTTTAAAGGTTGCACGAGCGGCCCGGATTTTATACCGCTTTTAGTATAAAATGCCTGGCAAAAAGGTCATTTCATGCTTGAAATGGTATAAGAAATTCACTGGGAACAAGATTCCTCTCTTTCAAGCTGCAACTGAGGGAAAATGATAAATCCGAGGCTTTCCATGTTTTCCATGCAACCCTTTAAGTAAAAAGTTACCTAGATAAGAAAACCACAACCTCCGAATTAATATCATTTTAAAATGGCATAAGGAGTTGTCAAAGCCTCAATGAAATAGATTGATCCATATTGAATTTGCGCTGCATTATATGCGCCAGCAAAACCAATCTCTCTATTGGAATATCACAGAGTAAGCAATTTGCTAATTCAACAATAAAATAGTTGACTAATGACAAATAATCCTGGATTTTTTGAACCAAAAAACTTCAACCCCAATTGCCAAACTTAAACACAACTATTTTAAAATCAACGATTTACTTTAAATAAAAGGGTATTTAAATCAAAGAAATAAATTCTACTCTCATAAAACAAACCAAAATTAAATGAATACAAATTCCCATATCTTTTTTTCGAAAAATTTTTTTTGGCATCAACTTATTACTTCATCATGAGCTCTTTGAATTGACATAACATAAAAATAGGTCTATCTCCATGCAGCATAAAGCAGGCTATAATCCGTTTTTACGTACCCTAAAACCTTGGCATTATAGATTTACATGGCCCTTGCTGTTATTGGTATTGGGCATCTATAATTGTGGAGAACCTTCCGTAGTGGGAACTGACCTTTTCCCCGACGAGTCCTTTGATCTCGAATTAATAGATACCCTGAGTCTGACCGTGTATACCTATGGTTTTGACAGTCTCCAAACCAGCGGTTTTGAATCCTTATTGGTCGGTCATCATCAAGACAACACCTTGGGAACCGTAACCGCTACCAGCTATCTCCAGTTGGGCAGTCCTGAAACAACATCCCTGGACGAAGAGCAAACCCGGTACGACTCCCTTACCCTGGAATACACCTTAAACGGCTATTCCTTTTACGACACCCTCACACCAATTGGTATATCTGTACACCGGTTAGTGGAAAATCTGGAGGGCGAGGAAATTGACCAATTCTACAACACTTCCAAATTCGCCTATGATCCGATTCCACTGGGTGAAAAACGCTTCGTCCCAAGGCCAGGGAGAAAGGAAGAAAATTCTATCCGCCTGTCTGATGCATTGGGAAAGGAATTGTTTCAATTGATCCAGGAGGAGGATGAAGCTCTATTGACCACTTCATCCTTTCTGGATTTCTTCAAAGGCATTGCACTCGTACCAGACTCCACCACTTCAGGTAGTATTCTTGGTTTGACCAAGGAAATCAGGTTCATCCTCCATTACACAGATCAGTCCCGCTTACCCACTGAGCAAAAAACCGTTGTTTTCCCAATGACGGGCCTGGAGAACTTTCACAACATCCAAATTGATCGCCAAGGCACTTCATTAGCGGGTTTATCCTCGGACCAAAACCAGATCCAATCCAAGCTAACCCAGGAAGAAAGCTACATCCAGGGCGGAGCTGGCCTGGTGACACGGATTGAAATTCCACACATCCGGCAATTGTTGGCGGATTTTGGGGAACTCATAATTACGAGTGCCAGCCTGCGGATCTTTCCGGTCACGGATGTACAAGAACGGAATACCCCCCTTCCATTCACACTAGCCATGTTTCCCGTAGATGAAAATGATTTTCCTGCCCTACCGGGACGCACCGCCCGGTTGGTTGAAGATCGGGAATTTGGCAGGGACACTTATTATGATTTTGATGTCACCGACTTCATTCAGCAACAGCTGGCAATTGAGGCCTTCAACTCCAACAATTTATTGGTTCAACTACCCGATGAGTTGTTTGCGACCCAGGTGACCCGGGTCAGTATTGGCGATGGCAATCATGGAAAAAAGATGGAATTGCAACTGTACGTACTGAGAATAAAAAATTGATACTCCACAACTTTTAATTCAAACACAAAGCAACATGAGATATTTTTCTTCTACCCTCTTTATCCTCCTTTCGCTATTAGGCTTTAGCTCTTGCGTAGAGGTTGAGGAGGAGGACACCATTGGCAACTGGATTCGAAGGTCGGATTTTGAGGGGGTCACCCGCTCTGGAGCTGTCTCCTTTACCATCGGTAATCTCGCTTATGCCGGCCTTGGATTTGATGGCGACGATTACTTGAAAGACTTCTGGCAGTATGATCCACAGCTGGACTTTTGGCAGCGGGTAGATGATTTTCCAGGCCAAGGCAGAACGGGAGCCGTCGCATTCAGTATAGGGGATAAAGGCTACATGGGTACCGGCTACCAGGGAGATGAGGATATAGAACTGGGGGATTTCTGGGAATTCGATCCCAACGCTCCGAGTGGCCAACAATGGACCCAAAAACCAGATTTTGCCGGTACCCCTCGCTACAATGCTGTCGGTTTTGGAGTCAATGGCAAAGGGTTTATCGGGACCGGATATGACGGAAACTACCTCAAGGATTTTTGGCAATATGATCCCGCCGGCAACACCTGGTCGCAAGCCATTAGCATTGGAGGTACTAAACGAGAAAGCGCTACTGCATTTGTGATTGATGGCCGGGCTTATGTGGGTACCGGGCGCAACAATGGCGTATACATCTACGATTTCTGGGAGTTTGAACCCGAATCCCAACAATGGCTACGCAAGACGGACCTCGACGAAGACGAAGACTATAGGATTGCCCGACATGGAGCTTCCAGCTTCAGCCTGGGGGGATTGGGTTATATAGTCGGAGGGTCAACCGGTGCCACGCAGGCCAGCGCCTGGGAATACGACCCGCTATTAGACATTTGGCAGGAAAAAACGGCATTGGAAGGCGCTTCTCGTCTGGAAGCAGCCGCATTTGTGGTGCAAGAGAGGGCTTATGTGACTACAGGGCAGAACGGCACCTTCTATTTCGATGACATATGGGAATTTTTCCCATTCCAAGATTTTGATGAGGAAGATTGAGGCTTTTGATGTAAGGGCTGGGGCATTTACCTGTTCCGGCCCCTTTTTCCCTCCAAATTTAAATTTCAACAGCTTGGTAACGAATTTGATTCGCCTTGTCATCCTGGTCGGGATGAGCTTCGGCCTGCTTGCTACTACTTTTGCCCAGTCTCCTTATTCGGGATTTGGAGTTGGGATAATCAACCCCGGTGGATTGGAACAGAACCAAGCGCTAGGTAACTCCGGATTCGGCTTACGTTCTCCCTTGTTTGTCAATTCCCTGAATCCAGCCGCCTATACGGCTATTCAACAACCGATCTCCTTGATTTTGAATGCAGGTCTTTTTGCCCAGCAAACCTGGCAGGAAGGAAATACACAACAAGACTGGGTAGGCGATGGGGGTCTTGCACATTTAACCCTCTGGTTTAGACCTACCCCATGGTGGGCAGCCAGTTTGGGGATCGCCCCTTTCAGCAGCATGCGTTATCGACTGGAAAGCACCCGAAATAATCCGGAACTGGCTGGAGATTATACCGTTCTGTATGAAGGTACCGGTGGACTCAACGAGGTTTTCTTCGGCAGTGGATTCGACCTATTTCGCTATTTTAGCCTTGGCGTTCAGGGTAGCTATATTTACGGCACCCTCAATCAAACGGAGGCTTTTACCTCCAATAACGCAGTTGCAGGCTTCGACCTGGAAACCGAAACTTTCCTCCACCAATTCAAAATTGATTTTGGAGTGCAATATGCTATTCCAATAGCCAACAGCAGGCTGGTTATCGGAGCAACCTATCAACCCAGTTTTCAAATGGGAGGTTCTGAATCGATCCTGCTTAACAGTGGCATCCAGACGCTGGAGGAAGAATCCGGTTTGAGTAGTACCTATTACCTGCCTACCACCGCTGGAGGCGGTCTATCCTTGGAAATGGGCCGATGGTTATTCACAGGAGATGTACAATTCCAGCAATGGGAAGAGGCAAGTGGATTTGAGGAGGTAGAGCCGCAGAATACCTTTCGGTTGGCGGGTGGCGTAGAATACCGCTTGGGGGGAGACGTAACCACCCGGCAGAAAAATCCACTGTACTTGCGCACCGGGTTTTCCCACCAAAACTTTTATCTGGCCTTCGATGGAGCTTCCTTTAATGAATGGACCTGGACAACGGGTATTGCCATTCCGATGAGCCGCGGGCAACATCATATCAGTATCAACTATACGCTCGGTCGAAGAGGAGTAGTACAAGGAGATTTAATCCGGGAAACCATTCACCAAATTGGTTTACACCTAAGTCTACGAGATGTTTTTCTGAAAAGGAGGTATGAATGAGGTCTAGAGTATAAAATTTTATACCCTTTTAAAATGAAAATGACGCATTTAAATCGGTATCATTCTATCAAATGCTGACTGATATCATCTTCTACGGGCTGCTTAGGATCGGGGCCCCATTTGTTTTCAAAGGGTTGCCCATCAAGGAGCATAAAGACCAAAATTATGATGCTGCCTACGTATGGGATAAGCCCGAACAAGAAAAACCAACCGGTATTACCCGTATCGTGAAATCGTCGTATGGTAAGAGACAAACTTGGCACGAGAATGAACAAATAATAGACAATTCCGATTCCCAGAAAAATATCAAAAAGGTCCTCATTTAAGCTTTCTACGACCACAGCTGCCGTGACCAGGATCAAGAGGATTAGCCCATTGATCAAGGTAAAATACCAATACTCTTTTCTTCTTGATCGACCCCGAAAATCGGACCAACGCTGAAAGCCTAGCCAAAACCAATCCATTGCTACCTATTTATAAACGGGAAATGATGGTTGTCCGACTGAAAAATAATAAAAGAGAAGATGCCAGGACACTTCCCTACCGCATCAGGGTCGAATGCTTGGGCTTTTTGTAAAAGTAGTCGATCCATTCCATCCATGAAATGGGATTTATAAATGGCTCATTCAACCCAAATAGCCTCCAATCCGGCTGTAAATGCATTCGGGCTGCCATCTAATAGGCATACCGTAAACCATGCGGTAGGCTGTACGGAAGTGTACAAACCCTTCTTGTTCTGCCCATCGGACAAGCGTTTGATGTTGTTCCGGAACAACCAGAAAGGGTCGATCCTGCTGAATTCGATAGTTCAATAAATCCATGCCTGCTTCTCGATCTCTGGCCAATACTAACCCCTCTCCCAACTCAGGCAGATAAAATGCTTCCAATTGACCTGTCCTTGAAGACCACCATCCTTTACCTTCGCTCCAGGATGCCCGGATTAAATGAGGTCGATGTTCCCCAGTGACCTCCTGATCCAGGTGAATAACCTCATTCAGGTCCTCTAGGGTGAGGTCTTTTAGGCTAATCGAAGGATAATACTCGCCGGTTTGACCGGAAGTTTCCTTTTTAAAAAACAAATACCGACACTCCTCCTTAAAACCCAACTGACCGTAAAGCCCCTTCCCCATTTCGGTAGCTAGGAGGAATTGGGATCCTACACCTTTCCCCGTTAGCCAATCGCGAAGGTAGCGCGTAACCTCCGTCCCCAATCCCTGCCTTCGGTGACTGGGCGCTACCATAATATTCCCAATCCAGGCGGTTTTACCATGATTGATGGCTTCGCCTACTGCCAGCAGAGCACCTTGTTCTTCGATCTTTACTGTTTTAAACCAGGGGTACCTTATGAATGGACGAAAAACGCGCCGGACATCTCGCCAGTCGGCCGGCTGGATGGCGGCCAGCTTGGGAATATCAGACTCAACAAAGGAAGTAATTGGAGGTGAGGTCAATTTAAATCGGTATTAGGATTGAAAACCTGCATAAAAAGGTGACAAAAATCTCACCGAACAGATACAAATGAATTCCAGCGCAAACGATCGGTGGTATACCTTAAGGAGTGGTTAAGCGCTTTGTACCAACCAAACCTTTTATCATCATGAACGATACTGCAAATATTGGGAATGGAATTCTAGGCCTGGCTCTATTTATCGGAATTCCCTCTGCCGCTCTTTCAATGGGTCGATCCGATGCCAGCGGCTTGTTTGTTTTTGGAATCGCTATATGCCTGGCGATGCTGAGTTCCTATTGGCCCAGGATCAACAAAGGCTGGAGGCGATCTCATCATTTGACCTAGGCCCGTTCTGGATTTCCCTTGGGGCCAATACAAGGGGGCTGCTCCCCTCATAGATGCCCCATGACCATTCGACTCGATCCCTGAAGATCAGGCAGCGTCTTCAGGTCCTTATATCCGTGTTCCTCAAATAGGAGTACTACTTTCCTTAAATGGTTGGGGCTTCCTTCCATATAAATTCGACCGCCTGCCTTGAGGCGATTCAAACCCAAATCTGCAAGTCTTTTGTAATAAAAAAATGGCTTTCGCGCCGGGGTAAACAAGGCGATTTCTGGCTCAAAATGGGAAACCCGAACTTCCAAATCGTCTCGTTCGATTTGATCAATGTAGGGAGGGTTACTGACGATCACATCAAAATGCGGCAGCTGTTCCCAAAGCGACTCATCGGCCACATCCAGCTGGCGAAATTCGATTTCTGCCTCCAACGTGGACGCATTGCCTTCGGCCAATAAAAGCGCATCTGGGCTTACATCAATAGACCACAGTTCCCAATCCGGCCGCTTTTTTTTCAGCACAATCGGGATGCAACCCGAACCGGTACCCACATCCAGTATGCGCAAGTTCTTTTGTTTTTTTTCCCTTTTCAGGACCAGATCTACCAATTCCTCCGTTTCCGGTCGGGGAATGAGTACATCCGGCGTTACCTTGAAATCGTAGCCGAAAAAATGTGCCTTGCCAACCAGATATTGTACCGGTTCCCCCACCTTCAAGCGCTGAACCATATCGTTGAGCTTGAGTTGGGTATCTGGATGCAGGTATTCCGTACTGGTCAGGTCCTTGACATCAAACCCGTCTTCCAGCACGATCCGGGCCAAACTCCGAGCTTCCCGTTCTCCTTCCGAAGCTGCCAACTCCCGAATGATCCAGGCATTTACTTCCCGAATATTCATCAGCTTAGCCTTTTCTTAAAATCCTCATATCTAAACCGGCGCACTTCTTCCACCCCACCGTCCTCCAGGACTAGATAAATCGAAGGATGCTGCACGCCGTTGAAGGTTGTGGTTTTGACCATGGTATAATGCATCATATCCTCGAAAATCAGCCTATCTCCGACTTGCAACCCTTTGGGAAAAGAATAAGCATCCAGGAAGTCTCCCGCCAGGCAACTAACACCGCCCAATTGAAAGGTGGGTTCTCCCTGACGGGGTTCCTTGGAAGCATTCCGGATGGATGGCCGGTATGGCATTTCCAAGGTATCGGGCATGTGGGCCGTAAAAGAAGCATCCAATATTGCTGTTTTCACTCCATGATTTTCTACGATATCCAATACAGTGGTGACCAATTCCCCGGTGTCCCAAGCGATGGCACTGCCTGGTTCCATCCATACCTCCAAGTGGGGATATCGGTCCCGGAAATCGAGCAAGGTCTTTTTTAAGGCGTCCAGGTTGTAGCCCTTTCGGGTCATCAGGTGACCGCCACCCAGATTTACCCATTTTAACTGAGATAGAAAGGCACCGAACTTGGTTTCCAGGGCTTTGATTAACTCAGCCGTAGCGGCTGCCGACGATTCACACAGGGTGTGTACGTGCAGACCGTCAATTCCTCCTGGAAGTGACGCTCCCAAGGTTCCCCGGGTCATACCCAAACGGGAGTGCGGGGAAGCCGGATTGTACAGATCGGTTTCCACATCCGAATATTCGGGGTTTACACGAAGGCCTGCGGAAATAGAATCCGACAGTCGCTCCTGGTAAAGGACATATTGGGCTAAGGAATTAAAGGTGATATGGCTGCAGTATCCTTGCAGCTCGTCCCATTCCTGTGGAATATACGCCGGGGAGTAGGTATGCGCTTGCGTACCCATTTCTTCGAAGATCAATCGGGCTTCGTGCAAACTACTAGCAGTAGCTCCGCTTAGGTATTCGTCAATTAAAGGAAACACCCGCCACATGGCAAATCCCTTCAAAGCCAGGATAATCTTCACCCCGGTTTCATCCTGCACTTCTCTGATTCGTTCCAAATTTCTTTTCAGCCTGGAGATATCCAGTATGAAGGCAGGAGAAGGCAATGCAGCATAATCTGAATGTATGGATTGCCCTTCCGGATCAATAGAATTACTTGCTCTACTCATGACCGCATTTTCCCATTAACCCACATCCGGATACGCAAACTCCAGATCGATGTTCACCGCTTCCTTCCAGGACAGGCCCTGTTCTCCAAGCTCATTCAGGAAGGGATCTGGGTCAAATTCCTCCACATTAAATACGCCTGACCCACTCCATTTACCTTCCAACACCATCTTAGCACCTAGCATAGCCGGCACGCCGGTGGTATAACTTACCCCTTGTGTACCTGTTTCCCGGAAGGCCGATTCATGGCTGCAATTATTCCAGATGTAATACGTCTTTTCCTTTCCGCCCTTCACCCCTTTGATCCGACAACCAATCGAGGTCTGCCCGGTATAGTTTTCGCCCAAATCGCCTGGATCCGGCAGGACCATTTTCAGAAATTCAAGGGGAATGATGTCAACCCCCTTGTATGGAACCGGATCGATCCTGGCCATTCCAATATTCTGAATAACCCGAAGATGAGTCAAATATTCCTGACCAAAGGTCATCCAAAACCGGGCGCGTTTGAGGCTTGGAAAGTTTTTTGTTAACGACTCCAACTCCTCATGATAAATTAAATAGGAATCACGAGGACCTATTTCAGGGTACTGCAACACTTTTTTAATTGCATGAGGCTCGGTGTAATGCCACGTTCCATCTTCCCAATATTTCCCTTTTTGGGTGATTTCGCGAATGTTGACTTCCGGATTGAAGTTGGTGGCAAAAGCCTTGCCATGATCACCTGCATTGCAGTCTACAATATCCAGGTAATGGATCTCATCGAAATGGTGTTTGGCGGCATAGGCTGTAAAGACACCGGTAACGCCGGGATCAAACCCGCAACCTAAAACTGCTGTCAGACCGGCCTCTTTAAACCGGTCCTGATAAGCCCATTGCCAGTGATATTCGAATTTGGCCTCATCCTTGGGTTCATAATTAGCGGTATCCAGGTAATGGACCCCGGCCTCCAGACAAGCGTCCATAATGGTCAGATCCTGATAAGGTAAGGCCACATGGATAACCAATTCGGGTTCAAAAGACCGGATCAGCCGCACCAGTTCCGGCACATTCTCCGCGTCTACAGGAGCTGTAGTGATCGCTTGAAAGCCGGTATCGCGCTTCACGGCATCTGCAATTTCCATGCACTTGGAAACCGTGCGGCTAGCCAGTAACAATTCCGAGAATACCCCGGGATTTTGTGCACACTTGTAGGCTACGACCCGACCAACACCGCCAGCGCCAATGATCATCACTTTAGACATGAACAAGAAGGGTTTTATCTTTGCAAAATAGACAAAAACCAAATGGTCAATAGCACTTAAATGAATGGCCAGGCTGCATAGTGAAAAAAGGTGCTAATTCTAGGCACCCAAGGCCTGCAGGGCTTCGTAAACCAGAAAAGCGGGCCAAAATAAAGCCTTTAACACACCGAGTACGCCAACCCAGAAACTGGTAGCCGTTGAAAGGTAATAGAATAGTGCTCCAAAAATGCCCATACCATATACGGCTCCACTCGAACTGTTTTGTACTGCTTTGCTTGCCATGAAAATGATTGGATTGGTTCGCCTGTAATTTAAGGCACTCTGCGCTTGAATGTCTTGATGTTCGTCAGTCCTGGTGCGTTCGATGCTAGCGCCCAAGGGCGCGATAATTACGCCTTAAGGCGTGAAGCTATGAATACTGGTGCTGGATACTCGATGGATGGCGCACGGTGCACGGTACACAGACAACCTATATCAGGGACGTACACCATCTGCCATTCGACATTTGCCATTTGACATTTGCAACTCGTCATTCCACACCCCGCACTCGCCATTTGCCACCTGGCATTTGCCTTTCCAATTTTCGCCTATCCCCTCCCAACGGTTTCGGGTCAGAGCACCAACAAATTACACCCTCTAACATCTGAATAGTCCAAGCGGCCCAATACCTCAAAGCTTCCACCTTTATGGACTCGACCAAGATCTTCGGTAGCAATGAAGGATAGCGTATCTAGATTGGCCAAGTCTACTACATTTAAGACTCCGGTTTTGCCTGGGCCGTGTAAAGTGAGAGGGTCCGTGATCTCCCGGCAAAAAACCTGCATAGTTGGCCCAGGATAATAAACTCCGTTACCTTTAGAATAGGCCTGGGAAAAGAGTTCGGTCATTCCATATTCCGAATGGATCTGCTGTACACCAAATCCAGCTTGCAGGATACGGTGCAACTCATTTCGGGTCATCTCCTTCCGGCGGCCTTTCATTCCTCCCGTTTCCATAACGATTAAATTGGAAAAGGAAAAGGGACCCCGTTCTGCCAGATCCAACAAAGCAAAACTAACCCCAAGCAACAAGGTGGGTATGTTTTGTTCTTCTAACTTATGCAGTTGTTGAATCAAGTCATCATAATGGTCCAGGTAAAAACCACTCTCTGGGTAGACCGAGAGCTGGATAAAATGGTCTGCCATAGCGACCAGGGAGGATCCGCTGCGCTCCAAGTAGGCTGGCAGTAAAGCCAAAACAGCATAATCCCGCACCGGACCATAGAAGTATTCAAAGCCGTTTTCGGTATTTTTGAGATACCGCTTCAGGTCTCGGACCAAATGACGGCTAGTGGTCTTGGAGGTAGTACCACTGCTGGTAAAGACTTGTTCTGCTTCCCAGGTTCCCGTTTGAAGAGAATGGGTTTTGAATAGGGAGATCGGTAGGAAAGGAATAGCTTCAATACGGTGTATTTCATCCGGTCGGACATTCAAATAGGATAGGTATTCTTTGTAGTCAGGTTGAAACTGCGCCTGGTATCGAAATACTTCCAGCGCTATCTTTTCAAAATTGGCATTGGGAAGCCGGCCGACTTTGGACCATAAATTTTTCCTAAAGTCCGGTTCCAAAGCTTTTTGCATTGAACTATTCTCCTGTATTTTCCCGTTAATAGAGCAATTAGATGAGTAGGTTCCTCGCATCCGATTCCCAAGAGAAGAAGTGGGACGAACAAGAAGGAGCCGCATTAAGATTTAATGACAAAGGTAGCGCAAATATGAAGAACGGTCTTTGGGCAGGTATTTTCTTTCTGGGGCTCCTATTCCTGGGATGTGTAAGGCCGCCGGACTATCCGGACACGCCGGTGATTGAATTTATCGGTCTCTCCAAGAGTATTGTGAATCAGCGGAATACCCAACTGGATACCGTCGCCTTATTTTTTTCCTTTACCGATGGTGATGGGGATTTATCTTCAGATACCTTTGATCTGTTCATCCGCGATAGTCGATTGGAAATCACGGATAGTTTCCGCATTCCGCCTATACCTCCAGAAGGTGCTGCCAATGGCATCTCCGGAGAATTTACCGTGCTGATCAACAATCAGGTGGGTTTATGCTGCATTCCGCCGAATGGAGCGCCCCCATGTTTGCCGAACAATGAATTCCCCACCGATACTTTCACCTACTTTATTAGCATCATGGATCGGGCCAGGAATGTGAGTAACATGATCGAAACAGCTCCTATTGTGGTGCGTTGTAATTGATCCAATCTATCCCTTTTTGCAATAGTCGTTGCGTTTCGGCTTCCGGGCTGCCAGCCTTTGGCTGTAGGTCGTACTCCCAGCGAGCCAATGGAGGAAGACTCATCAAAATAGATTCGGTTCGCCCATTAGTTTCCAGCCCAAAACGGGTTCCCTGATCCCATACGAGATTAAATTCTACATACCGACCTCTTCGGTACCGTTGCCATTCAACTTGATCTGTCGCATAAGAACGCGCTTGATTGTCATCGAGCAATTGCACATAGATTGGGGCAAAAGCCTCCCCCACCCCCTGTACAAAACCAAAAGTATGGGCTTTATCGGCCTGGAGCCGGTCAAAAAAGATGCCGCCTACTCCCCGAGTTTCTTCCCGATGCGGCAAATAGAAATAGCGATCCGCCCAATCCTTAAATTTGGGATAGTAATTTGGATCGAAGCGGTCGCAAACGGCCTTGAGTTGTTGGTGAAACCAGGCCGCCTGTTCAGGTTGGATGTAATGGGGGGTCAAATCGATACCCCCACCAAACCACCAGGCTCCGGAGTCCATTTCAAAATACCGTACATTCATGTGAATGATGGGTACCCAGGGGTTGCGAGGATGTAGTACGATAGAAACCCCCGATGCAAAAAAAGCCTCCCCGTCCAATTGGAGCTTTTGACTGGCTTTGGGAGATAAGGTTCCGTGTACGGCACTGAAGTTAACCCCTCCTTTTTCGATATGCTTCCCTTCAAGGATTCGGGTTCTGCCTCCTCCCCCTCCAGGGCGTTCCCACAAATCTTCCCTGAATTGACCTTCTCCATCAGCTGCTTCAAGCGCATGGCAAATCTCGTCCTGGAGATCCCGAAAGAACAATTCAATATCCTGTTTGCTCGGAGCCATTTAAATTAGTTTTGAGGATCACCTTACCTGAGTGTGATTTCGATGGGGCCTGATTTATCGACATTCAGGATTTCATCCTTTCATGGTTTCCATGATGTAGGAAGGTGTAAAGCTAAAAGAGTCAATAAGGGTCAACATTCAGTTTCAATTCTTCTTTCTTTGGAAATCCTGACATCAAAATAGTGCCTGGGCCGCTTCCACCACTTTCTTGCTGTTCCCGATAAAAATCTGGCCATCCAGGATAGCAACCGGCCTTTTCAAAAAGGTGTATTCTTCCAGGATGAGGCTGCGATAATCCTGCTCGCCCAAAGTTTGTTCGTGCAGGCCTCTGGCCCGGTATTGCCGGGAGCGTTTGCTGAAAAGCGCCTCATACGATCCTGCTAGCTGTTGCATCTCATCCAGTTGCTCCGGTGTAATTGGTTTGGTTTTTATTTCTTGCAAGATCACATCCGGCCCGGGATTCCATTCTTTCAGAATGCGTTGGCAGGTGTTGCAGGTAGATAAAAAGTAAATTTTTCGCATATCTTCTTTGGAAGTGGATGAGCAAAGGTAAAAGTTCAGCCTAGGTTCATTCTGTTTTTCGTGTAATTAAGCACTTATGGCCACATTTTCTCCTTCTGAATTGATCCTTAATGCTGACGGTTCCATTTACCATCTCCAGCTTCTGCCCCATCACATGGCCGATACCATTCTCACTGTTGGAGACCCCAATCGCGTATCCCTGGTTTCAGCTCATTTTGATAAGGTGGAATATCAGATACAAAAGCGAGAATTCCTTACCCATACAGGTTGGATAGGTGAAAGGCGCCTCACGGTGATATCTACCGGAATAGGGCCCGACAATATCGATATCGTGATCAATGAACTGGATGCCCTGGCCAATATCGACTTGGAGAGTCGAACCGAAAAAAAGGAAAAGAAGTCCTTAAAAATTATTCGAGTAGGTACTTCAGGGGCACTGCAACCCGACTTAAACCCTGGCCAATTGGTCGTATCGGCATTTGGATTGGGCCTGGATAATTTGCTCTCCTATTACTCCTTTTCCCCAAATTTGGGGGAAGCTGAATTGACAAGTGCCCTTCTTACTTTCCAGGAAGAAACAGAACGATGGCCTGCTCAACCCTATTCCGTTTCGGCAGATTATCACTTATTGAATACCATGGGTAAAGAAATGACGGCTGGAATTACACTAACCAGCCCGGGCTTTTATGGCCCTCAAGGAAGAAACCTTCGGCTAAAAAGTCGCATGGCCAGCCTCCAAACCTTACCGGTATTCCAGTACAAAGGGTATCGAATTACCAATTTCGAGATGGAGACTGCAGCCTTATATGGTTTGTGTCGCTTGTTGGGTCACCAAGCGGTATCCTGCAATGTCATTCTAGCCAATCGATTCCAGGGCACTTTCAGTAAAAACCCGAAAAGCGATATTAACTACTTAATCCAGAAAGTGTTGCAAGGACTGGATTAGCCCACTTGTTCGAGGCTGGCTTTTCTGTAGTCAGCCAAGAATTTCTCCAAGCCGATATCTGTGAGTGGATGCTTGAACAAGCCCATGATCGAGCTAAGAGGACAGGTAACCACGTCGGCACCAGATTTAGCAGCTTCCACAATGTGTTTGGCAGAACGAATTGAAGCCGCTAAAATTTCGGTCTCGTATCCCTGGATTGCATAGATCTCGGCTATATCCCGGATCAGTTGCATACCATCCCAGTTGATATCATCGATTCGGCCGATAAAGGGAGAAAGATAAGTGGCACCCGCCTTGGCAGCCAGGATAGCTTGTCCGGCTGAAAAAACGAGGGTACAGTTGGTAGGAATACCTTTATCCGTAAAATAGCTGATTGCCTTCACCCCTTCTTTAATCATGGGTACTTTTACCACAATATTTTCAGCGATTTCAGCCAGGCGTTGCCCTTCCTCTATGATCCCTTCGAAATCGGTTGAGATAACCTCAGCACTTACGTCTCCGTCGACTAGCTCCGCGATTTTCTTATAGTGGGCACGTACATTTTCTTCTCCGGAAATGCCTTCTTTGGCCATTAGAGAAGGGTTGGTAGTAACCCCGTCCAAAATGCCCAGGTCTCTGGCTTCGCTGATTTGATCGAGATTTGCGGTATCGATGAAGAACTTCATGAGGGAATGGCTTTTTAGTGTTTCCTAAAGGTACGGAATCCACTTGACAGCCATTGATATGAGAAAAGCTAATTCTGCCGGATTTGCAGAAAAAAGAAGGTGGGGACACATCGCACCGCTCAACCTACCTACCCTTGCTCCGTTTCCGGCCTGGGGGGGTTCAGCGGGAGCTGGTCGTGTGACGCCCACCGGACCGCAAAGATACGAAAATATGGGATGAAAATCTAATTTCGGGATGCGCACATTTAAAACCTATTCTTTCGGAATAATCTCCGTTTGCTCCCCGAAATGCTGTGCGAACTGCTGCATCTCATTGGCCAATTCCCGATTCTGGGTAGCTTTGTAGTAGGTATCGGCCAAGGCGCGTAGCGTATGGAAAATGAATCGATCCATTTCAATGACCTGCATTTCCTGAGTCCAAAGATCGATTTTCAGGGTTTCACGGCTTTCCTTATCGAATAGGGAAAGTAAAAATGCCTTACACTCCACAGGAGTTTGAGTATCCGGGTTATCCTGGGCCTGCCACTGAATTCGACTGGGCACATTCTCAGCATCTAAACCTACCTCAATCCGAATTTCGCTGGTCTTCTTTATTTCTTCCATAAATTTGTTGCTTGGAGGTACGTAAAAGTAGCCTCATTACCAATTTCTTATGTCTTTTTCGGGCTGTTTCCTTTCCATTTCGCAGCCAGACCCGGCAGGGCTTCATTTTCGTATATGCGCAGCCCGGGCTTCAATCCCTGGGCCACCACAATCATGGCGCGAGCCAAGGTAACGTCTTCTACCAGTTTTAGTCGCGGTGGAACAGCTCTACCTCCGGATAAAAAATCAGCCCCTCGCAGAAGCCGAGTCCCAATTTCTTCGCCCAACCGAAACTCTTTTCGATCCCCTTCCAGGAATGAAGGCCGAAACACATGCAAACCCCAAAGGGGAAGTTGAGCCAAAGCATGCTCCAGCTGTCCTTTCACCTGTAAATAAAAGAGCAGGGAATCGGGATCGGCCCCAGCCGATGAAACCAATAAAACCTGTTGCACGCTTGCCAACTGGGCAATCTTGAGCGGATAGTCATAATCCACCCTTAGAAATGCTTCTTTACTCCCGGCTTTCGCTCGTGTAGTGCCTATGCTAAGGAACAGATCGTGACCCTCGAAAAGGGATTTGTAATCAGGTAAGCGTCTAAAATCAAGGATATGATGCTTCAATCGGTCGTGGTGAAGATCCAGGTCTCTCCTACCGAAGGTAACTACCTCTTTATAGGCGTGATGCTTTAACAGGGCGATCACCAATTGGCGACCAACCATTCCGGTAGCACCAACTACCAATGCCGTCTTCTGACTTTTTATGATTTCCATGCAAGATCATAAAGGTAGCACACCTATTCATCTTCCACGATCAATTCATAATAATGGGCCGCGTATCCGCCCCAAATTCCTAGCCCTCCATTTATATTATTGTCTATTTGTGTATAACTGGAGAAAGGGCCTTGGTTAATCCGATTAAACTCAAGGGTATTCCAAAAATTATAATGGGCCTCGTCAATAGTCACCCACTTGATCAACACGGTGTCTCCCAATGTGTACAACCCAAAAGTTTCAAGGTCAAACTCTTCATCCGGACCATCTGCTTTGGGTAGGGGAAAGCGAAATTCCTGTCCATTAAAAAAAGCATCATCCACTACTGATTGGGAAGGACTTCGAAGTGGTTCATTATTGATCTGAGTAAAATACCGATAGAAATTTGCTTCAGTAGCAGGGTCGCGAAGCAAAACCTCCAGTTCCCGCAGAAAATCACTGGTATCTCCGGGTGGCTGTTGAAACTGAAACGAATCCAAGGGAACCAGGGAGGTTATAGTAGTAAAAGCTTGGAGTAATTGATTTTCGAATCGAACTTCAAGCTCATAGGTTTTTCCCACTTCCCCCAGCATGCTAAACGAATCATCTATGTAAACGCAAAAATCTACGCCCGATCCTTGAAGGTCGAACCCAAAAAAGGCCTGGGCCAATTCCTGCTGTTCCGGGCTTAGTGAAGATAAACAAACCTCAGTGAGCTGGATCTCTCGATCTCCTTCGCGCACAAAAACCTCTGCCCCGTTAACAAATAAATTGCTGAGTTGCGTGGAGTCGAGTTCCTGAAAGAAAGGAATCGAACGGGTCAGGAAGACATATGGAGGTCTAGGCTGATCACCCGCCTCAATGTAACCTTCCACTACCAGTTGAGCCGGTTCAATGGGAATATCCGGAATAAACTCTTTTTCGCAAGCCATTCCGGTCCAACACACTACACTGGCAACCACCAGGCAAATTCTAGCTGAAACCATAGACGAATTATCTAGCGACTATATGAACGAAGTAATCCTATTGAAATTGGGTATGCAATTTGACTATTTGGGCAATTTTCGAAACCGAAGTCGGATGGAATTGCCAATGACCACCACATCGGAAAAAGCCATAAACAGCGCGCCCCACATTGGGTTCAGGAATCCAGCAGCAGCAATGGGTATGGCCACCAAATTATATGCAAATGCCCAAAACAGGTTTTGCCGAATCGTAACCAGGGTTAGACGGCTTATGCCGAGTGCCACCAGGATTTGATCCAATTTGCCATTGAGCAGGATAACCTGGGCAGTCTGGATGGCTACCTGGGAAGCTTCGCTCAGTGAGACTCCAACCTGTGCCTTGGCCAGTGCCGGGGCATCATTGATACCATCTCCAACCATGGCAGTTGGTGCTTGTTCATTCAGTTTTTCGATACGACGGAGCTTGTCGGCCGGAAGTTGTTCGCCATAGGCTTTTTGAATTCCAAGATCCCTTGCCAGCGCCTGAACTTTTTCATTTCGGTCGCCACTTAGGATAATAGGCTCTACCCCATTGCTTTGGAGCGTCTGCATGATCGTGGTTAGATTCGGACGCAACTGATCCGTTACCTGGATCCGAGCCAGTACCTCATTATTTCGGGTAAGGAATAATTGGCCGGGCATTACCGTGCCTTCATTGGTCAATATCCGTTGAGACCCTAATCGGTATAGGTTTCCCGATTCATCTTTCGCAGTCATACCCACCCCTTTCTCCTCATCAACCGATACCAGCTGGAGGTCTAACCCGTTTTTGAGGGCTTCCATTTCCCGCACAAGCGACTTGGCAATCGGATGAGATGAATGCTGTTCAATTTTGTGGATCAGGCTATGCACTTTGGCACGGTCTTCGGTGAAATATTCGATTTCGTTGATATTGAATTGACCGGAAGTGAGCGTACCGGTTTTGTCAAATACCATTTGTCGGATTCCAGCAAATAGCTCTAGTGTTTGACCTCCCCTTATCAGGATACCGTTTCGTGCCATCCGGCCAATCCCAACCATAACCGCTGTCGGGGTAGCCAGTCCCATAGCACAAGGGCAGGAAATAACCAAAACCGCAATGGCTCGCATCAAGGCATTATTAAAAGTGACACCAAGCCCAAAATGAGATACAAGGAGTGTCAGTATCGCAATGAGTAGCACTGCGGGAACAAAGATGGCACTAATCCGGTCGGCCAATCGCTGGATGTCCGGTTTGTCTTGCTGTGCTGTTTTAACCAGCTCAATCATCTGGCCCAGAAGGGAGTTTTGTCCTACTTGCTCCACTTCCATTTGAAAATGCCCCTGTATCACAACCGCCCCTCCATAAACCTGGCTATTTTCTTTCTTTTCTGCAGGTTCACTTTCGCCGGTTAGCATACTTTCATCAATCAATGCATCTCCTGTAGTGATCTTACCATCTGCGGGAACTTGGTCCCCTTCGTTGACCAAAAGTAGGTCTCCCTTCCTAATTTCCGTGCGGTCTATTGTTGACACCGTCCCGGACGGCAACAACCGACGGGCTTTTTGAGGTTGCAGACTGGTGAGTTGTTCGATAGAAGAGGTCGTCTGTTGGATGGCGCGGTGCTCAATCCAGTTACCCAATAACACCAGCGTAATAATAGTCGCTGCTGTTTCAAAGAAGATGTAATTCGGTTCCTGTAAGGCTAATCCGATAAGGCTATATACAAAGGCGGCTGTACTCCCCATGAAAATGAGCACATCCATATTGGGCACACCGGTTCGGATCGAACTCCAGGCTGATCGACCGAAATACTGAACCCCGATAACAAATGGAGGGAGGGCCAGCAAAAGCTGCGTCCAGGGATTATTCAGGAAAGGGACGTCCAGCCCCAGAAGCATCAGTAAATGATGGGCGATCAAGGGAGTTGTGAAGATTGCACTGAGGATCAGCTTACGAGCAAGGGTGTGATTCGTCTTATCGGATTCTTCATCCACCACCACATATCCCATCTTTTGAATGCCGGCTTTTATCTGATCTAAATCCAGCTTGGAAGCCCCCCAACGAAACCGAACTTCTTTGGTCGCAAAATTGACATACACATCTTCGAGCCCTTTTCGGGATAAAAAACGAGCGATTCCCGTGGCACAATTATTGCAATCCATCCCATCCACATGTAATAATACCTTATCCCCGGTTTTTTGCTTCATTTCAATTTTGTTGTCTCTGTTAACTTACAACAAACCAGCTTTTAATTAGATCGAACTGCAAAATCAGGTCAACAAAAGGGATATAGGACGGATACATTGGGGCAGGTAAAAGCACTAGTTTAAAAGTCAGGGAGCACAATAGACATTGGCGCCTACATTGGACGATTTGGCATTGTACAAAATAGGGCGATTGGAAAAGTCTCTAAGGTTTTTGTGGAGCATCTCATTCAAATTCATGGCCATATTTACGCCTGGAGAGCCTTCCTTCAAAGAGTAGCCGGTTGGGCTGGTAGCATTCCATTTGGGCGATCCTATTTGATCATTTGCATGAAAAGGTGCCCACCGCTTGTCGAATGAACTTCTAGACACGCAAACAGGCTTTAGCCCTTTTCCCCGTTCGGGAAAAGTTTCTGCATAACTCCCATCTGATTCTTGATATACATATCGTATGATACAATCCTGATTTATGTTGGTCGTACTGTACAGATTGTGATCCAATCCGGTTACCTTTCCGTCTGTTTCCCAGGAAGTCCCCATATAGCTTCGGATGGGTCCTCCAAATTTTCCAGCCGGATCGGTCAACTGGCCGTTGAGGAAAACGGTCATGGGTCCAAACCCTTCATAACCACCCCGAAATATGTTATTGAACACCCGATTATTCTTAATGATTTGAGGATGTTGGTCTGAATAATTTTTGCCATAAAAAAAGAAGACGCCGTATCCGTGGTCGGGCATATCGACCGTATTATGATAAACCCATCCATCCTGGCTATCCTGGAGGGAGAGGGCATTGTTTCGACAATTTCGAATGATGTTAAACCGGTATAGTACTCGTTCTAAAGGATAGTATTGGCCATGGGCTTTGCTCCCTGTACTCCAGTCCACCCATTCGCCATCCACATAATTGTATTCAAAAATATGATCTGCCCCACCGGCTATATCACAGGCTTCAGCTCCGTTTCCATAAAATGAATTGTGATGCACATGCCCCCGGGAACGGACGGCCCATAGTCTAATTGCATCGCTGTTGCCGCTTCTATTCCCGGCATTTCGAAATGTGGAGTTGGCCACTTCCACCTTATCGATATGATGTTTTTGGGTAGATGGCGGACCCAGGACCGCCTTTCCCTCTACATGGAAGTTAACGTTGGGATGGCCTGGCTCTGCGCCTTTTCCATCTACCTCCAGCCGAAGCAATTTGATGTTATAGGTGTTGCTGCCGCTATTGGTGGCATACACTTCCAACTGGGTCTTTCTAGCCCCGGAAAGTTTCAGGTTATCCAGGGTCCAATCATGAGTGTTACGCAGAGATATTCCTCGATTATCCCTAATCTGAAAAACTGGTTTTTCCCCTTCGCCATAAGAAGTAATGGTGATTGGATTTTCGGCTGTACCCGCACCAAGTCCATCCCAAAATTGGGTTTTCGAAGTAGAAAAGGTTTCTCCGGAATGAAACCGAACCATATCTCCTGCTTTCAGCCCCAATCCAAACAGCGCCTCCAGGGTTGCTTTGGGAGCCTCCGGGGATTTCCCATGATAGAGGTCCTTACCATTTGTGCTGAAATAATAGACCGTCCCTACCAATTTCGTTTGGTCTGTCTGGAAAGGTCCTGCGGGTTTGCCGGCTATCAATGGCGTAATGCGATACGCGTAGGTAGCACCCAGCTCCAGGCCGTCATCCAGGAACTCACTGTAGGGAATTAAGTATGCAGGTGTGAAGGAATCCTCTATTACAGAAAAAGGACCTGCATCTTTCGAACGTTCAATACGGTAGGACAATTGATCCGGTTCCAAGAGAGGAACCACTGCTCGGATGGTAATACGGGAGCGATTTCCACTGCCACTCACTTCGAGTTGCTCAATGCTAAACTCGGATTTGGAGTTGGGCAAGCGATTTGATTCGCATCCATTACAACCAAGGAGTTGGCACCCCAGAAAAAAACAAATCGAAAGCGCTGTTGAGATTAACATGCTAAAATACTTTTATCCGAGCCTGCCAAAGCAACGTTACTTTTTCTGATCCGGGCACTCTAATTCTGCCTTTTTCCGGATTTATCTCCAAGGTTGTCGTCTTCTCTTCCCTATATTATACATCCCTTTTTACTTTTGCCCGGCTTAGGATTTTAGTCTATAACCCGACGTTGTTGTTATTAGATCGGAGAGATTATAACAATTCTGGTTTTTAGCCCTTTTTTTGTTGTACAATTTGGTTCCCATTTCACATTAATCCGGCACCGGTAATCCAGTGTAGCCAACCCTTGGATGGAGTTCCTTCAAAAGGGATGGTACGGGTGTGTATTTCAATTAAAAATTCTATTCAACGCAATTTCAACCCATGAAAAAATGGTTTTGCTGCCTGTTTGGCTTGTTTTTTTCAACCTTTAGTCTTATAGGTCAGGTGGCTGTCGGAGAGCACGAGGTATTTAAGATGGACCCCAAAGATCCAGGGGTGGTTTGTCCATTTGTGGAAGGAATAAGTGATTCCTACATTCCATTTGAACGGGAAGGAAGGGAAGCCAGAAATAATCCAATCCAATTCAATGTTGTTTATGATCCCTCCGTATCCTTTCCTTCTGATCTTAGAAATGCTTTTGAGAACGGTGCGCTACCCATTTTATCTGACCTATTCTCTTCTACCGTACCGGTCCGGATCTTTGTAACCGAAAATGCAACGGGTGGCAATACCTTGGCTTCTGCCGGACCTGCTTCCTTTAGGCGTTTTGTGCCGGAAGCACCTTGTTTTGATTGCTGGTACCCCATCGCCCTGGTGGAGAAATTGACAGGGCAAAACCTGAATGGAAACGATTTTGATCTGTTTGTGACCATTAACCTGGCCCAGCAATTCTATTTTGATTTTGAGAATCCATTAGCCATTGGAGGTCGTTTTGATTTTGTGAGTATCGTATTACACGAGATTTTTCATGGCATGGGATTTAGCGCTTTTCCCGGCACCTCCGTTGACGATACAGGGATAGGAACCATACTAGATAGTGGCAGTCCCAGTATTTATGCCTCCAACATGGTGGATAATGCCGGCATTTTTTTGATCGATCAATTCCCAGATGGAAGTCTTGAATTGGGAAATGCGCTCACCTCCAATAATCTGTTTTTTAGAAGCTCCAGCTTCTCAATTGCCACACAGCCACAGTTATATGCTCCCCCGAACTTCGCTGGAGGATCCAGCATCAGCCACCTTGATAATACCCGGTTTTCAGATACCCCGGATGAACTCATGACGCCCTTTGCAGTAAGGGGCCGTATTTCCAGAGATCCCGGCATTGCCCTGACTATGATGAATGATATGGGTTGGGCTTCCACCTCCATTATTTATGAAAACTTCCCGGAAGAAACGCTTGAATTAGCCCCAACGGATTCTCTGCTGGTTACGGCAATTGTCCTGACAGACGAGGAAGTCGATTTTGAGTCTCTTCAGGTTGAATTTTCATTTGATGACTTTCAGACCAGTACGGTTCGAACACTGGTAGCCGATGGTAACGGCACCACCTTTTCCACCTTCATTCCAGGTAGGGGAGAAAGTGAAGAAGTGGCCTATTTTTTCTCCATAGAAACCACACCTTCTCGAGAACTCATTACCAATCCGGGGAGTCAACTAACCGGTGAGCAAATCGTTTACGGGTTTGAATTTGGCTTTGACGAAGATGCGCCTGTTATTACTCACCAACCTGCTGATGCAGTCAACGTTTCCGACCCTGCCATTGGAATTGAGGCCAACGTGAGCGATGAATTTACAGGTGTAGATTCCGTTTTTATTGTTTTCTCCATCAATGAGGGCCCTAGCCAGACGCTTGAAATGGTCCTGGATGAAGACAATGAATTTGAAGATGATCTTTACTTCGTGTCTGTACCACTCAGCAATTTGCAGGTAGATGATACCCTACGCTATCGGATCTTTGCAGTGGATCAATCGCTCAATCGTAATGAGGCCATATTTCCAGAGACTGGTGAGGTAAAGGTTCCCGTTGAAGAATTGCTCGCAACTGTGATTACGTACATCAATAACTTCGACACTCCAAGCAATGATTTTACAGGTGATTTTTCAATCACTCAACCCAATGGTTTCAATTCTCCTGGCATCCATTCCCCCCACCCTTATCCAGAGGCAGGGAACAACAATACGACTAATCTGATCTATGAGTTAACCATTCCAATTCTGTTAAAGGAGGAACTCGGAACCATAGAATTTGATGAGATTGTTTTGGTAGAGCCCGGAGAGCCCGGGACTTCTTTCGGTGATGTAGAATTTTGGGATTTTGTAGCTGTGGAAGGCAAAAAAGTAGGGACCAACGATTGGATCCCTTTTATTACCCCTTACGATGCAAGGGATGATTTCCAATGGCTGAATACGTATAACAGTGGATTTGAAGGGAATATATCGACAGGCGTCGGAGAGCCAAGTCTTTACCGAGATAGGACAATTGATGTATTTTCCAGTGGGGACTTTGCTCCCGAAGATCAAGTACTGATTCGGTTCCGCTTGTTTTCCGATCCATTTGCAGCAGGTTGGGGCTGGGCCATCGACAATCTCGAAATTCAAAATGCCATTACCTCCCTGCTACCGGTAATCTCTCAGGAAGCAAACCTAAAACTGTTTCCCAATCCAGCAGGCAAGCAGCCCTTACAGCTGGAGCTAACCCGTACCGGCAAAAGCGAAGGGCTATCCTGGGAAGTGATTGATCCACTCGGCCGGGTGTTGACATTGCAACGGATTCCTTCCGGCATTCAAACATTTAGAACAACCATTGAAACCGGCAACCTCCCTTCAGGAACTTACACCGTGCGCATCCGAATGGACGACGGAAGCATTCTAAGCGACCGGTTTCTAAAATTAGACTAGCAATTAGGAAGTCTCCGTGGATAACCCCATGCCGCCGTTGCGGTGTGGGGTTATTTTTTTTCTGACCGATTTGGGGCATTTTAAGTCAATATCCTGACCGACTAACGGGATGATTTTTCGACACCGAGTCAAATCCATTTTTTTCTTTCTACTTTAAATTGGAGAATTGTGTTATTTAAGCTTGTTTTTTCAACTATGTGATCATTCAGGTTTTATTCTTTCCCAAACGAAAAGGCTATTGAAATGAATAGAAATTTACTCCTATTATGTTTGCTTTTGTGCAGTAGCACCCTTTCACTTGCCCAAAAGCAGATCAAGGCGAACGAAATCCAACAAAAATCCTACCCGGTGAATTGGCAACAATTGGAACTTCATTCCAGGCCGGTCAAACAGGAGGTATCGAATGTCTACATCCCAGCCCGGGCGTCAAACAATAAGGGTCGGAGCAGCAGCCCATTACAATTCAACGTGACTTACGATGATGGTTTCACCTTTACCCAAGAATTAAGAGACGCTCTTGAACTAGGTACCTTACCGCTTCTTTCGAATCTATTCACCTCGGATATCCCAATAAATATTCTGGTTTTGGCAAATACCGATCTTCCGGATTTCCTGGCTGCTGCCGGACCAGGTAATTTTTTCCTGGGGTTCCAAAACGCTCCACTGGTTGATTGCTGGTATCCTGTTTCCTTGGCTGAAAAAATTTCCGGTCTGGAGTTGAACCCGGGCGAACCCGACATATTTATCATCATCAACCCTAACTTTCCTTGGTATTTCGATTATACTCGCCCTGAAGCAATTGGTGGTCGATTTGACTTTGTGACTACTATTTTCCATGAATTATTCCATGGAATTGGATTTTCCGGCTTTGCAGGTTTAAATGAGTTTGACCAGGGAGCACTCATTGAACAAGGATTCCCAAATATTTTCGACTTCGAGATCGAATACCAAAATCAAAGGCTACTGGGGCAAGTCTCTGATCCTTCAGATGATTTGGCCGAGATTTATGCGTCAGATGATTTGTTTTTTGCGAGCCAAAGCTTTTCGGCAGAAAACAAACCCAAATTATACGCTCCAGACCCCTATGCACCAGGTTCAAGCATCCACCACCTGGATCAGTTCACTTATGAAATTAGCGGCAATTCCTTAATGGTTCCTTTTGGCGCTCCTGGTGAAGTAATCCTGGATCCAGGGCAAATCTCCTTGGACATGATGGCCGATCTAGGTTGGGTCAATACCGCTATCACCTACGAGAACCCTCCCACTTTTGACCTTGAGATTGCTCCTTCAGATCCGCTTCCCGTTACCGTAAGTGTCCAGACTGACGAAGAAGTAGACTTTAGCACGCTTCGGATGATCTATTCATTTAATGAATTTATAACGGTGGATACTATCACCTTTGCAGCGGATGCAGGAACGGATACCTATTCTGCCAATATTCCAGGTCCCGGGCAGTCGGATGAGGTCCTTTATTTCTTCGAACTTGCAACCAATAGTGGAAGGCTGGTCTCTTCTCCCGGAAACAATATTGCAGGCCAGCAAATTGTATTCGGTTTTACTTTTGGTATCGATACCATTCCTCCTGTCATCACACATAATGCACCCGAAGCTTATAATATCAATTTTGAAACCATTGTGATCGAGGCTAGTGTATCCGATCTGTTTACCGGCGTGGATTCTGTAACCGTTACCTGGCAGCTAAACGATAATGCTCCGGCTACCGCTACAATGGAGGTAGATCCTCAGGATCCGTTTGGGGTTCGATATACAGCTGCAATCAATCTGCCTGATAAACAAGTAAACGATTCCATTCGCTACTTCTTCGATGCAGTGGACCTCGCCAATGTTCCAAATACCACCCGATTCCCGGAAACCAGCACTATTAATGTACCGTTCCAAGAGCTGCAAAGCTCCGTTATTACCTATGTCAATAATTTTGACCAACCTTCGGATGACTTCGTTGGAGATTTTTCGATCACTCAACCCTCCGGGTTTAGCTCTCCAGCCATTCATTCCCCACACCCCTATCCCGCCGGTGGAGATAACAGTACCACTAATCTGATTTACCAATTGAAGATCCCCATTTTACTAAAAGGAGATCTGGGTACCATGTCTTTTGATGAGATCGTATTAGTCGAACCCGGCGAACCCGGAGCTGTATTTGGCGATCTTGAATTCTGGGACTACGTAGCTATTGAAGGTCGGGTTGTGGGTACTTCAGAATGGATACCTTTCATCACCCCCTATGATTCGGGTGATCGGACCGAATGGTTCGATCCGTTCTTTGCGATTAATGACGGCGAGAATTCGACTGCTGTGGGTAATCCCAATTTGTATCGAAAGCGCAACATTGACCTACTTGCCAACAATGCTTTTTCTGCCGAAGACCTGGTTGAAATTCGGTTCCGCTTGTTTTCCGACCCGTTTCTTGTCGGGTGGGGATGGGCCATCGAAAACTTGGAGATCCAGAATGCCACCACCGCCTTAAGACCTGTTCTGTCAGCCGATGCGGCACTGAAGCTTTTCCCGAATCCCATTGCTGCACAACCCCTGCAGGTTGAACTTTCACTAACAGGTAAAACAGCAGCAAAATCCTGGCAGGTCATTGACCCACTTGGTCGAATAGTAGAGCATCGGGTTATTCAAACAGTTGGTACGCTGTTCAGAGACCAAGTATACACCCAAAACTTTGCCCCCGGTCTGTATACCTTCCGGGTCTTGATGGAAGACGGCTCCATTGTCCGTAAACGTTTTTTGAAAACGGAATAGGAGGCTGTATCGCCATTGAGTTCCCGTAAGTGTGCCTCCTGTAGTTGCAGGGGGCACTCTTGTTTAAATGAACAAATTCGGTATCGAAGGCTTTCAATGGATAGAACACAGGGCTTGGGTAACCAACCTGAGGCAGGTCTTTGTACCTTTGCCCTGCTAACACCAAAAATCGTCATTACCATGAGACTTATTCCTTTTTCTTTATTTGCCTTTATGCTTCTACTGTCGAGCTGTGGAAGTTCTGGAGGAGAAAAACAAACCACTGATACGGAAGCAGATGCCGAACTGGTTAAAGTTACCGCCTTGGCCGTAAGCCCTTTTACGCCATCCCAGGCTTACCCTAATGCTACCATGACAAGTATGGCATTTGAAAACGGCACTTTCAATTTTGGAGTTGCTGACTATGAATTAGGGATCCAAACACCGGATGCAGAAGCCAAAATGTGTGCCAACTCGGCTAAGGGGCAACATATACATCTAATCGTGGATAATATGCCCTATGCAGCTAAGTATGAAAGTTCATTCGACTACAAAATAGGGGATGGAGAACACTATATCCTGGCTTTTCTATCCAGGTCGTACCACGAGAGTATTAAGAACGGCACGGCTTACAAAGCCCAAAAGGTTACCATAACTAACAATACGATCACCAGTAGCGAAGATATTATGGACCCTATGTTGTTCTACAGCCGACCCAAAGGAACCTATGTAGGCAAGGAGCAAACCGATAAGGTCATGCTTGATTTCTATCTGGTGAATGCCAATTTGGGAACCGACTATAAAGTGAAAGCCAATATCAATGGGGAAGAGAAAATAATGGATGTTTGGCAACCCTATTATCTGGAAGGTCTGCCGATGGGTGAAAACACCATAACCCTTACCTTGATAGACGGAGCAGACAATACGGTTGATACGCCCCTAAATCCGGTTACGCGCACCTTCACTTTGAAGGAATACATGCCAAAAGAACAGTAACCTAATCGTATTCGCTTAAAGAAGGAGACCAAACATGACATTGGTCTCCTTTTTTATTGGTCGAAATACCAATAGTCATTTCCGAATGGATCAACTTTTTTTAGCTTAGTCTCCGACGAAACCAACCTACCTGCCACATGCAAAAGATCCTAGTAGCCAACCGCGGAGAGATCGCCATGCGCGTTATTCGATCTGCCCGAAAAATGGGTATTCAGACCGTTGCCGTTTTTTCTGAAGCAGACCGTGAAGCACCTCATGTCAAACTTGCTGATGAGGCTGTTTTTATTGGACCGAGCCCCTCCAGTGAATCGTATTTAAATGGAGATCGCATTATTCAGGCCGCTAAGGATACCGGAGCCGAAGGTATTCATCCGGGGTACGGCTTTTTGAGCGAGAACGGAAATTTTGCTGAAGCCGTAGCCGAGGCCGACCTGACTTTTATTGGGCCCAGCGCCCATTCTATCCGGGTAATGGGTAGCAAACTGGCAGCAAAAGAGGCCGTAAGGTCCTACGACATTCCCATGGTGCCCGGTATAGACGAGGCAGTTACTGATCCGAAAAAAGCATTGCAAATAGCCGAAGAAGTTGGGTACCCAGTACTGATCAAAGCATCGGCTGGAGGCGGGGGTAAAGGGATGCGCGTAGTCGATCGCCCCGAAGACCTGGAAGAGCAAATGAAACGCGCTATTAGCGAAGCCACCTCCGCATTTGGAGATGGGTCGGTATTCGTTGAAAAGTACATTACTTCTCCCCGACACATAGAAATGCAAATCCTTGCAGATCAGCATGGCAACACGCTCTATTTATTTGAACGGGAATGTAGTATCCAGCGGCGGCATCAAAAAGTGGTTGAGGAAGCTCCTTCTGCCATCCTGACTCCCGAAATCCGGCAAATCATGGGAGAAGCGGCTGTCAATGTGGCGAGATCCTGCGACTATGTTGGAGCCGGAACGGTTGAGTTTTTGGTGGACGCCAACTTGAACTATTATTTCCTGGAAATGAACACCCGCTTGCAGGTGGAGCATCCGGTAACGGAATATATCACCGGAATCGATTTGGTGGAACAGCAAATCCGAATCGCCAGAGGTGAACCACTATCTATACAACAAGAAGACTTGCGCATCCAGGGACACGCCATGGAACTTAGGGTATATGCGGAAGATCCTGAAAATAATTTCCTACCTAACATTGGCACCTTGGAGACCTACATCCGACCTGAGGGGATAAATATTCGGGTAGACGATGGATATGAACAAGGAATGCCTATCCCGATCTACTATGACCCCATGATTGCCAAGCTTATCACCTATGGCAGCAATCGTTCGGAAGCGATCCAGCGGATGCGAGAAGCGATCGAAGCTTACCAAATTGAAGGAGTAACGACAACATTACCCTTCGGGAATTTTGTAATGAATCATCCGGCTTTTCTTTCCGGAGAGTTTGATACCGGTTTCGTAGGCAAACATTTCAATGGATCTTCACTCTCTGAAGAAAAGAAAGAAGACGCGGCCTTGGCGGCACGGCTGGCGGTCTATCTTTTTGATCAGCAATCCCGATTGGTAAGAGCACCTAATGCCAACGGCCCGGATTGGAGATTGAAGCGATAGGAAACTCAGGTGTGGAAGGAAATCACCTTTACTGGTACGCCCCACATTTGGATACCCACTGAATCGGACTCCCGAACGGTGATCGATACTTTCTTGCCTTCTCGCTTTAACTGTTCCGGCATATTGATCGGTAGCCATTGGCGACCGTCTTCGCCAACAATTCCCCAGAAACCACCTTCCAGGTCCTGATGGACTACTTTTCCGTTAATCCTGAATTTTTTCATCTTTTTTCTTCTAAGGTGGCTTTTTCTTCTAAGCCAATCCATCTTTTTTCGATGTTTTCACTCAAGCTTCGGATAAGCTGGTTTTGTTGGAAGATGGTCTGCTTCAGAGCCTGTATTTCCTCCAACAAATACCGTTGGACGTTTTGGGGAGAGGGAAGGAAGGGGCTGATCTTGGCACGTACATACCAAATTTCGCGAATGTCGGCCAAGCCGATCCGGTATGGATGGTAGAAAGAGTTGTCGGATACCAGTTCTAACTCCCGGTCTGTTTTCAACAGGTTTTTTACCCGCTTTACCCCTACATCACTTCGGGTCACCACTACATAGACATAACTATCCTTAATACTACTCTCCCAATGTCCGGGCTCCATAAAATTGCACACCACTTTGTCTCCTTCGAATAAGGTAGGCTCCATGCTATCTCCGGCCACATCAAAAGATCGATGTGTGCCTGTCCGATACTTGTAATCGGGAAGTGTATAGGTAGGCAGTTCTTCAACAAAACCCGGATCGGACATTTCACCTGCATAACCAGCCTGGGCAGGTATGGGAACATGAACGATCCGTTCTTCTTGCTGGTTGTCCGTGACTATAGTCAATACCCGAAACTGTCCCCCCCATTCTTCACTCATAAACATGGGACCTTCCCCCGTGTATAGGAAAACAGGGTTGAGCTTGTATTTTTCAATAGCTTTCCGAAGTAATTCTATAGTAACATCCCGGCGCCCTTTCAGTATTTCGCTTAAACTCTGAGGCAAATACTCCAGGGAAAGGGCGAATTGGCGGCTGGAACGAACGTGCTTTTCCTCCTTTAGCTTATCGTGGCACTTGATAAACCTTTGAGTGACAACACTATTCATTCGCTAGGTGATTTGGATAAAATGGATTCTTGTAAGTTAAGGGTTTGAACGGAGAAAAAAGAATCATTTATCCAAAAAAGTGATACTTAATCAGCCGGGAAAGCCTGGATGATCTGATTAAAATCATCTGCCTGGAGTGAAGCACCGCCCACCAAACCGCCATCTACGTCTTTTTGGGCAAAAAGGTCTTTCGCATTTGCTGGTTTTACGCTACCCCCATAAAGAATAGATACACTTTGTGCTGTTTCGGCACCATATTTTTCCTCGATAAGGCTGCGAATAAAAGCATGCATCTCCTGGGCTTGCTCAGGCGAAGCTGTTTTACCGGTTCCAATAGCCCAGACTGGCTCATAGGCAAGGATCAAACCCGTAAAAGCATCGGCGTCCAGATGAAATAGAGCTTCTTCGATTTGGGCGCGTACGGTTTCTTCCTGTTTGCCTGCCTCTCGTTCTTCCAACTTTTCACCACAACAGAAAATGGGTGTCAATTCATTTTGTAAACAGGCATCTACCTTTTTAGCGAGCATGGCACTATCCTCCTGGAAATAGGCTCTCCGTTCGCTATGCCCTAAAATGACGTGCGAGACACCAACCGAACGCAACATCCTGGGAGCGATCTCTCCGGTGTAGGCCCCGGATTCTTCAAAATGGCAATTCTGAGCAGCTATTTTAACATTGGAAATATCGTTTACCAGGGTGGAAACCTGCTTCAGATGAACGAATGGAGGAGCCATGATAACAAGAATCTCCGAAGTCTGCAGCTGCTCGATAATTTCGAGTGCCAGATCCCTACCCTCCTGGTAAGTAGTATTCATTTTCCAGTTGCCGGCTGCAATTTGGGTTCGATGCTGGTTTTCCATAGGTGCTTTGTTAGACTGAAAAGGCTTGAAGTGGCAATTTATTTTTCCTTGAGCGCTTGGCGTTTTTCTTTAGCCAAACGCGTGTAAGTTAAATTCGATTCTATTCGGTGCCCAGGTCGAGACCATTTTTCGGGTTGACTTTCCAACTCAGGATTAGCATGCGCACTACCGGATTGGGGCAGTTTGCCTTTCGCGAAGGCTTCAGTTGGCTGGAGCCCGAGTGTTTTAAACATCTCGAGATCCTCATTCGCATCCGGATTGGGAGTGGTCAGTAGCTTGTCGCCGGCAAAAATGGATCCTGCCCCGGCAAGGAAACACAAGGCCTGACCTTCCTGTGTCATCTGGGTTCGCCCAGCAGAAAGACGAACAACCGATTCAGGCAATACAATTCGCGTGGTGGCAACCATCCGGATCATTTCCCAAATAGATACGACTTCCTGGTTTTCGAGAGGCGTACCTTCCACCGGAACAAGCGCATTAATGGGCACCGACTCTGGGGGTGTCTCCATAGAAGACAAAGTCAAAAGCATATGACAACGATCCTCAACCCGTTCTCCCATACCTATTATTCCACCGGAACAAACAGTCAAACTGGCTTTACGCACATTGTCCAACGTTTTCAAACGATCTTCGTATCCTCGGGTCGAAATAATCTCCTTGTAGTAGTTTTCGGAAGTGTCCAGATTATGGTTGTAAGCGTATAAACCAGCTTCTGAAAGTGCACGAGCCTGGTGCTCGGTTACCATACCCAACGTACAGCAAACCTCCAGGTCCTGGGCATTGACGGTTTTTACGAGTTGAAGCACATGATCAAAATCCTTACCTTCTTGCACATTTCGCCAAGCTGCACCCATACAAAGCCTGGAAGCTCCCATTTCCTTAGCCCGCAAAGCCGCCGTACGGACCTGATCAACAGACATCAAGTCATTTTCATCAATATCTGTGAAATAACGGGCAGCCTGAGGGCAATAGGCACAGTCTTCAGGGCATCCCCCGGTTTTTATAGACAAAAGGGAACTGATCTGAACCTTTGATGGATCATGATATTGGCGGTGTACGGTGGCGGCCTGAAAAACCAGTTCCAGTAAAGGGGTCCTGTAGACCGCCAAGATATCCTCCAGCGTCCAGGTTTTTTTTGTGTTACTCATACCTTCTTTTTTCGATTGTAGGATCGGTTTTCCATCCAACCAATAACCAAAACAGGCAATAACATACCCGCTAAAAACCATCCCCAATGTACGGGTTTTGTATCCAGGCGAAGGAAAATTAACCGCCCGTTTGTCTTGTCAAATTGTTGATTTACCAAGCCACGTGCCGGTCGGGGTGGTTTTCGTACCAGCCCTTTAACATTCAAAGGACCAACCGGTAATCCCGGATAGTAGGTAGCCATAGAATCTTTTGGCAAATAGGCCCATCCTATATATTGAAAATCAGATTGTTGGGAAGACTGGACAGCTGCCTGAGCACAAGGTCCCAAAGCAAAATAGGCAATCCCGTCTTTCCACTTTCGAGCGCCTTCCCAGGTGTGAAGCTCGGGGCCGGGGCAAACATTATCGATCTGGATATATTCCGCATCCTCAATTCCGGAGGCAATTGCCTGTTTGATGTCCAGGGTTCGCAGTTTATAGGTTCCTGCCAACTGAGACAGGAGATTGTTGCAACTATTGATGAACAAAGCAAGACCTAGAAAAATGACGATCAGCCTCCCGTACATAGATTAATCTGCTTGGCGAATTACGATGCTTACTGCATTGCCTCCAAACCCTAACGCATTGACAAGTACATGGTGAATCGTCCCTGCGGTAGATTGGGTAATATAGGGAATGCTCGGCAAATACTGTTGTCGGAGCAGTAGAACTGCCAATTCAAGGCTAAGCCCACCTGATGCCCCTAAGGTGTGGCCAATTTTCCATTTGTTATTCGCCAACAGCGGAACCTGTTTGGAAAAAAGGCGTTCAATAGCTGCCCGCTCTGCTGCATCCCCTTTTAAGGTACCCGGCGCATGGGTCACTATGGCATCAATCCTCGGGTTAGCTGCATCCTCAATAGCCATTTTCATAGATCGATATAGACAGGCTCCTTCTGAGCTGATCCCGGTTGGGGAAGTTATAGGTTCGGTACCAAACCCAACTCCTACAATCCAGGCGAGCGGAGCGTTCGGCTTTTTTTCCAGACAAATAGCTGTAGCTCCCTCTCCCAATACCATTGAATTATTGGTTTTTGCCGGATCTAATGCCCGGCATGGAAATTCTGCTCCCGGATCCATTGCAACCAATCGGAGAGCCTGCATTTGAGCTAGGGTAAATGAAGTCAATGGCGCTTCAGATCCACCCACCAAAAATCGGTCACATCGGCCTGCCTCTATCCAGGCAACAGCATTGAGCACCGCATTGAGCGCTGTACTACAAGTGATAGAGTGACTAAACACAGGTCCCTGGGCATTGAAATAATGGCCGATCCAACTGGAAAGGTTACCTAAAGTGGTCATTGGAGATGCATGTGCCGGTATTTTTCCGTGATCTGTCCATTGGGTAAAAAAAGACTCCCACAAATGAGTTGCCCCCCGGGATGAGCCAAAATTTATCCCGTACTCTAACCCTGTACCCCAACCTGATTGCTGCATCGCCAGTCGACTGACCAAAAGCGCCAAATGAACCGTTCGATCAGCTCTAGGATAGGCTCGTTGGAAAACCGAGAGGTCGGCCTCGGCAAGCTTTGGAATTTTCCCAATCCAAGCTTGCTCCCATTGCAAATAGTGTCGATCATTGGCAAAGATCTCAGCTTTTTCGGGCAGACCTCCAGATCCCAAAGCAGAAATGCTTCCGATACCTGCTATTCCAATTGGGATCATCCGGCCGACTGAGAAGCGGGTGCAAAATAGACCAATGCCTCATCCAGTACTTCATAGATCCGGTTCAATTCCGTTTCTGAAATACAGTAAGGCGGCATTACATAGATGACATTTCCAAGCGGGCGCAGCAAGACATCCCGGTCCAGGAAAAACCGATACAAGCGGTCTCTGAAATCATTGAAATAAGAAGTAGCTCCTCCGGTATCAAATTCAAGCGCCAAAATGGTACCTCGCATGCGTAGGTTCCTCAACACCGGATTACCGCTGACCTTTTTCAGATAGTTTTGGTGCGCCTCTTGAATTCGCCTCCGGCCCTCCGCACTTTCCTCCGATGTTAAAATATCCAGGCTAGCCAAAGCTGCCGCGCAACCGACCGGATTGCCGGTATAAGAATGCCCGTGAAAGAAGGTTTTATATCGGTCTTCGCTTACAAAAGCGTCGTAAATGGCTTTTGTACAGGTGGTTACTCCTAGTGGGAGGCTGCCCCCGGTCAAGCCTTTCGACAAGCACATGATATCGGGAGGATTTTTCAGGTAATCGGCAGCAAAAATGTTTCCGGTTCGGCCAAAACCGGTCATTACTTCATCTGCTATGCATAATACCTCGTGTTGTCGGCAAATCGAGATCAACCGGTCCAGGGCCTCGGGAGCATACATGAGCATGCCACCTGCCCCCATGACCAAAGGCTCGAATAAAAAGCCGTAAACGCTGTGTTGGGATAGGATTTGCTGAAGTGTATCTGCACTATCTTCCTCTTTACCAGGCAATGGAGCCGGAATGCGCAAAACCTCAAATAAGTGGGAGCGAAAAGCATTATTGAACGAATGATCTCCGCTTGCTGACATGGCTCCAAAGGTCTCCCCATGAAAGCCTTCCTCAAAGGCGACCAAATATTGCCTGGGTTGCCCCAGGTTGTGAAAATATTGTATCGCCATTTTAATGCCTACCTCAACCGTAGTGGAGCCATTGTCTGAAAAAAAGACTTTGGCTTGATTCCCGGGCAACAATTCCAGTAGCCGCTCAGCCAACTCGATGGCAGGAGGATGGGTAAATCCGGAAAAAATAACATGCTCCAGCCGGTGCATTTGGGCAACTACCCGCTCGGCTATTTTCGGATGGCTATGCCCGTGAATATTGGTCCACCAAGAAGAAATGGCATCGATAAGGATGCGTCCATCTTCCGTTTTCAGTAGGGCACCTTTTCCTGCAACTATGGGTAAAGGCGGATCCGCCAATGCCGTCTGTGTATACGGGTGCCAGACCACCCGTTTATCTCGCTCTAATAAGTTCATCTTTCCAGTCGATCAGTGTGTCTCGGTGAATAGCAGCTGCCTGTTGGAGGGAGGCAGCAGATATATCTTCTTGTTCTTCTAATCTTAATAAGGCTCTACTACCCGAAAAATGTTCAATAATTCGTTCGGTTTCCGGTGTTTCCTGACCATTCCAAATGAGGGCAGCCACCGGTATGTTTCTTCGCTGTAAGGCCTCCAGGCTGAGCAAAGTGTGATTGATGCTACCAAGATAGTGCCGGGAAACAAGGACGACAGGCAAATCTAGCTCCTGGATCAGGTCCAACATACTGGCTTGATCACTTAATGGGACCCATAGCCCTCCGGCCCCTTCCACAACCAGAAAATTTTGGGTATCAGGAAGTTCAAATGCGGATAAGCTAATTTCAACCCTATCCAACTTGGCAGATGCATGAGGAGAAGCCGGTGTATTCAATCGAAACCTTTCCGGGAAAATGGAACCGGCGGATGGGGCCCATTGCTCGATTTTATGCGTATCGGTAAAATGAAGATCCCCGGATTGCACCGGCTTCCAATAGTCTGCTTTTAGCGCTTCAACCAGTAAGGCCGAAACGACTGTTTTTCCCACTTCAGTACCGATTCCAGTTACGAAAACCCCTTTGCTCATATTTTATTTTCTGTCCTTTACTTGCCAGATGTAACCAACTCCAACTTTTCCGACGTAGGTACCTCCATTTAGGTAGTTGAATCCTACACTTAATACCCAGCTGTTGCGGTCCTGGTCCAGCCGCAAGTTGGGAAAAAAAGAAAGCTCGCCTCCAAAAAGGACAAACCATTGATTTCGATCCAAGGTCTGGAGCTGCTGTTGGTCATCGAAAAATGTGTTTTGGAAAGCATCTCTGAGCAAGGTGGCTTGAATTGACAATCCCAATCGCTGAAAAAACCGGGCGCCAACGGCAGTCGAAAGCGCCAGATTATCCCCATCCGTCAGAAATCCGGGCTTTACGATCAATTCTCCCGGGCTCCACACAAAGGAGGCCCCAAATGCAGGGTTGGTCTCCGATTCGCTTACCTCTCCATTGCTCAAAATACTATGAATCAATCCGCCTTCCAAGGAGCCTCCAATGCGTTGCTGCGCATGAACAAAAAAGCCAATCAGGAAGAAGATGATTCCGAAGAAACAGATCTTACATCTTCCGGCATGGAGAAAGCTGCTATATATCGATTTAGGCATCCAATCAATTTTCTTATTTCATGATCTGTGTTAAAAGCGTGCAGCGAAATGCGGATTCGCTCCGTGCCCAAAGG
This sequence comes from uncultured Saprospiraceae bacterium, assembly GCA_964641965.1. GTDB lineage: Bacteria > Bacteroidota > Bacteroidia > Chitinophagales > Saprospiraceae > JAJDFU01. The sequence continues at coordinate 4,618 of CAZXLD010000032.1, read as the reverse complement.
CACGGTCGGATGTAAAATCGCTTTCACGTGCAATCCTTCTTTTACTAAAGCTTGAGCCAAAGATTTGGTTGAGCTATTCCCCCCAATGATCAAACTCTGAATCGGCCCTCTGCCCTGAATTGGAACTTGTCTTAATTGTTCCTTCGCCAAGGTTCTGAAGAGGCTGATATTTCGATGTAACTGTGCCCTGAAAACCGTATCCGGTAATTGTCTATACCTTGACTGAATAACAGCTAAAAGACTGTCTGGAAGAGCTGTGGTATAGATAAAGGAACGGGCATAGTTAATCAAATAATTCCGTAAATAGGATGGCCCGACTACCGCACTTCCATGCGCTCCCATTGCTTTTCCAAAGGTATGAATGCGGCACCAAACCTCTTGCTGTAAACCAAGCGCTACTACCAATCCCTCGCCCTTGGGACCAAACACCCCGGTAGCGTGAGCTTCGTCTACGATGAGAGCAGCGCCGTATGCCCTGGAAAGCTGGGCGATTTCTTTCAATGGAGCTTCGTCTCCATCCATCGAGTACAGGCTTTCCACCACAATGAATACCTGACCCGTTGATTGCTCAAGCCGAGATTGAAGGTGGCTTATATCATTGTGCTTAAAAGAAAAATGATGGGCAGGGGAAAGCCGAATACCGTCGCGCAGGGAGGCATGAATTAGCTGATCGTATAGGATAGTGTCGCCTCGTTGGGGAGCGCTAGCCAACAATCCCACATTGGCGGAGTACCCAGAAGTAAATAACAGAGCAGCCTCAGCTTGGTGAAAATGGGCAATCTCGGATTCTAGCTCTTCTGCCAAGGGGCTATTCCCAGAAATTAGGCGAGAGCCTGTAGCGCCAACCGGAAACAGGGTATGTACGTCCGGATCATTCGCCTGTTGAGCAGCAAAGCCTAGATAATCATTTGAGGCAAAATCCACCAGCCCCTCCGCGACGTATAATTCGCGCAAGCTCCCTTTTTGTTCTCGCTCCTTTAACACGGCCTGTATCCGAGCCTCAAGATGCTTCATAAAAGCAAATATAGGGAATGACTAAGCTCCAGAACCCAGGTAGACGGGGTTTTCATTTTTTGTAAATTGACCTTGGAATCTACAGACCATGAAATTTGGGAAACTGGCTGACGTCGATGGAATACAATTCCAATTACCCCCTGACCCGGAGGAAACGAGTACCTATTTAGAAAGGCTTTCCAGCCCTTCGGTGAAAAATCCAATGGAAGTGTACCTCGGTGCAACCGGCTGGTCGATGAAGGAGTGGGTAGGTACGGTTTATCCCAAGGGAACCAAGACAACCAACTACCTCGCTGCGTATGGCCGACAGTTTAACAGCATCGAACTAAATACAACCCATTACCGGGTGCCACCGCTAGAACAGATTAAACGCTGGCAACAACAAGTGCCGCCTGATTTCCGCTTCTGTCCGAAAATTCCCCAGACCATCAGTCACAGTCGAACGCTTGGAATCGATTCAACTACTTTTACCTTGTTTGTCGACCACATTGCCGGCCTGGAAAACCAACTGGGATGTTGTTTTATGCAACTCCCCCCCTATTTTGACCTGGAGCGATGGCCGATTCTGGAGCAATTCCTCTCAAGATGGCCGACCCGGGAAATCCCGCTGACTATTGAATTAAGACACCCTTCCTGGTTTAACTATACGGATCAAATAAAACCCTGCTTTGATCTACTTGAAAGACAAAACGTTGGTTTGGTGATCACAGATGTAGCAGGCAGAAGGGATGTACTACATATGCGGATCACAGCGCCCTTCACCCTGGTTCGATTTGTTGGAAACGGATTACACCCAACGGATTACCAGCGTGCAGCGGATTGGATCGGGCGGCTAACCCATTGGGCGCAACAAGGCTTACAGGAAGTATTCTTTTTCCCCCACCAACCCGACAATTTGAAAGCCCCCACTATGATTGCTCATTTTACCGAACAACTCTCAACGATCCCAGGCATACATACACGTGGACCAAATTTATATCCTTCTGACAACCAAATCTCCCTATTTTCCTGATCCGATTCAAGCAACTCTACACTCTCAAACCAAGAATTATGTCTCCGCTCACCAATGAATACAAACCCGGGAAAGCCATGTTAACTACTGCCGATGGGATGCCTTTCATCCATCGGGATATCAGTTGGCTTTCGTTCAACTTTAGGGTGTTGCAGGAGGCACTCGACCCTTCGGTCCCTTTGCTCGAACGTTTAAAGTTTATGGCTATTTACTCCTCCAATCTCGACGAATTCTTTCGGGTTCGGATGGCCAATCACCGATATTTGCTCCGAGTAGGTAAGAAGACCAAACGGGAACTCGAAATCTCTCCTAAACAAACGGTCAAGGAGATTCAGCGCATTGTCAATAGCCAGCAGGAACAGTTCAGCAAAATTTTTGACGAAAATATCGTACCCGCCCTTCGCCAGCAGGGAATATTTCTGTTGCGCAGACTTGAACTCAATGAAGAACAACAACAATTCGTAGAATCTTACTTTCAGGAAAACATGCTGCCATTTGTGCAGCCTGTTCTTTTGGTTGGCAATAAGATCCGTCCGTTTCTGATCAATAAGGCGCTGTATCTCATGATCATTATGGAGGATAAGGATCAAACCGAATCATCCGAGAAGGTATATGGCATGGTAAAAATCCCTTCTGACTACTTGCCTCGTTTTATAGAGTTGCCATCCGTTAGCAGTAGGCACGATCTCATAATGCTGGACGATATCGTAAGGCACAATGTCTCGTACCTGTTTCCGGGATACGATATTATCGATACGCACTCCATCAAACTTACCCGAGATGCAGAGTTGTATATTGACGACGAATTTTCGGGCGATTTGCTGGAAAAGATAAAATTGAGTCTGAATAAACGAAATGTCGGTACAGCAAGCCGGTTTGTGTACGACCGCACTATGCCAGAAGAACTGCTCAGCTACCTGATGGGAGCTTTTGAGCTCGATAAATATGATATTTTGGTCGAAGGTAGATACCACAATAATTTCGACTTCTTCAGTTTTCCCGATTTCGGACTCTCCCATTTAAAATATCCGCCCTTACCTCCACTGCCAGTCCCCGAATTGGAAGAAACGAATGACTTCTTTGGTAGTATAGCCCAGGAAGATCGATTAATCCACGTGCCTTATCAGTCCTATGAATCCGTGATTCGGTTTTTCGAAGAGGCCGCAAGCGATCCACAGGTCACCCATATCAAAATCACCCAATATCGAGTGGCTCAGAATTCCAGGATCATGCAGGCCCTTATGGATGCGGCAGCTGCGGGTAAACGGGTAAGTGTCTTCATAGAAGTTAAAGCCCGATTTGATGAGGAAGCAAATTTGAAATGGGGGGAACGACTGGAGCGTGCTGGGGTCTCCGTTCAGTATAGCTTCCCGGGTGTGAAAGTGCACAGCAAGATTGCGATGGTCAATCGAGAAGAAGATGATGGTTACAAAATCTACTGCTATTTGTCTACCGGCAATTTCCACGAAGGCACGGTAAAAGTATATGCGGATATGGGGTTGCTCACTACTGACGAAAGAATCACTACGGAGGTAGCCCGAATTTTTAATTTCCTGGAGACTGTAAAGTTACCCCACGAAGGGTTCGAGCACTTATTGGTGGGGCAATTCAACCTGCTAACCGGAATCGAGCAGTTGATCGACTTTGAAATTGAAGAAGCCAAAAAAGGCAATGAAGCCAGTATGGTCTTGAAAATGAACTCAATACAGGATAAAGAGATCATATCCAAACTATACGAGGCGAGTCAAGCCGGCGTACGCATCACCCTAATAATCAGGGGAATATGCTGCCTCGTGCCAGGTATTCCCGGGATCAGTGACCACATTCAAGCCTTCAGCATTGTGGATCGGTTTCTGGAGCATGCCCGCATCTACCTCTTTCATCATGGCGGGGAAGAGCGGATTTACCTTTCTTCGGCAGACTGGATGGTTCGAAATCTCCGACATCGGATTGAGGTTTGCTTTCCGGTGTTCGATCCGGAATTAAAACAGGAGATCAAGGACCATTTGCACATTCAGATGACCGATAACGTCAAAGCCAGAAACCTGGATGGTGACCTTAGCAATACCTATCGGCGCAGTGGAGCGGACCTCGCTATTCGTTCCCAGATGGAAATGTACTATTATACAAAGCGGAAATTAGAGCGTACCCTGCAGGAACTCAGCCGTTGATTAGAGTTGGCGCTTTTGCTCTAGCAAATAATACCGTTTTAAATTGAGAGGGTCGTAAATTGAAACGAGCTGATTTTTAGGCTAATCAAGGCATGAGCGAGCGAAGGCTCGTGAACCGCGAAGCGGGTGGGCTGGCCTAGCATACTTCGCCAAGGGGCCCCTTCCCCTTGCCTCGTTTAGCTAAGGCGAGGCTTTTTAATCCGAATGATTCACGGAAATCCGTGAATCGTGACGATAAGTGGCTGAAAATAGGCTCATTTCCAACCACTTATATCAGGATTAATCCTGACGAAGAGACCTTGTCAGGACTTGATAGCCCTGACAATTGCAAAACTTTGCAATTCGTCAGCCATTTGGGCGGAAAATTCGATGAATTTTCCGGGTTAACGTAGAGTAGACGAAAAAGGAGTCGTTTAAATGC
>CAZXLD010000031.1:0-55469 GCA_964641965.1 uncultured Saprospiraceae bacterium | reverse complement strand
GCCAGGACTCGAACCTGGATCTAGAGTTTAGGAAACTCCTATTCTATCCCTTGAACTACAGGACCTGAAAGCCTTGCTCCGGCAAAACACAAAAATAACGGTTTTTTCCGCTGAAAGCTTAATTTGAACTCCTCTGCTATCGATTTGTAATTGGTAAACTCCATGCGCCGCTTTCCCAATCGAGATTTCATTATTTTTAAGTATCCATATTTCTGACCGACCTAACGCCAATTCCATGTGGATGGAATGCCAACAGTCAAAACCATACTTTCAAATAAAAAAAACAGGAGATTGTAGATTTTCAGACTATTAAAAAATGGGTATCCTCTAGAAAGACTATCTATCATCTAATTGTCTAAAGTCTATTTTGAATCGTTGTATTGGTGCATAACATCAGTTAATCCATTATGCATATTGAAGATTTCCGGGAGTATTGCCTGCAGAAAAAAGGAGTAGAAGAAACTTTGCCTTTCGGACCTGATACGCTGGTCATGAAGGTGATGGGTAAAATGTTTGCCCTGGCTGCGCTCGATGAAGAAGAACTTCGCGTCAACCTCAAATGTGATCCCGAACGGGCCCAAGAGCTTCGGAGCGAATACCCCGATATCATCCCCGGCTATCATATGAATAAAATACATTGGAATACGGTTTTATTTGAAAGAGGCCTGGAAGATGCCTTTCTTTGTGATTTAATTGATCACAGCTACGAACTTGTGGTAGCCGGCCTTACCAAAAAGCGGAAAGCCGAGTTGAACCAATTGTAGCCCTCCCCCCGTATGTACAGTAGAAAGTATCATGAGTCGCAAGCAAGTGCAATACCTGATCGTGGGGCAAGGTCTTTCCGGTACCTTGATGAGTCATCTACTGCTGGAAGCCGGCCAATCGGTGCTGGTGATCGATCAGCCCCGGTCCCAGGCTGCATCCCGGGTAGCCGCAGGTCTCATTAATCCGATAACCGGCAGATATTATGTTAAATCGTGGCGTTTTGATGAACTATTGCCCATTGCCCGGGCTACCTATGCTCGTCTGGAGCAGCTATTGGATATTTCCCTGAATGAAGAGCGTTCTATCTTGCGAGCCCTGCTGGATGCCGGAGACGAAAACAGCTGGTGGGCCCGAGCCGAAGATGCTGCCTACCAACCATACCTGGTAGATCAAGTTGAGCTGGGTGGCTATTCAGATAAGATCCATCCGGCACACAGCTACGGAGAAGTAACCCGATCCGGACGTGCCTCCATAAGCAAGTTGGTGAAAACTTATGGCCAATGGCTTCTTGATCGCAAGTTGATGGTGCAGGAGCCTTTCGATTACACCGAAATCCAAAAGGTAGATGGCCGATGGAGATACCGTGATATGGTAGCTGACCGCATCCTATTCTGCGAAGGCTACTGGGGAAAGTTTAATCCCTTTTTTAGCTATCTGCCTTTTCGGGGAGCAAAAGGGGAAATTTTAATCGTTCGACTTCCGGAAGCTCAGTTCCAAAAGATCCTGAAGCAAAAAATATTTATTGTACCGCTCGAAGACGACCTGTATTGGATAGGGGCGACTATGGAAAACCACTTTGATCAGGAAGCGCCGACCGAAGCTGGAAAAAGCTTTCTGATCAACCAACTGGATCAACTCTTGGATACTCCTTATGAAGTCATTGGGCACCGATCAGGCATCCGTCCAACCGTAAAGGATCGTCGTCCGTTTTTGGGGGAGCATCCAGAATCTAAGGGAATCTACATTTTTAATGGGTTGGGATCGAAAGGCACCTCCATGGGGCCGTTTTTTGCAAAACAATTGACAGACAATCTGTTAAATGACAAAAATCTAGATCCTGAAGTCGATATCAAACGCTATCAACACTTTACGGTAAATTAATTTGTGCAATGAAAAAAGTTGCCTCTATTTTTATGTAAATCTTGGGTTTCAGTCATCCTATCCTATGAATAATACATCTTACATGCGAGTAGCCTTTTGCTTGTTATTTTTCTGCCTCTTTCATCAACTCCTCCTGGCTCAATCCATGGATAGACGCTGGCAAGAGATCGACTCTCTGGAACAAAAAGGTCTTTACCGTTCAGCCCTTCAAAAGGCAGATGAAGCAGTACTTATAGCGCGCAAGGAAGAGACTTATCCAGCTTTGGTCAAAGGTTTATTGCTGAAAACCAAATTCACAACTCTTCTGGAAGAAGAGGAAATAGTAGGTGCCATTCAACTGATTCGGGAAGCTGAACAAAAGGAATCCGGGGTAACTCAGGCAATTTTACAATCGGTATTGGGGCAATTTTACCAAACCTATTTCGAACTGAATTTTTGGAGATTCCAGGATCGCACCGAACCGGCTCAAGCACAGTCAGATGATATTACCACCTGGTCTGGAGATCAATTACTGAAGGAAAGTAACCGCTTGTATTTGTCTTCCGTCCATGTGCCCGGTGTACAGGAGGCACCCTTAGACGATTGGTCGCTAATCCTGGATGAGGGAGAAAATGCAGATGGCCTGCGCATAACGGTATATGATCTGCTCATGGACCGTGCTATTCGGCACTTTAGAAATAGCCGTTCCATGTTGGCCGAACCTGCCAGTTCCTATCGCATCAACCGACGGGAAGCTTTTGCAGCTCCAGAGGATTTCAGTCGGTTTCCCCTGACCCGCCCCAATGATAATTCCCAAACTGCTCAGGCGGTTCGTTTATTTCAGGAATGGATCAGTTATTTATTGATCGATACTTCCAAAGTATCTGCACTAATCGATGCAGATCTTGCTCGATTAGACTTTGTCTTGGAAAACGCATGGCTCTCTGACAAAGAGCAATGGTATCGAGGAGCCCTTATTCGCCTTATCGGGGAGCACCCGAAGGAACCGAATACTTCTGAGGCCTGGTATCGCTTGGCTACCTTACTCAAAAACAAGGGAGACCGCTTTAAGGTGGAGCAGGATTCCAACCTGCGGTGGGCCTATCGGGATGCCATCCGGATTTGCCAATTGGCTATGCGCGATTTTCGTGGTTCATATGGTGCAAAACAGGCTAGAAACTTAATTGCTTCTATTGAACGAAAGGCGCTGGACCTGGAATCGGAGAAAGTATACTTACCCGGCGATCCACTGCTGTTCAAAGTTGATTATCGCAATGTGGAGCGGATGTATGTGCGCTTATTGCGCTTGAATCCCATCCTCGATGCAGATTTTAAAGAGCTTCCTTATTGGGATCGCAGCAAATGGTTGAGTCAGCAACGCGCTAATTGGGAAATGCGCTATACCCTGGAAGGTACGGATGATTACCAACCGCACAGTACTGAAGTAGCACTGCCCGCCCAGTCGCCAGGGCGGTATGTGGTAATGCTGTCCGATAATAATGGGTTTTCATCTGAAAATGGGGCCTTTTCCTATGCCGTCATAAACGTGTCGGAGCTCTCCTATTTGGAGTTGAAATCCCGTGACGCCGAGCCTTCCATTATCGTCGTAAACCGAAGAACCGGTGCTCCTGAAGCCGGAGTTACTCTTGAAGTTTATAATGCAGAAGAGGGTAAAGTAAATACCAAAAAATTGGGGTCTTTTGTCTCTGACGTGAATGGCATGGTTTCCGCCAATGTGCTCCTTCGCACCCCATATCGTTTTGTGTTAAAAAAAGGGGATGATGAATTGGATCCGGATCTGTTTTTGTATCGGTACGGGACCTACCCCCAACGAAACGGGAGCCAACGAGTGATCTTCTTTACCGATCGTTCCATTTACCGCCCTGGACAAACGATTTATTTTAAAGGACTAATCTTGAATTACGATCGTAAAGGCATCCCTTCCATTGCCACGAATACCGATGCAGAAATTCAATTGTTAGATGCCAATCGGCAAAAAGTCAGTCAATTAAGCCTGGAGAGCAACGGTTATGGAACTTTTCAAGGGAGTTTTACCATACCGACCACAGGCCTGTTGGGGAATATGCAATTGCGCGCCACCTTGGGAGGCCTGCAATCCATTCGGGTTGAAGAATATAAACGACCTCAATTTGAGGTTATCCTGGATACACTGGAAGGGGCGTATGCCTTGGGCGATACGATCCAGGTCAATGGAGAAGCCTTGGGTTATGCCGGAAATACCATCGACGGCGCTGTAGTCAATTACCGGGTCACCCGACAGGCTTACTACCCCTGGGGCCGTTTTGGAAGATCCTATTTTCCCAACCAGGGACCTCCGGCTCAGGTAGGATATGGAGAAAGCTACACGGATTCCGAGGGAAGGTTTTCATTCCGTTTCTTGGCAGAACCCTCCTATGAAGGCCCCTCCGATGCCCAGCCAGCCTATCTGTTTCGCATTGAGGCGGATGTAGTAGACATTACCGGAGAAACCCATACCGGGCAAGCTCAGATTCGGCTTTCGGAGAAAAGGATCGTTCCGGATTTTGCGCTCGAAGATCATGTTGCCAAAGGGACCAACCTACCAATGCTTGCTGAGATAAATACCGTCAATGGGCAGTCGGCATCCGCTGCACTGGCTTTGGAGTTGAGCTCCTTGGCGGGTCCTGGTAAACCCTTGACCCAGCGGTATTGGAAAGCACCTGATTACCCATTGATCAGTAAAGAAGAGTTTGAAAAGAAATTTCCGGATTGGTCTTATCAACAAGAACACGATCCGAAGACCTGGCCCATCAATGAACAGGTAACTCAAAAAAATTATGAGTTGGAAGGAAGGGAAACTATCCTGTTGCCCACGGCAGAACTTCCGGTAGGCTTCTATCGATTAAAACTGAATGTGATCGACGAAGGCAGTCAGGATACCATTGCTTTTACACGTCATTTCTACGTTTTTGATCCAACCACCAACCAACTACCTGCAGAATTGGAGACCCATATGGAATGGGAGAACCTGGAATCCTTGAAACCGGGTGACCAAACTGGCTTGCGCTTATACACTACAGCAGAAGAACAGCAGGTTTGGGTGGAGTTAGGGCAATTTAATGCAATCAGGAACAGTCAATGGCTAAAATCCGGATCCCCTTCCTGGTCCTACCTGATCCAGGAAGAAGATAAAGGAGATCTCTATTTGCAGACGCATTGGGTACGTAACAACCGCTACCATCAAGAAGTGAAGCGTATTCCCATTGCATGGGCCGACAAGGAATTGACTATTTCATACGAAACCTTTAGAGATAAAATAAAACCTGGAGCGGAAGAAACCTGGGAAATTAAAATAAGTGGATCGGATGGGGAAGCATTGCGGTCAGAGGTCCTGGCAGCTATGTACGACCTTTCGCTCGATCAGTTTACGCCTCACAACTGGAATTCCAGTTTTTTCCCAACTTTTACCTTAGGGCATCGATGGGAAGGTATTCTTTTTGGAACCACCCGTTCGGTCCTCGAAGCCCAGAATTGGCAGCCAAGAGCTCCTCTTCCAATTCGAAGGTATCCTTCATTCAAAGGAATAGATCTCGGTTCTTTTCGCAAACCGGAACTCTCCTCCATGCCCATGGATCCGACTACCTATGATGCGGTCGCATTGTCTGAAGCTGACACCAGGCCCAGGTTGTCTGAAAATAAAAGTGCCCCTTCTCCTCCGCCTCCTGCTCCCCCTACCGAAGAGGTAGAAGAGACCTTGTCGACCGGATTGGGAAATCAAGTGCGAAGAGACCTTCGCGAGACCGCCTTCTTTTTCCCTCAGTTGGAGACCGATGCACAAGGAAATCTGAGCCTGAATTTCGAAATGGGGGAGTCCCTGAGCCGTTGGAAATTCATGCTTTTTGCACACACTCGGGATATGAAATTTGCTTATGAAACCCGGGAAGTGGTTACGCAAAAAGAATTGATGGTGATGCCTAGCGTGCCGCGATTTTTACGTGAGGGAGACCAGGTTCGCCTATCTGCGAAAGTGGTTAACATGAGCGATAAACCCCTTTCTGGTGCTGCAAAGCTGGAGTTGGAAGACCCGGTTACAGGTAAAAGTGTAGCCTCCCTATTGGGGCATGAGGATAAACCAATTTCCTTTGAGTTAGATCCAGGCGCCTCATCGGTAGTAGGATGGACCATAACGATTCCGGAAGAACAGCTGACATCGGCTCTATATCGGATCGTGGGAGAGGCTGGCGCCTTTTCAGACGGAGAGCAAAACGTTTTGCCAGTTATCAGCAACAAATCCTTGGTAACGGAGACCTTACCCGTCGATATGGGACCTGACGCTACCGTATCGCTCGAATGGGAGGCACTAAATCGGGCCCTTGGTTCCAAATCAGCTAAACCAAAAAGCCTGACCCTGGAAGTGACCTCTAACCCCAGCTGGCTTGCCGTCAAGGCATTGCCTTATATTATGGAGTTCCCTCACGAATGCACGGAGCAACTGTTTAATCGGTTTTACGCCAATGCCCTTGCTGCTCACCTGGCCAATAGCAATCCGGCCATACAAGCTGTATATGAGGATTGGCAGCGGAAGGGACAGCTGGAAAGTCCGCTTTCCGAAAACCAGGAGCTGAAAAATGTGCTTTTGACAGAAACGCCCTGGCTGCAGGATGCCTTATCCGAAAAGCAACAACTGGAACGTTTGGCGCTTTTATTCAATCGGAATCACCTGGCTCAAGAGCAAGCCGATGTGATGGCCAAATTGCAGGAACGCCAGAACCCGGATGGCGGGTTCTCCTGGTTCCCGGGTGGACCAACCAATTGGTATATTTCCCAATACTTGTTGGAAGGAATGGGCCGCTTGGATCAACTCAATATATTAACCCTGGAAGGAGATCCGGAGCAATTGGGCCTGGTAGAACAGGTCATCGAATATGCAGACAAAAGAGTATTGTTTTGGTATAAGAACCTTAAAGCCGAATCCAAAAAGGGGAACCTGAAAATGGAGGAAGACCATTTAGCCTCCCTAATTATTCATTGGTTGTACACGCGTAGCCAGTTTCCCACCTATTCTTTGAATGGAGAGTTGCGAGAAGCCAAAGATTACATTCTCAGCCAAATGGATAAGTATTGGACCAAGAAGAGTCTGCAATTACAGGTAATGACCGGGATTGCATCCCACCGTTGGGGAAAGCTGAATATTTCTTCGGCTGTGGTGGCTTCCTTGAAAGAACGATCCATTCAGCAAGAAAGAGGAGGGATTACCTGGAAGGGAGAATCTGGTTGGGCCTGGCATCAACATTCGATTGAAACCCAGGCGTTGATCATCGACTTTTTCAAGGAAACAAACCAGGAGGCATACTGGCTGGAAGGAGCGCGCACTTGGTTGCTGAACCACAAGCAAGTGAATCGTTGGGAAACAACAAAAGCTACTGCTTCTGCAATTTTTGCCTTGTTGATCAGCAATAAAACACAAACCAGTTTAACCACAACGGAGCCTGTGGAGGTAACCTTCTCCAGCTTAAAAAAGGCCGATTACAAGGAAAACCTGGATCAGGCCCTACTTCAGGCAGAGGCTGGGGTTGGCTATTTCAAAACAAGTTGGCCCGGTAAGGAAGTTAACCCGGATTTCGCTAAAGTAAAATTTAAAAACCCTAACGACCATCGAGCCTGGGCATCGCTCTACTGGCAATACCTCGAACAAAATGATCAAATAAAAGCTTCGGACGATGGACCTTTGACCTTAACCAGGACGTTAATGGTAGAACGGGTTACGGACAAGGGCCGTGTGTTGGAGCAAGTGGATGCATCGGCTCCCCTTAAAAAAGGAGAAAAGTTGATTATCCGGCTTACGCTTCGCGTTGAAAATGAAATGGATTTTGTGCATTTGCAAGTGCAGCGACCCGCTTGCTCGGAACCGATCATTACCGAGAGCGGCTACCAATACCAGGGCGGCCTTGGCTACTATGAAAGCATTCGCGATGCAGCAGACCACTTCTTCTTTGAAAGTTTGCCAAAAGGTACGCATGTGTTGGAGTATCCTTTGCGCATAGTCCATAGCGGAACCTACTCCATCGGAATTGGGCAATTGCAAAGTATGTATGCCCCTCAATTTCAAAGTCGGACAGCCGGAGGGAAAGTGGTAGTTGAATAAATGAAATTCAACGAATCTCGGTGCTTATCCTGAGGTGGTTGCCAATAGTCGAGAAAAGTGGATGCTACAGTGCATCTTTCTTATATTGGATTAAATTAATTTGTGACGAATGGAGCCTAAAAAAATGTGGGATTATGCCACACAAAAAATTAAGGATACGCTCATGAACGAACAAAATGAAAAGAATAAACATGCCGAGACGGTCATTCGAAACCATGTGGTCTGGGCCATGGGGGCAGGTTTTATTCCGGTACTGGTAGCTGATATATTTGCGGTGAGTGCCATTCAGTTGGATATGATCCGCCAATTATGCAAAGTGTACAATATCGATTTTTCCGAAACCCGAGGGAAGGCCATTGTGACCTCCTTAACCAGTTCGGCAATTGCTCGAATTGGAGCAGGTAGCGTTGTTAAGCTCATTCCTGGTGTAGGTACCTACCTAGGTGGTGTAACTGTATCTGTATTTGCAGGTGCCAGCACCTATGCCCTGGGTGAGGTTTTCAAAAAGCATTTTGCGTCCGGCGGCACTATTCTCGATTTTGACCCAGCTCGTTTGAAAAAGTATTATGACGAGAAATTTGAAAAGGGGAAAAAGGTGGTAAAGAAATGGAAAACAGAAGAGGAGGTCCCACAAGAAGAGCCGGGCAATGGTGAAGCCGTAACAAATGAGGACGTGGAAGAAATCGTACCTGAACGCAGTGAAGAGAAACAAGATGTCGTAGAGCGTTTAAAGGAGTTGGCCGGATTGAAAAATGAAGGCATCATTACGGAAGAGGAGTTCGAACAGATGAAGAAGAAGCTCATCGGCGAGATGTAGTAGATCAAAGATTAATAATTCACTGTTGTTGCGGCCTCGCACCTGTATGGGTTCGGGGCCGTATTGGTCTAATCGGACCTACTGCATTGCCCATCTGGCTTTCGGAGCAATATCCATAGCGGCAAAGTCTTGGCGTTGGTACTTTATCCATCCGGCCATGGCAATCATAGCTGCGTTGTCGGTACAGTATTCCATTTTCGGAATGTACGTTCTCCACCCTAAGGCTTTTCCGGTTTCCTGCACCTTTTTTCGCAAGCCTGAATTGGCGGAAACGCCCCCTGCAATAGCTACTTCTGTTAGTCCCTCTTGTTCGGCTGCCCGGACCAACTTCCTGACCAGTATGGTTACAATGCGGTCTTGGATACTGGCGCAAAGGTCAGGCAAGTTTTGCTCGACGAAAGCTGGATTTTTGGCTTTTTGTTTCCGTAAAAAATAAAGAATGGATGTCTTGAGTCCACTGAAGCTGAAATCCAGGCCCGGGATCTGTGGCTCGGGGAAGGAAAATAGGGGTTGCCCTTGGCTAGCCAGCTTATCCATTTGCGGGCCGGCAGGATAGGGCAGGCCCAAGAGCTTACCACTTTTGTCAAAAGCTTCTCCTGCGGCATCGTCTAGCGTTTTCCCCATTACCCGCATTTCCCTATCCGAATCTACTCGAACAAGCTGAGTGTGTCCTCCGGATACAGTGAGGCATAAAAATGGGAAAGCAGGGGTGGGTGGATCAATGAAATGGGCCCAGATATGTGCCTCAAGGTGATGCACTTCAATAAGGGGGATGCGAAGGCTCATGGCCAGCGCTTTGGCAAAGGAAACCCCTACCATAAGGGAGCCCATCAAGCCGGGTCCAAGGGTAACCGCTACAGCTGATAGATCCTGCACCTGTGTATTGGAAGCTTTTAATGCAGCATCCACTACGGGAATGATATGTTCCTGATGAGCTCTCGAGGCATACTCCGGGACCACCCCGCCATATTGCTTATGAATTTCCTGATCAGCCACCTTGTTGCTTTTAACAACGCCATCTACCAGAACAGCCGCTGCAGTATCATCACAGGAAGATTCAATTGCCAGAATTACATCACTCATTTATCGTTTGAATTCTATACATTTAACCACGTTAGGTAAAACGCGGGATCCGACTTCGGGTTGAAGTTGCAAATCTAAAAGGAAAGGCCCAAAGCGGAATCCTTTGTGTAATGCTCATTTTACTGATCAATACCTATGGCAAATCAGGGTCAATCCAATACCTCCTCTTTTGCACGGGAATCCATTTGCTTCATTGCAAAGGGTACCCAACTGGAAGGTCAATTTTCGTCCGGAGAGCAGATTCGATTCGATGGTCAGTTGGTTGGGAATCTCACTTGTGCCAAAAAAGTGGTTATAGGTGAATCGGGTAAGATCATTGGAGATATTCAGGCCGATCAGATTGTTGTTATGGGGCAAGTGGAAGGGCAGGTCAAGGCTGAACGCGAGCTGCATTTGAAAAGAGGTGCCCAGGTAAAGGGGAAAATATCAACAGGAGGATTGATTATTGATGAAGGGGCAGTGTTTGAGGGGGAAAGTCAAACCAAACCCTGAGTCTGGAAACCTTCTCTTTTGGAAAAACCGTATTATTGCGTTAAAACCAACAATAACAATGAGATTAGCTGTAAACCTAATACTGGTACTCATAATCCTGGGATTGGGGTATGTACTCTATCAGAGTATCAGGGAACCTATTGCCTTTAATCAGGAGCGGACCCGCCGTGAAACGGCTGTTGTCGATAAGCTGCGCACCATCCGTACCTGCCAGGAGTTCTACCGCGATATTACCGGAGGTTTCGCTCCGGATTTTGATACCCTTACTCATGTGTTAAGGTATGACAGCTTTGCAATCATAAAGGTGATTGGTGATCCGGATGATCCAAATTTCACAGGTGAGGTAAGCTATGACACCACCTACACACCTGCCTATGATACCGTTATTGCCTTGAGTATTAACCTGGATTCGCTTGCCTTTATTCCATTTGGAAGAGGTGCCCAATTTGATATTACAGCGGATACCACTACCTATCAGGGAACCAATGTAAATGTAGTTGAAGTCGGTACGCCCCGATCTACCTTTATGGGTAAATATGCCGATCCTCGGTTTGCTCGTTACGATCAAGCTTATGATCCTGGTAGTATATTGAAATTCGGAGATTTGAATTCACCCAAACTAGCGGGGAATTGGGAGTAGCCGTTGAGGTCATAGAAAAAGGATTCTCCAAACGAGGTCTGACCGAGTGCGAACTGTCCATCCTAATCGGGATGGACAGTTTTGCGTATTTAATAAAAGATACGGAAGGCCAGGTTCAAGCTTTAAAAGAATATCAAATGGACGTCGCCCAAGATGAAAAAGAATGGGCGTTCATGATGGAAAACGAACCTTTGCTGGTCGAAACCTATAAAACCGTCCAAATTGGTATCGCCCTTCCGCCGTTTACCTTTATCCCGGAAGATCTCTTTAATAAAAAGCTGGCCCGAGAATATATTAACCATCAGACTACCCTCAGCAAGGAAGATGAGGTGAAGGAAATTTTAATCCCAGAGGCTCAGGCCTATAATCTATTCGTGGTTCCCGCCTGGCTCAAAAGGCGCCTTGCGGAGTTACCCAAGCCGGATAAGGTCGCTCACCTGTCCGGAACCCTCTTGTTAAAAGCCAAGGCCTACTCCGATGAAATGGATCAACCCTTTCTCTGGGCACATATCAACCCCGGCCGTATCTGGTTGGGAGCGCTGGAGAATGGCGAGTTAAAATATGCCAATTCATTTCCCTTCAGCACAGATAACGATGCACTGTATTATTTACTGATGCTGTTTGAGCATACCGGATTGGCCCCTGATCGGACCACCATCTACCTTTCCGGCCGCATCTCTACTGACTTAACCCTGTTTAAAAACCTTATTCGTTTCGTTGCCCAACCCGAGTTTATCAAAGTGGAAAATCAGTTGAACTTTGGCCCCCAACTTCAACAATATCCTGAGCACTGGTTTTATGATCTCCTATCTTTGAGCAATTAATTGATTTCAAACAGGTTATGCGGATTATAGGAGGGCAATTTAAAGGGCGTCGGTTTTATCCTCCGGCAAAAAACTGGCCTACCCGGCCAACCACAGATTACGCCAAGGAAGGTTTATTCAATATCCTCACCAACCACTTGGATTTCAATACTATTGCCGCTTTGGATCTGTTTGGTGGAACAGGTAATCATTCCTATGAATTAATATCTCGTGGATGTACCGATGTTACCTATGTGGACAAGTTTCGTGGGGCAGTCCAATTTGTCCGCAAAACCGCTAAAGAACTGGATGTGGAAGCATACCTGGACATTGTTCAAGCCGATGTCTTCCGTTATGTGGCCTCCTGCAATCGACAATTTGACTACATATTTGCTGGGCCGCCCTATCCGTTACCCCAACTGGATACGATCCCTGATGTCCTTTTTGAAAAAGGGTTGCTTCTGTCAGGTGGTTGGTTGGTTTTGGAACATAATCCAAATCACGACTTTCAGGCTCATCCGAAGTTTATACAACTGCGATCATACGGAAAAACCTTGTTCAGCTTTTTTGAGGCTGAATAGGAGTCGCTCGGCCTTTCCTGAAATTGATACCTTTGGAAACTTAATTTTGAGCCTTAAAAACATGCTGAATGGCAGTTCTAGATACACTGGCACAAGGCGTAAGCCAGGGGTTGAAGCAATTGTATGACCTTGATTTGCAATCCGATCAGATTTCTTTTCAACCTACCCGAAAGGAATTTGAAGGTGATTTCACATTAGTGGTTTTTCCCTACACCCGCCAGGCAAAGAAAAAGCCGGAGGAGATTGGCAAGGAGCTGGGGACCTTTCTGGCACAACATCAGCCGGAGGTATCCGATTTTAATGTGATCAAAGGATTTCTGAACCTTCAATTGGAAGACCGGTTCTGGAAATCCTACCTGGCAGATCATTACCAAAACGAAACCTTTGGCTATCAACCTGCTAATGGCCGAAAGGTAATGGTGGAGTATTCCTCTCCAAATACGAATAAACCATTGCACTTAGGGCATATCCGAAATATTTTGCTGGGGTGGGCCAGTGCCAAGGTACTGGAAGCAGCGGGTTTCGAGGTGGTGAAGGTGCAAATTATCAACGACCGGGGCATTGCTATCTGCAAAAGTATGCTGGCCTGGCAAAAATACGGAGCGGGAGCCAGCCCGAAATCCACAGGTAAAAAAGCGGATCACTTCGTTGGGGAATACTACGTTCTGTTCGAGAAGAAATTTCAGGAAGAGTACAAAGCCTGGCAAACCACAGCGGTAGCTAATTCCTTGTTTGAAGAAAAAGCCAAAAAAGACCAGTCTCAGGAAGCTTTTTTCAAAGCTTTTAAGAATACGTATTTCAATGATTATTCTGAACTGGGGCGGGAAGCCCGGGACATGCTGTTGGATTGGGAGGCCGGTAAAAAAGAGACCTTTACACTTTGGCAAAAAATGAATAACTGGGTGTACGAGGGATTTGATGAAACCTATGAACGCCTTGGCGTAACCTTTGACAAGGTGTATTACGAATCTGATACCTATTTGTATGGAAAGGATATCGTGCAGGAAGGATTGGAATCCGATGTCTTTTACCGAAAAAGAGACGGTTCAGTTTGGTGTGACTTGGAAGATGTCAGACTGGACCAAAAAATTGTGCTTCGCAGTGACGGCACCTCCGTTTATATGACCCAGGACCTTGGAACGGCTCGTATGCGTTATGATGACTTCGGGGTTGAAAAGATGGTGTACGTTGTGGGTGATGAGCAAAATTACCACTTCCAGGTGTTGTTTGAAATTTTGAAAAAGCTGGAGGAGCCCTACGCCGATGGCCTTTTTCATCTTTCTTATGGAATGGTTGACCTCCCGACCGGCAAGATGAAGTCGAGAGAGGGAACCGTGGTAGATGCAGATGATCTGATTGACGAGGTAGAGGCAGAGGCCCGGCAAAACAGCAAGGAGCGCGATACGCTGGATGGTTTATCCAAAAAAGAACAGGACAAGATAATTAGCCAGATTGGACTTGGTGCACTTAAGTTTTTCATCGTAAAGGTGCATCCCAAAAAACGCATGGTTTTTGACCCTAAGGAATCTGTTGATTTGCAAGGTCAGACAGGGCCCTATGTCCAGAATGCCTATGTTCGGATCCAGTCTGTTTTCCGCAATGCCAAAGCAATTGATTGGGAGGCAGCATCTGATTATCACGAGCTTCAGGAAGGAGAACGGGACCTCATTCGTCGGCTGCATGCTTTTGATCAGGTGATTTTGGAAGCAGCTGAAGAACTCGATCCATCTACCATCGCCAATTACTGCTATGATCTGGCTAAAAGTTACCACCGCTTTTGGCACGATTATTCCATTTTGAAAGCGGAAACAGAGTCAGCTAAAGCTTTCAGGTTGCAGTTGAGTCGTTTAGTTGGAATTACTCTTCGCAATGGGATGAATCTGCTGGGTATTGAAATGCCTGATCGGATGTAGCAACTAACCGCCGGCTCCATTTGTATTTATTGATTTAGTTTAATGTTTTTTATTTCACTATGGCTAAGGAAAAGGCAAACAAGGATATCGAGCTTGTTTTGGGAGAACCTCGAAATTTTGTCGAACAGCATATAGAAGAGGACCTGCAAGCAGGCAAACACAGTGGGGATGTACATACCCGTTTCCCTCCCGAGCCCAATGGCTTTTTGCATATTGGGCATGCCAAAGCTATTTATGTCAATTTCACTACCGCAGCGAAATATGGGGGTAAAACCAATTTGAGGTTTGACGATACCAACCCGACTACTGAGGATACTGAATATGTCGATGCGATTAAAAAGGATATCAAATGGCTGGGCTTTGATTGGGAGGATCGAGAATATTTTGCATCTGACTATTTTGATCAGTTGTATGAGCTGGCCCGTAAGTTGATCGCAAAAGGACTTGCATACGTAGACGACAGCACAGCTGAAGAAATTGCAGAACAGAAAGGTGAACCCACCAAGCCAGGAAAAGAAAGTCCCTACCGAAACCGGTCGGCAGAGGAAAACCTGGATCTTTTCGAACGCATGAGGAAGGGGGAATTTCCAGAAGGGGCTAAAGTACTGCGTGCCAGGATTGATATGAGCTCCCCGAATATGCACATGCGAGATCCCGTTTTGTATCGCATCAAGAAAGAGTCGCATCACCGAACCGGGGATACCTGGAATATTTACCCCATGTATGATTTTGCCCATGGGCAGAGTGATGCTATCGAAGGTATTACACATTCGTTGTGCTCCCTTGAGTTTCGCCACCACCGCCCGCTGTATAATTGGTTAATTGAGGAATTAGAGATCTTCCCCAGTCGGCAAATTGAGTTTGCCCGTATGAATGTAGCCTATGTAATTACCAGCAAGCGAAAGCTGTTGCGCCTGGTGGAAAACGACTATGTGACGGGTTGGGACGATCCACGCATGCCCACAATTGCCGGGATGCGGCGGAGGGGATATCCTGCTGCTGCCATTCGATCTTTTTGTGAGCGGACCGGCTTGGCCAAACGGGACAATGTGATCGAATACGAACTATTGGAGTTCACTGTACGGGAAGAGCTCAACCGGACCGCCCATCGGGTAATGGGGGTACTGAATCCACTGAAAGTGGTCATTACCAATTATCCGGAAGGGCAGACCGAAGCAATGGAGATTGAAAATAATCCGGAAGATGAAAATGCCGGCTCTCGGAAAGTACCCTTTAGCGGAACACTTCATATCGAGCAAGAAGACTTTAAAATAGAAGCCCCCAATAAAAAGTATTTTCGAATGGCACCCGGTCGAAATGTCCGGCTGAAAGGGGCTTACATCCTACACTGTGAAGGTTATAAGCAGAACGAAAAAACGGGAGAGATTGAGGAAGTTTATTGTACCTACTATCCCGATAGTCGGAGTGGACAGGATACCTCTGGAGTCAAAGCCAAAGGTACTTTGCATTGGGTGAGCGTGCCCGATGCGATCGAGGCTGAGGTGCGCTTGTACGATCGTTTGTTTGTAGATCCTGCGCCGGATAGTCACCCGGGAAAGGATTTTATTGAATTTCTAAATCCGGATTCCAAGAAAGTGATCCGGCAGGCTTTCCTAGAGCCGAGTCTTAAAGGTGCTCAACCCGGCACGGTTTTCCAGTTTATGCGGCTGGGCTACTTTAGTGTAGATGAAGATACTACCTCTGATCATTTGGTTTTTAACCGCACCGTAAGCTTAAAAGATAGCTGGGCTAAAAAGCAGAAATAAAATAGAACAGGCTTCCCATTTGGGAAGCCTGCATGTTGAGGATTATAATTCGGTTTTTTGGCTTTTATTTCCACCAAACGCGAATCCGGATTTCCCGGGACGCTCCATCTTGGTCGGTGAGGGTAGCGAACTGGTCGCAAGCACCGTCTCCATAATCTATTGAGGCGGTCCCATCACCTACAGAAAAGGTGCGTATGCCACTCTGGATCCATGGGCAGATGCGTTGACGAACCAAAGGCTCCGTGATTTCAGTAGAGAAAGATTGTCCTTCCCGATTGGTACCTGTAGCCGAAGCCGAATATTGGAATACATCGTCAAAAATAGTACGGGTGTCACCTCCTTCAATAATGGAATACATTTGATCCTGCTTCCAGGAAGCTGTTGTGTTGTCGGGGAAAGTGATGGTCAAATCCACGTTCCTGTTGATGGCAGTTAGCCTTCCTGCAGTAGCGCTCTCGTTGGTCAGTACCTTTGTACCGGTGATTTGTGCGTCGTCAATGAAAAAATCTTGGAAAGTAACGGTTCGGGTGGAACCAGGTAGGCGAACGCTATCGCTGTATACCACCTGGATAATTCCTCGACGATCACGGCCATTTTTGTTAACGCAACCATCCCTAAAATCATAGGTCACAGTCCGGGGAAAAGAACCATCGTCGGGCATGACTGTAACGACTACGCAAGGTTCGCCTCCCGTCTCTTCAATATCATCCAGGTCGGCTTCGATATTGGCGGTCAGGTCTTCCAGAGCAGTTAAATCATTAGCAGTGTCCTCGATATCCGTAGTTTCGGGAGTGTCTTCTGTTTTTTCGCAACTAAAAGTAATCGCTCCTACCATCAAGGTAAGTACGATCAAATACATGGGATTGAATTTCATTGCCAGAATCATTTTGATTGAAGTTTTACAAATTTTAATTAGGCGTCGCGACTGGTTGTTGGATGGAGTTACGCTGGATTGGTTTAATCTACCTCGCAGATTTTCTTTAATTTTTCTCAAATCGGAAAATCAGGGTGCATTTCCTATTTTGCAACTATGGAAACCGGAAGGGTTATTATTCGAGAGGAACGATTCCAGCTGACCATCGATCGCCTATGCTACGAGTTGATCGAAAAATGTTCCCATTTTTCAGAGATCTGTTTTATTGGCATACAACCTCGAGGTAGTTTGTTGTCTGACCGGATTTATTCTCGTCTGCAGGAGTTGATGCAAGGGGTTAAGATGTGGTATGGTAAATTGGACATCACCTTTTACCGAGATGATTTTCGCACCCGGCAGAAACCACTGCGAGCCAGCGTAACTGAAATGAACTTTCTGGTGGAGGGAAAGCACGTAGTCCTCATCGATGATGTGCTTTACACCGGACGAACGGTTCAAGCCGCATTGACCGCACTCAACCATTATGGTCGACCCAAAGAGGTAGAGCTTATGGTAATGGTAGATCGACGTTTCAACCGCGCCCTTCCTATTCAAGCAGATTATATAGGCATCACCGTAGATGCATTGGAGCATGCTTATGTAAGGGTAGGCTGGAAAGAACAGGAAGGAGTGGATCAGGTACTTTTGTTTCCTTCAAAAGAAGCAGCTAAAGAAGAATGATCAACGGCGTACAACAACTTAGCACTCAGCATTTACTTGGGATAAAGAACCTGACGCCCGAGGATATCCGGCTTATTTTTGAGACGGCTCGCGAATTCAAAGAGGTTATCAACCGACCGATCAAAAAAGTACCTTCACTGCGGGATGTTACCATTGCCAATTTATTCTTTGAAAATTCTACCCGAACCCGGATCTCATTCGAATTGGCGGAGAAGCGGCTTTCTGCTGACATTATTAATTTTTCCGCAGCTTCCTCATCCGTGAAAAAAGGCGAAACCTTGCTGGATACCGTGAATAACATCCTGTCCATGAAGGTAGATATGGTAGTTATCCGGCATCCGGCTCCCGGGGCTCCACATTTTCTGGCCAATCACATTGATGCCAACATCATAAATGCAGGGGATGGAACGCACGAACACCCAACCCAAGCTTTACTGGATGCTTTTTCAATGGAAGAGGCCCTGGGAGATCTTAAGGGAAAAAAAATTGCCATTTTCGGGGATATCCTGCATTCACGCGTTGCGTTGAGCAACGTGTTTTGCTTGCAGAAACTAGGTGCAAAGGTTCGAGTTTGCGGTCCTCCTACCTTGATTCCGCGACACATGAAATCCCTCGGGGTAGAAGTGAGCTTTAGTCGGGAGGAAACCCTTCAATGGTGTGATGTGGCTAATGTATTGCGGATTCAACTGGAGCGCCAGGACATACGGTATTTCCCCAGTATCCGAGAGTATGCTTTATATTACGGACTCAACAAAGAGGTGTTGGATCAGGTGGAAAAGCCCATTTTGATAATGCATCCAGGGCCAATTAACCGAGGAGTGGAAATCACGTCTGAGCTGGCGGATAGCCCACATTCTATCATATTGAAACAGGTGGAAAATGGGGTCGCCGTTCGCATGGCTATTCTATTTTTGCTAGCCTCTTTTCGAAAAAATAGTCTTTAACCCACAGGCAAAGCAGCCAAACCTGATTCTCTAGGGCAATTGCCGTCAAAAAAGGGTAAATTATAAATCAGAGCTTCTGGTTAAATCTTCTCCGCAAAGTAAATGGTACGTATCGGATAGACTTTTTGGATAAAAAGCGGAGTTTGTAATAGAGCACTGGATATGACGGCCTATCCCCGTTTTTTACCGATTTAAATGCGTCATTTTCATTTTAAAATGGTATTAATTAAGGCTAGAAGGAAGAAGGTGTGATGCAATCATGAATGAAAAACCCGAATCATGAGAACTCAATTCTATTTGCTCTTCGCCCTTACTTTCCTTGGCTTGGCAAACCTACATGGACAGGTAGATTGTTCGTCGCTCATCGTGAAGGATAATCAGGCAGGAACGATCCAGGTGCTACAAGCCCAGCCCTTGATCCTGGTGGTCCGGGCAGACTATAGTTATTCCCTTGAATTCGCCAGTTCAGATCGAGGGATTGTTGCCAGGGTGGAATCAAAAGGGGGGGAGAAGTTGAATATGAATGATGAGCTCATCTTCATCAGCACCAGTCAGGATCGAAGAAGTTTCCGGTTCATTGATACCCAAAAGGAGATTCAAGAAGAAGGTGTGGTAACCAGCTTCAATACGCTTCAACTGAATTTGGCTGCTTTGGAGTGGTTGGCCCAGCAAGAAGCCGCAACCGTATTCGTAAAGAATAACTTGCGCAACATCATGCGAAAATTTACGATCGACCCAGGTAGGCGAAAGGATCTTCAACAAACTGCCGCCTGCTTTATCTCCCGGATTGATCGGAATAAAATGACGGCTCGGGCATCTATGGATGTCATCGAGGGACGCCCGGTAGATCTTGCCAGTCGAATCCCCGTTACGGAAGAGCCAGATCTTGGTGCGAAACCTCAAACCACCACCAATACTACAGATGCGGGTCCTCGCGGAAAAGAAGCAGTTGCGGCCGATGGGGAGCTCAAGGAATATCGGTCAGAATTGGCGGCCACTAAAGCCCAGGTGAAAAGGGAAATTGAGGCGGAGTTAAAGCGGCTGGAACAAACCAAAAAGCAATTTCAAGAAGAAGTTGCCACGGCCCGACAAGACGCTGCCGATGCCCAGGCCAAATATGCCAAAGAAGTAGCCCATGCCCGAAACCGGGCTGATTCGATCATTCAAGCTACTCAAGCAAAAAGCCTGGCCGCTGTGGAAGCAGCCAAGAAGGGATCAGAAGATGAAAAAGCCCGCTTGGCAGAGGAAGTAACCCAGGCCAGGCAAAAGGCGGCGGAAGAAATCAGCAAGGCCGAGCTGGAAGCCGCCCAGCGGGTAGCAACCATCCGGGAAGAAGCAGCCCTGGAGGTTCAAAATGCCCAAAACAAGATTCAGGAAGCTCAGCAAACCTATGCTGCAGAGGTGGAGACTGCCCGGAAGCGATCGGATGCCGAACTGGAAGCCATTCGAATTGAAGCGGGGCAAAAAATACAGCGTGCCCGGGATCAGGCAAAGGTGGAGAGCGAGAAAAGCCTCAACGAGCTGACCGCTACTCGAAAATCTCTTCAAGAGCAATTGCTGACCGAACAGGAAAATAATGCCAACGAGATTGCGCGATTACAAGAACAGGCCGTCATTGAAAAAGAAAAAATTGCTTTTGAAGTAGCTGAAACCAGGCGTAAAGCAGCTGAAAAGAAAGGAGAGATCGAATCAGAACTGGCTACAGAAGTCGCTGACCTTCAGGAAAAGGCTACCCGTACCAAAGAATCTCTTGCCCTCGAGTTATCTGCCTTCAAAGAGAAGGTATCTACCGAGATCAGCCAAATTCGGAATGACTTGGACACGGAACGAGAAAATGCTTTAGCCGAAGTAGCGGCAACGCGCAAAAAAGCTTCGGAAGAAGTGCTGGAAGTCAAAGCGCAATCCAACCAAACCATTCAGGAAATTCTGGACGAGGAAGCGGCAAAGGTGGATAAGGCTCGACAGGAAGCGGCGTTGGAAAAGGAACGAATAGCTGAAGAGGTTAAACTGGCAAGAGAGAATGCAGCCGCTGAAATGGAGAAAATCGAAGCTGAGCTGGTGGCTGCATTAGAACAAGCTAAAACTGTAGAGGAGGAGGCGCTCCAAAAATCTGCTGAAGCCGTTAAAGAAGCCAAGGCTCGCGCAGAGGAAGAAATCAAGCGCACCCGAGAAGCTGCCATCGCCCAGCTGGAAGCTGCCGGTAAAAAAGCGGAAAAAGCAGAAGAAGCGTACAATAAAGAAGTAAAGACCCTTCAAGCCAAAGCTAAAGCTGAGTTGGAACGCATTGAGCAGGAAGCGGAAACAACTCGAAAAGAGATTTTGGATGAAGAGGCTAAGGAGGCTTCCATTTCAGCCCAACAAGTAGCCGAAACCCGAGAAGATATGGCTCGCCAGGTCGCTGAAATCAAGCAAAAAGCAGCTGATGAAATTGCGAAAGCAAAACAGCAACAGGCCAAAACCATCGAGGAGCTGGAATTGAATGTGGCAGAAGCCCGGAAAAAGTCTTCTGAATCGATCGCAGCAATTGAAAAAGCGGAAGCTCAGGCTATGCAAACCTTTCGAGAAAATATTAATGCCGAAAAATTAGCCTTGGAAACGGATTTAGCCGAAGCACAGGAAAATGCTGCTGCTGAAATGGCAGCTTTGCGCAAAGAAACCGCCGAGCAACTAAAGGATATCAAAGAGAAAATGGTCCAGGAGAAGGAGATGTATTCCCAGCAACTGGCACAGCAACAACGGGAACAGGCAGAAGCACTAGCTCAGGCACAAGAGGAGGGAGCCGCTGCAGTTCGTGCCGCTAAAGAGGAGTACGCCCAACAACTGGAAGCCGAAGAGCGTGCCTATGCGCTTGAATTAGAGGAGATACAAGCCAAATTGAAGGATACAAAGGAAGAGTCTGACGACCAAATCCAACATTTTCAAGTGGAAATGGAAGAATCAAAGGCAGAGCGAGACCGACTTGTTCAACAATATCAGGAAGAAGCAGAGGAAGCCCGCTTGAAAAGCCAGGAAGAAATTGCAGCTGCCCGGGAAAAAACCTCCCAGGAAGTCTACGATGCCCGTCAGCAGTCGCTCGAGCAAATAAATTCAGTTAAAGAAGGTACAAAAGCGGAAATTGAAACCCAACGAAAGCAAACCGAGGAACAAAAAGCGCAACTCACAGCCCGCTTGAAAAATTTACAGGAACAAATATTGGAAGCCGAGAAAAAACTGCAAGCTCTGAAAATGAATGAAGGTAAATCCGAGAATTGATAAACATCCAAACGCCCAACATAAACAGTCCACTTGTTAACGAATTACAAAGAGTTTGGTATTCCATGTTGGCATGTAGATATTTGAGGGCTCAAATACAGATCCCATGCGGTTTTTTATCCTGTTTTCGTTCCTAGCTATTTTGGTCCCTATTGCTGCAACCGCCAATGGCACACCTGAAGAAGGCTACCGAATTGAAGTGCAGCTCCAAGGCTTTTCCGAAGAAGAACTTTACCTGGCCTACTACTACGGAGACAAACAGTTTATCAAAGACACTGCACGGGCAGAGGATGGAGAGGTGTTTGTATTTGAAGGGGAAGAAGCGCTTCCCGGTGGGCTCTACTTGATTGTGCTTCCTCCGGACAATAATTATTTCCAATTGTTGATTGACAAGGAGGAGCAACATTTTTCCCTTACTGCAAATGTGGACGCTCAGGTATCTACCATGCAGTTTGAAAATGCACCGGACAATTCCGATTTCTATGATTACCTAAGGTATCTTGAATCCAAACGGCCGGAAGCCAACGCCATGCAAGAACAGTTGGCGAATCTGGAGGAAGGCTCTGAAGCGTACAAGGACCTGGTCCAGCAACTGGAAGACCTCAACGATCTTGTGCGGGAATATCAGGAAAACTACATAAAAGAGCATCCGGGCGCTTTCTCTGCTGCCTTGATTCAAGCTAATATTCCCATTGACGTGCCTGAATTCGAAGGTACGGAGGAGGAAATTCAGGTGAAGAAATGGAGATGGACCCAGGCGCATTATTTTGATAATATGCCTCTTGAAGATCCCAGGATGCTTCTCACACCAATCCTGTTTGAGCGCGTTAATTATTACGTACACAAATTACAACTCCAACATCCCGATACCATATCAGCGGCTATTGATTGGGTACTTGGTCAGGCAGAGCCCGCTGAAGAAACGTATAAGTTCTTTTTGATCCATTTTTTAAATGAGGCAGCCCAATCTAAAATTGTGGGCATGGACGGGGTATATGTGCATCTAGTCAATAAGTATTACGGTAACGGTAAAGCCGATTGGACCGAAGAGGAACAACTCAATAAGATCATCGGGAATGCCAAATCACTGGAGCCCTTGCTGATCGGAAAAATAGCTCCGGATGTGACACTTCAAACCCGGGATGGGCAGAAGATCAGCCTTCACGAAGTGAATGCGGAATACACCATTTTCTATATCTGGCGCTACGATTGTGGGGTTTGTAAAAAATCTACTCCGCTTATGAAGGAATTTTATGAAGCGTACAAGGATAAGGGGGTGGAGATTTTTGCTGCCTGTTTTAAATTTGGGGAAGACGTAGGTGGCTGCTGGGATTATATTGAGGAAAAAGAAATAGGAGATTGGTTGCATGTGGTTGATCCTTACAATCAGTCTCGGTACAGTGAAAAGTATTACGTTAAGTCAACTCCTCAGCTGTATATTCTGGATAAGGATAAAAAAATTATCTCCAAACGTATTGGTGCAGAGCAACTTGGCGAGGTAATGGATACGATCATAGCAGCTGATGCGGCCGAGCAGGAAGGACAGCAAAATGCCGTTGGGGGGAAAGAGTGAGGACGGTGGACGGCTAGACGGTGGACGGCACGCGGTTCACGGCACACAATCCGCAATCCTGTTCTGTATTCAAAATTGGATTATCGGAAGCCCGGTCACTCCAATTTTACTCCGTTCATAATCCTGCGGTGGAGCCCTGGGAAAAGCCGCTTGATATAGATGGCAAGCGCTTCCTTACCACCAAAATAGACTTCCGGTTTTCGTTTTCGGATCACTTTAAGCACTTTTTCGGCAAAACGTCCCGGATCAATTCCGCCGGCTGTACTTTCTGCCATTACATTGTTAGGGGTGCCGTCACCCCGCAATGCATTGATCGTCACATTAGTTCGAACATAACCGGGACAAATCATAGTAATGTCCAGGTTGTACGCTTTGATTTCGGGTCGTAGCGAATCAAAGAACCCTTGCAGGGCATGTTTGCTGGCACTATAGGTAGACCGATAAGGGGCTCCGTATTTGCCTAGCACGCTACTAATCACCACAATGTGTCCAAAGCGTTGTTTAATGAATGTGGGAAGGATGGCTTTGGTCACTGCCACTGTGCCCAGGTAATTGACTTCCATTAATTTACGATCTACATCCAGTACCGTATCCTGTGCTAGCTCGCGTTGTGAAATCCCCGCATTGTTGATCAGAATGTGCAACATACCAAAATGGTCCAGGATCTGTTGCACTACCACGGGGACCCGATCAAAATCGGCGATATCGAGCGGGAAAACCTCAATTTCAGTTTGGGGCGGACAATTGTCTTTTACCCGCTGTAATTCGGCCTCGTTTCGACTCGATATAGCAATTTTTGCTCCTTGTTCGGCAAAAGCATATACAAGGCCTTCTCCAATACCTGAAGAAGCTCCAGTGATCCACACCACCTGATCCTGAAAAGTCATGAAAGTGCTTGGTTTTAAAGTATTCTTGTAAAGGTAACTGCTTTTTTCAGTTCAATGGCATCCTATTGCATTGCAGCCTACCCTGGGCGTGAAGCGGTTCGCCAAGGAGTTCTTCCAACAGGAGGACTCGATTCCGGTAAGATTTGGTTTCTTTGTAGCAGGATATATGTAAAGGGTGAAGACTGTATTATGAAGACCGTTTTTTTTATCCGCCATGCCAAATCCAGCTGGAAGGACCCCGAGTGGAGGGATTACGAGCGTCCTTTAAATAAAAGGGGACTGCGCGATGCACCTTTTATGGCAAAACTACTGGTGGGAAAAAGCGGTGAGCCCGATGCGATTTTATCGAGCCCAGCCGTCCGGGCGCTAACCACAGCTCGGTTTTTCGCCGATGCAGCAGCCATTGCAAATTCGGATATCCAGGTCGATGAGCGCATATATCATGCTTACCCGGGCGATATTTTTTCCCTTTTACAACAACAAACGGACGATCGGAACTGCCTATGGATAGTAGGCCATAACCCGACCTTCACTGCCATGGCCAATTCATTTTCCAACGATTACATTCCCAATGTCCCAACTTGCGGTATTGTAGAAGTACAAAGTCCAATTGAAAAATGGGAAGACTTTGCTCCGGGTAGAGGAAAGCGCATGAACTTTTTTTTCCCAAAGCAATATTTTGACTGATGAGCCGGGTCCTCTGTTTGTGTTGTCTTATTTTGGGGTGTATATCGTGTCAACAGCAGCGTCCTGAGTTGCCGGTAGGAGAGGAGGTTTTGATCCAGGTCTTAGCCGATATTCATTTGGCAGACGCCATGATTCAGGAAAACTCGGTTCGGGCTCGAAAAGACAGTTTGTACGTGGCCTATTATGGTCGGATATTTGCACAGCACAACATTACAGAGGAGGCCTTTGATGAATCCATGGAAATAATCCGAAGAGATCCGGAAATCCTTCATGGGCTATACACGGGGGTGCTGGATGAACTCGCTAAACGAGACGCTCACTTAAAAAATTAAAACCAGACAGGCATCCAGCCAACCATCGGATGCCCCAGCCAAAATGCAACTATGGAAAACATTAAAATCCTGATTGTCGACGACGAACCGGATATCCTTGAATTTTTAGAGTACAATCTGAAAAAGGAAGGCTACAATGTTTTTTCCGCCAGTAACGGGGAGCAAGCTATCGAAATTGCACAAGCGGAAATGCCTCAGCTGATCATTCTGGATATCATGATGCCTAAAATGGATGGGGTAGAAGTCTGTCGGACGCTCCGCAATAATGAGGAGTTTGATAAAGTACTGATTGCCTTTCTTACAGCCCGTGAAGAGGACTATTCTCAGATTGCAGCCCTTGAGGTAGGGGGGGATGATTACATCACCAAACCAATTCGACCCCGAGTAATGGTCAGTCGGGTAAAAGCCTTGCTGAGACGTTCTGAACGAAAAGAGGATGCAGACGAAGTTCCGGTTATTCACTTGGGTGATCTCACTATCGACAAAGAAAAAGTCCGGGTAGTGAAGGGCGAACGCTCTATCGATTTGGCCAAAAAAGAATTTGAATTATTGCTTCTGCTTGTGTCCAAGCCAGGTAAAGTTTTTTCACGAGAAGAAATTTTCAATAAAGTCTGGGGTACAGATGTTATTGTTGGAAACAGGACGATTGATGTTCACATTCGGAAACTCCGAGAGAAATTGGGCGATCACTACATTAAAACGATTAAAGGGATCGGGTATAAATTTGAATTTTAACCTATGATCAAGAATCCAACCCCACAACAAATTGCGCTTTATGCCAGTGGTATCCTGGCGGTGTTGGGGATGGCACTCATGCTTTTCCTGGAATTAGCTCCCCTAAAAATTCCTCTGGTATACAGATACTTGGGCTGGGCCCTTATTTTCTTTTCGGGATCTTATTTCATATCCATTTTTTACCTCAGAAAGTATATCTATAGGAAGATAAAAGTGGTCTATAAAACTATCCACCGACACAAATTGGCACCTGCCGAGAAAAATAAGAGCAAAAGTATTGATGTAACGACCAACATCATTGATGAAGTTGAACGGGAAGTGGTGGAATGGGCTGATAATCAAGCCAAAGAAATAGAAAAATACAAGGTGTTGGAAGAGTACCGTCGAAAGTTTGTAGGTGATATTTCACACGAACTGAAGACCCCGATCTTTAACATCCAAGGTTACCTGGAGACCTTGTTGGATAACAAGCTGGAGGATGAAGAGATCAATATACCTTACCTGAAGAAAGCCATTCGCAATTTAAATCGCTTGCAGACAATCGTCGAAGACCTGGAAGGCATAGCCCGACTTGAATCGGGTGAACTTATTCTGGAAATGCAGCCTTTTGATATTAAGAAAATGACGGAGGAGGTATTTGAAGAGCTTGAGTTCAAGGCCAAGGAAAAAGGCATTTGCCTGAATTTTAAGGATGGAGCATCCAATTCCTTTCAGGTTCGTGCAGATCGGGATTCTATCCACCAGGTATTGATCAATTTGATCAATAATTCTATTAAGTATGGTAAAGAGGGGGGAAGGACAAAAGTGGGATTCTACGATATGGACAAATACCTGCTCGTGGAAGTAGCTGACAATGGAATCGGAATTCCCAAAAAACATCTGAACCATGTGTTTGATCGCTTCTACAGAGTGGATACAAGCCGGTCCAGGAACCTGGGCGGCTCTGGGCTGGGCCTTTCAATTGTGAAACACATCATTGAGGCCCACAAACAAACGGTCAATGTGCGGAGCACTCCGGAATTGGGATCCACTTTCGGATTTACCCTCGAAAAAGCTAAATAAAAGGGAGTGGCCCCTGCGTTTTTAATCGTCTAAAGGATATGTTAACCGCATCTTCAATATATATGCAATTTGGTGACCGCATTCTGTTGAATGAGGTCAATCTCGTGGTGAATGATAAAGATAAAGTGGGCTTGGTAGGGCGAAACGGAGCAGGCAAGTCTACCCTGCTAAAGATCCTGGCGGGACACCTATCACCTCAAAGGGGAAGTGTTGCGTTGCCCAAAGAACGAACGATGGCCTTCCTGCATCAGGATATTGATATTCCCCTGGGAAAGACTATCCATCAAATTGCCTGTTCCGCTTTTGAAGAGGTGGTTCATCTGCAAAAGGCGTTGGAGGGGATGCAAACGGAAATGGAAGAGCGGACAGACTATGAAAGCGATTCCTATGCCCAATTGATTCAACGATTCACGGAGGTAGGCGAACGATTAGAAACCCTAGGTGCAGGGAGCATGGAAGCTGAAATTGAAAAGGTGCTAAAGGGATTAGGGTTTTCCCAGCAGGACTTTCAACGCTTGGTCGATGAGTTTAGCGGAGGTTGGCAGATGCGGGCGGAATTAGCCCGAATGCTATTACAAAAACCAGATTACCTCTTACTGGATGAGCCGACCAACCATCTGGATATTGAATCCATCCTCTGGCTGGAGGACTTTCTTAAAAACCATCCGGGAGCAGTGATCACGATCTCGCACGATAAGGAATTCCTGGACCGCACTACGCATCGTACGGTTGAGGTAGAATTGGGAAAACTCTACGATTACAAAGCTCCCTACAGAAAGTACGTAGCGTTAAAAGCTGATCGGATGGAAAAGCAACGATCAGCTTTTGATAACCAGCAACGAGTGATCGCACAAAAGGAACGTACGATCAACCGTTTCATGGCTAAGGCTACCAAAACCAAAATGGCCCAATCCATGCAGAAGCAATTGGATAAAATGGATCGGGTCGAATTGGATGAGGAGGATATAAAGGGCATGAATATCCAGTTTCCACCTTCTCCTCGTGCAGGAGAAATTCTGGTCAAGGCGCGTAAGCTGTCCAAGTCCTATGGGAAAAAAGAGGTGCTCAAGGATATTGATTTTCAGTTAGAACGTGGGGAGCGGGTTGCCTTTGTCGGACAAAACGGGCAAGGAAAAACGACGCTGGCTAAAATGCTGGTGAACGACCTACCCCCCTCTGATGGAGACCTGGATTGGGGTCATAACCTGCAGGTTGGATATTACGCTCAAAACCAGGCGGACGCCTTGCATTCCGGCCTTACCCTGCTCGAGACCATGGAACAGCATTCGCCTCCTGAAATGCGGCCAAGGCTTCGATCGATTCTGGGTGCCTTTCTTTTTACCAAAGAGGATGTGGATAAGAAAGTATCTGTCTTATCAGGAGGTGAACGTGCACGATTGGCTTTGGCCTGCCTGTTGTTAAAGCCGTTTAATTTGCTGGTCCTGGATGAGCCAACCAATCATCTGGATATGATCAGCAAGGATATTTTAAAAATGGCGTTGCGGGACTATGATGGAGCTTTGATCGTCGTGTCTCACGACCGGGAGTTTCTAAGTGATTTAACTGATCGAACGCTGGAATTCCGGAATCGGAAGCTTTTTGACCATCTGGGCGACGTCAATTACTTTCTGGAAAAACGTCAGTTGGACAATATGCGCGAGGTAGAGAAGTCGACTCCTACTGCCAAGGCAGTAGAGCCGGATCCTACTGTTCGTGAACTCAGTTTCGAAGAGCGTAAACAGATCATGCGCCAAGCGAGCAATGCCGAAAAAAGTGTAGAACGTTTGGAGCGCGAAGCCAAGCAAATAGAGGATAAGATGGCCGATCCTGACTTTTTTAACTCTTCTGATAAAGATCATTGGATTACCCGCTATAAGGCCGTAAAATCACAACTGGAATCCGCCATGGAGGAATGGGAGGAAGCCCAGCTTCTTCTTGAAGATGCAGGAATAAGCTAATTGAATGCAGGTTGAACTATTACTCTGGCAGGTGGAGTCTGCCGCCGATACTACGGATCTGGGTTATCGGATCGGCTACCAGATCGGGAGTTGGTTACCCTTTGTTATTATTGCGGGCTTGATGATCGCTATTTTGATTCGAAGGCAGCGGCATTCTTCCAAATAAAAATATATTTCTAGGCTCAACTAATTTCGGACCCCGAACAGATGGAATATAAACACCAAACTATTTACACTTTTCTTGTTGATTTGATACAGGATAACTGCTCGTCCCCCGCTTTCGACTGGTTTATGGGAGCTGTGGAAAAAGTGCAGCAACATCAAGAAAGGTCTCTTTACATGGCCTTCAGTGCTGTCCCGCGGTATTCAGGTAAGGAGCAAGTCAATTTTACACCTCCTCAGGAGCAGCAGGCAGTAACCAACTGGGGTCTCCAACTCCACCGGTTTACGATCGATCAGCTCATGCGGATCGCATTGGTCCTTTCTACACCGGAAATGGACGAAACCACCTTTTTACAACGACTTAATACCCTGCTAGACACTGCAGATATGGGGGAGCAGGTTGCTTTATACAAAGGTTTCCCCTTGTTTCCATTTCCAAATGCCCTGACAACCATAGCTGCTGAAGCCATCCGCACCAATATTGCCGATGTCTTTGATGCCATCGCATTGGATAATTCTTATCCTGCATCCCATCTTTCTGATGCCGCTTGGAACCAAATGGTGTTAAAAACAGCATTCATGCAGCGGCCAATCATCCGGATTCAAGGTCTCCGTGGGCGTGCAAATCCTGAATTAGACCGTATTATTTCGGATTATGCCCACGAGCGTTGGGCAGCAGGCAGAAATATAACGCCTGAGATCTGGATGGCCATCACTTCACCCATGGAGTCTGATGGCACTCTGAAAGCAGACATTGGGCACCTGATTGAAGGATCGAATTTTGATCGGCAAGCGGCCGCCTTACTGCTCCTGGAAAAGGAACAGCTGGAAGTAAATGGGAAGCTGGAAGCGGAGATCAGACAGATCCAGGATGGAGAACTAAGCTGGGAGTCCTTAGCCAAATCCTGGTGGAGTACCCAGCCCTAACAACTTAATGGCAATCCCATTTGTCCTAAAATAAAAATCGAAATCTAGATGGACCAGAAACTAAGTATGATCATTGACCCGCATGTGCACATGATTTCCCGAACGACTAATGATTATGAAATGATGGCTAAAGCGGGTGTAGTAGCTGTTATCGAACCAGCTTTCTGGCTCGGTCAGCCCAGAACCACTCTTGGGTCTTTCAAGGATTATTTCATGACTTTGCTAGGATGGGAGCGATTTCGAGCTAGCCAATTTGGAATAAAGCATTATTGCACCCTGGGATTAAATAGCAAGGAAGCCAATAATGAGGCCCTCGCCGAACAAGTTATGGAAATATTGCCCTTATTTATTTGTAAAGAAGGAGTGGTCGGTGTAGGTGAAATTGGTTACGACGACCAGACAGCGGCGGAAGACAAATATTTTAGGCAGCAATTGGAATTGGCGAAGGAAGCCACCCTACCCGTACAGATCCATACCCCGCACCGAGATAAAAGGGAAGGAACGTCACGAAGTATGGATGTCAGCGAGGAACACGGACTATCTCCTTCCATGGTGATTATAGATCACAACAATGAAGAAACGGTAGAAGAGGTTCTGGATCGAGGGTATTGGGCGGGCTTTACTATTTATCCACATTCGAAAATGGGTAATGAGCGTATGACTGAAATCGTAAAGCAATATGGGCCGGAACGTATCATTGTCAATTCATCAGCGGATTGGGGGATTAGCGATCCCATGTCAGTACCCAAAACAGCAGCCTTGATGCGGGAGCGGGGCGTACCTGAAGCTGATATCATTAAGGTGGTGTATAGTAACGCACTGGCCGCTTTTGGCCAAAGCGGACAAATCAAAGAAAGTGATTGGTTAGAAGACAATGGGGTAGATCAGCGCCAGAAATACTTGGGTAATTCCATTCTCAGAGGTGGTCAGGATCCAAAAATTTCGAGTGCCCAGGATCCCTCTGAATTGATCATTAATTGATGGCCGGCAAACCGCCTGTATTTCGGATATCTGTTTTATTGCGTTTAATGCGGCCGGCCAATATGGTAACGGCTGCTGCAGATGTCATCGCAGGATTTGGCATTGGCCTGTTTTTCCACGGAGGGGCATCTTGGCCGCTCCCATTATTACTTCCCTTACTCTTATCCACCTTGTGTTTATATGCAGGTGGAATTACGTTGAACGATGTTTTTGATCTGGAGCTCGACCGGCAAGAAAGGCCGGAACGTCCCTTGCCAGCGGGGGCAATACCATTCAATGTAGCCTTGTATGCCGGGATTACCTTCTTGCTGGCGGGAGTTATGTTTGCTGCCTGCTCAGGCTGGTTGAGTGCCCTTACAGCAGCTGTAGTTGCCTTTCTTGCAGTTACATACGATGCTGTTACTAAATCGCATCCATTATGGGGACCACTCACCATGGGGAGTTGCAGAGCTGGAAACCTATTGCTTGGTGCCTCTGCTTTCGGTTCGCTGAGCGTACTTTGGCCCGTTGGGTTAGTGCCTTTGGTATTTATTGCTGCGGTTACGTTGGTTAGTCGGGGCGAGGTGAGTGGTGGTGGGAGGCTTTCATTGTTACTTGCCGGACTTGGCTATTTACTGATCGTAACCGTTTTGTCAGGAAGTGCATTGTACTTAGGTGAACTATCTTGGCTCTCTTTTATTTTTGTTTTATTATTTGTTGGTGTTGTATTTCCACCTTTAATCCAGGCTTTCCAAAATCCTCAGCCTGCCCTAATTGGCAATGCGGTAAAGTGGGGCGTGTTGGGGTTGATCCCAATGAATGCAGCATGGGGATGCATTTTCCAGGGTTGGCCATACGGCCTGATCATCCTGGCTCTATTGCCTATATCGGCAGGATTGGCAAGGCTGTATGCCGTAACTTGAGTAAGCTTATGCAACGTAAAATTCATCAGACCTTCTCTGTCAACTTCACATACGATGTACACTTTTGCAGAGGTCTTTTTCACTTAGAAAACCCTCTTTTTGCCAGCTTATTCGATCTGGAAAAAGGTGCTATCCGGCTATTGTTTGTAGTAGATAGCGGAGTAGATGAAGCTCATCCGAATCTAAAGAAGGAAATCGATGCCTATTGCAAGCAGTATTCCGGGTTGAATAAACGGGGAGAGGTCCTGGTGGTAGAGGGTGGAGAGCAAGTAAAAAACAGATTTGAATGGGTTCAGATGTTGTTGGAAGCTATTGAGTCGCGCCAAATTGATCGTCACTCCTATTTGATAGCCATTGGTGGGGGTGCTGTTTTGGATATGGCTGGATTTGCAGCAGCTATCGCGCATCGCGGTGTTCGCCATATTCGGATTCCGACGACAATACTTTCTCAAAACGATTCAGGGGTCGGTGTTAAAAACGGAATTAACTATTTCGGAAAAAAGAACTTCATTGGCAGTTTTGCACCACCTGTAGCGGTACTAAATGATTTTGACTTCCTCCATACCCTCGACGAACGAGACTGGCGAGCTGGTATTTCAGAGGCGGTAAAAGTGAGCTTGATCAAGGATGCTGGTTTTTTCGAATGGCTGGAATTTAATGCTCAGGATTTGGCCAATCGGGATGAACAAGCAATGGAGTACCTGATTGAAGTATGTGCTCGATTGCATATGGATCATATCGCAGGTGGTGATCCTTTCGAATTGGGATCTTCCAGGCCTTTGGATTTTGGACATTGGGCCGCGCATAAGCTGGAGCAGCTCACGGATTATGAACTCCGTCACGGCGAGGCCGTAGCGATTGGTATAGCCTTGGATGTGGTTTATTCTGAACTTGAAGGTCGCCTCACCGCACAGGAGTCCAGGCGCGTACTCGATCTCTTTGACCAATTGGGGTTCCAACTTTTCCATCCGGAATTGGAGCAGTTGAATGAAAGGGGTGAGTCGTTGTTGTGGGAAGGTCTTCAGGAGTTTAGAGAACACCTTGGCGGGCAATTGACAATAATGCTCCTCGATCGTATTGGGGTCGGGGTGGAAGTACATGCGATGGAGCAAAGCCTGGTCGAAAAGGCAATGCTTCGATTGAAACAATTTACACCAACAATAACTCCGGTCGGATAATCTATGCGCTTACCAGACGGCTCCCATCTCACCTACTGCACTAATATTCATGCTGGGGAATCCTGGGCAGCCATTCAAGCTGGTTTGGAAAATTATATTACTTCTCTCAAGGCTAAACTTGCCCCGGATGTACCCTTTGGCTTAGGTCTTCGGATTGGAGCCCAAGCTGCTGAAGAATTGATTCAGGGCGAAGAGCTCCAAAGGCTAAAAACCTGGCTTCAAGCCAACGGACTGTATGTTTTCACCTTGAATGGGTTTCCTTACGGAGATTTCCACCACACCCGGGTAAAAGATCGGGTCCACTATCCGGATTGGACGACGATAGACCGACTTGAATATACCCGGAACCTGATCCAAATTTTAGCTTATTTATTGCCTGAAGGAATGGAGGGCAGTATTTCCACTTCTCCCTTATCCTACCGGCACTGGCATCGACCATTAGCTCAGGAGGAAGTCAAGCGGAAGAGTACTCACCATTTGTTGACGCTGATAGGTGAACTGGCAATGCTGGAAGAACAGACAGGCACCTACATTCATCTCGACATTGAACCGGAGCCTGACGGTTTATTGGAAAATTCTACGGAACTCATTCAGTTTTTTGATCAATGGCTTTTTGGGAAGGGGGCACACACACCAGGCCGTGCGGCCATCAGTAGGTATTGCTGTGTTTGCTATGACGTTTGCCATTTTGCCGTCGAATTTGAATCCCACGGTAAAGCCATGGACCACCTAACTGCCAACGGCATTAAAATCGGCAAGGTACAAGTCAGTTCAGCCTTAAAGACCATGATTTCTGGTAGGGATCGGGATTCAGAAGCCCGGGTTGCTGCCCTGAATGCATTTGAAGAATCTACCTATTTACATCAGGTAGTTATTGAAAGGAGTAACGGTACCCTCGAAAAATTTCAGGATTTGGATCAGGCCATTAAATCCTGGCGACAAAAGCCCAGACCCGGCCAGTGGCGGGTACATTTTCATGTGCCTATTTTTATAAAGGATTATGGCGTATTATCTTCCACGCAAGCAGATATTCTCAGGGTGTTCAAAGAGTTGAAAAAGAGGAATGTCAAAACACATCTGGAGGTGGAAACCTATACCTGGGAAGTACTTCCACTTGGTCTCCAGGTAGATCTGACTACCTCCATCACCCGTGAGTTAAATTGGGTAAAAGAGCATTATGCAACCAACGGTAGTACTTAATGTGGTCGGTCTCTCCAAACGGCACATTGGATCACATACCCCTTTCTTACAACAATGGATCACCAATAAGCCAGTGCGAACTGTTCAGCCGGTACTTCCTGCGGTTACCTGCTCTGCACAGTCCACTTACCTGACAGGAACTTGGCCTTCTACACATGGCATCGTTGCCAATGGGTGGTTTTTCAAAACGGAAAAGGAAATTAAATTCTGGAGGCAGTCTAACGCCTTGGTGGAAGCGCCCAAGATCTGGGATGTGGCTAAATCAATTAATCCTTCTTTCACTTGTGCCAACCTCTTCTGGTGGTACAATATGTATTCCTCGGTCGACTATGCCGTAACTCCACGGCCTAACTATTTGGCCAACGGCCTTAAAATCCCGGATGTCTATTCCCATCCTGCGGCTTTGAGGGACGAGCTACAGGCAGAATTGGGTCAATTCCCGCTTTTCAAATTCTGGGGTCCAAATACCTCTATTGTCTCTTCCGCCTGGATTGCTGACGCTGCTGTATACACGTTTCAGAAATACAGGCCGACACTGACTTTGATTTACCTGCCCCATTTGGATTACAATTTGCAGCGGCATGGCTGGGACCATCCTTCCATTTCTTCAGACCTGAAGGAGATTGATGGCGAGATACAGAAACTGGTTTCCTTTTTTGAGGGAGAAGGGTGCCGGGTCATTTTGCTTTCTGAATATGGAATTACGCCGGTTCGGCAGCCGGTCCATCTGAATCGAATCCTTCGGGAAGCGGGTTGGCTAGCCCTGCGCCGAGAGCAGCAGTGGGAATTGCTGGATGCGGGTGCAAGTCGTGCGTTTGCCGTAGCAGACCACCAGATTGCACACATTTACGTAAAAGATCCAGCGGATATTCCATTGGTGCAGCAGCTATTACAAGGGGTGCCGGGAGTGGAGTTGTTGTTGGATAAAAAGGAGCAGGAGCTTTATCACCTCAATCATTACCGTTCCGGAGATTTGGTAGCGGTAGCGGATTCCGACTCCTGGTTTACCTATTATTTTTGGTTAGACGATCAATCGGCTCCAGACTTTGCCCGCACGGTCGATATTCATCGAAAACCCGGATTTGATCCGGTGGAAATGTTTGTGGATCCTAAATTCAAGGTGCCCATGGCTGCAGCAGGCTGGCGGCTACTGAAGAAAAAACTAGGCTTTCGGTACCTAATGGACTTGATTCCGCTAGATGCCAAGCTGGTAAAAGGTTCTCACGGACGTATTCCCGAAGATTCAATGGATCATCCTGTTTATATCTCCGACCAACCCGGTCTGGATGATCGCCTCTCCCCAACCGATATCCAACACTATATTCTGGCCCAACTTGGCATGCAGGTAGCCAGCTCGACTGCCAGTTAATTTCTGGACTGGACGGTTTGATTAAATTGGGCGCCAATGACCTCCGGATCGGATCGAACCAATTCGAGCAAGCGTTCCGGATTGCGAGCTTCGGGATCGAAAGACATTAGATAATAATTGGAATTGGGCGCAATTTGGCGGACGAGCTGCATCTTGGCACCAATGAATTTATTTATCCATTTTTTGGGGTCTACATTTTCCTGGAGTTGTACAATTATCTCCTTTGGGGGTTCTTCCACTACCATTTCCCCATCTCCACCGGCGTTGAACAAGCCTCCTTTGTATTCATTCCAGGATCCGGTAAGGGCCAAACTGGACAATTTATCTTCCAGGTCAAGAATGTCCGGCGGCCGATTCTCTTTTCCCTTTACCGTTTTGGGATAGCCTTCATCTGGGAAAAGGGTTATACTCACGGTCTGAAGATCAGGGACTTGGCTAATGTAGTGATCTTGAAAAGAGTCAAATGGGATTTCGTTAAAAGCATTTTCGACCTGTTCCATTTCCTCGGCCTTCAAATATCGAAAATACAATCCTTGCCGCACCGCATTTTCCTTTCCTTCAAATTTGGCGAAGCCATTTTTGAATAGCGTCAGGGTATACATGGAACAATCGCCAAAGCAAGACCCTTTATCCAAAACAACCCATTGGTCTAGACTACTTTCATCATTGGGTGGTAGTTTGAGCGTCTTGCAGGATGTAGCTGCCCAAAACAATAGACACAGGCAACCTGGGAGGAATCGCCTCAAAAATTGGGGTGCTGGATGGAACGTTTTCATGGTGACAATAGGACCTTATCGACCTCGATTGATGCCTGCGTTGGCGTTATTGGGGTTGTAAACTTTTTGGTGGAGTTCTTCGTATTTGGGTTTGAAAATAAACAGCACGGAGCCGGCAAGGCTACCTCCCATGGGGTCTTGCCCAGGATAAGGTTTTCCGGTCGGGTACAAGATATCAGGACGAACTCCATTTAGGGAAAGCTCCTTGGCAATTAATGCAGAGGTAAGAGCACTTTGTTCCCAAGCGCTTACCAGGTTCGTTTCAGGGTAGGATTCGATATAAAGATCTAATTGATTGAAGGGTTGTACTAATTGAGCCAAACGCCCCAAAGCCGATCTACCATTTTGGGTGAGTTGAGCACTGCCTGGTACCAATAGGAAATCAGCTTTCACTTTAATGGTAAGTCGGGTAGAGGGATTAGAGAGTTCGACGGGAGATTCACTACTGCTATAGCCAGAAAGGGCCTGACCTACGTTAAAATGTAGCTGCCTCAATTGAGCCATCATTCCTGCACCTTCCTGTTGAATGATTTCACAGGATTCATTCGGATTGCTATTTGCCGGTCCGAAGGTACCTCCGCCGCCACGGGATTTGGATTCCGAATTGAGGGTTACCTGTTGCTGTAGCTGCTGCTGTAATTGTTGGATAACCAGGTCTTTTTCCTGTAGCGCCGACTGGTAAGCTTCCAATGATTGTTGCACTTCCTGATCCGGTTGGGCCAGGGTGGAACCACCTCCTTCTGATAAATCGGAATAGGATTTAACCTGGGTAAGGAGCTTTTGGTAGTTGGTATGCAGGTTTTTATTAGTTACGGTCAATTGCTCAATTTCGCGCAGGAGCAGGCCGGAATAGGAATTGGTATTCAGATTGTCTTCTTCCAACCCACCCAATACCCGGTTTATGGAATCCAAAGCCAGGGCGTCTTTTTTGAAGGTATCCCTTTCTTGAACAACTTCCTGATATTTTTCCTGAGTGACGCAGGATAATAAGCCTGCCCCTGCAAGGAGAAAGGTGAGTACGATGGGAAAGGGAAGTTTCATTGGATAAAATTTGGCCAGCTTCTGCCATACAGAAGTACTGGAGGTGGTTGGAAGTGTTGGGCCCTAGCAGACTGCCTGATTTTCACTCAGGAATCAATTTCAATAGTCAAATTCCGAAAAATTGACCACAAAGCCATTGCGATTGTATCGTTTCTTTAGGCTGTCGTTATAGGCCTGTGCTTTTTCAAGGGTAGGAAATGGCCCTAAAATGACTTTATAAACCGCCCCGGTTTCACTTCTTTCGACACTTACCAGCACATTATCGAAAAAAGAGGCTTCCAATTGGGCTACTGTTCGAAGGGCGTTGGGGTAATCCACCATGGAGGCTACCTGAACTCCAAAGCCTGCCGTACTTTCCTTGTGGATCGATACTTTGTATAGTCCATAGGGCGTAATATCCTGCAGTTTTTTGTTTTGCTTTACCGGACTGACATTGACTTTTGGCTGGTCGGCTTCTTGGCCACTACTGGTAGTTTCAGGCTTGGGACTGGAAGAAGCAGTGACAGGTGCAGCACCTCCCCTGGATTGCGTAGGTTTACTTTCTATTACTTCTACCTTCACTTGGGCTACGCCATCTTTTACCAGGTCCAGCGTTCGGGCCGCCGCCATACTCAGATCGACGATTCGCCCTGGGAGATAAGGTCCCTTGTCGTTTACTCTGACTACCACTGACTTATTGTTGTCGAGCCGAGTAACTCTCAGCATGGTACCCAGAGGATGCCGCTTGTGAGCAGCTGTCATTTTGTTCTTATCATAAGTCTCACCATAGGCAGTAGGAGTGCCATGATATTTATCTGCGTAATATGCAGCCAGGCCAAATTCCTGTGCAATTGCTGGTGACAGAAAAAGAACAAAAACAAAAAATAGAATATAGTTTTTCACAGTGCAAATTATTGGTTAAACAAATATATCGAAATCCAAAACGGGTTCAAATTATTTGTTACAGCAAACGTTAATCAGGATTTTACTAGCAAAGCCTTGTTTTCTGGGGCCTATGGTCAATTTCTTTATTGGGTTCAAGGTTGTTTTTAATTTAACCGTCCAATAAAATAAATAAACAGTAAATTGATCATAAAAAGTATTCCCAGGCAGCAGTTGCACCTTGAAAAAAGCCCAATCCCACTAAAAAGATGCCAATGGCTCGGTCCAGATGCGGTCGGATGTGCTGGGCTTTGTTCTTTATGACCTGGCTAAACAGACTGTATAAGCATAAGGCAGTACCCTTTCCAAAAAATACTGCGGATACGAGGAATAGCTTTTCGGGCCAGGGCGTGGAAATGGTAAGATCGGCATAGCCCGCACTATTCAGCCAGGCAATCGTAATTACCCAGAACGGTATGATCTGCGGATTTAGAATATTGACAGCAATCCCTGCCAAAAATTGTCTGGTCTTCCGAGGGGCGGCCTCCTCGGTGGATTCCTTTGCCCATTTTTCCTTGTGGTAGAAAAAGAGGCCGATCCCTACAAAAACGACCATAGCTACCACTTTTATCCAGGGGCTTTGGGTTTGAGCTACCGTAAATAAACTGGTGATATAAATCGCAATGGAAAGTAGCAATACTTCAGCTGTAGCAGATCCAAGCGCCATTCGAATACCTGCCCTACTATTGTGTGTGAGCGAAGTGTTTAACACCGAAAGATTGACAGGGCCAAAGGGAATGCCTGTTGCAAAACTGATGACCAAAATGAGTAAGAATGATAGAATGATGTCCGACATAAGAACCCCATATTGCCCGTATAATCTGCAAAGATGGGAATAATTTAGCCAAAACAGGGCTGTAAGACTACCAAACGGACAAATTGAACCAAGAGGATTCGAAATTTGTAATTTTGCTTTATCCTCATTGCGAAGGAATGCTTTACAATTTCAGGAAGTCAACCCTGAGCAATGAGGCGTGTCGGGACGAAATGTCTT
Source organism: uncultured Saprospiraceae bacterium (assembly GCA_964641965.1). GTDB lineage: Bacteria > Bacteroidota > Bacteroidia > Chitinophagales > Saprospiraceae > JAJDFU01. Next base: position 15,930 of record CAZXLD010000031.1, on the reverse strand, counting down.
GCATTTCAGTTCGACAACAGTATAACTCAAAAATACAGGATTTAAATGAGCAAGAAGGGACGTGTACTGGTGGCTATGAGCGGCGGGATAGACAGTACAGTTACAGCCATGATGTTGCATGAAGAGGGTTACGAGGTAGTCGGGATCACTATGAAAACCTGGGATTATGCCAATTCGGGCGGGTCAAAAAAAGAGACGGGCTGTTGCAGCCTGGATTCCATCAATGACGCCAGGCAAGTAGCGGTCCACATGGGATTTCACCATTTTATTATTGATATACGTGAAGAGTTCGGGGATTATGTCATCGATAATTTTGTAGATGAATACCTGGCAGGCAGGACTCCAAATCCCTGTGTCTTGTGTAACACCCATATCAAATGGAGTGCGCTGCTGAAGCGGGCAGATGCCTTGGATTGTGAATTTATCGCTACGGGTCATTATGCGATCATCAAAGAAAATGAAGGTCGAAAATATGTAACACGGAGTCGGGATACCCAAAAAGATCAATCCTATGTGCTATGGGGCCTGAGTCAGGAATGCTTGCACCGCAGTCGATTTCCATTGGGACCGTATACTAAGCCGGAAGTGCGACAAATGGCCAAAGATTTTGGCTATGAGGAGTTATCCAAAAAAGCGGAGAGCTACGAGATCTGTTTTGTACCGGATAATGATTATCGAGGGTTTTTAAAGCGAAGGGTACCCGGTTTGGAAGAGCAGGTAGCCGGTGGGCATTTTGTGAATACGGCTGGTGAAGTGATTGGAGAGCATAAGGGATATCCGTTTTATACGGTCGGACAGCGGAAAGGGCTAGGCATGGCCTTCGGCCAACCGATGTACGTTACGGAGATCCGTCCGGATTCCAATACAGTAGTATTGGGCGAAGAGCAGGAACTCATCCGGAATGGAATGACCGTAGGACAGGTTAATGCAATGAAATATCCGGTCATACCCGAAGGCATGGAAGCAACGGTGAAGGTTCGATATCGCGACCGTGGTACTTTAGGTATACTTCATCCCATAGATGAAGAAAAGGTGTCGGTTGAATTTTTAGCCAATGTTAAGGGAATTGCTCCAGGCCAAAGTGCCGTGTTCTTTGAAGGGGACGATGTGGTTGGCGGAGGCATCATTCACTCTTCCATCTTTATACATGCCTAGGTTTGTGGAATGGATTCGTCCAATTTTCCTGAACCAGGTCGATCAGTTGCGACACCTGATACTTTCAAGTTAACTGAATATAAGCAGATGGAATCCTATGTTCGGATAGGTACCTGCAAAAAGCCACATGGGCTCCATGGGGAAGTTAAGGTTTGGCTGGATGAACCTTATGAAGAAGATTTTGAACAAGCGGAAGTCCTGTTTATTGGCGAAGTGGAGCCTCCGATTCCCTACTTTGTAGAGTACATTCGGACAGGCGGGTTTTATCGGTTAAAGCTGGAAGATATCCAGGATCGGGAAGAAGCGTTTCAGTTGAATGGAGCATCAATCTTCTTGAGGGAATCTGATCTGTTGCAGGAAGGCTCGGAGGGAATTCTCTCGGAAGAGGAAGCGGAATCAATTTATTTCAATTGGGTCGGTTACGACCTCATTGATGAAGAGTTAGGCTTAATTGGTGAAATTCAGGACATTCAGGAATTCCCGTCCCAGATTATGGCTATCGTGCTTCTCAAAGAGAAAGAAGTTTTCATTCCGATGAACGAGTCGCTCATCGTTTCCCATAGTGCATCGGATAAAACGGTCCGAATGAATCTTCCGCAAGGCATTTTGGATCTCTAAACCAAAACAGCCACTTCTCAGAAGTGGCTGTCCGGAATCCATTAAGGAATAGAGTTTAAAGTGTCCTCAGAGTGGGTGTGTGTCGTTACCTCAAACTTACTAAAAATAATGCTAGGAGAGGGGCCAAGCCTTATTTTTTCTTCATACCGGGCTGAAGAATTTGATATTCTTCTTCATTTTTGGCTGCATCCACAATTTCCTTTACGTCTTTTAGTAATTGTTTAGCATCATAGATGATCCCGTCTTTAATCGTATATTTTACACCGCCTACACGAACCACCTCATTCGATTCGGTCAGTTTTATCGCACCTGTACCGTAAAGCACCTTGAGATTTTCCAATGGGTTTTCCTCAATCAGAATCATATCTGCCAGTTTACCTGGTTCGATGCTTCCGATTTCATTTTCCATACCCAGTGCTTCGGCTCCGTTAAGCGTCGCAGATTGAATGACCTCTAGCGGGTGGAAACCGGCCTCTCTAAGCAATTCCAGTTCTCGAATGTAACCAAAACCATAAAGTTGAAAGATGAAACCTGAATCGGAGCCTGCAGTTACCCGGCCTCCTCTATTCTTATATTCGTTCACAAAGGTCATCCACAGCTGATAATTCTTTCTCCAGGCCACTTCTTCCTCTGTGCCCCAAAAATGCCAATAGGAACCGTGGGAGATCTTGCTAGGCTGATAAAACCTCCATAAGGAAGGCAACGTGTAGATATCATGCCACTCAACCCGTCTTGCCCGGTGCAAATCCCGACTTGCCTCGTAGATATTAAAGGTTGGATCGATAGTGAAATCCAGAGAAAGCAGTTCTTCCATAACGCCATTCCAATGGTCTGAATAAGGAGGAGCTGCCTGGGCCCATAGTTTACCGGCTTCCCCAAATCGATCTTGCTCGTTCTGGTAATTGTAATCCACCGGATAATCCTGCACCCGCCGGTCTGAAAATAGGGCTTCCGGCAATCCATACCAATGCTCCATGGTGGTCAGCCCGGCCCTAGCTGAATGCAAGACATTCCATCGGGCTACACTCAATTGGGCGTGGTGACAGGCGGAGCGAAGTCCTAGTTTTTTGTTCTCGTCCAGTGCTGCGGCAAAGATTTTGGGTGGGGCTCCAAAGAATTTGATACCGTCTGCTCCCGCTTCTGCGTTTTTTCGCACCCATTCACGGGCCATTTCCGGCGTGCTCATCGGTTCCATAATACCCTGACCAAAAACAGTATAAGCTAAAATCCTCGGTGCGGTGATGGTATTTGCGTAGCTCTTCTTTTTATGATCTAGTACCCATTCCAGGCCGTTGCCACAGGATGGATCACGGATAGTAGTGATTCCGTGCCCCATCCAAAGCTTGAAAACATATTCGGCAGGTGTTCCTTGATACCTTCCTCCAATATGACCATGCATATCTATCAGACCAGGCAAAAGGTACATGCCTTCTGCTTGTACTTCCTGACCACCTTCCACCAATTTCGGCCGGCGCGATGAATCAATTGGCACCCCTGGATACCCAACTGTCCGCACCTGCACGATCCGGTTACCTTCCACCACTACATCTACCGGACCAATAGGAGGTGAACCCGTCCCATTGATCAGGGTAGCTCCCCGGATGATCAACTGAGGAAAAGGACCCTCTCCCTCCGAGCGTTCTGGAGCTTCTTGTATTTGAGCTAGCAGCGGATTTGAAATCAAGTAAAAAAGAACAATCCAAATTAGTTTTCGCATGTGTGTGTTAATTAAAACATTTGCTGGTTTAGGAAAAGAGCCGTCCTGGTCCTCCCACTGGTGCCCCCCAAAGCTGACAGAAAGCTACCGACAACAAAAGAAGTAAAAATATGACTACGGCCAGGCGGGAGGTGCCGCCTCGGGTTCGCAATTCAGGAATTACTTCGGAAGGTGGAAATGCCATTTTTACCTGGTCTACTTCGCGGCGTGTTTTTTGTAAATAAATTTGATTTCCATATTTGGCGATCAGTAGATGGAGCACCCCTAAACGGACCCAAACCAGGTAAGTGGATGAGATATGGGCATCCAGCAAGGGTTGAAGTTGGGTCTCCACCAACCCAAAGCACCAAAACAGCAAGATTGCAACGGTGGCGGGAAGCCACATTTGCCGGTAGACCAACCAGCAAATTCCCCAGAGGAAGGCAGCCGGATTAAGCGAGTTGGGGTTGCCTTCTCTCCAAAGCTCCCATTGTCCCAGAAAATAAGCTGCATTCGGTCCGAAATAAGCTCGGAGCTCTTCCTCCTGAAAATCCAATTGGTCCTGGTGATCCAATAATTCGTACATAGCATTGAAAAATACAAAATTGGTGGAGACCTGAAAGCGATCCGTCCAAATGGAAGGCAAGCGCTAATCAATCTCCTTTTCCAATATGCGTTTGGGAATCCAGATTTTGTATCTTTTTACCCTGATCAGAAAAAACAATTACCAATCAAACCATATTCACATATGCGCTTACATGCATGCATTTTCTGCCTGGCCTTGGTGCTAGCTGTTTCTTGTACCAATGAACAAAAACCCGAATCTGTGCAATACGAAGCAATTCCGGTTAGTTATCCGCAAACCGAGGAGCGAGCGGTTACGGATACGTACCACGGGAATGAAGTTGCCGACCCCTATCGTTGGCTGGAAGATGACCGATCTAAGCAAACCGGAGCTTGGGTGCAAGCCCAGAATGAAGTCACGTTTGACTACCTGGAGAGCATTCCCTTTCGCGATGCTGTCCGGGATCGTCTGGAAGAGCTGTGGAATTATGAAAAGTTCAGCGCCCCTTTCCAGGAAGGCGCCTACACCTATTTCTACAAGAACGATGGTCTTCAAAACCAGTATGTGCTTTATCGACAGCGAGGGAACGGAAGCCCAGAGATCTTTTTGGATCCGAACGGGTTCTCTGCAGATGGCACCACCTCGCTGGCTGGCCTATCCTTTACGGATGACGGAAGCCTGGCAGCCTATACCATTTCAGAAGGTGGGTCTGACTGGAGAAAGGTGCTCGTAATGGATGTGGAATCCAAGCAAATCGTAGAAGATACGCTCATTGATGTTAAGTTCTCCGGCATTTCCTGGAAGGGCAAGGAAGGTTTCTACTACAGCTCGTATGACAAGCCCAAGGAAGGTAGTCAGCTCTCCGGAAAAACCCAATACCACAAACTATACTACCACCAACTTGGCACAGCCCAACAGGAGGATCAACTGATCTTTGGTGGGGAGGCTACCAAAAGACGCTACATTGGCGGTGGGGTTACGGAGAATAATCGCTTCCTGGTCATCAGCGCTGCGGAATCTACTACCGGCAATGAGTTATACATTCAGGACCTGGAAAAACCCAATGCGCCAATCGTGACGGCCGTCAATAATTTTGATAGCGACAATTCAGTAGTACATGCTGAAGGGACCACCTTGTATATTTTGACCAATCTGGATGCCCCTAATCGTCGCTTGGTTAAGGTGGATGCCTCCAACCCCACGCCTGACAATTGGGAAGATGTGATCGCAGAAAAGGATATGCCACTTAGCCTTTCGACTGGAGGAGGCTATTTTTTCGCTCGTTACTTGAAAGATGCTACATCGGTTGTCTATCAGGTAGACTTGGAAGGCAATACCGTTCGAGAGATTGATTTACCCGGTAAGGGAAGCGCTGGTGGTTTTGGCGGTAAATGGGAACAAACCAACCTGTACTATTCGTATGTGGACTTCATTACCCCACGCACGATTTATGCCTATGATGTAACTTCCGGGAATTCTACCGTTTATAAGCGAGATGCTGTAAAATGGAATCCGGAGGAGTACGAATCCAAGCAGGTATTCTACAACTCCAAGGATGGTACCCGTATTCCCATGATGATCACCCACAAAAAAGGATTGAAACTGGACGGCTCCAATCCGGCTATGCTCTATGGGTACGGTGGTTTTAATATTAGCCTAAGTCCGGGATTCAGCACCTCCCGGATTATCTGGCTTGAAAACGGCGGTGTGTATGCTCAACCTAACCTTCGGGGCGGAGGCGAATATGGCGAGGAATGGCATAAGGCCGGCACCAAGATGAACAAACAAAATGTGTTTGACGATTTTATTGCTGCTGCTGAATACTTGATTGCCGAAGGATATACTTCGTCCGAAAAGCTAGCGATCTCCGGAGGTTCCAACGGTGGCTTGTTGGTGGGAGCTACCATGACCCAGCGGCCGGACTTGATGAAGGTGGCCTTACCTGCAGTAGGCGTATTGGATATGCTTCGCTACGATAAATTCACTGCCGGTGCCGGATGGGCCTATGACTATGGTACAGCTGACGAGAGTCCTGAAATGTTTGAGTATCTGAAAGGGTATTCGCCTTATCACAACATCAAAGCCGGCCCTTGTTATCCAGCCACATTGGTCACTACGGGAGACCATGATGATCGGGTAGTACCCGCCCATTCCTTCAAGTTTGCTGCTGAATTGCAAAAAGCACAAGACGACTGTGGGCAACCTACCCTGATTCGAATTGAAACGAATGCCGGACATGGAGCCGGTAAACCGACTTCGAAAATAATTCAGGAGCAAGCTGATAAATGGTCGTTTACCTTTTATAATCTGAATACCCCTGTTAAGTATTTGAAGGGGTAGGCATTTTTCATTTTCGGGAAATGGTCTTGAAATACAGGCTATTTCCCGAAATTTTTCGATCATTCGAGATGAAACAAAAAATATTAGACCGGTTGAGCCGCCTGAATGCCAAGCTGGATACCGAGTTGGGCGGGCTAGCTCAATACAATCAAGAACAATTGGATCAATCGCCAGGTGATGGACAATGGTCTGCCATGCATGCCCTTCAGCATCTCAAGATGGCCGAAGGGTACTCCCATCAATATATTCGTAAAAAACTGAGCTTCAATCCGGACCTAAACAAAGTAGGATTGAATACTGCCTGGCGAACTATGGTTATGGCTGCATTCTTTAAATCGCCGATCAAGCGCAAAGCTCCGGATGCCGTCAATACAAATGCGTTCCCGGAGGGCGTCACCTTGGAACAATTAAGAGACGAATGGAAAGCCCAGCGGCAAGATTTGTATGCCTACATTGAAGCAATGGATGACCATTGGATGAACAAAGAGGTATACAAACACCCCTTCGCAGGTCGCTTAGGGCTTGATGGGCTGCTTACTTTTTTTGAAATGCACTTTGATCGTCATGTAAAACAAGCAAAACGAGCCGTTCATCAGGTTTCAAAAGTTTAATAGCTTCAATTTTACCTTCTGGACGGATCAATTCCGAGTGCCAAGTTACAATTGGTGAATGCTCGGTTGGGTGATTATTTATGGTTTTGGACGAGAATAACTTACTTATTATCAGCACATTTTCGAATCCGCAAACGGATAGATTGCCATGAACTGGTTAGTTAAATCTGAACCTTTCGAATACAGTTACGACGATTTGGTCCGGGAGAAAAGGACCATGTGGGATGGCATTCGGAATTATCAGGCCCGAAACAATCTCCGTGCCATGCAGGAAGGGGACCGGGTACTGTATTATCACAGCCGGGAAGGACTTGAAGTTGTGGGCATCTGCAAGGTGGTTCGAGAAGCTTATCCGGATCCTACGGCTGAAAAAGGGGATTGGTCAGTGGTAGACCTCGAGCCTGTAAAGCATTTCACCAAACCTGTTAGCTTGAAAGAGATCAAAGCTACTCCAGCCTTACAGGATATCCCATTGATTCGGAACAGCCGGTTGTCGGTTATGCCAATTGATAATGAAGCATTTGCCAAGATCCTGGAGATGGGAGAAACGAAGTTGGATTGAAGATCGGCGAATGGTAATTGCCTCAATTTTTCAATTCTATTTGATCTATCGGCTACTACGCCTTTCGACCTACAAACGTCACATATTCCCATAGACCCAGGTAGGCTTTTTTAACCTGACTCACTTCTGTTGTAAAGAGTTGCTCTAGCAGAGGAAGCAAATGCCGGTCCATGCGCACGTGATGGTTGGCCATATGAGCTTTAAATGCCGGGACCGCCGAATAGTGGAAGTCAACTACGGCCATAATACCGCCGGGCTTGAGATCTTGATGCGCACGATGTATCAGGCTTTCCCATTGCGGGTTGATCATGGTTAGTGCATAGGAACAAAGGACAGCATCTACCTGGCCTGTCCATTCTGAATCCTTATCCTCGTAAGGTTGTTGTAGAAGCGTGACCCGTTCTGCATATGAACGAGTATTCTTCCGGGAAAGGTCAATCATATCTGAGGAAACATCCAGTCCGGTTAAAGAGGCTTTAGGATATAAGGAGGCCAATCGTTTCAGGTTGTAGCCGGTGCCACATCCCACTTCCAACAGTTGAAATTCGTCGGACGGACTAAATGGGATCGCTTTCAATATTCGATCTCTTCCAAAGAGGAACGACCAACGAGTGGAATCATATATCTTGGACTGCAGCTTGTAATATTGCTGCATGGCAGCATTCTGTTCCTGAACGGTTTGCGAGGCAGGTTGTCCCACGGTTTTTGGATTTTTCGGAAAGCCTTTAGGCTTATGGATGGTTACTTAACGGTACCTAAATAAACACTGGCATAGGTGCCTACGCGATCTTCCTTATGAAGTTGATCCAGTTCTTCCTTTTGGAAGTCAATGGCCTCCTCCACGAAACTCGGGAAGAAATCCACGTCTCTGGCCGCCGAGCGAAGTAATATTTTAGTTCCTGGCTTACTATTCTGCAGGATTAAACGCCATTCCTCCTCCAGGGCGGGGACATTGTTCGCAGCCAACCAGTCCTGGTGGTCCAGCAAAATATAATGGCTATAGGCATTTGGATGTTCTTGCAGGAATCCGCTAATGGTTTGATTCCAACTACCCACCCGATTGGTGCGATCCTTCAAGGTTTCGAAATTTTCTTCCATCAGGTAGGAGGGACAGCATTCGGTATCGTAAGACCCATTCCAGTATAAGCGCCAGAAATAATTGTCTTTGAGCGTAATTTCGGTAAAGACTTTCCGCATGCATTCCTGGATGAACCCAACGGCTCCTTTTTGGTAATCGTCCCGAAAGAGGAGTTGTTGGCTTCGGGGCACACCTACCATGCACATAGTGAAATGCCGATTAACGACCCATTCCACTAAGGGGTTCAATACCCGTTTTTCGATATCGAAATAGATCTGCTGCTGTTGTTCCAGCGTTTCGGAATTGAAGAGTTGGTCGATCTGCCAACGCAGGTTCTTTCGTACTTTCAGGTATTGCTTGGCTAACCAGGCAAAAGTCCCTGAGGTAGAATAGTGATAAAAGGTTTTCCGAATTCCTTTTCCATTAAAAAAATTGAGATTCTTGTCCCAGTATTCGGTAGCGTAGTCAGGGAGATAGGAACGCAAATGTTCCCGATAGAGTTTCTTGGCATCCGGATGATTGCCATTCCCAAACAGGTGGAAAAGATCTTCAAAAGTGCCGTAATTCAGGGCCGCTAATTTTAGTTGAAGCAAGGCGTTCTGACGTGGGTTTACGTCGATACAATTAATCTGACGAGGATCATCCAGCAGGTAGTCCAAGGCATTACATCCTGCGCTGGTGATCATGACTAACTCACTGTTCTGGTCCAGATTTAAAAGTTGACGGTCGATGCGCGGATCCTCCCAACAAGTGTTGTAAACAAGGTTGCGCGTATGTACCTGGCGAAATATCCAATCACGAAGCTGGTTCATCGGTTAGGCATGGTTTGGTTACACCATATAGAAAAGTGCTAGGGGCTAATTTAGGAGAAATTGCCCAGTTATCGCTACCGAAAAATTGTTGTGAATCGGGAGAAGCTTATTTGGAAAGGGATAATATCTTGTTTTTGAAATAGTTATAAGTGTCTGTCTGAGTGCGTATCGAAGGTTCGCTCTCCTCCTTAGATTTATAGAGGTTTTGCCAGCTCGACTCCAGAATCCGGGCTTTGGTGTTATCGCTCAATTGAAGGTCGATCACTTTTCGGAGGGTAGCGGCAATTTTTTTGTCCAGAATAGGGAAGGCCACCTCTACCCGGCGATCTAGATTACGCGTCATCCAGTCCGCAGAAGCCAGGTACATTTTTTCTTTACCCCCATTCCCAAAAATATAAATGCGAGCATGTTCCAGAAACCGATCCACAATGCTGATGCCTTCAATGTGTTCACTCCATCCCTCAAGTCCAGGAATGAGGCTACAAATACCACGCACAATAAGATGGATTTCCACGCCGGCCTGACTGGCTTGATACAATTTGCTGATCATATCCGGATCTTCCAGACTATTCATCTTAAGGATCATATATGCCTTTTTTCCTTGCCGGGCCAGGGCAATTTCCTCATCTATCATGCTAATGAATCGGGCTCGCAGGGAAAAAGGGGACACTAAAAGGGTTTTGCATTTTGGCAAAATGATCCGCCTTTCCAACAATGCAAATACCTGGTTTACCTCCGTAGTAATTTGTTGTTCGGCTGTCAGTAAGGCATGGTCGCAATAGAGCTTGGCTGTTTTCTCATTGAAGTTGCCCGTACCCAAGTAAGCCAAAAAAAAAGAGTGTGGGGGCCCTTCTTTATCCATTTCGATCAGCAGCAATTTGGTATGTACTTTAATGCCCGGATAGCTATAAAATACGGAAGCTCCTGCGGCCTGAAGCTCATTTCCCCAATAGAGATTGCTCTCTTCATCGAAGCGAGCCTTGGCTTCCACAAATACGGTTACCTTTTTACCTGCTTGGCAGGCTTTGATGAGTGCTTTCATTACAGCTGATCGCCCGGCAACACGGTACAATGTGATCTTTATGGCTGTAACCTCCGGATGTTGGGAGGCTTCCTCAATCAATTGAATAACGTAGTCGTATTTCTGATACGGAAAGTTGAGTAAATAATCTTTTTGTTGGATAGCGTCTATCAGCGAATCCGTATTTGCCAATTCGGGGTGTTCCAGGGGCGGAAGCGGGACATCATGCAAATGCCGGCGGTGAACCGGATCGGGGAAGGAGAAAAAGTCATTAAAATTGTGGTACCGGGCACCGGGTATCAGGTCGTCTTTTTTAAGGTCAAACAGATTCCGCATTTCTTTCAGAAAATCATCTGGCATTCGGGAATCGTATAAAAAACGGGTCGGCAGTCCTACATTGCGTTCATCCAAACTATTTTTCAGTTTTTCGAGCAGGTCACCTTCGAATTCATCATCGATATAGAGTTCGGCATCCCGTGATAATTTAATGCTGTAAATGCCATCTAAAGGGAGTTCAAAACATTCCTGTACATGACACCGAATGATATCATCCAGAAAGGTGATTTCGAACTTATCCTTTTGGGCGGAGGGAAGAACGATGAATCGGGATAATTCATCCGAAGGAATATCGATTAGCCAGTACTGCGGAGCAGCGCTATTTAGCGGATGGACCCGGGTCACAAAATAAAGGGACCTGTTCTTCAGGAATGGATGCGCATTCCCTTCCGTGGCCAGCGGCTGGAGGTGAAGCACCGGTCGAACACTTTGGTTAAAATAGGCTTGAGTGAAATCGTATTGGCTTACACTATACTCCTCGTTTGCCCGCATGTGAATCCCTTCATCTGCCAGGAGCGGAAGAATCTCCTCCCTGAATACCCTTCCAAATCGGTTTTGCTGCTGCTCTACCAGCTTTCGGATCTGGCGCAGTTGCTTTTTGGGCTTGAGGGAAAGTGATTTACGCGTCTTTTTCTTGAGCTGTTTGAAACTACGCAAAGAGGCAACACGTACTCTAAAATATTCGTCCAGATTGGAACTGTAAATGGCCAAAAATTTGATGCGCTCGAATAAGGGAACACGATTGTCTTCGGCTTCTTGCAATACTCGCTCATTGAAATGAAGCCAGCTGACATCCCGTTCCACCAAGGGAAGGTCTTCCATATTGATGGGTTTCCCCGGCAATATAAAAAGTAGAAAGGTACCTGGACCAGATTAATCGGTAAATATGATGGGAAGTACTAGGAGTTGGACAAGAATATTTCGATTAGCCGAAGATCAGGAGGTAGCGCCTTGCGTTTCGGGCTCACCTAATAATTCCTTTCCGATGAAGATGAGTACTTTTTTGCGCATGGATTCCAGAAGGGGTTCCAATTCTTCTGCCGGTATAACATCAATGGATAAGTCCATCAAGTCGGAGGCTTCAAAAGAAAACAGTTTTCCATAGTTCAAATGCTCCAGGCGATTCCGGAGTTTATCCACGGGCTTGGGACAGATCACAAAGTCCCAGAAGCGAAGTTGTGCTTCCTCCAGGGTTAAGCAGGAAGAATCCGTTAAGGGGATACTATCCTCTTTCAAAATTTCAAGCAGCTTGGGATTACCCTGTAGGTCAAAGCAAATGTCAACACAGGAGATATTGGCCCATTTTCCGCCGTAAACCTGTAAATACCCCTTCAGGATCTGGCCTTGCAAGTTGTTGTCATACCCGAGAATCAGTACGTTCTGCATGGAGGACTATAGAAGATTAAGACCTATAAAAATAGGTTTTCTGAAAGAAAAATGAAACACCAACTTTTAAACATGGTTTTTGCAAACCTCTTCCCAAGTACTGAAATTCAAAATCCTGGAATTATTCCCTGAAGCCGTGGTAGATAATGGGGTCAATTCCTGGAAATTGAGTCTTATTCCGTTTACTTTTGATTAACATTAAATTTAAAAATTCGGACAAGGCAGCGATCGGCCATTTCTGCCATTTTTTCTCCTAGTAGTTCCCAATCCATAAGCAACGGTAATCATAGCTGTATTGTACCAGTCATCGGAAGGTCCCCCTCTACGGTAGGCTTGTGTTATATCATCGCCAGGGCCAATGTTTTTGTTTGATAATTGGGCAGCCAATAATCCATTACCAAACAGCACATCCTGATAGATCACGACTGTACTGCCTACATCGTCGAGATAATCTGTAAAGGTTTTTCTGATGATAACCTCAAATCCGAAAGTCCAGGTGGCTGATACGGTTACCTTTAATCCAAGGCCAAACGGTATAGAGACGCCTGAACGATTATACAGTGCATTGTAATCGGGTAAACCTTGGCCTTCTGTTCCGAGCGGTTGTAATTTTACCCACTGGTTAGTGGATTCCACAAAAGTTTCGGGGTCAAAGAAAAAGAAACCTACGCCTCCGGTAAGAAAAGGTTTCCAGCTGATGTTGGAGCGACCATTGCTAAACCGGAAAGGTTGGTATTCGAGCATGAGCGCAGGCTCCATCAAACTAGTCCGAAAAGACAATTGCCTATCCTCGTTAATACCGCCTTCGTCGTCGCCGGATAGGTTAGTATACATGAAGCCAAGTTTCAGTGAAAAAGCAGGGCCGGCATTCCACCTGAAAAAACCACCAAAAGCTCCATTCGCATTCTTAAGATAGCTATCAAAGTTGAGCTGGGTAAGGTCCCCACCGTAGAGACTTCCTCCTGCTTGTAAACCTATATCGAATCGTTGGCCGGTTGCGAATCCCAGAATCAGTAGACTGCATGCAATGGATAAGCCTGTTTTTTTCATATCAAGCGAGAAATAGCTAAACCTTTTAAAATCTATCGGGAGGTCACGAATGTTTGTGTAAGGTACATCCTGTTCTGTTGCTTCAAAAACAAGCGTAAAAAAATCCTTACAATAGCCTGAAGTTGGCGTAGGGTGTGTTCAGAACGAGCTATTTACATTTGCTTTTAAAATCAGACGGATTGCCTATGGGCATGCGAAGAAGAAAGGTTGACCCCGATCAGCCCAAAGTGAGATTGAATCGAAAGTTGCTGCTTAATTCAGCACGAATTTTCAGGTTTATTAGACCTTATCGTTGGTCCTTCTTCCTGGGGATGTTGCTGTTAAGCGCATCCAGCCTGGTTTTTATGGTTTTTCCTGGGGCAGCCGGAGAAATGGCGAATGCAGCAGTAGGCAAATCCCGTTTTTCCTACACGCTTACCGAGTATGGACTTTTTTTCCTGGTATTATTGCTGATACAAGGGTTGTTTTCCTTTTTCAGGACGATTCTTTTTGCTCGTGTGAGTGAAAAAGGTATGGCCGATGTGCGAAAAGCACTTTTTCAAACTCTGATCACCCAAGAAGTCGCTTTTTTTGAACAACGCAGAGTTGGGGAATTGACCAGCCGGATCACGACGGATGTAGAGCAGCTTCAGAATGTGTTTTCAGTTACTTTGGCCGAATTCATTCGGCAGATCGTTATTTTGATTGCCGGTGTCATTATCATTGCTTTTTTGACGCCGGAACTCTCCCGGATCATGTTGTTGACCATTCCCATAGTTGTAGTCCTTGCCTTGTTTTTCGGTCGCTATATCCGACGAATATCCAGAGAACGCCAGGATCATTTGGCAGAAGCCAATGTGGTGGTGGAAGAAACCTTGCAATCTTTTAGCGTCGTAAAGTCATTTACCAATGAGTGGCTGGAGGCGATCCGTTATGGAAAGACTGTCGACCAGGTGGTTGGGATATCTCTCCGGTTTGCCCGAATTCGAGGCTTATTTTTCATCTTCATCATTACCATACTATTCGGATCCATTTTTTTTATCCTTTGGCAGGGAGCCTTCCTAGTCCAGGCAGGTCAAATCGAGGTTGGTGACTTGTTCTCTTTTATTCTGTACACAGGGATCATAGGAGGCGCCATTGGAGGGCTGGGTAATTTGTACACCGCTTTGACCGGAGCCATTGGGGCAACGGAACGTATCCTGGAAATTTTGGATCAAGGCTCTGAAGTGCCTTTGGAAAAGGTGACGCTTCAACCCGAAGATCGGATCAGAGGGCTTGTTCAATATCAAGATGTACATTTTACGTATCCAACCCGACCTGATGTGCAGGTGTTGAAAGGGATAAATCTGGAAATCCAACCCGGGCAAAAAGTGGCTTTAGTCGGACCATCAGGGGCTGGAAAGTCCACCATCGTCCAATTGCTTTTGCAATACTATGATGTATCAAGAGGTGAAATAAGAGTTGATAACCAGCTGGCCAACGAATATGGGCTGCTCAAGTACCGGAAGAATATTGGAATCGTGCCTCAGGAGGTCTTGTTGTTTGGTGGAACGATCCGAGAAAATATTCGGTATGGTAACCCGGATGCTACGGAGGAACAGATTCTGGAGGCGGCAAAGCAAGCGAATGCCTGGGAGTTTATCCGAGACTTTCCGGATCAGATGGATACGGTAGTTGGGGAACGCGGCCTGAAACTATCCGGCGGGCAACGGCAGCGCGTCGCCATCGCCCGGGCCATCCTGAAGGATCCTGCTATCTTGATCCTGGATGAAGCGACCTCCTCGCTGGATGCGGAATCCGAAAAGCTGGTTCAGGAAGCCCTTGACTTGTTGATGGAAGGTAGGACCTCCATTATTATTGCGCATCGTTTGGCTACGATTCGCAATGTTGATCAGATCTATGTATTGGATCAGGGTAGAATCGTAGAACAGGGTACACACACCGAGCTTTCCCTGATTGAGGATGGTTTATACAGTAACCTATCCCGATTACAATTTGAACAAGCCGGTTAAGGCGATGATTACTATTGGATCACCAGTTTCCTTGCTATGAGCTATTCTCTCCCTTTGCGCAACCGGTTACAATTGGCATCTCTTCTGCTGTTGTTGTTCGCCGGGGCAGTCGGACTCATGCTTGAATTGAAACAACTAGCTAATACCCAACATTTTTGGAGCCTTGTTCTGGTAGCTGTGCTGGTCGGGGCTATTGCAGGCGGAATCATCGCTTTTTTTCTTTCCAAAAGGGTCCATCTATTTGAGGATAAAGTCAAAGTCTATATCATCTCGATTACCCTGTGCGTTACTGCTGCGCCCTTGTTGGCTAGTCTTTCCAATCGATTATTTGCCTCCCGAGTGATTCGTGCTTATGTCTTCATGGAGCAGCGGGCTATTTATTCGTTTCGCTATGGTTTCCTCCAGGATAAATCTTCGACTCCGCCCGACCATTTCAAAATATGGGTTGTGGATGCTGGGGAATTGATCTCTTTCTCGCTGGACAAACCTTTACCCCAGGAATTAGAACGAGGGGACACCATTTTGCTCTGGGTGAGAGAAGGTTTATGGGGGTATTCTCTGGTTGAGCAGCGGGCAGAAGAAGGGGATATGAATTAACGTTTAGGTCGCGATCAACTACTCCATTCTGACCAGGGTAGAGTGGGCTGGATGCTGGATGCTGGATGCTGGATGAAGTATGATTATTGCTGGATGATAGATGAAAGATGAT
>CAZXLD010000030.1:0-55655 GCA_964641965.1 uncultured Saprospiraceae bacterium | reverse complement strand
TTGCTGTGAGGGAAGGATTCGAACCTTCAAGGGGCGGTTAGTCCATATAAAGCAATGCGGATTTCTCCCGGCCTCCCCACCCTCGAGACAGGAGGGCATGGCTGCCAATTTTCATCACCTCACAGTGTAATTACTTTCGTTGATACAAACATAGAGTATTGATACTTTTTATAAAAATTATTTAATAAATAAACTAAAAAAATACAAATTATTTAATTAATACTCGTTTTGTTGCTAGTCCTTTAAAATTCTTAGGTCAACTGTTCTCCTTTTTAAGAGATTGTCAATGCAGCAAGTACAAGGGACTACTGCAAAGGCTGCGTCTTATCAATTCGTGACCTCCCGGCTTTGCCCCAAACGGACTCGAAGCGGTGGGAGGGTATTGTACGAACCCCCTCGGGGAATAAGCTTGGCACGCAGCATTTTCTATTCGGCATTTGCCATTCGCTACTTGCTATTCGAAAGGTGTCATTCGGCATCAGCTATTCCGGATTCCCGTAGGAACTCTTATGGCAACTTTTCGAGTAAACAATTACCTTGTCTACACCTTCGGATCCTGAATCTTATCCGGCAATCCCACCTTTACATGGTAAACCTTGGCAATCTTCCAATTTATGTCGCGAAATGAGTTAACCAATGCGGCGGCTGTCCGAAATTACCTGAGGAACCAATGGGTTTTCCCTTTACTGGGAACCAGGTTTAAGCCAGTGGATTATACCCCTGTAGATTTGGGGCCCGGCTTACCGGAAGCTTTGCAGAGGCGTTTGGTAGAATTTGATGGGCTAAAAAGTTACGTGCAAGAGACCCTAACCCAACAAAATGCCAAGGTTGGTTATGGAGGATATGCTGAAAAACGAGTTCTTTACCAAAAGAGCCCCCATTTTGGCTCCGAACGTTGTATCCATCTGGGGTTGGATCTTTGGGTGGAAGCTGGAACAACGATCTATTGCCCTTTTCCCGGTCGGGTCCATAGTGTAGCTTACAACAACAAACCGCTTGATTATGGGGCTACCTTGATCATGCAGCATACCTACCCAGAAGGGCATTTTCATTCCTTATATGGTCATTTGAGTAAAGCTTCCATTCAAGACAAAAAGCCGGAAGATTTACATATGGCAGGCTATCCTTTGGTTGAAGTTGGTGATCCTTCCGAAAATGGAGGTTGGGTACCTCATTTGCATTTTCAACTTGTTCTGGATATGAAGGGATGGAAAGGCGACTTTCCAGGGGTAGCCACGGAGGAAGAAGCGCCTTTTCTTTTGTCGAACTGTCCGGACCCGGAATTGTTGTTTGCTAAGAAGCGTACCTAAAAAGAATCCCTTTGTATCACTACTTCATTCTACTTAGCCTAATTCTGTTTATCCCTGGAGGGTCGAACCGGATGATTCAGTCGGACAAAGTTGCTGTTCCCAAGGCAATCTCGAAAATGAAAGGAATCAATTTTGTGGCTCCGCCAAGACCCTTTGAATCGGATCCCATGCAGGAGGTGGTTGCTACAGGAATCGACTGGGTGGCTGTGATACCCTACGGGTTTACCCGATTAGGACAGCCTGAGATGATCTTTTCTGAACATGAAGGGGCCCAGTGGTGGGGCGAGCAACCTTCCGGGGTTCGCGAAACCATCCGACTGGCTAAGGAATCCGGTTTAAAGGTTATGCTAAAGCCACAGGTCTGGATTCCCAGAAGCTGGCCAGGCGACCTGGATTTTGAAACTACAGCTGATTGGGAATCCTGGGAATCGGGCTATCGTAGATATATATTGTTGTATGCCGAAATGGCTCAGGAGTTAGGAGTGGAATTGTTTTGTGTGGGTACGGAATTTAAAATTGCCGCTATCGAACGTGAAGCCTTTTGGCGAGGCCTGATCCAGGAAGTTCGGGAGAAATATACGGGAAAAGTAACCTATGCCGCCAACTGGGATGAGTATCCCACCATGCCTTTTTGGGATGCATTAGACTACGTGGGTATTGACGCTTACTTTCCACTTTCGGAAGAGTCTACGCCTACTGTTGAACACCTGCTTAAGAGCTGGTCGCCACTGAAAAAGAAGATGCGTCAGTTTGCCCAGGAAGTAAAGCGCCCCATCTTATTTACCGAATATGGATACTTAAGTGTAAGTGGATGCGCCGGCAAGACCTGGATACTTGAAAAAAACAGACAAGAGCTTGAGATCAATGAACAGGCGCAGGCCAATGCCCTGGAGGCGCTTTACACCAGCTTTTGGAACGAACCCTATTGGCATGGCGGCTTTATTTGGAAATGGTATCCCTACAATTCCAGAAGGCCAGGGCGGCGGGAAAAAGACTATACCCCTCAGGGTAAGATAGCGCAAGAGGTAATGCGTACCTGGTTTCATCAATAGAAGTCCATTCCTTCGAAGAATCAGTTTTTTTATTTCCATTTGTTCCGGATCCTGAATATTCACCCTTTTCGGTTTGGATACCAGACCAATTCCCCTAGGGATAGAGATAGGGATCGCAATTATTGGAGCTCATGACTGGACTGCTCTAATACCAAGGAAGGTTTCGACTGTCAAACCTGTTCTGGCCCTATCGCTGCATAAATAGCATCCTGACTTTAATAATTTTCAAGTTTCACTTGGTATCCGTCCTATGGATACCTTCTCTTTTTCGGCGAAAAAATTTGACAATTCCGACCGGTCGGTATATTTTTGACGGCATAATAGATTGTAATGACCCTAACATCGAAAGGGGAGCGGACCCGACAACACATCCTGGCACAAGCAACCACCTTATTCAATACCAAAGGCTATGCCGGCACCTCCATGTCGGATATTACGGCTGCAACGGGATTATCCAAGGGGGCTGTTTATGCCAATTACGATAGTAAAGAATCATTAGCAGTGGCTGCTTTTCAGCATGCGGTGGAGGAGGTTGGTATTTTTATTCGACAGTACACCAAACCTGAAAAAGGAACACTCTCCAAGCTGAAAGCGGTGGTATCGGCTTACCGGGATTACGTAGCCGATCCTCCTGTGCTCGGCGGATGCCCCATCCTGAATATGGCGGTTGAATCGGATGATGTATATCCGTGGATGCGCAAAATAGTATTGGAGGCAGTGGAAACCTGGGTTTCCCGATTGACCTTTGTACTGGAACGAGGTAAAGAAGAAGGGCAGGTAAGGTCAGATTTGGATAGCCTGTCTACGGCTCGTGCGTTTGTGGGTATGCTGGAAGGCGGGATTCTTTTGTCGCGACTGGCCCAGGATGGGTCTTACTTTGAACCGATTGCGAAACAGCTATTACAATTAATCGAAGATGCAAAAGCCTAGTTATATGGTACCTACTCAAAACCGGATTGCACTAAATACTGAACACCCACCTTTGCCGGAAGCCCCTCCGGTGTATCCTCCCATCCTAAAATTAGTACAATTTGGTTTTCAAACCGGCGGTCGCCTTTTTCCTTCCTATGCCGGACGCCAAGCCTATAAACTGTTCGCTACACCCCGATATCGAGCAAGACATAAGCAATCAGACCCTTTACTGGAGCAGGCCGAGATTTTTGATGTTTTGTATGGGAAAATACTACTTAAAGGTTATTCCTGGGGTGAAGGCGATCGGGTTGTTTTATTAGTGCATGGTTGGGAATCCCGCGGAACTGCTTTGCGGCATTTTGTACCGGCCTTGATGGACGAGGGGTTTCGGGTTGTAGCTTTTGACGGGCCAGGCCATGGTGATTCAACAGGAACGAGCACAAACCTTATTCATTTTGCAGGCGCGATTAAGGCCTTGATCCAACGACTGGATGGCCTGCATGGCATGATCACGCATTCTTTTGGAGGAGCTGCCTCTTCTTTTGCCCTATCTCAGGCCCGCAATTCTTTCCAACTGTCCAGGTTGGTTTGCATTGCTGTTCCAGACAGCTTGCTTATGGTACTGCAGGATGCTGCCAACACATTGGCTTTGCCTAAAGGCGTTTTTCAACAATTCCTGGGCTTGATCGAACAGAAGTTTGGGGCATCCATTCAAGAGGCCTATACGCATAAAATGGGTTTAAAAGCTAAAATAGACAGTGCGCTTATTGTGCACGACGAACAGGATTCAGTCGTACCTTTTTCCGAGGCGGAGACTATTTTCCAAGCTTGGGATTTTGCCTCCTTACTTCACTCTTCCGGCTATGGACATTATCAACTAATGAAAAATCCGGACCTTGCTCAGCAAGTAGCTCAATTCATTGGGAATTAATACCGCGGCTTTGGATCTTCTCTACATCCTCGACTTGTCCGGAACACTGGTCTTTGCAATCAGCGGTGCTTTCGTGGCGGCAGACAGACAAATGGATATTTTCGGAGCCTTGATATTGTCTTTTGTAACGGCCGTAGGTGGAGGTACGCTGAGGGACGTATTAATTGGTAGTACTCCAGTGGGTTGGATGCAGGATATCAACTATGTGATTGCCATCCTTGCTGGGTATTTGCTAGCCGTTTTCATGGGGCGACCCATTCAGCGGCTCAATCGAACCCTCTTTCTTTTCGATGCTATTGGAATAGGGCTTTTCACTATTCTGGGATTAGAAAAAACCCTCAATTTAGGTTTGTCTCCAATCGTAGGTGTTTTGATGGGGGCTGTTTCAGCAACCTTTGGTGGCGTGATACGAGATGTACTAGCAGGGCGCGTACCCTTGATTCTCAGAGAAGAAATATACGCAACTGCCTGTGTAGCTGGTGGGTTGATTTATCTACTATTGGCAACTACCGGAATGTCGATCGATTGGGTACAAGGACTATCGGTAGCATTTATTATCCTGTTGCGCATGCTTGCCGTTCGATTCCATTTGGCATTACCAAAAATTAGTCAGGCGTAGGATGGAACCTGTACTTTTTTAGTGAAAATGGATTGTTAAAGCTTCTTGTTATCCAGATAAATTAAATCGAGCTAAAATTCCACCTTGATTAAACGAAAAATAAGCTTGTTTTAATTTACGACCTTCTCAAATTAAAACGGTATTAATTGTAAGGTAAAAAGTACCAACTCTTTTGCGCTTGGGCTGTTTTCTTACCTATGAATATTCGACTGCTCAAACAGGAAGAAATCGAGCGTGATCGGTGGAACGGGTGCGTACATTATGCACACAATGGTAATCTTTTCGGCTATAAATGGTTTTTGGATCAGGTAGCCAAAGACTGGGATGCTTTGGTAGAGGATGAGTATCACTCGGTCTTTCCCCTAGTTTACCGAAATAAAAATTTAAATCGGAGGTCTTTATATCAGCCTGCGCTCATGCGGGAGATGGGTATATATTCGGTACGTGCTTTGTCTTCGGCCCGGATAAAAGCCTTTTTGGAAGCTATTCCTTCGGAGTACAAGAAAATAGATATTCGGGTAAGCCGAAAAAACTACTTTACTGGTAATGGGGGATATTCTTTTTCCAGGTTGAGTAATCATATGCTCGACTTAAACCCGGGTTACGAAGATTTATCCGATCAATTCTCCTCCTTCTTATTCTCGAAATTGGATCAAGCCCAGACAGCGGGGCTGCTTCCCCTATCTGGCCCTAAGCCGGAAAAGCTGGCAAAATTCATAAAACAGTATCGGCCCGAGATCGATGAGTTTGCGCTTATGCGCGTGATGTACAATCTTTTACATCGTGGCTGGGGATTTGCCTCGGTAGTGCATGATTCAGATGGCAACTGGCTGGCGGTTGACTTTTTCGCTTACAGCCATGGAAAAGCTATGAGCCTGGCATTTACGGAATCACCAGAAGGAAAAGCGCTCGGAGCAGGTGCTTTTTTGTATAATCTGTTTTTGAGATCCCATGCCAGCAGGCCCTTAGTCTTGGATTTCAATACTGCGGATTCCACCTTTCCGGATCAATTTGGTGCCTCAGAGGTACCCTTTTATCGACTGGAGCAGGATAAACGGTTGTTTGGGATTTTTTGATGGCAGGCAATGATCGACGTATTGGAACAATAGAAGCGTTTTAAACCAAGAACTTCTCCAGTTTATTTGCATCGTATTCAACCTCTGTTAGATACAACCCATGTGGTGGTGCACTTTGCGCCTGTTGAAGGCGACTCTGGCGGTCAAGCGCTTCTTTGACGGTCTCCAAGGTGATTTTGCCCAATCCCACGTTCAGGTTCATACCAACAACAAGGCGAACCATAGCCCTCAAAAAGCGATCTGCTGAAATATGGTAGATCCAGTGGTAATCATCAACTACTTCCCATTCGGACCGGACTACGGTACAGCGCATCGTATTAGCGTCGGTATCGGATTTACAGAAGGGATAAAATTCAGTGTATTGAAGTAGCAAAGCGGATGCCTGTTGCATGGAAGCCAGGTCTAATTCGGTAGGATAAGAGAAAAAGTAAGCCAGATCTGTTTGAAAAGGATCTTTTCTAAACAAGACATGGTATTGATAAGAGCGTTTGGTCGCATCAAAACGGGCATGAGCCTCTGCCTGGACCTCATATATTTGATATAAGGCGATATCCGGGCCAATAAACTTATTGATGCGGGGTAGGAATTTATTGGGAAATTCTCCTTCAAAATCAAAGTGTGCCACATATTGGTGGGCGTGGACACCGGTATCTGTACGGCCGCATCCAACCACTTCAATCGTTTGGTTTAGTATGGTGGATAAGGCGGCTTCCAGGGTTTCCTGCACACTGATTTGCTCTGGCTGACGTTGCCAACCAAAAAAAGAGGTTCCCCGGTAGGCTAATTCTATAAAATACCTCATTAAAAGGAGTCTGCTTCCCCTGTTAAAATAAATAAAGAGGGGGCTTATGCCGCCTTAAGCTGCTTTAGCTTGGAGCGGCTCAGTTTATCTTCAGCGTAAGCGCGGGTAACAGCTAAGGATTTGATGTTCTTATCCGATGGCATATCGAACATGGCATCAGTCATGATGGCCTCGCAGATGGAACGTAGCCCACGAGCCCCCAGGTTAAATTCCAGAGCTTTTTCTGAAATAAAATCCAGTGCATCATCTGTAAAGGTGAGTTCTTTTCCTTCCAGCTCGAACAGCTTTCGGTATTGCTTGATTAAGGAATTCTTTGGTTCTGTAAGGATTCGTTTTAATGCTGTTGTATCCAGCGGGTCCAGATGGGTAAGTACTGGCAGGCGCCCAATCAACTCGGGAATGAGCCCAAATGCCTTAAGGTCTTGTTGATTGATGTAATGTAGCAGGTTTTCTTTATCGATAGATTCAGAGTCGTCATTTTTAAATCCAATGACTTGAGTGTTGATGCGTCTGGCAATATTTTTTTCGATGCCATCGAATGCACCGCCGCAAATAAACAGGATATTCTCTGTGTTGACTTTTACCAATTTTTGTTCTGGATGTTTACGACCGCCCTGTGGTGGGACATTTACATCGGTTCCTTCCAACATCTTGAGCATAGCCTGCTGAACCCCTTCCCCGGATACGTCACGCGTAATCGACGGATTATCTCCTTTTCGGGAAATCTTATCGATTTCATCCACGTAGACAATACCTCTTTCGGCTGCCTGTACATCGTAGTCGCAAACTTGTAGTAATCGGCTTAGGATGCTCTCAACATCTTCGCCCACATAGCCGGCTTCAGTGAAAACAGTAGCGTCGACAATGGCAAAAGGTACATTCAGGAACTTGGCAATGGTTTTGGCTAAAAGGGTTTTGCCTGTTCCGGTTGGACCTACCAATAAGATGTTGGATTTTTCAATTTCAATTTCATCCTGGACAGGCTGCCCCAATCGTTTATAGTGGTTGTATACGGCAACAGAAAGGTATTTTTTGGCCTCATCCTGGCCAATGACGTAGTTGTCCAGATGTTCCTTGATATCAACAGGGGTAATCCGATCAGGGAGAATAAACTCGTTGGAAGAAGATACAGGTGCTCTTTTTTTACCGTACAATTCTTCCTGAACGATATCATGTGCCTGCTCCACGCATGACTCACAAATATGCCCTTCTAAGCCAGCGATCAGCATAAGGGCTTCCGATTTCTCCTTGCCACAGAAGGAGCAACGATAACTTTGTTTGGTACGACGCATATTCAATCCCTGCTAATACAATGAAAAGGGCTGGACGCACCGGAGATGGTCCAGCCCTTTGTCCGATACACTAAAGCTAATCTTTTTTCTCGCGAAGTGGATTATTGCGATCGAGAACTTCATCAATCAGGCCATATTCCAGAGCCTCCTCCGCTGACATCCAATTATCACGTTCACAGTCTTTCTCTACTTTGTCATAGGGCTGTCCACTGTGATAGGCCAGGATTTCGTACAGCTTCTTTTGCTGTTTTTTGATCAGATTGTAGTAAATCTCCATTTCAGTGACTTGTCCCTGCATGCCTCCCAGGGGTTGATGGATCATTACCTGACTATGGTAAAGGCAGGTTCGCTTTCCTTTTGTCCCTGCGGTGAGAAGGACAGCGCCCATGGAAGCAGCCAGTGCTGTACAGATGGTGGCCACATCAGGGGAAACATACTGCATCGTATCATAAATACCCAAACCTGAAATTACAGAACCGCCCGGGCTGTTAATAAACATACTAACATCCCGCTTAGGGTCGGTAGATTCCAGGAATAGTAATTGGGCCATGACAACGTTGGACACATAATCATCAACGGGAACGCCCATAAATATGATTCGATCCATCATCAGGCGGGAAAAAACATCCAGCCCTACAATATTCATCTGCCGTTCTTCAATCACGTTGGGAGTGAATCCCTGGATATTGGGGACGCCCGCCATGCTTTTTCGGGCATAGTCTTCGAGGTGCATGCTGTTCATCCCCATATGGCGGGTGGCGAACTTCATGAATTCATCTTTCCGAAACATTAGTTTAGTGCTGTTTTGGGTTGAAAAGGATAATACCTGGTGTTCAAATCAGTTGATTAAACGCTAATAGAACAAATGCGAACCTCTTGGGTTGAAAGTAGCTCTTTATTCTTCCTCCTCTTTGGCAGTATTACGGATGGCTTGGGCTGCTGTTTGTGCTTCCGTTATCTTTTCGTTTAGTTCTTCCAGAGGTATGGTTTCTTCTTTTACGTTCATAGCTTGCTCCAGCTCGGTAAAGAGAAGATCGGACATTGCCTCATTGGCAATTCTTCGGACTTGTTCCTGATCTTGCATTAATCGATCTGCCATAGATTCCAGGATATTTTCATCTGCTTGTCCTCCAAAATACCCTTGGACCTGCTGCTTGATTCGGTCCCGGATCATTTCCTCTGTCACTTCCAGCTCGAATTGTTGAGTCAGTTTTTCCTGGATAAGAGTCCACTGAAGGCTTTTTGCAAATTCCGGATATTCAGCCTCAGCTCTTTCCTGGGTCATTTCCTCCTGTGAAAAGGTCAACCAACGTTTTAGAAATGCCTCTGGAAACTCTAACGAATTCGCTGCCATCAAGGATTCTTGCATGTCGCGATACAAAAGGCCTTCGGATTGACGGATGTAATGAGCTACCATACCCTCCCTGATCTTTTCCTCAGCTTCTTCTTCTGAGTGCACCTCGTCTTCGCCAAAGTTAGCATCGAAAAAAGTTTGGTCGAGCTCGGCAGGGGTTAAGCGGGTGACTTCTGCAATGGTCAGGCTGAACGTATATTGCACCTGCCTGTCATCCTCTTTATCCAGCTCTAGGTAGTAATTCCGAACAAACTCTTCGGTACTGTTCTCTTCCAGTTCAAGTAAATCGAGGTTTAAGGTGGCACCAACCTTTTGCCCTAGTATTTCCTTTTTTGCAGATGCAGTTATAGCGCTTGTAGAGACTGAAAATTCAACTTCGAGGCCACCTTCTTTAGGTTGATCCTCCTCAAGCTCGACCCCCGTAAACTTGACAATGTCCCCTTCTTCTATAGCTTCTTCTGTAGGTTCGGATTTGCCTGCCCGGTACTGCAAGGATTCAATTTCTTGCCGGATGGTTTCATCGGGAATGGAAGGGATCCACTTGGTGAGCGGAGGATCATTCTCTAGTCCTTGCAACTCAAATGCAGGCGCAAGACCCAGATCAAAACTTAAAACATATTCATCCAGGTTTTTGAGGTCAAAATCCAGAAGATCCTGTTCTTCAGATGGGAGGGGCGACCCCAGGAGTTGGATGTTTTCGTCCCGGATATAATTATCAAGTTCTTGTTGGAAGCTGCGGTTGATGATCTCGGCCAGGACATTCTTCCCAAACATTTTCCTGACTACGCTCAGGGGTGTTTTTCCTTTGCGAAACCCCTTCATAGAAGCGCCCTGTTGGTATTTCTTCAGTTCGCTATTGAACGAAGGCTCGTAATCATTTTTTTCTAAAGTAACCGTAACAACGGCATTCAAAGCATCCTTGTCCTCTCTTACAATATTGGGCATACCAAAAATTCAGATTTAAGCAAATGGATATAGGCGAGTGGGCATTCAGGGGAGCAAGGTCCAGTTGGACAATAGCAGGCTTCTTGAAGGACAACCCACCCTGCGAGCTATTTTTTTAGTTGCTGTCGGAATCTTAAGCCTAGTTTCGAGGGCCTTTTTAACTGTATCCAATAGGAGCGAAATAGTAGAGCCGGCTTAAAGTTAATCTCAATTCCAGTAAAAATAGGAAGTTTGTAAATCCTAAAGATCGCTTCCATTCCCTTGCGAAAAGTAGGCATCACCACCCAACCTTCTATTCGTCAAAAGTCAGCCTAAATTGCTCCTCCCTCTTGCTCTTCCTTTCGTGCGGGTGGAGGGACTCGAACCCCCAAGCCTCGCGGCACTAGATCCTAAGTCTAGCGCGTCTACCAATTTCGCCACACCCGCTTCCATTAATGCTAAAAATAGGGAAAGGGACCTCCATTGAGTGTTCCCTTTTTCAAAAAGCGTTGCAAAGATATAATCTTCCTTGCAATTATGACAAAAAAGTCCGCAATCAAGAGCAAAATTGCAGCCAAAGCGGGATTCTGAACGTTTTGATCTTAGTATCTTTAAATAATTGGTTCCTTTATCTAAGGGTCAGGAAAAATTGAATGGCAGAAGCAGTACTCATACAAGAAGAAGAGAAGCAGCTCATCCATAGTGCTTATCGGCAGCTGTTGCGTTCCATCCACACCGATATGGACGAACAAGACAGCCGTAATATTCGACAAGCGTATGAATTGGCGGTCCAGGCCCACAGCAAACAGCGTCGCAAGTCGGGAGAGCCCTACATTTTGCATCCGATTGCTGTTGCCCGGATTTGTGCTGAAGAGATTGGGTTGGGGCCAACAGCCATCGTTTCAGCCCTATTGCATGATGTGGTGGAGGATACAGACGTCACCTTGGAAGAGATTGATAAACAATTTGGTTCCCGGATCAGTAAGATCGTGGATGGGCTTACCAAATTGGACCGTTCCTACAATGCGGAGAGTCCTCAGGCTGAAAACTTTAAAAAGGTACTGAGCACGCTCGTAGATGATGTTCGGGTAGTCCTAATCAAAATGGCCGACCGCCTGCACAATATGCGGACACTCGGCAGCATGCCCAGGCATAAGCAGTTAAAAATAGCCGCGGAGACCAGTTATATCTACGCTCCCCTGGCTCATCGTTTGGGGCTTTATTCCATCCGAACCGAGTTCCTGGATCTTTGTATGAAGGTTACCGATCCGGATACCTACAAGGATGTGGCCCGTAAACTCCAGGAAACCAAAAAAGAAAGAGAACAATACATACAGGAGTTTATCCGGCCGCTCAGCGTTCATTTGGATGAGATGGGCGTTTCGTACAAGATTTTCGGTCGACCCAAATCCATCTACTCCATTTGGAACAAGATTCGCTCCAAAGGGGTACCCTTTGAAGAGATCTATGACCTATTTGCAATCCGAATAATCGTGGATGTGCCGATTCAAAAGGAGAAACTGGTTTGTTGGCAGGTGTATTCGATTGTGACCGATGTGCATACCCCCATTCCGGAGCGATTAAAAGACTGGATTACTACCCCAAAAGCAAATGGATACGAATCTTTACATACGACTGTGATTGGGCCTAAGGGACGCTATGTGGAAGTACAGATCCGAAGTCGTCGGATGGACGAAATCGCCGAGCGCGGTTTTGCTGCACATTGGAAATACAAAGGCGTTTCCAACCAGCCCAACGTGTATGAACGGTGGTTGGATAGCGTTCGGGAAATCCTGGAGGATCCCAATAGCGATGCCGTAGAGTTTCTGGGTGATTTCAAGGCCAACAACCTATTTCACGAGGAAGTATTTGTATACACCCCCATGGGGGATCTTATGGTGTTGCCGGAAGGAGCAACCGCACTGGATTTTGCATTTGCCATTCACACCGATGTAGGCTACCACTGTACCGCAGTGAAGGTCAATAACCGATTGGTTCCGTTGAGTTATGAGTTGAAAAATGGAGATCAGGTTCAGGTTATTACCAAGAGCAATCAACGACCTACAGAAGATTGGCTCAAAATGGTTGTGACGGGTAAAGCCAAATCAAAGATTCGCTCTGCCATGAAGGAAGAGCGAAGGAGGAAGGGAGAAGTAGGCCAGGAAGCGTTGCAGCGCAAACTGAAAAATCTCAAGGTGGACTATGAGGAAAGTATTGAAACCTTGGTCAAATTTTATGGGTATACCGCACATGGCGATCTATTCTTTGCCATCGCAGCTGACGAATTAACCATTCCTGAGATCTTCAAAAACTTTTCTGCTGAAAAAGGCCGCCTGGTGTTGAATCCGCCCAATGTTCCGGAGAAGGAGGAGGTTGTACCAGAGGTTGCCCCGAAGCGATTGCGGAAAAAAACGCTGGTTCGTCCGAAATTGATGATCAATGGTGAGCCGGCAGAGGCCTTTGATTATCAGTTGGCTTCTTGCTGTAATCCAGTGCCAGGAGACGATATTTTTGCCTACCTTACTTCCAGTGCCGGATTGAAAATTCATCGGACAACTTGTCCGAATGCGGATCACTTGATGGCCAATTACGGGTATAGGGCTATGAAAGCAGAGTGGGTGTCAGCTGCTGACTCCATATTTGTTGCCAATTTGGTGATTACGGGAATCGACAGTGGCCCGGGTGTAATTGAAAAGGTATCGCATCAGATTTCTTCTTCGCTTGGCCTGAACATGCGTTCGTTTTCCATGGAAGGGAAGGAAGGTTTTTTTGAAGGAAGAGTGAGTCTTCTGGTACAAAATACGGACCAATTGAACTTGGCTATTCGAAGTCTGCAAAACCTGGACAACATTACATCTGTTGTTCGTATAGATTAATGATCGGATTTCCATGTTTCCGATTACTCACATTGACCAAGAGAAGAAGTGCAGATATGGTTGCATCGAGAAAAGTAGAAGATATCATCAAAGAAGTAAAGAACATTTTTGCTTCCCATCTGGAGAAAAATAGTTTCCGTAAAACGCCTGAACGCTTTGCCATTCTGGAGGAGATCTATAAACGAAATGATCATTTCGACGCGGAGGCGCTTTATATCCATATGAAAAACCAGAACTACCGGGTCAGCAGGGCTACAGTCTACAATACCCTGGAACTGCTGGTCAATTGTGACTTGGTGAAGAAACACCAGTTCGGGAAAAACCTGGCTCAATACGAGAAGTCTTACGGGTATAAACAGCACGATCATCTAATTTGCGTGGACTGTGGGAAAGTGGTCGAATTTTGTGATCCTAGAGTCCAGCAAATCAAGGATATGATGGGCGACCTGCTCAAATTTCAAGTAACCCATCATTCTCTAAATTTGTATGGCCAATGCGCGGGTGCCTGCGACAAGCAAGGGGTTGGAGATTAACGGCCTAACCTCTTGTTTGCCAAGTCGATTCAACTGTTATCCAGTTTGGATACATGCTCCTCTTCTAATCGCTTACATAAGCCTGGGTAGTATTTCCAAATCCAAGCCGTACTAGCTTAGAACTTTCGTAGATTTGCCCGGTGATTAAAAAAGTCCATTGGCATGAATATTGATGTGATCTTGGGGTTGCAATGGGGGGATGAGGGGAAAGGAAAAATCGTAGACTTTTTAGCTACCCGATATGATATAGTGGCTCGATTTCAAGGCGGGCCAAATGCCGGCCATACGCTCAAGTTTGATGGTCAGAAATATGTTTTACATACCATTCCGTCCGGGATATTCAGGGAGAATCTGATAAACGTGATCGGAAATGGAGTTGTCATTGACCCTATCACTTTAGAGAAAGAATTGGAATTGTTGGATCGAGCGGAGGTAGATTATCAATCTCGATTGCTGGTTGCCAACAAGGCTCATTTGATCTTACCTACCCATAGATATTTGGATGCGGCAAGTGAAAATGCTAAAGGCGCTTCCAAAATTGGTTCCACTTTGCGAGGAATTGGTCCCACCTATATGGACAAGACCGGTAGGAATGGGCTTCGAGTCGGGGACGTTTTCCAGCCTAATTTTGAGCAACAATACCAGCAGCTTAAGGAGAAGCACCTTCGACTGCTTGATATTTACCCTCCAGTTGAATTTGACCTGGAAACAGAAGAAAGGCTTTGGTTGGAAAGCCTCGAAAAATTGAAGGCACTGCAGCAGGTAGATGGGGAATACTATATTAACCAGGCCTTGGACCAGGGTAAACGGGTGTTGGCTGAAGGTGCCCAAGGCTCGATGTTAGATATTGATTTCGGGACCTACCCATTTGTAACCTCATCCAATACCATAACTGCGGGGGTCTGTACAGGTCTAGGAGTGTCTCCTCGGCGCATTGGTGAGGTAATTGGCATAACCAAGGCTTATTGTACGCGGGTTGGGGGAGGCCCATTCCCAACAGAGTTGGAGGGAGAAGAAGGGGAAGCACTTAGAAAAGCAGGACAGGAATTTGGAGCAACTACCGGCCGGCCAAGACGTTGTGGCTGGATTGATTTGCCTCAATTGAAATATACGGTAATGGTTAACGGGGTGACTCAATTGGTTATTACCAAAATAGATGTGCTGAACAGTTTTGATCAAATCAGAGCAGCTACCCAGTACCGGACGTCTGAAGGATTCTCCAATCAGTTGCCGTACGATATTTGTGATGTGGAGCTCGACCCTGTTTACGAAACCTTCCGAGGATGGGAAGGGAATATCACGGCATCCAAGGCATTTGATGAACTGCCGGTAGCAGCTCGAATCTTTCTGGACCAGATAGAATCCTTCCTGGGGGTACCCATCACCATGATTTCGACGGGTCCTGAACGAAAGGCTCTCATTTTGCGTCCTGATGGGGCGGTGGTAGGAGAAGGATAAAGCCATGTTTACATTCTGGTAACAAAACCCTTCGATTCTGCCGAAAATTATAAAAGGTCAAAAAAAGGGATTTCAAGCCGCTTTGGCGCGGCCTTAAAGCCTATCTTTACAGCTGCACAAGCACAGCAGCCTAATCAGGCTATGTTCAAGGCAAATGAACTACAGGTCAAGCGCAAATCTCCTGTTGTTTCCTTTCAAGCTATCACTTACCAGTATTTTGAATGAAGTTGGATTCGCCTGACATGTAATTGTCGGAATGTAGATCCAAGTCGACTTATGGTTCTCAAAGTTGAAGCCATTCTTTCTTTTGGATGCTTCCCAAAAAGAGTAAAAGATGACCTGATCCATATTTAGGAAAAGGTTGAAATCTTCTCGTGATATGGACCATCGGAATCGATTCCGGTAGATAAGAGGGCCTTATGGGAAGCTGATCCACAGTCGACTTATTTCAATCAAGGTAGATTTACAGACAGAATTTTTTCCTTTGCAGGTCTAAAGAAGAACGGACCAAGTAGTTAGGCCGCTTTGGAAGGCCTATGGCTCGAATAAAAACCCAAACCTGAATACTAGCTAATTAAATCACCAAAAAATGCACAAACCTGAATTCCGATTTATTTTATTAGTAGCTGTGACCCTCTTTGGGATAGGGACTCAATCCTGTGTGAGCTACAGGAGCCAATTGGTGGTCCAGGATGAGAAGGAGAAGAAAATGAAAGAAGTGGAGTCAGCCGAAGTAGTGCGGGAAATTCCGCTTGGAGCTTTCCAGGAACCACGAATTCGGCCATTGGATCTGCTCATGATTAAGATCAATACTTTCGAAGGAAAAACAGAAGAGTTTCTAACTCGAGAGTTTTCTCCGGCTCAATCCTTTATCAATTTTGACCCAAGTACCGTCTATTTCAACAGTTACCTGGTTTCGGAGGATGGTATGTTACAGCTTCCACTCCTTGATAGCCTAGAAGTGGCTGGTCTGACTACATCTGAACTGAAAAAAAAGATAGACGAAGCCTATAAGCCTTACATCCAGCAGGTATCAACGTCTATAAAATTGGCCAACCTTCGGGTAACTGTTTTTGGCGAAGTAGAAAAACCTGGATTGGTGTATTTGTACAATGAGAAAAATACCATTCTGGATGCGATCAGCCTCGCTGGTGATTTCACAGATTTCAGTAATCGGAAGAAAGTAAAACTCATTCGGCAAGTTGGGACTACCGGCAAAACGAAGTCGGTGGTATTAAACCTACAAAAGCCTGATTTTATCAATACCGAATACTATTATGTAAGACCAGATGATGTAATTTACATTGAACCCCAGAAAGCAAAATCATTTGATATAAGTGCACGTTCTTTTGGTATTGTATTGTCTACTGTTTCCGTGCTGGCGGTAATAACAGGCATTGTAATCAATTAGTCCTAGAAGAACCATTCCCCTTAATGTTCAAAACAGGTAATCCCGATGGATAACAAATCTACCAAAGACTTTTTCAGCCGCACTTCCGCTGAAATCAACTTCAAGGGCCTCTTTAACCAGGTCTATCGCAATAAATGGTGGTTTGCCCTGAGCCTGGCCTTATGTTTGTTAGCCGGATTCATTCTGATCAAGACTACCCCTTCATCCTACAAGGTAACCTCTACCATACTGATTGATTCCGAAGGCAAGAGCAGGCAACTGGGAGAAAGCAATTACCTGGGGGGAGAAGTAGGCCTGATCGAGACGGAGAAAAACCTGTACAATGAAATTGGCGTAATCAAGTCTTACAGTATGATAGAAAGAGCGTTGGAAGATTTGGACTTCCAGGTTTCCTATCATGCAAAGGATTGGCTGAAAACAGAAGAGTATTATCGAAGCTTTCCTTTTAAGATTGAATTGGTGGATTCCAGCAAGCAAATGCTGAATACCCCAATCTATATTGAAATCCTGCCGGGCGATAAGTTTCGCCTGAGTATTGATGTTAAGGATTTCAGCCTCAGCGATCCGGTCCAGCAAATTCGTTATCCGGTTAAGCGAGCAGTTAAGTTTTCCCAA
Organism: uncultured Saprospiraceae bacterium; assembly: GCA_964641965.1. Lineage (GTDB taxonomy): Bacteria > Bacteroidota > Bacteroidia > Chitinophagales > Saprospiraceae > JAJDFU01. The sequence continues at coordinate 38,490 of CAZXLD010000030.1, read as the reverse complement.
GACTTCTTTTTTGGACAGGAAATCCAAACCGATTTTTTCCATATCCGGGTATTAAAAGGGGATGCCGGCATTTGGGGAAATCAACTGGATGATAAAAAGCTATTTTTCAAAATTCACGACATCCGTGGCCTCGCCAACTCATTCATGGATAAGATCGTGATCAATCAATTCGACATTGATGGTAGCCTGTTAGAGCTAGAAACAGTTGGGACAGTACCGGAGAAAGAGATCTTATTTCTAAATCAGCTTATCCAGGAATACATTGATTCCAAGCTTCAGGAAAGGGACGATATCGCTCGTAAAAAGGAGCAATTTATTCGCAAACAGCTGGCCAATGTCTCGGATTCTTTAAGGCGGGCAGAGGCGAGCCTGGAATACTTTCGCCGGAATTCTAGGGCGGTAGATCTTTCCCAAACCGGTCTGAACGCATTAAACAAAGCCCAGGAGCTAAACTTTCAAAAATCCCAGTTGGAATCCAATATTCAATACTATCGCTCTCAGCTAAGCTATATGTCAGATAGTAGCCTTGCGATAGACAATATCATTGCTCCTTCCGTAGTCGGTATCGAGGATCCTTTGCTCAATGAAAGCCTCTCGGAACTGAAGCGTTTGTATTCCGAACAGGCGCGTAATCGCCTGATCAAAGGGGAGAAAAGCTATGATATGGAGATCTTGAGCAACCAGATCAATAAAACCAAAGCTTCCATCAGGGAGAGCCTGAAGAACCATATTGCTTCTACTGAGGTGTCGTTAAATCGCATCAATAATTTGATCGGAGACACGGAAACAACCATTAGCCGGATGCCCAGTGATGAAAGGCAGCTCCTCCGGTTTGAGCGGCGCAGTTCCTTGTTTGAGAACTTGTACAACTATCTGAATCAGGAATTGGCCAAGGCGGAAATTGCTCGTGCCGAGAATATTCCGGATACCAAGGTTGTCGATCCGCCTATGGTCAAAGGAGACCGCCCGGTAGCTCCCAAGAAAAGCTTGATCATGATTGTTGCCGGACTGATTGGTATATTGATTCCATTAGTTGGTGTCCTGGTGTTTGACAACTCGACCGAGGAGATTGTCAGCAAACGCCAGATCGAGTCCTTTACCAGCATTCCGGTAGTGGCTAGTATCCCCCATCAGAAAGGTGAATCCTATCTTTTTGCGCACGATCCTGAGCAATGGGATATCAATGAATCATTCAGGGATCTTGCTGCCAATTTACAATTCATGATTCCCGAAGCAGGGGGACATACCATCGGTATGATTTCGACCTTGCCCGGAGAAGGCAAAACATTCTGTGCCAGTAATTTGGCGGTCCATGCCTCCCTTTCCGGCCTCAAAGTGCTTCTGATTGACGCCGACCTGCGGGTACCCAGTTTGCTGAAGGATGAAATGAAGGAAGGAAATCAAGGATTGTCCGATTATCTAAAAGACTACACGCTGTCAATCTCTGATATTATTCAGAAGGTAGATGGTTTTGAAAATCTGGATTTCATTCCTACCCAGATCGAGAATGGTAATCCTCAGCAACTGTTGACGAGTGTTCGCTTTGAAGAGATGATGACACAGCTCAAGGATACTTACGACTACGTGATCTTCGATTTTCCTGCCATCGGTATGGTATCTGATTATTTGCTTTTGGCAAGATCTATTGATACTCACTTGTTTGTGGTTCGGAGAAATCTTTCACAGCTGTCGTTCCTTCGAGATCTGGAACGCTTAAAGAAGAAAGGGGTTACTCCAAATCCTTTTGTTGTCTTTAACGATGTATCCAGGAAATCCCATAAATATGGGTATGGTGCCTACTATTACGATAAGGAAGGGCAGGCCGCATTACATGCAAAAAGCAAACTGAAGATTCTGAAAGCTCGGATTTAAGAAATTGCGAAGCACCAATATTAGCCTGATCTGTTCTTGCCAGGCAGAAACTAAATAACCGTTATTCCATGCTCACAAGTGGAAATGTCATCCCGGAAGGTATATATCTATACCTGATCTATGGGTTCCTACTCGTGGGAATGGGCCTTTCATATTACTGGGTTCAAAACAGCAAGGCTGAAAATAAATTGGAACTAGGCCTGCTCGCCTTTTGGCTGGCTACCGGTAGTTATTATGAATTGATCATTAAGGCTTTGCCCGGATTAGGCTTTTTCGAAAGCCGACCAGCTTGGATCTGGTTGGGCGTTTTTTCGTTTTTTCTGCTTAGAAAGTTATTTCGGACCGGTCTGCGAAGGTGGAATAATCCGGACTGGAGAGGTAGTTTTCCACCTTGGGAAATTGCCCTTTACGCCCTATTTATTTTTCAAACCTTATCCAACATTAGCTACCTGAATGACTTGGGTATGACCGAGCTGTTCAAACGGACTGGTGATGCCTCAGTCGTTATCATACTTGTCCTGGCTGTCCATGAGTTAGCATCCAAGGAAAGCTTTTCGGTTATCCGGAATGCCATTCTGTTTGCAGCCATATCGACCTGTATAGTCAGCTTTCTGCAATTGGGTGTAGATTCTTATTTCATGCGGTATGGGGATACCCGGCATGCTTTTGGAGATTCTTTCCGTTCTGTCGGGATTTACACGCGAGAGTATTCCAATTCCTACTTCATCATTGGAGGGTTGATATGGGCGCTGGTAACTGTAAAAAGCCCGGTCTATCGCTGGCTTCTCATCGGCTTATTTGTGTTTGGCGTCATTACTACCTTCCATAGGATGAGCTACTTGATCTGTGCTGCGGTCTTTACCATTTATTTCCTGAGCCAACTCAAACGTTCCCCCTTGCAATTGGCGGCTTCCGTAATGGGAGTGGCTGCTATAGCACTGATTGGATACATTGTGCTGGGGGAAGCGATTGTAAACTCCCGCTTTTACAAGGAGCGAGCGACAGACCGGATCGACAGTCGCGCCGGCTACTGGAAAATGGTGGTCAACAATATAGGAGATAAGCCTTTATTTGGCTTCAATTCCACCGATAACGAACTCTATTACCGGATGATGCTCCGCATTACCGAGGATAGGGAACGAGCCACTGGTTCTACCGGGGATATACACAACGGATATTTCCAAACCCTGTTCTTTTTCGGTGTGCCTGCAGGGCTGGCTTTTACCTTATATGTGTTCTTGGCCATGCTTTATTTTGGTAGGCTTTCTTTTTATCACCCTTTCTTCTTTGTGCCTCTGTTGTTTGGCATTGTGTATGCGATTGCCAACCTAACGAACAACTTTAGTATAGATAAGTACCTGGCCTATATTGCCGCCATTTACTTTGGACTGGGTATGGGGGCCCGTTATCAGGAAGACCCATCCGACTTGCCGGAAACTGCATTTTCATACCAACAGGAACCCTCTATTATTCTTGATTCTGATCTTTCAACCCAATCGACTTCCTTCGGCTCATGAGTGCAATACAGCGGGTTCGGTTATATTTTGAACAGGGGCATGAGCGCTCTGTGAAGGCGAAAAAGAATATTTTTGCGGCCTTAATTCTTAAAATAGTCGGTATTGCTACCGGCTTTCTTACGTTCACCATTTCTCTAAGCTATCTGGATGCAACGTATTTCGGCATCTTTTTGACCATGAGCTCCCTGGTAGGCTGGTTCATCGAGATGGATGTCGGGATTGGGAATGGCCTTAAGAATAAACTGGGTGAAGCCTTGGCAGACGGGGATGAAGAAAAGGCGAAAGGGTATATTAGTACGGCCTATTTCTATGTAGCGGCTATTTTTTCCGGTGTTTCTATCCTGTTAATGGTCATCAGCTATTTTTTGCCCTGGGCTGATTGGTTGGGAGCTGATCCGGCATTGAGTAGGGAGATGTCCTGGCTGGCTGTATTTATGTTTGGGGCGCTGGCCATTCGATTTGTAGCTAACCTTATTTATCAGGTATTTTTTGCGATGCAGCGATCGGCCATCGTGGATTCATTCATGCTGGTTGGCAAATTGCTATTTCTTCTGATTGCCTTACTGTTTTTATTCTTTGCTGGAAGGTCGTTGCTTTTATTTGGGGCAGCACAGGCCTTCACTTTTGCAATTGTGCCCTTGGTTATTGGCATTTTCTACTTTAATGGCCCGTTTAAATCTTATAAACCGAGTTTAAAGACGGTAGATAAGTCTTTATTCAAAGACTTGTTTTCGTTGGGTTTCCAGTTCTTTTTGATCAAAATTTCCATGGTCATCATTTACCAGACCAATAATATCCTTATTGCCCGGTTTGCCTCATTGGATGCGGTACCTCAATACGAAGCTGCGAATAAGTACCTGTTTATCTTCGTGACTTTGTTTAACATATTCACGAACCAACTATGGCCGGCCAATGTAGAAGCGTTTCGAAAAGGGGATTTTAACTGGATGAAAAGGAACTTGAAAAAGCTAACTCGAATCTGGTTAGGTACCGTAGTGATTGGCCTTTTGATGGTGGTGGTTTCCCCCTTCTTTTTTCAATTGTGGTTGCAGGGGAAAGTACATGTACCCATGCTATTGACTTTGGCCGTCGCATTATCGATCAGTACCACCACCTGGGTAAATCTGTTTAATATGGTCATAAATGGAACGGGGAAGGTAAAACTGCAAATGTTTGGGTGGTTGCTTGCCTGCCTGTTGAATATCCCACTGTCCATCCTTTTTGCCCGTTATTTTGAATGGGGCGCTATCGGGGTGGTGGTGGGTACGATGGCTTCACTGATTCCCTTGGTAATCCTTTCTCCGATTCAGGTTCGAAAGGTCTTATCCCAAAAAGCCAGGGGGATCTGGGCTGCTTAAGGGGTTGTTGAGCTCAATTTGAGAGGAAAAACGTTGGACCTGCATACCTGTAAACCGGATTCCCGGTTTGGATTTCTGTTTTGTTACTTGAAATAGTTAAATGCCCCATTGACCCATTGCAAGGTTGAAACGAATAGGGCTAAAGGATAATTAAACATGATGAAGCAAACTGAAAATAAAACGCCACACATTGCTTATCTAGGAGAGTATGGTTTCCCGGAAGGATTTGCTGCTATTCAGCGCCAGTTGCTGGTTTCAATGGGGTTGGTGGAGAATGATTGCAAGGTAACGGTAGTCAGTTTTAAAGGGGTCCACCATCGACGGGTAAACTTTCCTCCGGAAGGACAGTTAAAGGGGGTCCGCTATTGTTATACCTCCGGGAGCATTTATCGCCCTAAGAGCTTTTGGGGGCGCAACAAGCAAAAGATAAGTGGTCGTATTCATGAACTCGGGTTACTTCGGAAATGGAAACGACAGCAAAACCTTGATGCTTGTATCGTATCCACCCGCAGTTTTGGTTTACTGGCCTTGTATTGGTTTTGGCTAAAGCTGTTTGGAGTACCCATGTATCTCTCAGCGGTTGAATTGGGGTCTTCTATTCAAGCTCGGCGAGCAAGCCGCATGACCAGATTGAACGATTATATGTATGAACGATTGGGGTACAGGCTTCCGACCGGAATCATGCCAATTAGTGACCTGTTGCTTCAGCTCTGCCGAGAACGAGCCCCCAAGGTTCCGGTGTTAAAAACTCCAATCATTTGTGACTTCGACGAATTTGACCTCGATATAGAAGAAGGGGAGGAGATCCAGTTGGTCTATTGCGGTTCTCCCTCCTATTTTGAAGTGATTGGGTTTATCCTGCAAGCCTTTGACCAGTTGAAGCTATTCGAAAAGCCGGTATACCTGGACTTGATTCTGGGGGGTGGAGATCAAGCAGCTCTGGATCGGATCCACGAAGCGATCGCCCAGATGGTGCATAGAGACCGAGTTCGGCTGCATCGGAACATTAGCAGGGAGGAAGTGGCCCGGCTTTACAAAAAAGCAACTGCCTTGATCATTCCACTTCGTCCGACCTTGCAAGATGAAGCGCGTTTCCCACACAAACTCGGCGAATACCTGGCATCCGGAAACGCTGTGATCACTTCTGCGATTGGAGAGATCAACCAATATCCATTTATCGATAAGGAAAACGCTTTGGTTGCTGGGTCTTACGATGTGGACCAGTTTTCAGCGCAAATGCAATATGCCATTGATTATCCCAGTCGGGCCCGGGCCATTGGTGCAGCTGGCAGGGCCATGGGATTAATGTATTTCGATTACTACAAAATTGGGCGGGATATCAAACAGTTCATGTTTTCAACTAACCAGAAGCAGGAAAAAGCCCTGCATCCACTGGCTGTTGAGAAACAGACCCAACTTTAAACAGAAAGGTCTATGAAAGTACTGATAGTACACGATGATTTTCGAAAAGGAGGAATCGAACGCCAGATCCTGGAGCTATTAAGAGGACTGCAAGATGAGCCAGACCTTACGGTTGACGTGCTGATTATGGGCGGGGAAATGACCTATCCCGAAGTCTATGAGCTGGCAAATGAGGTAATCATCCTGGAACGTTGGGTCAAGAAAGATCCGTTTATGTTTTTTCGGATCTTGAACTTCCTGCGCAAGCACCGGCCTGATGTGATCCATAGCTGGGGCAATATGGCTTCGGTATACCTTTCTCCCGTTGTTCGGATACTGGGAATTCCATTTGTCAATGGATTGATCCGCGATGCACCGAAATGGAAATCTCCCTACCAATCCAAACTCTTGCGTGCCAAGTTCACGTATCCCTTTTCGGATTTAGTGCTAGGGAATTCTCAAGCTGGTTTGGATAGTTTTGGAGCGCCTCCTTCCAAAAGCCGGGTTGTGCTCAATGGGATAAATCTGGATCGCGCCAGGAACCTGGAGGCACCTGAGGAGATTCGAGCTCGATTTGATATCCGGACCAAACGGGTTATTGGAATGGTTGGGGGCTTTAATTATCGCAAAGATTACGCAACTTTCCTGAAGGCAGCACAGCTGGTGTTAGATCAGCGAAAGGATGTCACCTTTTTTCCGGTGGGTGGGGGAGAAGACCTGGAACCGCTCCGTCAATCGACCCCGTCCCAATACAAGAGCCATATTTTATTTCCCGGAGCACAGCACGACGTAGAGTCTATCGTAAATGTATTCGATATTGGAGTATTAGCTACTAATGCGGAGGTCCACTTGGAGGGGATTTCAAACTCGATCATGGAGTATATGATGTTGGGTAAACCGGTGGTGGCCACAGACGGAGGCGGAACACCCGAAATTGTTCAAGATGGCAAGACCGGGTTCATTGTACCCCCTTATGCGGCGGAAGCAATGGCTGAAAAACTGTTGTATTTGCTGGATCATCCCGAGCAAGCCCAGGAGATGGGCCTATCGGGAAGGAAACGGATCGAGGAGGAATTCGCTTTAGAAAAAATGGTGCAGACCTACCTTGAGATTTACCGTCAATATACACTGATCGCTCCAAGAGCGGTATCTAAATCTATCTGGTAATTTTGAAGCTGTATCGCAATTGGAATTGCAGATCGGGGAATGCTGCCAGAATACTTAAATCAGACCGGCAAAGTGAGTCCTCCTGGGCCTAGTCTGTAGGATTCGCTTTATCTTGCTTTCATAAGGGCCATGAAGAATGATATTGTCTTTATGATCTTGGAGGAAGTTTAATGTTAATAATTTCCTTTACAGTAGTTCCAATCCCAAGGGGCTCAGAACTGTCCCGGCTGTTTTCCAGCCATGGTTTACTAAACCTTTGAGAGTTAGTTACACATGCCTTATTATTGACGAACTCGTCTACGGGGCCTGCTGTCCCTGTTGATTCTAACCCTGCGAATAAAAAATAAATTATGATCGCTGTACTGGTAAACTCCCTGATCGGAGGAGGGGCTGAACGTGTAGCACTTAATCTGTCCATTGGTTTTACGGAGAAAGGTGTGAAAAGTGTTGTCATCTGTCTGGAGAAAGAAAATAACTATCCGATTCCGGAAGGTGTGGAAGTGGTTTACCTGACCTCATTCGAAAAAATTACAAACCCAATCCTGAAACTTCCATGGGTGCTGATTAGTGCCTACCGATTAATGCAGTACGTGCGTTCGCATAAAGTGGAATTGGTGCAAAGCCATCTGGTCCGGTCAAACATGGTCAATATATTGGCTAAGTGGATGGGAGGAAGCCACAAAGCGCAAATCGTCTCCCACTTGCCCTTGATGTTTGGAGACGATCCGTTTTTTATTCGCCCTTTTAATCGGTGGTTTTCAAGTTGGTATTACCGCAAAGCTGATCAGGTGGTAGCCATTTCGGAGCAAATGCGGAAAGTAGAAACGGAGGAAATGGGGTTAGCCAAATACCAAATTGACCATCAGGTGATCCACAATCCTCATGATCTGGCAACGATTCAAAAGCTGGCCAAAGAAGAGCCGGATGGCTTTACTTTTGATCCGGAGAAGTTTTACCTTATCTCTGCCGGTCGATTGCGCAAACACAAGCGGGTGGATGATCTGATCCAGGCGTTGGCAATTCTTCGGGAAACGCATCTCAAGGTAGAGCTTTTAATCCTGGGCAAAGGCGATCAAGAAGGGAATCTGAAAGCCCTGTCCAAAGAATTAGGGCAGGAAGAAGCAGTTCACTTTTTAGGCTATAAATCAAATCCATTCGCGTTGATCGCGCATGCAGATGTCTTTGTGCTCGGGAGTGAAAGCGAGGGATTACCCAATATAATTATCGAGGCTTTGGCCTCCGGAACACCGGTTATCTCTACGGACTGTATTTCAGGGCCGCGGGAAATCCTGAGCCCAGAAACAGATTTTCGAATTCAGTTAACTGAAAATCTGGAGTATGCCCCTTATGGTGTGTTATATCCGGTTGGAAAAGCTCGCTTACTCGTGAAAGCCGTCCAGCAGGTACTGGAGGATGAAGGTCTGCGGGAAGAATATCGGCAAGCCGGATACGCAAGGATCAAAGATTTTGATCGTTCGGTCATATGTACCCGGTATCTTGAGCGGATACTTCCGGAAAAACTACCTACAGGTGAGAAAGCCCCATCGTGGGAGCCTAAGGCCAATGCAGTTTAAATTTTAATGAAAAGAAAGTAGGGTGGCTCTTTGGAGTCCATCCTGGCATAGATGAATATAAAATGATTAGGAAGCTGAACCTGAATACCGATCAAAATCGCCATTTGGCCTGGGTCAAAGGTAAAGAGGAGTGGTTGTTGGCCATTCCATTCTTACTCTTGTACGGGATGATATGTGTAGCCTTGGCTACCGATACATTTGTGAGTGACGAAGGGCGTTATTTTCGTTTTGCCAATAATCTGCTGCAGGGCTATTATTCTCCACCTCCGCCAGAGGTCAGTTTTTGGAATGGCCCTGGTTATCCCTTGTTCCTGGCTTTCTTTCTGCTTTTTGGTTCTCCATTACTGCTGTTGAAACTCTTGAATGCCTTGCTGTTGGCCGCTTCGATTGTACTCTATTACCGGACGGTCAAGTCTATTTCGAACCGAAATACCGTACTGCTTTTTACCTTGGCTTTGGCGCTGTACTATCCCATCTACCGGTATTTGCCAAACTTACTTACCGAGTGCTTGACCTGGTTTTTGTTTGCCTGGATCGGTTATCTATTCTTGCGAAATTTCTGGGAAGCGGCTTTCGCATGGGGAAAGGTCATCCCAACTGGATTTGCCATCGCCTTTTTGACCCTGACCAAGGTGATATTCGGTTACGCAGTGTTGGGATTAATCGTCGTATCAGGTGTCGCACTTTTGTTGCCTGCCTGGCGGGTGGCTGCACGTAAATCGCTTGCTATTTTTTCACTGGCGATGCTATTTTGCCTGCCTTGGCTGGCTTATACCTATTCGCTTTCCGGGAAGCTGTTTTATTGGTCGGATGCCGGTGGTATGTCTTTATATACCATGAGTTCTCCGTATGTGGAGGAGACCGGCGACTGGTTTAGCAAAGACCAGTTGTTGGCTATGCCCAATCATCAGGCCTTTATGGAGGAGTTGTTGAAACTGACTCCGATGGAGCAGGATGAGGCTTTCAAGGAACAAGCCAAGCAAAACATCAAGGAGCATCCAGGGAAATTTGCCAAGAATGTGGTGTATAATCTTGGTCGGTTGTTGTTTTTTCCATCTACGCACGCCCCAAATACGCTCATGTCTTATTATGCGTTTCCAATCAATATATTGATGGTAAGTTTGATCCTCATCAGTTTGGGCATTGCAGCTATTCAATTTCGAAAATTACCGCCTGAACTGGTATTCTTATTGCTTTTTGTATTGATGTATTTGGGCGGAAGTACTTTGGTGAGCGCGTATCGGCGAATGTTTTTCATTACGATGCCCTTCTGGTTTCTATTTATTCAATATGTGTTTACGCATTTGATCTCTATTCGATTAACAGGGAAACCGGACGAAAAAGTAAGGTCCCCGGAGCCGATCCTATATCCAGAAAATGTATAACCTAGTATGCCAAAGACCGAGAAATTGCCAATTAAAAATCGCATGGACACGATGAAGCCTAAGAAAAAAGTAGCGTTTTTCGGAATCAAGTTTTATCCTTCCAAGGGAGGCGTGAGCCGGGTTGCCGAAAGTATTGTTCGCTACGTCAAAGAAGATTTTGACATCACCTTATATTGCTATAAGGACCCGGAAGCAGAAGATTATCTAGAGGGCGTAAAAACCATTCAGTTTCCCAGTATTCCTGGTAAAGAGGTAGGCGTTTTTATTTACTTTTTCATTTGTACGTTGCATATCCTTTTGTTTAAGCGCTTTGATCTGATCCACGTACACAAGACTGACGCTGCCTTTTTTATTCCATTACTTCGGTTGAAAGGGAAGGTTATTGCTACTTCGCATGAAGCACCTTATACCCGGGACAAGTGGAATGGGATTGGAAAATTCTATTTTCGGTTTATGGAGCGTGTATTTATTTTACCGGGAGCTACCTTGACTTCGGTTTCGAATCCCTTATCTGAGTTTTACTATGAAAAGTACAAGCGATTAGTCCACTATGTACCTAATGGGGTTCAGTTATTTCCGGATCGTGATCCATTCGCAGCTGAAGACCTGTTGCGCCAACACGGGGTTAGCGGAGATTATCTCTTTTTTGCGGCCAAGCGGATCATGTCGACCAAGGGGTTGCACACCTTTTTGCAGGCCATGAAAAATATTGGCTACCAGGGAGACATTGTCATTGCCGGACAAGACACGCATGCATCCGGCTATGGGGAAAAGATCGAGAAGCTGTCTGAGGGCTTGCAGGTGAAAAAAATCGGTTTCGTTTCAGATCGAGCCATCTTGATGTCACTGGTTGAAAAAGCCAAAATCTTTGTATTTCCATCGGAGCATGAAGGGCTATCCATTATGCTGCTGGAGGTGGGATCGACTGGTGAAACGCCTCTGATCTGTAGCGATATACCGGAGAATACCCAGGTTTTTCGAGATGACCATGTCCTCTATTTTCAGGATAAGAATGCAGATGACCTGGCAGAGAAGTTTCTCTGGGCAGAGGATCACATGGACGAAATGGGACAAAAAGCCAAACGGGCCAGGACGCACGTATTGAAAGAGTTTTCCGAAGAGCGCATGGCTCGAAGATATAATGTATTGTACCGGGAATTATTAGGTATGGAACCGCTTCCAACAGAAGTAGTTGAAAAAGAAGAGTTTAAGTTGGAGTATTAAGTAGTTGGAAAGATTGAAGGGGAGTAAAGGGACCAGTATTCCCATAAATATGTTGAAAAGAGAATGGTTCTTTTATGAAGCTTCAGTCTCCTCCAACCGGTACCCTATAAAAGATTGATTCATTAGGCAGAAAAAATATTCAGGATGCTACGGATTAGTCAAAAGCAGGTAGGGCAACACAGAAGTTTTTAAATTCATTTAAGGATTTCGTTTTGCCAAGAGTACGTGAATGGTAGCCTGATCTTTATTTATAAGTAGCTATCTAATTACCACCTTGGAATCTAATTGAGGTATTTCTCATTTAGGGAAATATCGAATGGAATTCTATTTCCCTAAAAACCTCTATGGTTATTGATAATTTGTAAAATTAAACTGAATTGAATCATGACAAATGCTTTACGAAACTGGTTCTTTTACGGAGCTGGTATTCTGTTTTTAGCAATGTCAAAGGCCCGGTTTTTATTGAAGGGCTATTCGCCTAAGCCGATTTCAAATGATCAAATGCAGGCTTGTGCGGATTACGACATTCGCGTAGTGGACCGGTATATTTCTAATTTGCATACTTACACGGGGGAAGAACCTTCCCTGGTGTTGAAGGGTAAGCGGGTGCTGGAATTAGGTCCCGGCTCCGATCTAGGTGTAGGATTATACCTGCTTGCACAAGGCGCTCGAGCATATAATGCGGTAGACGTATTTAATTTGGTGGAAAATGTTCCGGATGATTTTTACCAGGTGTTTATGAATACCCTTTGGCAAAAGGTGGAGGATTTGGACGCCCGGATGCTTTGGGATGAACTGGAAAAAGCGCAACAAGGAGCAGGAGATCGGTTAAATTACGTTTGTCAGCCAGACTTCAATATTGTTAAGGCTCTCGGAACGAGAAAAGTAGATTTGATATTGAGCAATGCCGCTTTTGAGCATTTTGAGAATATCCAAGAGACTATCCGAATGGCCAGCCAGGTGGCTACTCCTGGCGCTCGATTTATTGGGTTGGTAGATTTACAGACCCATTCTCGTTGGATTCGGCAGAAAGACCCCAATAATATTTACCGGTATCCGAAATGGTTGTATCGGATCTTGAGTTTTCGTTCAACCCCTAATCGGGTGCGGCCGCATCAATACCGGCAGGCGTTGGAGGAATTCGGTTGGACAGACATTCAGGTCAAGCCTCATTTGCAGTTGGAGGAAGACCGGTTGGCGTCTGTAAAGTCGCATTTGCATAAACAGTTTGTAGGGGAGAAGAATCAGATGGAGTATTTGTCGGCGTGGATTTATGCCACGAAGGAGTGAGCTTTTTTCTTTTGTCGCCCAAAAGAACCGAAAAGCAACGCTGAAAAGCCTCATGCATGATTAAGAAAAAGAAAAATCGAGGGCTTCCAATTCGGTTTCAGTGAGGGCGCGTTGAATTTCCATAAACCAGGAGCGTTCTTCCTTTCGGATGTGGCTTTCCAGATCTTGTCCGAGTCGATCCAGTTCATTTTCTAGGTTTTCTTCTTCCTTGGTTAGGAGGGAGGCAAACTGAGTGATCAAAGCGGCATGCTCGGAGCGCATGGTGGTGGCGATATCTAACAGTTCCTGGTTTTTAAACTCGATGTGCGGAAGCAGTTGCTGTTCTTCCTGGATGAAATGGTCCTGGATGAAATCCTGGAAGCATTGGATGGCATAGGAGCGTTTGCCTTCAGGATCGGTAGGAAGGCCGCGGTAGGCAGGGGCGTTGGCTTTGAGGAGCTGTGCCAGGACGAGCATGCGGTGGTGTTGCCGGGAGAGGGGAAAGAGGGCCGGGTGGCGTTTGAGGGGTTTGGGCATGAACAGGTAATTTGGTTTTAGGAATAGAATTCGACTTGATCCTAGACAAAGGTAAGTGGAATAGGGGAGGGTTTCAGGGTTTCAGTGTTCCATGGCTTTAGTGCTTTCTGTTTACCTGGATTTAGCAAGGCTTTACTAGAATAGCTGGGTCGGTTCTCCTTGGGCGGCCATGAATGGCTTGGCGGTAACTGCTGATGGTGGATACTAGTTATATCGCTCCTGTGCTGATGCTAAAACTTGGTACAAGAGGAACCTGATCTTTTCGGAACTTTTTTCCCGTTTCCGGCTTTACTAAAACATAAGAAAGTATTATTTTTGTGGCCGCTCTTGGAAGGAAGAGCTGGGCAGCTGGGAAAAATGCCTCTTTAGGGCCTCAATATTCGCCAGCTTTATATCCTCAAACAGACCTATGGTGTAATTGGTAACACAGCAGATTTTGGTTCTGTCGTTCTAGGTTCGAGTCCTAGTAGGTCTACAAAAAGCCTTGTAAGTCATTGATTTGCAAGGCTTTTATTTTTTCAGGACTCAATCACCGCTTCGGCGTCTTTCCCTTCGCATAGGTTACAACTATTCGAAACTATCTAGTAGCTCATAGGCAACTTCAGGCTTTGCCCGTTCCTTCTAGGCAGGGTAGATTCCTGCACACTACAATTTTGATGTCCATAAGCAAGTTGAGGCTTCTCAGGATACTGTTTCGCAAATTGAAGACTATAATCAACTGGAATGCCTTTCTGAATATAGGTATACCTGTTAAAGGCCAGGTTCTCGCTGCCACAAACAAGAAGCAGCCCTCACTCAACATGAGGACTGCTTTTTTTTAGCCTCTATTTGCAAATCGGTCTACGGTTTACGAGGATGAAATCTGTACCCGCAGTATTGGTGCCGCTCTGTTACATTTTAATAATGGGACGGGCCAGGGATAATTCACCGTCGGCCTTGAAAATGGTCAGGTAAAACTTACCAGATGCCAAATCCCCGACGCCAAGCCTTTCCACCCGATTGGCCATATTTACTAGTTGCTCCAGCACAATTTTTCCCGTATTATCCGTCATACGGATGAGCAAATCTGTACCCTGGAATTCTGCAGGGATCGGGATCGTAAGCTCACTGGTCGCCGGATTCGGGAAAGGATTTTCCCACTGTAAATCATTGCATGGGGCTACAAAAAAGGAAGTCCCGGCTATATCGAGCGCTCCGCAAATAGTTCCTCCCCCTTGAAGTAAAAGCGCATTGACATCAAAGCCGGTAGTAAGTCCGAATTCAACAATTGACAGATCCAGCGTCAAGGGGTTATACACCAGTGTATGGATGGTGAATAAGCCTGCAGAATCCACTTCGAATAACGGATCGCTGCTTACCGCTTCAATGACCAGGCCAGTTCCAGAGGTTAAAACAAAAAGCTTTTCATACCCTTCGGGTACCACAGGTGGGTCGTTTTCACTGGCAATCAGTTCAATGCTTTCACCATCCAGGCAATTATCGGATTCCGGTTTGAGCGTTCCTGCATCCGCACTACAAGGACATGCATCCACCTGGAATTGAGCACCGGCTACCAGCAATGAACCACAGATTTCACCGCCTCCCTGAAGGAGAAGCGCGTTGACATCAAATCCCGTTGTATTACCAGGCTCAACTGTTCTCAAGTTAAAAGTTAGCGGATTGAATACCAGCGTATGGATGGTAAACAAACCTGTATCTGTGACACTAAAGGCCGGTAAAGTGTCAACATCCTGTACGAGCAATTCGGGCCCGGACGTAAGGACATACAGCAAATCGTATCCATCCGGTACCACAGGAGGTATGTCCTCGACCGCTTCGAGTCGTGCAATTCCGTCTAAACAGTTGTCTGAATCGGCTTTGAGTGTTCCAGGTTCAGCGATACAAGGGCATGGATTCACGTGAAATTGCGCACCGGCTACCAGTAGTGAGCCACAAATACTACCGCCACCCTGAAAGAGTAGCGCGTTAACATCGAAACCTGTAGTTACACCTGGTTCTACTATCGTTAGGTCGAGCGTTGTAGGGTCGTAAACCAAGGTATGAATGGTGAATAAG
Organism: uncultured Saprospiraceae bacterium; assembly: GCA_964641965.1. Lineage (GTDB taxonomy): Bacteria > Bacteroidota > Bacteroidia > Chitinophagales > Saprospiraceae > JAJDFU01. Next base: position 23,131 of record CAZXLD010000030.1, on the reverse strand, counting down.
CCGGTATCAGTAACGGTGAATACCGGCACATTACTTACATCCTGAATCACGAGCTCGGGGCCGGAAGTGAGTACGTAGATCAACTCAAAACCAGCGGGAATAACCGGTGCGATTCCTTCGGTGGCCTCCAATTCGGCAGCCCCATCCAGACAATTGTCCGTGACCGCTTCAAGTGTCCCTGCCTCGGTTTGGCAGCAGGGTTCTACCTGATAAACAGCACCTTCTATTAATAAAGCACCACAGATCTCTCCGCCGCCCTGGATTAATAGATTGTTGACATCAAATCCCGTGGTTACACCTGGCACAACTACACCCAAGTCAAGGGTGTTAGGGTCATAGACCAGGGTGTGAATGGTGAACAGTCCGGTATCGGTAACGGTGAATTCAGGCGAGATATTGACGTCTTGTATGACGAGCCCGTCACCAGAGGTCAGCACGTAAATCAGTTCAAAACCGGAGGGAATATTCGGCGCTTCGGAGGGCGTAGCTGTGAGCAGAGCCGAATCTTGCAGGCAGCTTTCGGAATCGGGTGCGAGCATACCCGCAGCTGCCAGGCAGGCATCGCAACTACCAAAATTGAACTGTACTCCGGCTACATCCAGGGCTCCGCAAATCTCACCGCCTCCCTGAATCAGCAGGCCATTAACATCAAAACCAGTAGTAACCCCAAATTCAATCGTATTCAAGTCCAGGGTTTCCGGATCATAAACCAGCGTGTGAATCCGATATTGCCTATCTGCCTGTACAATGAATTCCGGTTTTTCATTGACGGCTTCGATAACCAATTCGTCACCAGAGGTCAGCACATAGATCAATTCAAAATCATGCGGTACAACGGCATTCCCAGCAGGACTTGCAAAAATTTGCGCCAAGCTGCCCTCAATGCATATGCCGGCAGCGTTTAGCGTACCCGCTTCAGCCACGCAAGGGCATTCGTCTACGTGAAACTCTGCCCCGGCAACAAGCAGGGAAGCACAAATGTCGCCGCCACCTTGAATCAGCAGGCCATTGACATCAAAACCGGTGGTGACTCCGAATTCAACAATGCCAAGATCCAGGGTAGCTGGATCAAAAACGAGGGTGTGGATGGTAAATTGACCTGTGGTATCTACAGTAAATTCCGGCGTTTCGCTTACGCCCTGGATAAGGAGCTCATCTCCGGAAGTGAGTACGTACAAAACCTGAAAACCGTCGGGAACTGTAGGAGCCTGGTCCTCCTCAGCAACTAGAAAGCGTTGCCCATTAACACATTCTTCGGATACTGGTTTGAGGGTGCCTGCATCGGCTTCGCAAGGGCATTCATCTACGTGAAACTCTGCCCCGGCAACAAGCAGGGAAGCACAAATGTCGCCGCCACCTTGAATCAGCAGGCCATTGACATCAAAACCGGTGGTGACTCCGAATTCAACAATGCCAAGATCCAGGGTAGCTGGATCAAAAACGAGGGTGTGGATGGTAAATTGACCTGTGGTATCTACAGTAAATTCCGGCGTTTCGCTTACGCCCTGGATAAGGAGCTCATCTCCGGAAGTGAGTACGTACAAAACCTGAAAACCGTCGGGAACTGTAGGAGCCTGGTCCTCCTCAGCAACTAGAAAGCGTTGCCCATTAACACATTCTTCGGATATTGGTTTGAGGGTGCCTGCATCGGCTTCGCAAGGGCAGGTGGCAATGTGAAAGGCCGCCCCTAGTATATCCAAGGAAGCGCAGATATCTCCTCCTCCTTGTTCCAGCAAAGCCAGTACTTGTAGAGCAGTAGTCTGGCCAAACTCCACAATTTCCAAATCCAGCGTATGAGGGTCGAACACTAAAGAATGGATGCGATAGTCCCCCTTTTGGGTGATGGTGAATTGGGGCTCATCATTGACCCCGATGATGGTGAGATCTGAACCTGTTGTCAATACATAAGCTTGCACAAAACCTTCTGGGACAACGGGATCAATGGCTGAAGTGGCCTTCAATTCCAGGGAGTCGATAATGCAGTCCGCCTCAAGCGGGCTTAATGCCCCGGCTTCTGCTTCACAGGCAAGAGCCGGAGGATCCAATGGGGTAGCAAACGTGTTGACCACCGAGCTAAAGCATAAGGCAGAAAATAGAATCCAGCGCAAGCCAGCTGCGCGAAGAGTAGATGAACGAATCATGGGTGTTAAATTAGAGTGTAAGGAAAATGGCCTTCGGCCGGTTATTCAAATGGAGAATCACCCGTCTATGCACTTGGTTCTGAGAGAGAACGGTAGAAAGGATTTATGTAAAAAATTAGTCAGATCTTGATCCTGTTGGCAATAGACCTCTCCAAATCGGTCGTAGATATTAAAAAAGAAAGGAATAGGGACTAAATAAATGATGAGTCGGTTAGCCTTTAAATCAATTCACGCTGGGAGAGAGGGTTATTTTCCTCGCCATCCAATCAGAAAGCTCCAATTAGCAAACCGGTTCCACAATTTTTTCTAGCTGCGGCGGGCTCCATAACAATAGGATTATACTGGTTTTCCTCGTTCTGCGTATTTAATAATCCCAAATCATGCAATAGAAAATGGATTAAACTAAATTTTTGTTTACAAGTCTCCCATTTTCAGCTTGTTTCTAATGCGTAATCTGGGTACCATTTTTAGTTTAAAGTGGCCTGTGCTCTAAAGACAACAATTCTTTAAATGGTATAATGTCTTTGATCCCGACATTTGTCGTCGGGGCTGACCAAGTTTGGCAGTTTTCCCATTTTTTAAATAGGTCATTTTAAACTTGCGTCAGTATTATTACAAAAAAATCGGGTGGAGAATAAGGCTGGTCCAATTTGTAGGTCACTTTAGATGTACATCGGAATAAAATCTATTGTGTTAAGTATTTACTATCTCAGTAAAAGCTTCAATAATAATTTTAATCTATCATTGTATTTAATATGAATTCGGGGCAGCTGAAATAGGTTCGAAGTATATTTCACCTTACCTGCTTTCTTTGTGAAGGCTACTTTTATGCCTTTCTTAATCAGGGTTTCCTCAGTAACGATAATACTGTTTTTATGTGTATACGTATAAAATGAGGGAGATTCTGAAACAAGGGTACTTAGTTCATCTACAGCGCTTTCGATCGTCTCCTGAAGTGCTTTTACGGACCCATTATAAGGGTAAGGAAGCGTACTGTCCTGCACACCAATACTCCACCCAATAGCCTGGAATGCTTGGAGGTCGGAAGCATTCAGGACAGGTGCCTCTCTTGCTTTCTTTAGTCTTTCATAGGTTTTAAATTCACCTATTAATTCATTATTGGTAAAAATGACTCCGGTAATCTTATCTGCTTTTAGCTCCTGCAGAATATCTGCCATATCTTTAAAGCCGACATCAAAGGTGATTAATACAGGGTTCTTGGGTAAGGGTAAACCGGAATAAATATTGGCTATAAAATCTTTTGGAGAAATAATATTAAATCCAAAGGATTTTAACAGACGAGTATGCCAAAGAAAATCTTTTGGTTTTACTCGGTACTTACTAATGATTGGGATGTCGGCAGATGAGGAGGATGCAAAAGAATTGTAAACCAATACCTTGATAGGCTGATAATTCAACTCTTTAAGTGCAGTTTTTATACCTTTTTCATATTCAATTAAGTACGAACCGAAGGGGAGTCTTTTTATTGGACCAGTCCAAACGTTTAACCAGAAAAAGAGTTTTAAGAGGATGAAAAGTAAAAAGGAAATAAGGCCCGACAACAATGGAATCCCCGCTATTAACTTAATAAGAAAGTGAAGCTTTGATTTATCTCTGCTTAGTAAATACCTGAATCTCTGGAGGGGATACTTTCTTACATACAACAGGTCTGTGTAGGCTTGATCCCTCCCCCTTCTCAAATGTTGTTTAACCTCGGGCTCGTAGTATTGATAACTTTTTACCTCCGAATTGTATGCTATTTTTTCTCCGCCTCTGATGAGTCGTAGTCCCAGTTCCATATCTTCATTCCCGTACTGCCCATCAATATTAAACTCGCCATCAAATCCCCCATATTTAAAAAAAATATGTTTCCGAATGGCTAATTGGCCAGACCATATATCAACTTCGTTTATTTCCTGTCCATTTTTCAATCGGGCAATACGTTCCTTGCTGTAAGTGTCTAGAAAACTGGTTAAAGGGTTTTTAGGCGATTTTGGGTCGAGCAAAATATCACCGGTGACCACCGTAAATTCCGGATGACTAAAGCTTTGATCTAGTTCAGTCAAGAATTCGGGACAGGCTTCCATATCATCATCTAGAAATACCAATATTTCGCCATCCGCCTTTTGGGCTCCATTGTTTCTGGCGGTGCCGGCGCCTTGGTTTTCCTGCTCGAGTACCATCAGCTTAAAGGGGAACTTTTTGGAATACAAGGTCTGGCTTGTCCCATCGGTAGACCCATCAATGACACAAATTACCTCGAAAGGGCGCTCATAGTCCTGTTTGGCCAAAGACTCCAAGGTGGTAAGTAACAAATCCTTTCGCTGGTAAGTAGGGATGACAACACTGAAACGATAACTTGAAAAATTTGAAGGCAATTGTCTACTTTTTTAATGAGGGATCAATTACTTTAATTTTCCATTCGAGCCCTTTTTGATTCTTTATCCTGGTGGCGGTGATCGTCTTGTAAGCAGCATCTATGATCCGCCAAATTTTGATAGAGTATTGATCTTTGTACATGCTTACGATAAAGTAGCCGTCTGCATCAAGATAGGCCTCGTATCTCTTCATTAGGGCTGCTGGCTCAGCGATATATAGCAAGCACTCATTGAATATAATTAGATCAAATTTTCTATCCGGGACAAATTTGGTGGCATCTGCACAAGCAAAAAAGCTTTTTGCATCTTCTTTGAGTTTTGCTCGCTCTACCGGTTCAGACGAAATATCTATCCCTAAAAAGTATTCATAATTAGAAGGGCATAGCCGCTCCTTGAGCAATCCTTCGCCACAGCCAATTTCGAGTACGGTATAATTCTTCTTGAAATGATTACAATAACCGTTAATGACACTGAACCTGGATAGTTCTTCGATGTCAGCCAGGTAATCCCAAATTCCCTCCTTGTATTCTCTATCTAGTAATTCCTTGCCACCTGGAAGAGGGGCGTATGAGCCTCCTAAAAATGATCCATTAATGGCGAGGGTTAACCGTTTTTTGAATTCGGAGGCAATTGAAGTTAGTGAAGCCATACGAATAAGGTATTGTATTTAAGAAAATCTATTCTTCCTGAAATTACTTTATTTAATCGAATCAAAATGAACACCTGATAAGCGCTTCTTTATTAGACCGGTAGTCCTTCAAGTTTAAATAGGCACCAGTGTTCTTGCCGCTTAATACCATTTTAAGTTGAAAACGGGCTGTCACTTAAATACCGCATTTCTTGAAATGGTATTATACTGACCAAGTTTGGCTATTTTCTCCATTTTTAAATAGGTCATTTTAAACTTGCGTCAGTATAAAAACCGATTTAAATTGAGAAGGTCGCAAATTAAAACAAGCTTACTTTTCGGCTAATCAAGGCCAAAAAACGCAGGCATAGCCTAAGCTAGGGCGAGGCTTTTTAATCCGAATGATTCACGGATTTCCGTGAATCGTGACGATAAGTGGCTGAAAATAGGCTCATTTCCAACCACTTATATCAGGATTAACCCTGACGAAGAGACCTTGTCAGGACTTGATAGCCCTGACAATTGCAAAACTTTGCAATTCGTCAGCCATTTGGGCGGAAAATTCGATGAATTTTCCGGGTTAACGTAGAGTAGACGAAAAAGGAGCCGTTTAAATGCGTCATTTTCATTTGTAAATGGTGTGAAACGGTAAAGTTTATCGCATTCAATGTGGATGTATCGGTTTTGCTATTTTACGAATTTGATGAAAATGAAAATTCAGGTACTTCTTTATACTTCCTGCCAACCAAACTTTTAACAGGAACCGCCCTATAGCATCCTGCCGAAAGATTTCAATCCTCGGAATTTCATAGCGATTTTCTTTCGGAAGTACCATGCCGGGAATTACAGTAAAGCCTGCTGCTACATTGCATTGGCGGATGGTATGAATTACCCTTTGATTATACAAACCATATGGATAAGCAAATAACAAAGGAGAAAGAAAACCTAACGACTTTAAATCATTAATGGATCCAGTAACTTCTTTAGTCATCTTCTCAATTGGGAGACTAGTCAGATCTGGATGCGTCTGAGAATGGGCACCGATAGTAATACCTCTAGTATTTAACTCCTTAATTTCTTCTTTCGTGAGAAGCCTCAATTCCTTTGCCCCTAAGGCAGCATCCCATCTATTTAGATCACCAAATAGCCTGCTTACTACAAAGACTATGCCGGGAATTTGTTTTTCCTCCAAAATGGGAAGTGCATCCGTCAACAGGTCTCGATAGCCGTCATCAAAGGTTAATAGAACGGGCTTCCGCGGTAGTCCTCCTTTTCCTTCGAAAAAGTACAAAAACTCCCGGGTACTGATAAAGTTGAAGCCATATTTCGACAAGGTCTCTATTTGTTGGCGTAATTGACGGGGCGGAGTACCATATTCACTAAGTAATTCATCTTCTTTTAAATCCGCAACAGCATGATAGCAAAGTATTCTCAGTGGCCTTACTTTGGGAATGCCCCCTTTTTCACGCATGCCTTTATGAAATTCCAAAACCGCCAATTTTGGAAGCCAAGAATAGGCTTTTGGACTTTTAGTAGGTTGATTTTTAAAGGAATAGAGAATCAATTTTTTTAGAGGTACTCGAATCCAACGCCAGATTAGCCGTTCTACTAGCGATTCCTTAGGGTGTAGGGCTACTATCTCCGGCAAAAGATCCGGATACTTTCGCGCCAATGCAATGGCAGCTCTTCCCGATTGGCGGCATAGGTTCAAATATCGGCTAGGGTCGATTGGGGGTCTATTCAGCGTTATTGCATTAGGATTGAAATGAATTTTCACATTTGAGTTCAGCAGTCGAATTCCAAAATCAAAACTATCGTAATCTGAATTTCCATTTTCTGATAGTGTTGATTCAAATCCTCCAATTTGATTGAAGGTGATTCTTTTTATAGCAAGATGATTTATCCGGATATCATAAAATTTAAAATCAACCTCTGATGTTGGCAGACCTTTCTTTTTGGCAAGGGCCCATTTTTCGTTTTCAGTACAGGGTACATTAGCGGTACTTTCGGTGTGTATTTGGCCTAGAACAACTTCTGCACCCTTTTGAAATGACCGATTATGCTCCAACAATAATTGAGAATCTGCCTCCATATTCCCATCAAGGAATAATAAATACTTGCCGGTTGCTTGTTTCACGCCCCGATTGCGGGCGGTGGAGAAATTTTTTTCGGCGCAATTGATTAATCTTAGTGGGAATGAACGTTCTGAATCGGTAAAATTGTTATTTGTCAATGTAATAGAAGGTATGGTCAATACAAGGACTTCAAAGGCATATTCAAAATTCAACCTTTCAAGAGCGAGCAAACATCTCTGGATCGTTTCCTGATCATGGAAAGCCGTGATGATAATGCTAAATTGAAAAAGGAAAGGTGACCCCATTTGTACTACCCTGCTTAGCTTTTAATAACGGTTTACATTTTGATTTAGAAAGTCAATTTACTTTTGAGATGTCAAACTGACAAGTAACATACCCTTGAACTTCGTCCACTACAGCATTAGGGTTATTGTCAATAACCTCAATTTCAAACGCAGATTCAACGTAATCCAGCGCCTTTTCCTCCATAGCCCCTTTCCCTGTTCTGTCAACCCATAAACTTATTACGTAGGTACCAGCCTTGAGGGAGAGCTTTTTCATTTTAAGGCGAATTAAATTGGTGCCAATTTCCAGTTTAATTACCTGGGCAAACTCAAGGATATCAGCATTGACCAACAAATTACCTTCTTGACTTTGAATAGCCACTGCAAGGCTTTCAATTGAAATACTGATTGTTGACTCGATTTCTAATAAAAATTCAAGGGGTCCATCTGCATAGGGGACGTAAGAAATAGTAGGATTTAGGCTACTGTATTTTATGCGGTTAAACCATACTTCCCCGGTTCCCTGTCGCTTAGTTTTGGCCAGGTCTATCCATTGGTTGGGGATTGCGTTATTAAGACTTACAGATAGATAGTGCCTGATTGCACTGGTTATACTGCCATCTAAAACTATTTGCCCTTTTTCTAATAAAATACACCTTGAACACAGTTTTTGAACCGTATCCATATTGTGGCTTACAAACAAAATAGTTCTCCCTTCTTTTTCAGAAATCTCTTCCATTTTCCCCAAGCATTTCTTCTGAAACTGGATATCTCCAACGGCCAGAACTTCATCTACAATTAGGATATCTGGTTCTAAATGCGCTGCTACAGCAAAAGCTAGCCGGACATACATTCCTGAGGAATAACGCTTTACGGGAGTGTCCAAGAATTGTTCTACACCAGAGAAGGCTACAATTTCATCAAACTTTCTTTTGATTTCGCCTCTTGTCATTCCCAGAATTGCACCATTTAGATAAATATTTTCTCTTCCTGTCAACTCCGGATGAAATCCAGTTCCTATTTCCAGCAAGCTGGCAACCTTCCCATCCAAGATGATTTCCCCAGTGGTCGGCTCCGTAATTCGGCTTAATAATTTTAGTAAGGTTGATTTGCCAGCTCCATTCCATCCGATGATGCCCACGCGTTCTCCTTCCGCCACTTCGAAGGATACGTCTTTCAATGCCCAAAACTCCTCAGAGGATGGAATGGAAGATCTTTTCCTGCCTTGGTAGGATGCTGTTTTGTGTTTTACCCAGCGAACACTGTTGGTGATTTGCTCCTGGAGTGAAGGGTAACCCTCATAAAATGAATTTCCAGTACTTTTATGACTAATGGTATACTTTTTGCCCAGATTATTAACTTTAAGTATTGGGTTATGCATTTCATAAATTTTGCCAAATAAATAATTTAAATTGGTGTGATAACATACTCTTAGAAAAGATTAAATAAAATCTGCAAAAGTGCGCTCTGTTTTTCTAAAATACCAGATTCCACTACTGAATAAAGCAAAAATAAATACCATGGAAAGGCTAAACCCTGGCCAATAAAACGGAAGCCCCTTTCCTAAAATAGCCCACCTGAAACCATCTATGACGCCTACCATAGGATTAAGTGAATAAACCAGACGCCATTCATCTGGAACAATATCGCTGCTAAAGCCTACCGGAGAGATATACAATCCAAATTGAACAATGTAGGGTACTATATAGCCAAAATCTCTATACTTTACATTTAAAGCCGCCATCCATAAACCTCCTCCAAATGAAACTATTATTGCAATTCCGATAAATAATGGAAGAGTTAGGAACCGCCAACTGGGGGGATAATTAAACCAGGCCATGAGCCCTAGTAAAATCAAAAAAGAAATCAGGAAATCAATAAAGCTGACCAGGATAGAACTTGCGGGTATGATCAGCCTTGGAAAGTAAATCTCAGATACTAAATTGGAATTGGATACCAAGCTTTCACTGCAACCCGATAAGGCATTGGAGAAGAATTGCCAAGGTAGTAGTCCTGCAAAAACCAATATGGGATAAGGCACCTCGCCGGTATCTAAATTGGCTAATTCACCGAATACTACAGTTAATACCAATAAGGTAACAAAGGGACGGAATATGGACCAAATCACCCCGATAACCGTCTGTTTATATCGGACCAAAAAATCTCTCCAAGCCAAGAAATAAAACAATTCTCTGTATTGCCAGAGATCCCTCCAATACTGGGCTCTTGTTTTATTTGCGGTAATAACAATTCTTTGCTTGCTCATCTACCTAATGGATGGTCCATGGATTAGGGGCCTGTTTCAAATTTATACGCTGTGGCCAAATGGCCACTTTTTCGGTTATACTGCGTTGCAGAACCGGGCTTCGTGGCGCTGCTACGATCCCGAATCCGTGTCTTGTTTAACCAAAAAATGGACAAATCTTGTCATGATTTACGAACTTACAACAAGCTCAAAAAATTTGGAGCAAAATAGTCCATTCTGCCTAATCCAATCTGCCATACTGAAATGGAAATACAATGTTCATTCTTGCCGTCGGAGTTTGGAACAAATTCGTAAAAGTCGATAGGAATAGGATATGGTCGAACAATTATGCCCCCGAATAAGATCTAAGTTGGGTTTCTTCCCCTCCTTTATCAAGCAGGTATATAGCCAACTTCCTATATTGAGAGTTAATCTCCCCGATACCACTTTTTCGAATTTATGCCATAGCCGCATTACCGTACCCTTTTCCCTAAAATTTGACAAATATGGCCGGCACCGAACCCGCTGTTTCTGCACCGAATCGACTCGAAACAAGCTTTGTTCCTTACCTATTCAAAAAGCAGTTAGCTCAAAACCCCAATTGGACCAGTGGTCAAGCCATTGAGGAAGACAATGCAGCCCTGCTTTGGATCGATATCTTCCATTTTTCTCCCTTGTGCAATCGACTAATGAAGAATCCGCTCAGCGGGGTAGAAAAAATAACGGGAATCCTGAAACAGCATTACGACTTCCTTTTGGAAGTGGTCACTGCACACGGGGGACAACCCCTGTTCTTCGTAGGAGATGGCCTGATGTGTGCCTGGACAGGAGCAGCAGGGCAAGGGACAGAAAAAGTCCATCTAGCAGTCGCGTGTGCACAAAATATTCTGGACACGAGAACAACTACTGACGATCAAGACGAATTATTAAATGTTCACTTGGTTGTTGCTTATGGTCCTTGGCAAATGGGGGAGTTGGCAGGGATCCATGGGCATAAATTGCTCAGCTTTGCGGGCAATGCCTTTATTGATCTGGCCCAGGTGACCCAAAACAGGGCCCCTAACCAAATCCTGATTTCAGCAGCAGCACTTACCCTTTTACCAAAAGAATGGAATAGTACGCCTGTTGCTAATGGTGCTTCTATTGTAGAAGCTCCTCCGGCACCGTCCAGTATTCCAGCCTTGCCCAAGCTGGAACTGTCCAAGGCAATTATTCAGGAACTTAAATCCTTTGCGCCTCGTACAATAAGCTTCCCCATTAGCCTCGAACGACTTCAGTGGATTTCGGAGATACGTCCGGTAAACATACTATTTGTCCGGTTGCCAAATATCGGGGAGGATGCTTCAGAGAACCTGGACCGACTTCGAGCACTGAGCGAGCTAACGACCCCCCTAGTACTCAAGTACGGAGGGCTCCTCAACCAAATCTGGATGGATGACAAAGAATCCAATATTTTCATCAGTTTTGGACCATCCCTGTCAGCACATGTCGATAATCCGAAGCGTTGTGTCAGCCTGGCTTTTGAGTTAAACCAGGCGTTAATGAAGGCAGGTTTCGAAAATGGGATTGGGGTGGCAACAGGCAAGGCCTTTTGCGGATTTATTGGTAACGATACACTCCGTCAGTATACCGTAATTGGAGATGTGGTGAATCTGAGCGCACGCTTGGCAGGCATCCAAATGAATTCCATTTTTTGTGACCAGGCTACTTTCCGGGCTGCACGAAAGAAAATTGAATTCACAGAACCAGTACTGAAAGACATAAAGGGTCAGCCAGAACCGCTTCCAGTGTATACTCCCATCGCACTTCCAACACAGGAAAACCTTAAATCCAAGTCGGAAATACTGATTGGCCGTGAACGGGAATCGGCAAGCCTGAGGCGGGCCCTTTACCGGGCGCAGGGAGGAGCTTCTACCCTTGTTGCTGTAGAGGCAGATAGTGGTATGGGTAAGACGAAATTCTTGGAAGACTTCGCGGATAAGATCCCCATGGAAAGTGCTCGCGTCTTAAAGGCCAATGGAGATTTCATCCTGCGCAATACGCCTTACCATATCTGGGCTTCCCTATTTGCAAGCCTCTTGGAGGTAGACCAATTTGAACCTGCCAGGGACCAAGATCGGATCTTGGAAAGCCTTCCTGAAGCTTATCGAGATCGTGCTGCGTTGCTAAATGTGGTACTGCAAACCAACTTTCCTGACAGTCCAGCCATAAACAAGCTAACCGGTAGTCAGCGAGCGGCCGCTACCCAAGCTTTTCTATTGGAAATTTTGGAGAATTTCGGAGCCCAACAAAGCCTGGTTGTCTTGATGGACGATGCCCAATGGTTGGAAGAGAACGGCTGGCAGCTTATTGAAGCCGGGTTAGAGCGCCTGGATGGATTATTGATTGTATTGGGATTACAAAAAACAGAAAACAGCCCAATCCCGGAACCTCTCCGTATCCAAATCCATCAAAATATTATCCTAGATAGCCTGACGATAGCTGATCAGGAACGCTTGATTGCCGCCCACCTGGGAGTCTCAACAGTAGCTCCCGAGGTATCGGAACTGGTACACAAAATTACCAAAGGCAATCCCTTTTTCTGTATTGAGTTGGTTAGTTCGCTGGAAGATCAGGATCTGTTAAAGATTGAGCACGATCATTGTGAACTTAAACCAAATGCACATATTGACGAGTCTTCTATGCCGGAGACGGTGCGGGGTGCCCTTCGAAGGCGGATTGATCGCCTTGAGCCCGGTTCGCGTCTTTCTCTGAAGGTAGGGAGTGTAGTGGGTATTCGTTTTCCTCAAAAGGTTGTTCGACAGATCTATCCCATTGCAATCGAACGAGAAGCCGTTCCTTCCTTTTTAACAAAAGCGAAGCAATCGGGCTTCATCAATGATCAGGTGGTGGATAATCTGGAGGGCTATTTTTTCGATAATGCTACTATAGCGGAGGTTGCTTATGAGATGACCTTGGCCGAACAAAGACGGCATCTTCATCGGGAATGTGCTTCCTGGTACGAACAAAGCTTTCAAGCGAATCTACAGCCTTTTTATGTGCGCCTGGCCTACCATTGGTTGGAGGCCGGTGAGTTGGTAAATGCCGTAGAATACCAGGAAAAAGAAGCTATCCGATTATTTCGCCTTGGCTTTGTCAAGCAGGCATTGGATGTAGGGCTGGAGGGGGTTCGCTTACTGGGCTATGACTTTGAGCGGGACCCTGAGCGTATTGGCCAAAAGATTCAGGAGCTGATGGGATTTATTGGTGAATTTATGGCGGATAAAAGCATTGAGAGCCTGATCAATCACAAACCGCTGGAGGATAAGAATACAGAAAAACTAATCCACCTCATCCTGGAACTAACACCCTACGCACATCAGAGTCAGCAGGCAGAGCTTTTTGCTTTAATGGCGCTTGTATGTATGTCCCTTACCCTCGAACAAGGCAATGGGGCGGATGCCGCTGAAGTGTATTCTATGTATGCAATTATCCATAAAGCACTTACGCAAGATAGTCGAGGAGCATATGCGTGGAGTAACCTAGCCCTTGAAGTGGATAAAAAGAAAGGCTCTAATCGATTTGCCAGGGTAGCCTTTATCCATTGCTGGTTTATTGCCCTTTGGCTGGATCCTTTGCGCGATCTAATCCCCTTTGCCCAAAAAGGGGCCGAAGCAGGCTTCGCTTCTGGAGATATCGTCTATGGTTGCTTTAATCTCTCCCTTCATTTAATCCTGAAAAGTAGTTCAGGCTATCCCCTGCAGGAAGTGGTCGATACCGCGGCGGCCCATTTCTCCAAAAACGAAAATCTGGTGATCAATGCTTCCTTCCACCTAATTCATGAAGAACAGGTGGCTAAGGCGTTTCAAGGTAAGACCCAACAATATACTTCTCTGACCGATGAAAAATATGATGAAGAACAGGATATCGCAAGCATATGCAACACAGACCTCTATAACCAGATTGCTTACTATCTGATCTCCAAATTGAAATTGAACTTTCATTTTGGAAATTGGGCGGAAGCTGTGCAATGGGGGGATCAGGCCTTACCCTTGCTCCCAGCTTTTGCCAGTCAGCCTGGGCATATTGAACTAGAGCAATATTTTACCATGGCTGCTCTGTACCATGCTGCTGCTTCGGAAGGAGAAAAGGCAGATCGTTATGCAAAAGCAGGCCAGGAAGGAATAAAACGCCTAACTGCTTATGCGGTATTAGGCCCATCCAATTGTGAGCATAAGACCCTGCTGGCCCAGGCTATTGCTCAAGGTATTGAAGGATCAAAGCAAGAAGCAGAGGGACTTTTCCGACAAGCAGCCGAAAAAGCCGGAAAGGGTGGATTTATCCAAGATCAGGGTCTCGCATACGAACATTTAGCTAGGCTCAAACGATCTCACGGGGAAGATTTTCAGGAGGTTCTTGGCCTTGCCATTGAAGCTTATCGGAAATGGGGTGCCCATGCAAAAGTGGATTATTTATTAGAGGAATTTACCTTGAAAAGGAGCTAAAAGAGGAAGAAGAGCAGGCGTTACCCTGCCCATTCTTTTAATCGTTCCTTCGGACCATCATAGCATTTGCGTGCATCCCCGGACCAAGGGCAAGCATAACGATAAAATCCTTTTCGATGGGCCCGTGCTCGTCAAACCAGGCAAAATTGAGCGCATGAGCAGCCACCGTAGTATTGGCAAATTCTTTAAGCTTCGATAAAACCTGACCTGGGGCAGGATGTAAATGATCCACCCAATAATCGATCAGGACAGCCGAAGTTTGATGCGGCATGAAGGATATATCAGCAGGCGTCAGACAGTTTCGCTCCAGCAATCGAGTTACGGAAGTGAGCGCTTCTACCTCTCCAAAAGCCTTGAATCCAACCTTGCCTTTCTCAGTAATTTGGAAAAAATGGGGTGAATAGACCGTGCTATACGACCGGTATTTCCCTTTTAAAGGCGGATCGGCAGTTAAGGCCTCTCCATTGGTGAACATGCTGCCGTAATAAGATGAATCTGTAACTGTACATTGATCCACCATGTGCCAATGAGAAGGGTCGTTGCTCATAGCCACTACTGCTGCTCCTGCACCATCGGCAGCACTAATTGACTGTGGCGTATGGTAATCTACATTTCGAGTCCAGTTTCCACCTAAACAGATTAACACATTTTCTGCATGCCCGGCTCGAACCATACTATCTGCCAGCATGATACTGGAGCCGTAATTGGAGTAATCGTCGCCTACCGGGATTACCCAAACGCGCTCCGAAAGGCCCAGTTTTTGGTGTAGTTGCAAGAGCATGTTGGGCTGGTAATAAGCGCTTACCGATCCTCTTCCAATCAGGATATCTATATCTTCCGGACTTCGTCCTGCCGATGAAAGGGCCATCTGTGCAGCGGGAAGCATGATGTCAATGAGCTCTTCGCCTTCACTTAACACGTGGCGTTTATCGTAGCCACTGAATAGTTGGTTTGCATTTGGGACATGCTCACGTAACCATTCGAAAATAGGATCATCATTTAGTCGAATCTTATCCGGCACTTTCCATCCTGTACCAATTATGCGGGGAATTTTTCGATTCATTCGTTTATCCATTTTGGTTGAGGAATATTGAACCTGCGCAGCACCAACTCAGCCGTCTGAAAAGCTCCCTCTACCCATGTTTGCCCCGTTGAATAAGCCTCTCCGCAAACATAGCAAGGGAAGGTATCAACTGGTTGAATCATATCGTGCAAAATTTGGGTCGAATCATAGCCTGGATTCCAGAAGTGAACGGCTCCTCCGAATGGATCATCCGCCCAATCGAAGAAAGCGGCTTCAATGGGCTCCGGGGCATCCTGCACGCCATGCATCAGTTTTAACTGTCGGTGCATTTCTGCGATCATGCCCTTTGGCGCGGTATGTTTGGCCCAATTGCGGAATAGTCTTTTGTCCCATGGGTTAGCCGTACTTGTATCCCCAAAAGACGCTTCGATATCCATTTGCGCTTTTGTGTTGCCCGAGAATACGGTTTTGGTATCACCCGGGCCAAGTGGAATATCTCGTAATCCGCCCCAGAAGTCCGCACTGATCACATCATTGTAGGCCATGATAATGCCATACTTTTGATCGGGTTCATTTTGGTAGCCCCAATAATAGCATTGCCGGATCGGGATATCCGTAAGCGAACGACCAACGGGCTGTCCGTTTGCTCCTGATACCACCTTGCCCCACCAGGGTTCAGGATAGGCAATGAACATCTTGTAGAGGTGGATCGGTTCTACGGAATTCATTAGATAACGCACGTGCGGGGCCTTCGCAGGATCTAGCACGGGGCCTCTTTGGGCCAAGAGTTCCAGGCTGCGTTTCGGCATAGCCAATACGATTGCTCTGGTGCTGGTGTAGGATCCATCTTTGAATCGCATGGCTACCCCAGTGGATCCATCCGCCAGGTGAGCCTCGTCAAAGCTTTCCAACCAATAACCAATATGCACTTCGCCTCCTGCCTGCTGAAATTCTTCCTGGATGGTCCAGAGCATGGAGTCGTATCCATGATTCAACAGATAGTATTTGACGTCTGGTGTAAAGTCGAAATATTCGCAGATCGCATCCACGGCATTTACATTATACCCCAGGCAGTCATATCCTACCGTCGTAATTGCAATCTGATAAGCTTCATGGCTAAGCACCGGGGCGATTAGATTCCAGAAGCCGTGTTGATATAAAGGCTCTCCATCAACCACCTGATTCCTGAGGAATTCCCGGAGCTGATCTCCATGCAGGTTCTGCGCTTTAATTTGAGGGAATAGCTTTTCAACAGCATAACCCAGAAAGTTGGCAGCGGTATTACCCTGGTCTAGCCAGGCTCGCTCTTCCTCGGTAAATGAGTAAGGCAAAACCGAGGGATCATCCAGTTGCTTTTGCTGCAGCCGTTTTCCACGGATGTAGGCCAGGTTGGACGGTTCTGTAACATCTTGTTCGTGCCTGGGTAGTTTAAGCCGATTTTCTACCAGTGACTTAACCAGCGTTTGAGAAGATACGTACCGCATGCCTCCTATCTCGCAAACTATATCCGGAAGATCCGGGGCTTTCGCAGAGAGGACACGTCCACCGATTCGATTACTGCCCTCGAAGACAGCAATTTTTAGATACCCCCGGGCTTCCATCCATTGCTTGAGTTGGGGAGAATATTCAGGGCCCTCAAGTAACATCCTCCAAGCAGAATAAATTCCAGCAGCACCACCGCCAATTACTGCTACATCGTATTCAGGCAAGTTTTTCGTCATCATTTTTTCTTGAATTTTGCTGTTAATCGTTTGGATCAGACTCAGGTTTCTTGCTGTAAATTGGGTTATAATAAGGGGGAATGGGTTTGGTATCGATATGAGCAACTACCACCTGAGGTATACCCTGCTCATTGGCGCGCTGATAGACAATGGGCATAATCTTTGCCATTTCTATAGGGTTGCTGACAGCGTAGGCATCTGCACCTAAGCCTTCTGCATATTTTACTAAATCAGGGTTGCCAAGTTCGTATAACTGGTGCCAGATATCGGGATCGTCGTGATCGGGCTTAAAATGCTCCATTCCCTGGCTAACCATACTTAGGTTGTTGTCGAAAAAGACAATCCAGATGGCTCCTACCTTATTTTGTTTTGCTGTGGAGATCTCTCCACCCTGCATCATAAATGCGCCGTCCCCTGTCAAGGCGATACAGGTGGCATCCGGTCGGCCAATCTTTCCTCCCACTACAGCGCCAACTGCAAAGCCCATTGGTCCCATAGCCAGGGAGGTAAAAATCTCTCCGGGCAAATCAAAAGTCAGGTAATGAACGGACCATCCCACACAGTTACCCGCATCCACAAAGATCTTGGTTTCCTTGGGCATGGTTTCCTGCAATACGCGCATCATAGCCGCAGGATGAATAGGAGTAGCGCTCGACTGATACCCCTCAGGATCAATAAAGGGCGAATGTTGGGTCTTGATCTTATGGATGAAAGCCTTCCGTTCCTGTACCAGAGGCTCTTCCGGCGGAAATTCTGGTAGAAGACAGGCCAAATCGTTAATGAAAGCTCCTGCTTCTCCAACAATCCCTTGGGTCACCTCAAAAGCACGGGCAATTATTTTTTGATTGATATCTACTTGGATGAAGATCGGATTATCTCCACCGGGCTTTAATATGGGAGACCACTTGTTGGTAGACAACTCTGCCAATTGAGATCCGATGACCATAATTCCATCATATACCGGTTCTTGGTTTGCCAAATAATAGTAAGGCCACATGCAGTCAGCCATACCATATACCCGAAGTGACAGGTCGTGGCTTTCGGGGAAAATTCCTTTGCCGTCAGCTGTTGTAATGACCGGAATACCGTAGGTTTCTACGAAACGCAACAGATTTTGATGCGTGCCTTCCGCTCTCAGTGCGGCGCGGCAGCCATTTCCCAAGAACAGCAGAGGGCGTTGACAGCCTAAAAAAGCAGCCATAGCCTTTTTTACTTCCTCCATGGGTGCCCCTACGATCTGGGTCCTGTAGCGTGTAGTTGATTCGGGTAAATCAGCGGAAGGAAGAGGTTCGAGTGTTACGTTTACGGGAAGGCTTAGATGGGCAGCTTGGCGAGGTAAGGCCAGGATGTTTCTGAGCAATTGTTTCATCAATGCCTGTGCACTATTGCCATCGTTCATAGCAATACTGTAACTGACTGCCGCATTGTAAATGGCCTTGATATCCAGGACTGCATCCACGCCTTCCTGCAAATAGCCCAGGCCGTCGAATTTCTGGTCAATCTCTCCGGTGATCAAAAGCACGGCCGAGCCATCAGCTTGGGCATTCATGACACCTGTTAAGGCATTTGTCGACCCAGGGCCGGTGGTCACTACTACGACTCCCATATTACCCGTCACCCGGTAATATCCATCTGCTATATAGCCAGCGCCTGTTTCCTGCCGGCAGATCACATAGTTTATGTCGTGTGTATTGTTTTTAAGATTGACCAGGAAGTTGATCAATCCTCCACCTGGAATACCAAATACATGAGTTACACCTTCTAGCTTAAGGTAGTGAATGATCATTTCTCCAACTGTAAGATGAGCTTGGTCCCCGGACAGGGGAGGAGGTATGGGTTGTAGGTCCATATTGATGGGTTTTAGATAACACTTATAAACCTCTTCTGAAGAAGAGAGCAAATTTTCTGTTGGAGAGAGCCGGCCCGATAGGGCAGGATAGCTGTATTGAAATACCTGCCAGGCTGTAAAACCAATTTGGCCAAGTATTATCGTATAGTCAGGACAAGCTAAAAGCTAGACTTACATTCTTTTCTAACCCTTTACCTTTCTGCAAAAGAGCGTGATCCCCTTTTGCCACAGTAGCTATTCTAGCAAGACCAAGGTAAAGTAGGAAAATATTAGAACTAGTGGAAATTGCATTTCCAACTAGTTGGAAAACTTGCGCGGGCAGTATGATGCCGTCCAAATTATCCACAACATAGGACCGTACGATATTAATAATCAAATTTATTTTAAAATTATTTGTTATTTATTATTAACCAGTACAGTTGATTTGAGATGATGGGTTGAATGGAGTAGGAGATGTTCTTATTTGCCAAATAAACTGGTTATTTTTTAAAAAAATACAGTTATCGATCATTACTTAAGGGATATTAGGCAGCAATTCAACGATTCGAAATAGGCTTTCGACAATTAGATAGTGGATAACCTATCTAGTTGATTACCAATTTTTATCGTCTAAAAATCTAAAGTCTAATGTCTTTTTCATTTGAAAGTATGGTATTGACTTTTGGCATCCCATCAACGAGAAGTTTGCGCAAGGTCGGTTAGTTAAAAGTGATCAAAGAATCAATTTCGGCCTCCTTGGGTATTTCAAATTGAGCTGGATCAGGCTGGATGGTTGTCAATTCAAAATCTTCTACCAACCGTTCGTAACGTTTTTCGCCGATCTGGCCGTCTTCGAAACGATATCCTTCCATCTTTTTCGGAACTATTAAACCATTGACCTCCTGCCAGGCACTGTAATGAAGGGCATTGTACCGTTCGCCAGGCTGTCCGGTATAATAGGTAACTGTATACAGCAACCATTCCATCTGGTGTGTCTCCGGGTCGAAGTGTAAGATGTATTCATCTTCGGGGGCATCCCCTACGTCTTCGTTGTACGTAATCCGGAGCGCGTCATACTTTTTTCCATTCAATTCTTTTTCCGATAGCACTTCATACTTGATTCCAGGGTCAGACACTATAAAGGGCATGGCGACAAAATAAAAGCGCAAGTTGTGGTAAAACCGAGCTGATCCATCACCAAAAGCAGCTTTATTCGGTGAAACCCAAACTTCCTGCCCGTCAAACCCAAGCTTGTAATCCTCATGGGTAAGCAGCACTTTTCGGGTTTGCAAGTCGATAAGGTGACGTTCCGGTTTTTCTCTTCTTTCTACCGTGTAAGCCATGGTTTTCATAGACTCCCAGCGGTCCAGGCCGCCATGTGCCTCAAGGCTGCTTTGCAGCAAATCAGGCAATGGTACTGTCGCAGTTGTGGGCTCGGGTTCGAGATTGTCTGTCTTGGAGGGAGAAGGGGACTCAGCGCATCCAGTTAGCAAAAAAAAACAACAGAAAGCAAGAGGGGAGAAATAGTATTATGCATGGTAAGTTGGCGTTTTGCGCCAGGAAGATGGAGTGTTTATTTTTATTATTAGAATCTGTGGTCCGTACCCGGGTTGCTCTGTCCCTGCACCGACAAATTAGTAGACTCCATCTTCAAGTCATGGAATGCACAGTGCCATCTTAAAATGAATGTCCTGTTTGATGCTGCCTTATATGATATGGACGTTATCAATAGTAGGAAGGTTGGTTGCCAACCCAGTCCTGTTTGTGATCTACTCAGAAAAGACCCAGCATCCATAGTAGCAATAGGACTACATGCGGCAGCGAAACGCAGTAAATCTACATGTAAACCCTGCATTACCGTAGCATCAAACTACAGCATTGACCCATTATTCCTTCCCCACTGCGCCCTCCCAGTCCGGATCGGCTGCACCTGTCCATTTCTGTTTTTTGGCATTAAACTGAACTGCATGGACGCGAGCGAAACGCCCTGGATCCGGTATACTTTTGAGATGGAAGCCTTCCTTTTGCAAGGTGGCAATAACGTCTGCTGACCATTTTAACCCAGGATGGGTTTCCAGCAAGAGGGTATCCTGATCTGGGTAAATCCGAGAAGCTGCCAGGGCTTGGTCGATAGGCAGTTGTTCATCGATCACTTGGCTCACGACTTGAGCAATAGCTGTTACAATGCGACTTCCTCCGGCGGCACCCAAACCCAGAAAGGGCTTTCCGTCTTTAGTAACGAGAAAGGGTGAAATATGTGAGCTAACGCGTTGCCCGGGCTTGTACATCCTAAGATAAGACCCAAGCGTAACTGCGTACAGGAATCCCAATTTGGGAGAAGCTACCTTGGAACCCATGGAAGGCCCCAATGACTGGGTTAGGGCAACCACCATACCCGAAGCATCGGCTGTAGTCAAATGGGTGGTGTGCCCCATTGAGGCTTGCCAACTATCGGGAGGATTATTTAGCAATCCCAGCTTGGTATTCGGGCGATCCAACTGGATACTATCTGCTTTGGTTTTGGCGTAGGCTTTAGACAGGAGTGTATTTGCTATAGTATCACTTTTTAATTGAATGCTGCGATCGTTATAAGCCAACTGCATAGCCTGGTAGATGAGTGCGACCCGGTCGGATTCGCTCAATCTGTCGACTGGAAAGTTTTCTAAAATGTGCAGGATCTCGATGGTGATGGCCCCAAAGGAGGGGAGCCACAAGCCATGCAGGTCATATTCACGATAGCTTCCGTTTACAATACGGGAAGAAAGAGCCTGATAATTTTTCAGGTCTTCCAAGGCGACACATCCACCGTTGGCCTGGATATCAGCGGCCATTTGTTCTGCAATAGGGCCTTCATAGAAACCCTTTCGCCCTTCAGCAGCAATGGTGCGCAAAGTATTGGCCAGATCTTTTTGTATTAATAGGGAGCCTGCCGGATAGGTCGAGCCATCGGCTCTCAAGAAATAGGTTTTGCTTCCTTCAAATTCAGACAACTCCTTTTGCAAAGCGGCATGTCGCCGGGCTTCTCCAGGTAATAACCCAAATCCTTTTTCAGCATAGCGGACAGCAGGCGCCATGATTACCTCCAGCGGTAGAGATCCATATTCCTCGTGCAATTTGGTTAAACCGGCCACTACTCCTGGAATTCCGATCGTCGTATAACCATAGCGCTTGGGTTTAAATACGGCTGTATCATAAGCTATTGGCGACTGGGTGGTGGCGTCAATGCCTTGGATGGAGCCATCCGGAAGCTGTATAATGGCCTGAAGCCGCCCTCCCAGGCCACTCATACTGGGTTCTACTACCGATAAGGCAAACGCACTGGCTATTGCCGCATCTGCTGCATTTCCACCTTGATTCAGCATATCCCTGCCGGCTTGGGCTGCCAGTGGATGTGCTGCAGCAACTACTCCTTCTTTGGATTTGGCCGTTTGTCGGGTGGGCATTTTATTTGCTTGGCAGGCCCAAAGCAAGGGCAAAAGCATTAGAAGTGTCACATGATTCTTCATAGTTGGAAGGGTATTAAGACAAAAAGACAATATTTCCAGGATGCGTAGCCATCCGTATATTAGATTTCCGAATAATTACGATTTCATCGAGCCGTTTGAATTCCCTTTCGTTTATCAGGAATATATATGGATTGGAATCCTCAAAGAAACTATCCAGAAACAAGGCGTCGGGGTTAGGAGTGAAATGCCGCTTGGCATTTAAGGCTTCCCAGTAACCTTCCATGAGCCTCAGGTATTGATGCTTGATCATGCGTTGGAATAGATAGGGGAAGATCAGGTGTTGTTCGGTGATTTCCGAAATACTGTTGGTGGTGATGCCTTTAGCTGTTTCGTCGGCAGACCAGAGGTGCATTTTTTGACGCTGTGCATTATGCACGGCATACATAAGGACGTCTTGCAATGCTGCTTCCAGAGTGAAAAAGAAATAGGGGTAAACCAGCCCGTTGGAAACCAGTTTGTAATTACCCGACTGCTTTAGTTTTTCGCCCAAGTCGTTAGTTGTCAATTGATACCATTTTAAGTTGAAAACGGCCTGTCACTTAAATACAGCATTGCTTTAAATGGTATAATGTCCTTGATCCCGACACTTGTCGTCAGGGCTGACCAAGTTTGGCTGTTTTTCTCCATTTTTAGATAGGTCATTTTAAACTTGCGTCAAGTTAACCATCCAGCTTATGGATCGATATGGACTTCCTATGGTTGTTTTAGCTTGACGCTTAACATAGCATCTTTTTTAATTATTCTTTTCGGAAAAGAACATGTACTAGAAGCCATCTCAATAATACCCTTTGGCCTGCAAATGTGTCTTTTGGCACCA